>CALXOL010000008.1 GCA_944390015.1 uncultured Spirochaetaceae bacterium
ACACCAGTAGAAACTACAACACCAGTAGAAACTACAACACCAGTAGAAACTACAACACCAGTAGAAACTACAACACCAGTAGAAACTACAACACCGGTAGAGACTACAATATCAGCAGAAAATTCAACACCAGAGGATGATGAACAAGACTACATCATAGAAAGTGAAAGAATACCTTTGGAATATACTTTCTTTGACATGAATGAGTTTCTCGCTCCTGGGCTGCCCCTCATGATAGACATGGGTTCAGCCTCCTGCGGGCCATGCCTAACGATGAAGAGTGATCTAGAGGCATTCTATAACGAGAGTTATGGAAAGGTTACTGTACGCTATGCGGATATCTGGAAAGATCCATCTTTGAGCGGAGGTTTTCCTGCTTTGGCTGTTCCAGTACAGTATTTCTTCAACCCTGATGGCACACCATATAATCCATCAGAGGAAGTTTTAAGCCAGATCGGATTTTCCCTTTACTCACTTAGAGAGACAGGAGAGCACGTACTTACAGGACATTATGGAATACTGACAAAAGATCAGATGTACATGATTTTCCGCGATATGGGAGTTGACTTATGATAGAATCCGCATTAGAGAATTTCTCACACCTCATCGGAGAGCCTTCAGCGCTCTCTCTTTTAATTGCATTCATATCTGGGGCACTGACATCGATCCTTCCATGCTCTCTTTCATCCCTTCCTCTGATAATCCTATACGTCTCAGGTGGAGCAAAGGACAGAAAGAGCGCACTTAAGTACTCCATTACCTTCGCTATTGGTTCAAGCATCACATTCGTTGTAATGGGAATCATAATAACAGCAATTGGTGGAATGCTCAGTCAGGCTGGCTCCTGGTATTACCTGCTTCTTGGTGCGATAATGGTCTTATTAAGTCTTCAATGCTTTGGAGTGATAAACATAATCCCGGCGACAAACCTTGTTGCAAAGAACAAGAAGAGAGGATTCATCGGGGCGTTCATCACAGGAATACTATCCGCAATCTTCTCTTCCCCCTGCTCCACTCCGGTACTGATAGCGCTTCTCTTATCGCTCTCTGTCGGTTCAGACACGCTATATTCCATCCTGATGCTATTGCTATACAGCATCGGATACAGCCTGCTTTCCGTCATAATAGGAACAGCACTTGGAGCTGTGAAGGAATTAAAAAAAGGAGTACTGCCCCAAGTTGCGAATATCGTACTCGGGCTGCTAATACTCCTTTTAGCACTATATATGTTCTACTTGGGCTTTTAAAGCGCCATGACATCCAGAAGAGATATTGAAGAAAGGAGAAGGATGTTAGCTCCGATATAGGTAATCATTATCAATAGATCATCATCCCTCTTTTCTTCCTCTCCTGTATCCTTCGTCTGCCTTATGATTACAAGAGCATCTGAGAATGCAAATGATAGAGTTCCAGCTACGGCAATCATCTTAGCAATCCAGTTTCCTCCGAAATTTGCAGCACCAACAGCGATTCCTAAAATCATGACGATGGATGCATAAACGATATAGAGCGTTGAATTAGGCTTTGCATCCTTTATCTCCTGCTCAAAGAGGAAGATGTAGATAAACGCCCAGATTCCTATGAATAGGACTCCCATGGAGAGACTGAAGCCTCTCATCATGAAGAAAATCGCATAAAGAACATGACCGATGGAGAATGATATGCCACCGAGCATGAACGTGTTTTTCTTCTCCAGTTCTAAAAGAAGATCACCTAACGTATAGAAGATCAGAGCCGTCATTAAGAGACCCCTGTTGGGAACAATGAGACCAAAGCTCTCCGTAAAGACAAGGAAAGCAAGATAGAGGTAAGGAATGATGAATACCTTACTTATTGATTTCACGTACCTATTCTGCTTCTTTATCGCAATCAGGTGTACTGCTATAACTAGTATTGCTATCAATATATAAATCGCCATGGATAACTCCTGCTACTTAGTATAACAGCAATCGAGGGAAAATGTTTCATATTTTTCCTCAGCTGCAAAAGAAAATATTTATTTGACAACTTTAGAAATAGGCCTTAGGCTATAAATAGATGAAATAAGTTCTTGTTTTCCTTTGCTAAAGAAAGAGCAAAGGCAATCCCCAAAGGAGAGGGATAGTCCCTCTGCCTCCTCAAGATAGAACCCGCGGGCTGTCAGTTCACGGGTTCTTTTTTATTCTGTGACGAGTGGGATTACCGCTTCTTCCAGTACGTCTATAAGCGGTTGATAGTCCCCGTCTATGGCTGCTATGTTTCCCTCCAGGTATCTGTCAGGATCTGTTGCGGACCATATGATATCATAACCGGCCTTACGTGCAAGATCGGTGAAGAAATAACGCGTAGTGCGTCCATTACCGTCCATGAATGGATGAAGTGCTTCCATCTCCCCCATGAAGTATGCGAGCTCGTTTATGAATTCATCGATATCATCAAGTCCTTTTAAGAACTTCATGTTTCTAAGCTTATCGAAGATATCAGAGGACATCTTATCCAGATATATGCTTTTACAGTATTCGCTCCTTTTACTCTCATCCTTATTCCTGATCATTCCCGCAGAGGGATAGATATCACCGAAAATCCTGTTATGAAGTGCTTTAAGGTAATCAAAAGTGAATCCCATATCAAGCGGATTAAGGAAAAGATCCGATATCCTTACTGAGGAAAGGAATATCTCTATCTTCTTAAGTTCCGCACGATCTTTTATATTGAAATAGTTCACTAGGCATCTTGAGCCTGGATATCTTCCAATCTCATCGAATGAGGCATCGTATTTAACATCAAGACCATGCGCCGAAATAAAGGAGGAGACTACATCATCCGCACTCTCATCCCCCTCTAGAATCTTTCTCAGAACCTCTTCATCCATCTCGGGAAAATCGATTCCGTCGAAATCATACCCGAACTTAAGATAATTTATGCATCCCTCTATAAGGGCTTCTTTCATCCTACTCCTTCCCAAGGTGACAGAAAATCAATCACCATCTCTTTTTAGCTTGGCTTATGATATCATAATCAAAATCACAGCTCAAGGCTAACTATTAAAAGAGAAAAGATTGATCGAAATCAGGCTATTTTATAATCATGACAATAATAAGATTGATTAAAAATAGGCAAGTTAGAATTACTCTTACAGATGCTGAAATGCAGAGGGTTTATGAAGAAGTAAAAACAAAAGATATACTATCTTTTATAAATGAGAAATTAAAACATGAACATAATGAAATATATGAGAATGAAGTAAAAAAGGAAGCATTTATTTCTTCTTTTTTTAAGTATATTAATTCATTATGACAGCACTGAGGATGAAGAAATTTCCAGTATCACTTTAAAAGATTTAGATCTCACAAAATGTGACAAGCAGAGATACAGTAAATCGCTAAAAGCACAGGGATATAAGTTATTAGATATGGAAATGCTGTTAATTTGCTTATAGAATATGTATATATGAACTACTATAGAAATTGATAATCAAACAAAAAGGAGCAAAAAATGGAAACATATAAAATAGAACCCCTGGCGCTAGATAAATTCATAAACGATAAAAACTATAAACTTCCTAGATATCAAAGAAAAGACACCTGGAAAAAGGATCAGTACTTTAAACTTTGTGTAAGCTTATTTCAAGGGTATCCTATCGGCGTCAGCATTGTAAATGCTAAAGATGGAACCTATTGGCTCCTTGATGGAAGGCAACGCAGAACCTGCCTAAAAAAACTTGCAGAAGAACCCGCTACCGTATATGAATGGGCTAGAAAATTTTGTAAATTTAAATTCTCTTCAGATGTTTTAGATGTGAAAGAAAAGTTTTACTGCGAAGTAAAAAAATATTTAGGATCAGATATCGAGGACGAAGAACTCACAGAAGACAATGAAAACGAGGTTGAGAATACAGAAACCACTTCTTTAGATTTTGATGATGGGAATGAAATTTTCAAAAATCTTAGTAAGCTATTGGATTATATCCTGATGGTACACCCTGGGAATACATCTGATAATGCATGGTTTAAAGCTTTTAATTTTAAGGATTATTTTAGGCCTAAAAACATCTCTTATTTACAACAAAACATTAATAATCCTTCGCAATATGACATAAATCAATTTGAATTATGCAAATTCATACGTGATTCATATGAAGAAGTATATGATAGGGAAACGCATCAATTATCTATAGCAAATTTTATTTTATATATTGAAAAAAAATGGGATTTTAAAGGTGAAGAAGGATCTCAAGAAGAAAAAAAGAATAAAAAAGCTTTTGAACAAAAAGTCTTAAATGAGGTAAAGGATAAAATTCTAGATTCCTATTCTGCTATTAATGAACTTGACAATGTATTAAGCAATGCTCGTATTGGAATGATTTATTTATCAAACGCCTCAACATTAGATGCTCAAAATATTTTTAGTAGAATTAACAAAGAAGGAACACAATTGAGTGCTTCTGAACTATTATCAGCAAAACCATATTGGAATATTAATGTAAGTTTAAACTCCAATGATAAACAAAAAATTAGAATCTTATATAAAAAACTGAATATTGATTTTGATGAACAAGGAGTAAGATGGGATATTCCAGCGACATTAGTTTCTCAAATAGACTCAAAGAATCATTTGTTCTATTCTTCCAGTAATACAGAGGATAATGATATAAAATTTGATGTAAACGAAATCACTACAGGATTCAAACTTTTAAGTGCTTGCAAAGTAAAGGGAATCTCCAAAATATCACTTGACAAATTAGAAGAACCTGGAATTTTGCAATGGGAAGACAATCTTGAATCATTTATAGACCAAATGAGACAAATGATTGGAACTATTTTTGCTAAAATTCCAGAATTTCAAACGCTAAAGTTATGGAATAAGAATATACATCAACTATTAGGAGATGCCCCTACTTTCGAGTTATTATCTGTTGCATATGACTTTTATTCAAAGTTTCAAGATGACATGATAGAAGGAAACACTCGATTAAAGGAGTTTATATCAAATACAAAAAACCATTTTGATCGGTTAGTGTTTGAAAAAGTAACAGGAAAATGGAAAGGTTCTAGTGATTCATTGTTTGCTAGAAATGTTTCGGATCTTTATATTGCCTCAAGACGAGCACCTATAACATCAGAAGAGAATCAAGCATGGGAAAGAATGATTGAAGGGGCTATTGCGGGTAAAATTGATAATCAAGAAGTAAAACAGGAAAACATGGAAGTTTTATTATATTATGAAAAAATGCTTTCTCAAGAGCACCCTTGGCAGGGGGATATAGCTTTTGATATTGATCATATATACCCACAATCTAATTTTAAAGCAAATGGAAACATGAACCAAACTTTATGCAATGCATTAGGCAATCTTGCAATTTTGCCGAAATCAATTAATGAATCAAAAAAAGAAAAACTTTTGAAAGATGTAAAAGATGGAATAAAACAAAAATTGTCCTATTATGAACAAATTCAAAATAATGATTTTGAAAAATATTCAAAACCTGAAAACTTTGAAAATCTTATTCTTGTAAGAAGTGATACATACAAACAAATTCTTGTAGATTATCGTATCTCCTACTTGAAAAAAAGTTAGTAAAATTAGGTGCTGTTGTATTGCGCAGAAACAATAGGAAGGTAAATAAATCCTTACAATAAAAGTGCCCATTGGGAATCGACCCCTCTGAGTGCCATGGCAGAATGATGTTTGAGGACATATCTATCATGAAAAAGCTTAACACGAAACAGAGTTTTATGCTCTATTCCTTTCCCCTATACAAGGAGGAGAAGGAGAAAAATAGTGAACTCAGCTTTTGTGGATATGTACAAACACCTTTGGAAAGTCATCAACAAAACGATTGGGATCAATTGCTAACAATCAAAAATCCAGGTTTTATAACAAATTGAATAGAGATTCTTGAATTTACAGAGAGACACAAATAGAGGCTGTATCAAAAGCCTAGACTTTTGCAAAACAGCCCCTTTTTCTCTTTAGCCGAGATTTCCTGTAAGAACTCCGCTATATCCATCGAACATCAGCTCTCCGAAGAGACGCATCCTCATGGAAATCCGCTCTCCTTTGATGCCAATCTCAAAGGTAAGTCCGCCCTGGCATTCCCCGATGAACTGCACCCATATGGATATCGTTCCATCCTCGTTGAAGGATGCACTGGAAAGTGCAGGAGATGATGATTTCTCCATAAGCTCTATAAGCTTGTTCTTACCAAAAAGGAATGGATAGCTTTCCTCTCTGCCATCCTTCTTCAATGAAAGAATGCCACCCATTTCATCAAAAGAGATGGAAACATCTTCCACTTTGATACTGTTCTCATCCATTACAAAATGCATCGAAGAAAGTGCGCATTTTCCTTTATTAAACAGGGAAAGCACGTGCCTCTCTTTCTTCTCGCATTCATCCGAAGGATCAATTGACTCTGATAGCTCCAACAGCTTTTTAAGGATTATAGATGAATAAGAGTCATATACCTGGGTATCTGCGGTAGTAACGAACACCAGATCCTTTTCAGGAACTGCAAGTGCGAACTGACCGCCAAGCCCTACGAATGCATATGCTCCACCTCCTACGCACCATATCTGGTAGCCATAGCCCATGCGTCGCTCCCTCATGTTGCTTAAGGATGCGATTGTGGTATCGGAAAGAGGACTTGCTGCCTCAGCTAGGTAAGAGCTATCTATGATACCAAGCCCGCCCTCTTTTACAAGATAGATGAGCTTTAGAAGATCAAGAGGTCTCATCATAAGCCCAGAGCCACCCTGAGGATTACCGGCTCTGTCGTGAAGAATATACGTATTCTCAGAGAAGCCTAGAGGAGAGAAAAGATTCTCATTCATGAAAGACATGTAATCCTTACCGCTTATCTTCTCTATTATCTTAGCAAGTACCGTAGCGGCTCCCGTATCATAGGAGAAGAACGTATCTTCATCATGATCGGCTTTTTCAGTGAAGAATGATAAAATCCAATCATCTGGATATGTACTTACATTGTTTCCGTTCCTCACTCCGTTCTTGTAGCATGTCTTACTGAAAGGACTCTTCATCATCAGAAGATTTCTTATACTCGTCCTCTTTACCCTATCATCAGTTTTTTCCGTTATATACTCAGGAAAAATCGATGAGAGTTTATCATCCAAGGATAGTAGCCCTTTTTTCAGAAGGATTCCGATACCAAGGGCGTTAATGCTCTTTGTAACGCTGTACATCCTATGAAGCGTATCACGATTAAAGGGCTGGTAATAACTCTCTGTTATGACCTCATCCTTATAGGCAATCAGAAGGCTGTGGATGGCAATGCCTTCACTATCGAAAAAATCGAGGGCCTCTTCGGCCTTTCTGTTAGATGTGTTTCTAATTTTTAATTTCATGGCTTTATAAAACATAAGGCCAGCACAAGGCTGGCCTGTTATGAAACTTAATAAGTTCAGTCGGCAACGACAAGGTTGTTTGCCCTTGCGTACTCGATTCCTTCCTCGTTCCAAGCAGCTCCACCGACACGCTCGAAATCGGAGAGGAACTTCTGCCAGTTCTCAGGTGTGAGCTCTTTCGTACCATTGAGGAACTCAGCGATTGACTGCTCATAGAACCTGGATACGTCGGCATTTGGTGTAGGCATCATTCCAGAACCTACAGCCTCTGTCCATGGTGTCTGCTCCATTGCAGCAAGGAATCCGGTTGGAGAGATTGTCTTGCCGGAAGTAGCAGCGACATAATCCGGGAATCTTACCCTTGTCTCCTCTGCGGTGTTGGTATAAACGAGGTTTCTAAGCTGTGTATATACCTGACCCTTCTGTCCTGTGTAAGACATATCTCCAAGTCCCTCTGTTGAAGGATCACCATTCTCATTGAGAACATAGTTAACGCCTTCTACACCATAACCGAGGAGGTAGTATCCCTCATCAGATCCCATCCATTCAAAGAGCTTTGCAATTGCTGGGAGCTTACCCTGGTCATATGCCTTCTGGCTTACTGCGTAGATTCTGTATGTCTTATCGAGAGCACCTGTTGACTGGTATCCATCTGGTCCAATAGGAGGATCGATGATGATCCACTCTCCATCTGGGAAGTTAGTATCGAATGGAGCATAGTTACTCTCAGCACCGAGGGCTGCCCACTGCTCGTACATACATCCGAATCTACCCTGCTTCCAAGCTGCGCGGAAGTCATCCTTTCTGTATGAGAGCCAGTTAGGATCAACAACGCCATTCGCAATCATCATTCTGAAATACTCTACGAAATCATAGAATCCATCCTTGTAGATTGTAAGACCGAGATCCGACTCATTGAATGACCAGAGACCAGCTACATCGAATGCACCCATGATTGGCCAGAGCCTTGATCCTGGATAACCCTTAAGTGTGGTGTTGCTCTCTACGAAAGCTCCGAATCCCCATGTATCGTCCCTACCGTTTCCATCTGGATCGTCATATGTGAATGCGTACATTACATCATAGAACTCATCAAGAGTGGTTGGAACTTCAAGTCCGAGATTATCGAGCCAGTCCTTCCTGATTGCAAGACCTTCAATAGGTGTCGTGCTGCTTGGAACTGCCATACCGAAGTTCTCACCATCGAACATCGTGTGGTTGATGGATGCGGCATCGTGATACTTAGCCGTTCTGTTAGGCATCATGTCGTAAATCTCATCGATAGCAGCAACAAGACCCTGCTTTACAAGGTTCTCAAGAACAGGGCGGCTTACGAAGAAAACGTCTGGAAGATCGTTTGCAGCACCTGCAGCCTGGATTCTGACATCCTGGTCGCTATCATTTGATGGAAGAGCTGTAATTGTAAGCTCGATTCCAAGCTCATCGCGGATGATGTCATACCCCACCCAGTCCTCTGGGATAGGGCCGGCTTCTGTAACAGCAGCACCATACCACATGTTGATTGGTACGAGACCATCTTCCGTAGTCACTGTTTCAGCTTCTTTTGATCCGCCTGCGAAAACAAGGGAGCAAACAGAAAGTGTTATTAATAATGCAAGTAGAAATTTTTTCATTCTTCCTCCCATATAAGTCTCTAATATAATAAAGCCACATGCATGCCTTAAACATTACAGATTTTGTCTTATTCAGACATGCATATATTGAAATTCTAAAATACAGGTGATGAGATTTGTCAACAGAAAATTAGCGGAGCAAGACCAAGTGCCTCAATTTCCATTACAGCACTTTTATCATCTTCTGTTTAGATCTTCTGCCACCTGTGCGTTTCTCTTGGCCTTCAGTTCCTTAAGATACGTGATGAAGAAATAGAGGCTTACAAGGAATGTGAGGATATCTGCAAGGCTTTGAGCGATCTCAACACCGGTAAGTCCTATAAAATGAGGTAGAGTCAGTACGATTGGAATGAAGAAGAATCCCTGGCGGCACATGGCAAGCAACGTCGCACGCCCCGCCTGCCCCGTTGATTGAAGGGCCATGTTCGTAACCGTCGTTATTCCGGTAAGGGTAAGTGCCACGCATTGTGCCCTCAGTGTTACAACACCTATGCTTATAACCTCCAGGTCATCACGGCGGAACAGCATTATCAGAGGTCGTGCGAAGACAAAACAGATTATCGCAATCATTACCATGAGGAAGGTGCTTATAGCGCTTGTGAACTTAGTGGCATCGTGGACTCTTGTGTATAACTTCGCACCATAATTAAACGCAGCCACAGGCTGGAAGCCCTGTCCAAGACCGAGCATGAATGAAAACAGGAAGAACGTGATCCTGTTTGCAATGCTCATCGCAGCAACCGCTGCATCCCCATAAGAGGCGGCCATGACGTTAAGGGCGATTGTAGCAATGCTTGCAAGCCCCTGTCTTGCCAGGGTCGGAAGGCCGGTGAAAATCATGTTACGGTAATACACAGGGCGGAATGAGACATACTTTACTGAGAGCTTCAGATTACTCTTTCCACTGAGGAACATCGCTAAAAGGATAATGAACGATATAAACTGTGAAAGGGCCGTGGCAATCGCAGCTCCCGCCGTTCCAAGAGAGAGTGCGAATATGAATATCGGGTCAAGTATGATATTAAGCACTCCGCCTATGGTTATGCCGACCATGCCGTAGACGGCCTTTCCCTCGGCACGGAAATAATTGTTCATTATGAACGAGAGGCACATCACTGGAGAGCCGAGGAGAATATAACGGGCATAATCCCTCGCATAAGGCAATATGGTCTCCGTAGCACCAAGCAGGCGCATTAAATCATCGATGAATATAGTTCCGAATATAAGAAGGAGAAGAGAGAGAACAAGGCCTAGGAAGAACCCGGAAGAAGCGTATCTGTTAGCCTCCTCATCATCCTTTGCACCGAGCTTGCGGGAAGCGATGTTGCCTGCTCCCATACCGATCGTAAACCCTATGGCCTGGATGATGGCCATTACCGAGAAGACGATACCTACAGCACCTGCGGCACTCGTTCCAAGTTGGGAGACGAAGAAAGTATCAGCCATGTTATAGATGCTTGAGACAAGCATCGATATTATCGTAGGAATGGCCAGACGAACGACGAGACGCCTTACCGGTGTCTCCGTCATCATCTTATAATGCTCTTCTCTGCTAACGCTATGCATCAGGACTCCTTATTATCGCAATATGACAATTATAATATTCTGCGATGAGATTTTTCAAGCAAAGAGAGCGTCTATCTCCTTTTTGTACATCTCAAGGACGTCTTTTCTCTTAATCTCCTGCTTCAAAGAAAGCTCTTTACCAACCTCGAAACTCTTGGTAAGGATGCAAAAACGGTTAACCTGCTCAAAGAGTTTGAATCCCCTCTTAGATGAGACATACGTCTGTATCTCCCTTGAAATAAGGGCATTGACAGCCTCGGAATCTGAAAGGCTATCTCTGTTCATATAAGTGAAATTCATATCCTTGAGATACGTCTCAACATTCTTCACATCTATTACGATGAGTGCCGCCAGATATTTCTTATCCTGGCCAACGACAACCGCACTCTCTATATACTCACTCTCTGAAAGCGCCTTCTCGATTGGAACGGGCTCGATGTTCTCTCCGCCAGAGAGTACGATCGTATCCTTCTCTCTTCCACGTATTGAGAAGAGTCCACTTACAGTCATCACAGCAAGGTCTCCTGTGTTGATGTAACCGTCCTTATCGATGACGGAGGCTGTCAGCTCAGGATTCTTATAATAACCCTTCATGATCTGAGGACCCTTAAAATAGAGCACGCCCTTCTTTCCAGGTGGAAGGAGCTCCCCACTTTCGCCTACGATCTTTATCTCAGTACCTTTGAGCAGCTCGAGACAGCCCCTTACACGATGGGTGAAATCCTGTGCTGCTATCATGGGGGATGTCTCGGTAAGGCCATAACCATCCATGATCGTTAGCCCCATCGCATCAAAGAACGACTCAACATCCTTGCTTATCGTTCCACCACCGGAGATGCCCAAAACGAAATTTGGACCGAGCTTAGAGAGAACCTGGGAGAATGCGACTTTTCTTCCAAGCGCATTCAAAGGCTTAAGCAGGATATATGGTATGATGCCTCTCAGGAAATCAAGAGCCCTGTTCCTCTTCTCATAATCGGGCATCCTTTTCTGTACTAAAGCAGAAGCTCTTGAGTAGCACTTACCAACGGAGAGGAAGAAATTGAACATCTTCCGCTCAATCGGCTTCTTGTTCTTCAGACTCTGATATACCCCGGCCTTGACAGTCTCCCAGATACGGGGGACGGAACACATGAAATGTGGTTTTACTGTAGCCATGTCAACAAGCATGATCTTACCAATTGGCTTTGAATATGCAATCGTATTGTCATAACGGAGTATGAGGTAATTTATCATACGCTCAAACGCATGCCAGACTGGAAGGACTGCAAGCCATATCATCTGAGGTTTGATTGCGGGGAAATACTGTATCATGCCATCCAGCTGAAAAAGGATTGCCTCATGGCTTATCATGACACCCTTCGGCCGCCCTGTAGTACCGGATGTGAAGATTATCGTGGCTGTATCATCTGCTTTTCCCTTTGCAATCTCCCCTTCTATCTCTCTCAGCACTCCCTCATCTTTTATAAGGGAGAGACCTTCTTCAAGCAGCTTGTTATAAAACAACACCTCAAGCCCTGATGCTTCAAGCTCTTCAACGGATCCTATCTTCCTCTCATCGATTATCACCAGACGCTTAAGAAGGGGAAGGCTGCCGCACATGGATGCAATTCTTTTCGCCATCTCATAGTTTTCTACGAACGCAAGCTCTGCATCCGTCTCCTTGAGGATGTACTCTATCTCATAATCCATGGCATCGCGGCCTCTTGGAGTATCGATGGCACCGAGGGCGAGAATAGCCATGTCAGAGACGAGCCATTCGGCCCTGTTATCACTGATGATTGCTATGATATCCCCTCTTTTCACACCTATTCTTTTGAGGGACGCTGCAAGAGATCGAATCCTCTGCTGCAGCTCTATGTATGTGACAGGACGGAATTTAGATGCTCCATCCCTGCTAAGTTGAGCAACATATGATGGGTTCGCACCAACCCTCTCATCAAACATCTGAACAAGTGTGTCGTACATAATGATCTCCCAAAAAACACGCTCACCATTTCAATTCATCAATCTTCCTGTATGCCTTATTGACAGAAAGAGAGAGAGGAAGCCCTAAAAGTACTCCTACCGCAGATTGCACGATATTCGCAGGAACCTCTGGAAGAGCCGCGCCAAAACCGACCAGGAACGCTCCTGTAAGCAGGAAATATCCTCCTGCGACGATAACGACTGCGACGAGGGCAGAGACTATCCTATAAAAAAGACTATCAGGGTTTATGCGTACAATCAAGGCAATAATCAGTGCCTCCAGTCCATGTACGACAAAAGAGACCGGTGCCCATTGTCCAAAACCTCCTACCAGGTCGGCTATCGCCGTGCCAAGGCCTCCCGCAATTAATCCAGTTATCGGACCAAATGTATAACTGACGAACGTTACCGCCACATCACAGAGACTGACATAGCCTCCAAGCGGCGTAGGTATTCTGATTGCAATTGTGAAAACGGCAACAAGCGCCGTTGTAACAGCTACTATGCTCATCCTGATCGCAGGACTCTTTGCATTCTGCATGACTGATCATCTCCATATAATAAAGATTACTGGGATTATGACACTTATAGCAATTTGTGTAAATATAAAGGCATTCATGTCCAGCTTTTTATAGGATGGAACCTCTTTAGAGGTAAAACCACGCTCCTCCAGCATCGACGCACTGTCAGGAATCATCTTTACAGCAGAGACAATCAGGGAAGAAAGAGGTGCCATCATCGCTCTCTTTCTTCCTTTAATCCCCCTTAGCGCCATTGCTTCCCTTATCTCCGAATATCTGTAGATCAGGGCGGGTATCAAAGAGAGCGTCATGGAGATTGTGATACTTACTCCATATGGTACTTTAAAATACCTTAAAGCACGGATGAGGTCCTCCATCCTCTCCGTCTCAAGAAGCAGGGAGAATATAAAAGAGATACCTATGAACTTCAAAAGAACCATAAGAGAGTAAAATGCCCCTTCATATGTAATCAAGGTAAAGGAATGTAGAGTGACTAAAGGTCTTCCTGTGCGCATTGAAAGCGGAGAGAAAAGTATTATGAAAATGATAAGAAGGAGAATCCTCTTGAAATTCATGAGCGTCTCCCTCATTCCAAGTGATAAAAATGAGATGAGAACCATGATGGCTGCCATTGCCAGAGCATGATAGACAGAAGCTGATACTATCAAAGCGATGGAAAATAAAAGAGAAAACAGAAGCTTAGCCCTTGAATCAAACGCATGGTAAAAGCTCTTTCGGTATATGTACGATCCCATTTTCATGACAAAAGACCATCCTTCATCTGGTAGTGCACACCGCGAAACGATGAGATTATCCTCTCATCATGGCTTATCATCAGAACCCCCGCACCCTTTTCAAGGTAGAGGGAGAGTATGCGCATTGTATCTGCATAGCTTATAGCGCTATCCATCTCATCGAAGATGGCAAATGGACGGTTAAGGATATAATATATGGCGCTCTCAAGCAGTTTCGCCTTCCCGTATGAGAGCTCCTGGGTATAAGAGTCCAAAGAAAGGGAAAAGAGGGAAGCAACACGTATGGCCTCCTCTGAAGATGATGCAACGCTCATCAGTTCATCACGCACTGTTGGAAGATAGAGCATTGAAAACGGATTCTGAAAAAGATATGAAACGACTCTTCTGCGCTCCTTTGCTCCAATTCT
This sequence comes from uncultured Spirochaetaceae bacterium, assembly GCA_944390015.1. Taxonomy (GTDB): domain Bacteria; phylum Spirochaetota; class Spirochaetia; order Sphaerochaetales; family Sphaerochaetaceae; genus Ornithospirochaeta. The sequence continues at coordinate 14,195 of CALXOL010000008.1, forward strand.
TCTGCCATCATAGCGCATGGTGCCTTCATCCTCCTCCCTCAGCCCTGAGATAAGACGGGAGAGAGTACTCTTTCCAGATCCGTTATCACCTGTCAAAAGAGAGACTTCTCCGCTTCTAATGACCATTGATGGTGCCTTTAAAGTGAAGAGTCCACCGCGCTCCATCGCCTTATGCTCCTGTCTGAATGTGATGTTGCTAAGCTCAATGGAGTGGGAAAGCGCATCTGGCTTAGCCTTTGGAAACGAGAACGAGATTGAAGGCTTCTCATAAGGAATCAGTCTTCCTCCCTTCAGCTCATATGATGATGAGAAGAATCCATCATACTCTTTTAAATAATGGGAGCCGAGGACGATGACATACGCCTTCTCGCTAACATAAGAGAGCAGGCGCTTCCTCCATTTAGATGATAGCTCATCAAAAGCCTCATCATAGATATAAAGCTTTGGATTTATAGCCTCAAGAACTGCCAGGTTAAGACGCCTTTTCTCTCCACCCGAGAGCTCGGAGGTATCGGCATCACAATATTGGGAGAGCCCGTACTTTCCTAAAATTGAAGAAAGTGTTGATTTCAGCTCAGATGGATCTAAAGAGCGCTGTTCCAAAGGGAAGGCCACCTCATCGGAGACGGTGGGAAAGAGAATCGCATCGTCTGTATTCTGTATGCTTCTTGCTACATAGCTCTTACGAATAGGGACTGATAGAGAGAAAAGATCAAGGCCATCATAACTGAATGTGCCGCTGTAGCTGGCGGCATAGAATTTATCAGCAACCCCTGTAAGAAGCTTTGCAAGGCTCGTCTTTCCTTCCCCGGGCTCGGAGATTATAAGAGTAGGCTTTCCCCTCTCTATATCCAAAGAAAGGGAAGAAAAAAGACTGTCTTCCCCTTCATAGTTCAAAGCGAGGTTCCTGATTGAGAACATTATCTCTTCCTGACTTCAGGCAGTGCATCGTATGCACTCCTGATGACAGTTTCCACCCTCTCAGGAAGTTCCTTCAGGCCTTCCTCATCCAGCGTGGATGTGTCGATAGGCTTCTGGATGCTTACGTAAACCGGTATTCTCTTAAACGTATATGCATTCTCAAAGAGGGCTCGGGTATTCTGTATCGCCACGGGAACTATTATCGCCTTCGCCTTTGTCGCCATCTTAAGCGCTCCAGCCTTGAAGGGTGCGATCTGTCCACTCTTGCTTCTCGTACCCTCTGGGTAAATCGCCATTGAAAGTCCGTTATTGAGGTTCTCCACTCCCTTTAAAATAGCCTTGAGCGACTGCCTCATATCCTTTCTATCGATATAAACACAGCCAAGCTCCTTCATAAGAATGTTCAAGCCGAAGACTTTTTTAAGCTCGATCTTCGCAATTATTCCACCCCAGAGCCCGGCTCCATAGAGTGCAGGAATATCCATCATCGACTGATGGTTAGCAACATAGCAGACCTTGCTCCCTTTCTTAGGCAGGTTCTCCCTTCCCTGGACGATGAACTTGGCTCCGAAAGACAGCCAGATCCACCATATTGTTATCGACAGCCAGAAATACAGCCATGCACGCCCTATTCTCTTGAGCCTTAAAAGGAAGAACACCTCTGAGAGCATCGCAAGGATGACAGTTGGAACAAAAATAGGAATACAGATGATCAGAGATACGATTATTTTCAGTTTTTTCATGCGTTACTCCCCTTCTTATACAGGCGTGAATAGATTCCACCCTTCTCCATGAGGCTCTGATGGTTGCCGACCTCACTGAGCTTTCCGTCATCGATTACGAAGATTATATCACTATCTATCACGGTTGATAAGCGATGGGCTATGACAATGGACGTCCTTCCACTTCTAAGCTTCAAAAATGACTCCTCGATAAGCGCCTCGCTCTCGGTATCCAGACTGCTCGTAGCCTCATCAAATACGATTATTGGTGAGTTCTTTAAAAAACATCTTGCAATGCTCAGCCTCTGTTTCTGCCCGCCAGATAGCCTCGTGCCACGCTCTCCGACCTCGGTATCGAGCCCGTTTGGAAGGCTCTTGACGAAATCAAGAAGGTTCGCCTTCTCAAGGGCTACATACAGCTCCTCATCACTCGCATCGCTCTTTCCGTACCTGAGGTTCTCCCTTATGGAAGCATCAAAGAGGAACACATCCTGGCGAACAAATCCAATTGCCTCGTGCAGGCTCTTCTGGCTCACATGGGCTATATCCGTTCCATCGATGGTTATCCGACCTCCATCAAGCTCATAAAAGCGTGCCAGAAGATTTGCGATAGTGCTCTTTCCCGCACCGGACTCGCCGACTAAGGCCACATGGCTGCCTCCGGGGATGGTAAGGCATAGATTCTTTATAGTCTTCTCTTCACCATCATGCGTATAAGAGAATGATACATCGTCGAAAGCTATCTCTGCATCCGTAACCTTCAGCTCCACGGCATCCTCATCATCTTTGATCTCTGGCTCAGTCTCCATGACCTCCACGAAACGTTCAAAAGAGGCAACACCCTGAGAGAACTGCTCGGTGAAGTTTATCAGGCGGTCAATCGGAGGAAGAACTACCGACACAAAGAGGATGAACGACACAAGGTCTGATACGCTTACCGTGCCACGGCTGATGAGGAGAACACCGCCTACAACGGTGATGAAATAGTACATCTCCCTCATGAAGCTTATACCACTCTGGTATGCCGCCATGACGGCGTAATACTTCTCCCTGGTCTCTTTGAGCCTGTTATTGGATTTATCGAATTTCTTCTCCTGGAACTTCTCCTGGCTATAACCCTTTACCTCTCTTATGCCCTGTATGGAATTCTCGACATCGACTGCGATATCGGCGACGGTACGCCTGACGGCACGGTTCTTCCTCTTGAGCCTTCCATTATAGATGACTCCGTATATGAGCATGATTGGAAGTGGAATAAGCGTTACAAGCGCAAGAGGAACGGAGAACGAGAACATCGCCACATAGGCTGCAGCGATGGTGAGAATTGAGATGAGAAAATCCTCAGGGCAGTGGTGAGCGACCTCCGCTATGTTGAACAAATCGTTCGTGATACGGCTCATCAGAGTACCAGTCTTGGTCTTGTCATAGTAAGAGAAAGAGAGCACTTGGAGGTGGGAAAAGATATCACGACGCATGTCGTTCTCTATCCATACGCCGAGAATATGACCCCATTTGATACGTATCCAGGTGCATCCCATCTGCACAAGGTACACAAGGAGCATCAGTGCAAATATTATGAACATCATCTTATAATCAGATGATGGAATAACACTGTTAAGCAGATAGCGCGTAAGAGATGGGAAAACGACAGAGAGCAGCGATGCGATTGCCGCTGCCCCCATATCAAGTGCGAAAAGCCTCTTATAAGGCTTATAATAGGATGCAAAAAGTCTCAGCAGTTTCACTTTCCAAAAATCCTCTTTATAAACGAGAAGAATCCCTTCTTCTCCTCCGTCTGAGGAATCGAATTGAGATTAATCCTCTTGACGTTCTTTCCCTCGACTTCCTTTTTCAAAAGCTCTTTGCCTGAAGCCTTATGTGCTTTCTTTGTCCTATCGGGCGAGCTCTTCCTATTCTTTGGAGCGCTTTTCCTTGTACCCTGACTCCTCTTAGATCTATCGCGACTAGGTCTATCGGTCTTTCTGCTCTCAGCCTTCGCCTTCTTTATCTTTATGCCGCTGCTCTTGTCCTCAACCTCCTCAAGACCGCATTCATCCGGCCAGAGTACTGGTATTTTCATATGGATGAACTCCTCGATAGGCTCAAGTCCATAGATGTAGGTCTCATCGGCAAGCGTCACGGCCTTACCGCTCTTTCCTGCACGAGCTGTCCTTCCGATTCGGTGGACGTAGTTCTCATAATCCTCAGGAATATCATAATTGACGACAAGCTCAAGGTCGTCTATCTGAAGACCACGGGCAGCAACGTCCGTTGCCACAAGGATTGTGATTCTTCCATCCTTGAAAGCGTCGAGCGTCTTAAGTCTCTTACTCTGCTGCATGTCCCCCATCAGATAAGAGGCCCTGTAACCGTTGAGTTTAAGACGCATTGCGACCTCTACCGCACCATCTTTCGTATTTGTGAAGATTATCGCGCTCTGTGGATTTATCTTCTTAAGAAGCGAGAGAAGAAGAGGGAACTTCTCATCCTTTGTGATGTGGAAAAGCTCCTGGGTAATCTCCTTGACGGTAACCTCCTCAGGACGAACCTCTATCTCCTCAGGCTCATTCATGAATGTCCAAGCGAGGTTTCTCACCTTCATTGAAAGGGTAGCGGAAAATAGCATGGTCTGCCTCTCCTCCCTCGCTCTCATCCTTGAGAACATCTTCTCGATATCAGGATAGAAGCCCATGTCGAACATCCTGTCCGCCTCATCGAGGACGACTATGTCGAATGCTTTGAAATCGAGCTTGCCGCTTAAAAGGAAATCCAGAAGACGACCGGGTGTTCCAACTGCAAGGTTTACACCCTCCTTTACTTCCTCAAGCTGCTTTGAATACCCCACTCCACCATAGAAGCAGCCAATCTGGTAGCCTTCAATCCCTTTAGAGAATGAGATGGCATCCTCCTCTATCTGTACCGCAAGCTCCCTGGTCGGAGCTACGATGAGGGCCTTACTGCTATTATCCTTCAAATAGCGCTCGAATATGGTCAAAAGGAAGACGAGCGTCTTTCCGCTTCCCGTCTTCGACTGAACCATCACATCCTTTCCACTAAGGGAGATGGGAAGGACCTTCTCCTGTACTTCCGTAGGTCTTTCAAAACCGTGCTCAACGACTCCAGCCAAAGACTTTGCCGAGAGTCCTAAATCATTAAAATCCATATATCAATCCTATAATGAAATCCAAATCAAACAATTAAAGTTAATGGATTTCCATATTTCATGTCTATTCCCATTGTCCGACATAATCGGAAAAACGCAGAACCATGGTATTCATGCTGCGACTGACGCTCTTTCCGTTTATGCTCCTTACGCTCATCGCCTTCATGCTGGTAGAGCTGATGAAAAGAGAGTCGAACGAATACACATCCTTAACGTAGACGGGCTCATATACTACCTGGATGCCCATTTCCTTCGCAGCCTCCATGACACCTATTCTCGTCACACCCAATAGTACATCGCTATCCGGTGCGGTATAGAGCTTGTTCCCCTTGAGGGCATAGAAATTACTCCTTGTGCCCTCCGTGATATACCCATGCCTGTTTACAAATAGGGCCTCGAAGGCCCCCTTACTCTCTGCATCCTCAAGAGCAAGATAAGAGAGCAGAAGATTGCTGGTTTTATAATTAGGAAGGAACCTCTCACCCTCATAAAGCGTACAGTCCACCCCCTCGGTATAATATGAGTCAGGGTATTTTCTAGTCTCACTGTGCGTGATGAACAACAGGTTCTCATGCCCGATTAAAAGGATGCGGAAAGTCTCATTGAAGAGATTATCTGCATTTTTAAGAGCATCAAGCCATGAATAGATCTCCTCATCAGAATACTTAAGATCTATCTTAATACCTTTTGCGGACTCCCTTAGTCGGAAAAGGTGCTCTTTCAAGTGCACGAACTCCCCGTTTTTCAGCTTGAGAGCCTCATAAACGGAGTATGCGTACTGGACGCTTCTATCGGTAACGGGAAGTAGAGCATCCTTTTCTTCTATCAGGCAGCCGCATCTAATTGCATGTCTCATCTTTTATCTCCACCGCAACTATAATACAAACAGCAATTTACATGCAAGAAGATGGCAAAATGGCCAATGTTAACTATGTGGGAGTAATCACTTTTCCATCTATAAATGCCGGCATGGTTAATTTCTTTATTTGACATACTCATTTCAAGAACAATAAAATGAAAACGATGAAAATACTTTGCACATATGTTTTAAGCGGTAACGGCCATCTGGTACCGGCAAGAACAGTTAAGATAGAATTAGATAAAGCGGGACATGAGACGAGGCTCGAACAGGTGTTCGACATACTTAACATGAAATGGCTTGGAAGGCTAAACCGCATGATATGGCGCGAGATGCTTCGCCATTCCTCGATTGAGGAGAGCATCGTAGGTGGAGCGGACCAGTCCAATGCAATGTCTGCCTTGGTTAAATTCTGCGTGAGATTCAAATCAAAGACATTTAAAAGATATCTTGAGAAATTTCCCGCAGATGCGATCTTCGCAACTCACCCATACGGCTCGACCATATTCTCAGCAATGGTCAAACACCTCGGGCTTAACATACCCGTCTATTACTATGCAACAGATGTCTTCTTCTCCCCTTCTGCGGCAATATCAAATGATTTAAGAAGGTTCTTCATCCCAACTGAGGAAGGACGGAATTACATAATCAGCAAAGGAGAAGATCCTCAGAAGGTAAGAATCTCTCCGTTTCCTTTGCAGCAGAATGTCAAGGAAAGCCCCGAGATGACAAAAGAAGAGGCAAGGGCTAAGCTAGGACTAGAGAACATCTTCACACTCCAGCTCAACATGGGTGGCGAAGGCCTTGGCTCCCTTTCCCTTCTTGAGGCTCTCGCAGTAAAGGAGTACGACATCCAGATCCTGATTGTCGGAGGAATTGACAATAAGCTGAAGAAAGAGGTTGAGAGAGTAAGAGAGAAGGCCAATAGGAACATCAGGATTATTACAACCGGGTTTGTGAAGAACGTGAACGAATACCTCTACGCATCGGACATCGTCGCAGGCAGACTCGGCATCAATACGATTTTAGAGGCTTTCTATCTTAAGCGCCCGTTCCTCGTGACGGAGCTGGTATACTCTGTGAAACCCGCAGCCGACTACATCGAGAAATACCATGTGGGCTGGAACTGCAACAGGAACATAGGAGATCAGGAGAAGGTGATCGACATGTATGCGACAATGACACCCCCCCCCCACGAGAGTCTCGAAGAGATGGAGAAGAACTTCTCAAGAATTCCAATCGAATACGATGCCGCATCCCTTGCAGAGATGCTCATCAGGGATACAGAGGAATTCAAGAGAGGAAATTAAATACAATATTTTTCAGAAAAGGAGGTGCGCATGAAACCTGCTTTTCTGTATGTTAATGCGGGTAAAGGGCACTATATCCCCGCAAAAGCGATGTATGATACCTATCTTGACGGATATGGGGAAAGTGCGATTCTAGCAAACCTGTTCGACATCATAAGCTCAAATTTCATGCAGCATGTGATACAGGAGAACTGGAGGCACTCATTAAAGCATACGGCGACACAGCCGTACACATACCCCGTGATAGATAATCCTGTAAATCGGTTCCTGCTCAGGCACATCATCAATAACAGGAAACACACCAAAGCATTGAAGGCATGGCTGGAGATGGAAAAACCCGATTTAATCGTATCTACGAATTTCATCGGTGGCCTGATATTACCAAATGCAATAGAGAAGCTCGGATATGACATCCCGGTCTTCCAGTATGCGGCAGACTGTGTAGCTACCCCTCGCACCGGAGTGAACAACAAGCTTAAATACATGTATCTCGCAACGGAGCGTGGCGTTGAGAATGCAATCGAGAACGGGATGGAGAGAGCTAAGGTAAAGCTCTGCCCGTTCCCACTGCAGTATAAGATTGAGAACTCAGAGAGCATGAGCAAGGAGGAAGCGAGGAAAAAACTCGGCCTTGACGACATCTTCACAATCGCATTTTCAATGGGTGGAGAGGGGATCAGCAGGCTTGGTATTCTTGAGGAGGTGGATAAGAGGGGATTGAAGATACAGTTCGTACTCCTTGGAAATCTTACCGATGTCACAAAGAAGGAACTTGGTGATATCCTTCCGAGAATAAGGAATCTGAAAATAGTCGCTCCCGGATTCGTAAGCAATGTAAACGAGTACCTATATGCATCGGATATGACTATGGGCAAAGCCGGAGCAAACAGCGTCATGGAATCGATTTATCTAAAGCGCTTCACACTGGTTTCCGACCAGCTCTATCCGTTTGAGAACTCAAAACCACTTCTTGAGGAGCATAATATCGGAAGGGTCGAGAACAACATCAAAAGACAGGCGGAAATCATTGAATCGCTATATAAGGATCCAGGGCAGATTAGAGATGAGAATTTCGAGAATCTTGGAATCACCTTCTCATGCCGTGCCTTCATCGAGATGCTCATAGCAGATTATAATTCATGATTTTTCCATGAAACTATGGAAACAAGGCCCTTATCCATGCTAAAAGATAAGGGCTTTATTTTTATAGGAGAAACAATATGAACAAGGTACCGGGAAACCCTTTAAAAAACCGGAAGGGAGACTTCTCTCCGCTCTTAGTAGTCTCTGCTCTTCTGGTAATGCTCTACATCACATCAAACGTCATGGCCATCAAGATCATAAGCATAGGTGGGCTGTCACTCTTTGATGCTGGAACAATCACATTTCCTTTCGCCTACATGCTTGGTGACGTGCTTGCAGAGATCTGGGGCTATAAGACCGCGAAAAAAGTTATTTACATCACATTCCTATGCAATGTCGCATTCATAGCTTTCACCTCGATCGGAATAATCCTTCCATACCCCGATTACATGGAGAGCACGCAAATGGCATATACCACGGTCTTCACGTACGTTCCGAGGATAGTGGTATCATCGCTCATCGCATTCCTATCGGGAGAGCTGGTGAATGCGAAAATACTGGTCAAGATAAAAGAGAGGCAGAAAAGCGATAAACACCTTTTCATAAGGACGATTGGATCATCGCTTGTCGGCTATTTTTTTGATACCGTCTTATTCGTAATAATAGCATTCGCAGGGACTGTAACAATGCGTGACCTCATCTCGATGATCGTCGTACAGTATTTCGCAAAGGCCATAATCGAAGCGGCACTTGGAACACCGCTTGCATATCTTTGCTGCAATTACATCAGGAAAAACTATGCTTAGATATTCACTTATTGAAGAAGGACTTAAAAGAGAATTCCTCCTTTTGCAAGGAAAAGGATGCAAATGGAGGAGATGCACATTCTGCGACTACCATAGTGACTTTTCATCTACGCCTTTTGAGGTAAACAAGGCGGTTCTTGAGAAAGTAAGCGGCAAATACGGGATCCTTGATATCATAAACTCAGGATCCTGCTTTGAACTCGATAGCGCTACCCTTTCCCTCATAAGGGAAAAAGCAAATGAGAAGGGTATCCACACCATCTGGTTTGAGACACACTGGATGTATCGCAACCAGCTTGATAGAATGCGCTCCCTATTTCCTGGTATAAGGCTGAAGTTCCGCGTCGGAGTCGAATCCTTTAATGGAAAGCTCAGAAAAACCTGGGACAAGGGAATAGATGAAAGTGTAACGCCAAAAGAGATCGCATCATATTTTGACGGATGCTGCCTGCTTGTAGGAGTAAAGGGAGAGACGAGGGAGGATATTCTCAGAGACATAGAACTGGCAAATAAGTATTTCGAGTACTTCTCCGTCAACCTCTTCTGCCCAAACAGCACAAGAGTAGAAGTCGATGATGATCTCGCACTCTTTGTAAAGAGTGAAGTAAGGAAAATGCTTGAAGGAAATACAAAGGCTGAACTTCTTATCGAAAATACCGATTTAGGAGTTGGCTAGAAATTGACAGGGGCAATTCTTAAATGTTAGTCTTACTAAAGCTGTTTTTCCAGCAACAATAAAATATAAAGGACAAAATAGAAAATGAGTTCAGAGGACAATAAGACAATAACGTTCGATAAACCCAAGAAGCCGCACAATAAGAAATCAATCGGCTGGATTATCGGAGTTGTGGTGCTAATCCTTATTTCCATCACATTCATTCTGCCTACGACATTCCTAGCAGGAAACCATGAGATCGTATTCGGTTCAATCAAGGGAAAGGATGTCGCATTGACAAACCAGTATTTCCAGACACAGGCTTCAATGCTTTCCTCCCAGTATGGAGCAGATGCTAATACACTTCAGGGTTCATACACGATTTGGAATCAGGCATTCTTATCAACTATAGCCAATATCGGGCTAAACGACATGGCAAAGAATGCCGGAGCTAAGACAACCGATAACTACGTAGACAGGGCAATCGTCAATTCAGGATTCTACGGCTCAGAAAACGGTACGTTCGACCCAGAGGTTTATAAGGATGCTTCCAGCTATGAGAAGAACACGTTCCGCTCATACATGGAGGAGAGCGTACCTGCGAACTTCGTTGTCTCAGATATCTCAAGAGCGCACTCTTCTAACGGGGAGATCGCACTCGTCAAGGATATCAGCGCAAAGGCAAGAGCGTTCGACTATGTGCTGATTGATTCTTCAATCTATCCTGAGGAGGATGTAATCGCATATGCGACGAACAACCCTCAGCCATTTTATCAGATATCATTCGTCTCCGTTACAGCAGCTAGTGCCGATGAAGCTTCCGCGATAGTCGAGGCGGCAGAAAGCGGAGAGACGACACTCATTGATGCATCAAATGAGAGTGCATCGACAAGTGACGGCGTAAGGGACGGGGTATTCTATTTCACACTCGAAAATGAGCTTATTAACGCTGAGGATCTTGAGTTTCTCTTCTCTGCCGCTCAGGGAGAGACCACGGAGCCACTTGAGACCATCGAAGGCTATACAGTCTATCAGATAACAGAGGCATCCCACCTTCCTTCTTCCCCGACAGAGGAGGAGTTTGACGAGGCAAGGTCATATATCGCAATCAATGAATCTGAGATGATGAATGCATACATCGATGAGAGAAGTGCCGAATTCTATTCCCGCATTGACAGCGGAGAGGACTTCTTCAAAGTTGCAGAGGATATGGGGCTAAGCGTTAATAATGTTCAGGCAACTACTGCGAACCCCTCTGGTTACCCACTCTTCTCATCTTTCCAGATGACGGATTCTGCATACGGATTGACCAACGCCACATATTTCAATCCTGATTACATGAGAGAGCTCTATCAGAGCGAGGAAGGAACCGTTCTTCCTGCGGAGACCATCAGCTCTGGAGTCAGGGTTGTTACGAGAGTCGGCGCAGAGAGCGTGAATGAGGACTCATCCTCATATATCGACACCATGTATTCCTACCTGAAGCCTCAGATGATCTTGACCGATTTACAGGAGGCGATATTAAACGATCCTACTTTCGAGGATAATTTTGCTTCCGTATTCTTCACCCAGATAATGGGAAGCACGATCTAAGAATAATCTCTTAAGCAATACATCTTAGGGAGGCCCGCAAAGCCTCCCTTCTTTCTTTTTAGATATTTTGCCTTTATAATTGAGAGCATGGAAAAAGAGATTCTTAAGCCAATCAGTCTTATTGGAAAGGATGGGCACATAATAGAAGAAGGATGGTCCCGCCACCCTCTATGGAAATACGAGAGGAAGGCTCTTAAATACAGCCCTTACAGGATAAAGGAGTGGGATTACTACCAGATAAAGAACCCAAAGGAAGGGTATTTCATCAACATCACATTCTCCGACCTGGGGCTCTTCTCAATGATAAGCCTATCATATGTCGATATGCATAAAACAGCTTATGCGATGCAGTCTGCGCTCAAATTCTTTACAAAGAACCGCTCCGGCCTGGCAGAGAATCCCGAGGATGATTATGCTGTAACCTATGCCGATGAGAAGATAACAATCTCAATAATAAAGAAAAGGGAAAAACGTCAGATAATAGCAAACTGCCCTTCCCTCACTCTCCCGGATGGAAGGACTGGCCTTCTCGTAGATGCCGTCATAGTCGATGACTACAATGAAAGCATGAACATCGCCACAAGCTGGAAGGAGGACAGAAGAAAATTCTACTACAACGAAAAGAGGGGGCCGATGGCCACACATGGCACGATAATGCGTGATATGGATCTCTCTTCCTTAGATGGCTCTTACAGCCTCCTTGACTGGGGGAGAGGCGTGTGGCTCAGATCATCCACATGGCTATGGAGTGCCCTGATGGGAGGCGAGTACATGCTCAATCTCGGCTATGGTTTTACAGACAGGAGCCCTGCAAGTGAGAACTGCATCATCTACGAAGGGAAAGCTCACAAACTTGAAGAGATTGAAATCAAGATCCCAGAGAACCTCGATAGGGAAAAATGGACAGTAAAGGACAAAAACGGCCGTTTAATGCTTGAGATGAGTCCGACTGTCAACAGAAAGGATTATCAGGACTATAAGCTCATAGTCAGTAAACAGGACCAGGTATTCGGCCTCTTTGATGGGTATTTCATCCTTGATGATGGAAAGAGGATAGATGTAGAGAGCCAAGCGGGATTCATAGAACGCGTGTATAATAAATGGTGAGGCCTCCCCTATTGCTAAAAACAATGCAAAAGCATACATTTCTCAGCAAGGAGGCGTTATCATGATTACAAGGGAACAGGCTGAAACACTTTTCAGGAAATACAATAAAAGCGAGAGCCTTTATCATCACGCACTGTCGGTAGAGGCTGTAATGAGGGAATTTGCAAAGAAACTGGGAGAGGATGAGGACTACTGGGGAATCGTAGGATTTTTACATGACATCGACTGGGAGATGTACCCGGATGAGCACTGCAAGAAAGCCCCGGAGCTTCTTAAAGAGATAGATACCCCAGCTGACATGATTCACGCAATATGCTCACACGGATACGGCCTTGTCACGGATGTCAAACCAGAGCGTGAGATGGAGAAGATTCTCTTTGCCGTCGATGAGCTTACAGGACTTGTAAACGCAACAGCCCTCATGCGCCCGAGCAGAATCGAAGGCATGGAAGTTAAGAGCGTAAAGAAGAAATGGAAGGATAAGAGATTCGCAGCGGGCGTAAACCGTGAGGTCATCGAAAAGGGAGCCCAGATGGCGGGAATCGATATTACCGAGCTTATTCAGACCACCATTGATGCTATGACGAAGATCGCACCGCAGATTGGTCTTGCCTAAAATATGGGAATTTGTATATAAAACTACAATTTTGTATACAAACTTCATTTTTGTATAAAATTTTTCTTTACAACTCAACTTTTCAGAGTTATGCTAGAATCATGGCAGGACAAAGAGACACAGCACAATACATCTTTGATACTCTTAAAAGTGAGATACTCTCTCTTGAACTGAAACCGGCAGAGGAGATTTCGGAAGCTGACCTCTGCAGGAGATTCGATGCTTCCCGCACTCCGGTACGCACAGCCGTACAGCGCCTTTCAGACATAGATTTAATCGAAATCGCACCCTACCAATATACAAGGGTAAGCCTGATAGACTTCTCTGCGGCCAGACAGATGATCTTCATGCGTATCGTAATGGAGAGCAAGATTATTTCCGATTTCATAGACCGCGCTACAGATTTTTTAATCGAGGATCTGGAACACATAATCAGAAAACAGGATATACTGTTAAAGGGAAAGTTCGTAGCAGAAGATTTTTATAAGCTTGATGCCGAGTTCCACAGCATGTTCTTCTCTCAGATGGATCTGCTTGAGGTATGGCGCCTTCTACAGGAGAGTGTCCACTATACGAGGCTCAGGATGCTGGACATCGTCGAGGTAAGGGATTTTCTTACCATCATCGAGGAGCACAAGAAGATACTCTCGATGGTAAGGGAAAAAGATAAGAAGGATATCCCTTCCCTTCTGGAGGTTCATTTCAATGGCGGACTGGAGAGGATCAGGGAAAGAAGCGGCGGTATGTATAAGAAATATTTTAAAAACTATAAGGAAGGAGAAATATAGTTATGGACATTCGTTATTCAACAGGTAAGGAGCCATTCAAGAGAATGACTACCGACGAGCTCAGGGATGAGTTCCTCGTAACAGGAATTTTCAAGGCAGACGACATCTCCTGCGTATACTCTCACATCGACAGGATCGTAGTCATGGGATGTATGCCTGTTAAGGAAGAAGTAAGTGCCGACAAGGGAATCGACACATGGAAGAACTTCGGAGCTCACTATCTTCTCGAGAGAAGGGAGATGGGAGTCATCAATATCGGAGAAGAGGGTTCCGTAAAGGTTGACGGAACGGAATATAAGATGGGACATTTCGACTGTCTCTACATTCCTATGGGAACAAAGGAAGTCACATTCAAGAGCGTAGACGGAGATAAACCTGCGAAGTTCTACATCATCACGGTTCCAGCTCATAAGCCATGCCCACTCAAGCATATTCCATTTGAGAATGCAATCCACAAGCATCTTGGTTCCCAGGCTACAAGCAACGAGAGGACAATCAACCAGTACATTCATCCAGATGTACTTGAGACATGCCAGCTCTCAATGGGCCTGACACACCTTGAAGAGGGATCTGTTTGGAACACGATGCCTGTTCACACACATGAGAGAAGAATGGAGGTCTACTTCTACTTCGACATTCCAAACGACAACGTCGTATTCCATTTCATGGGTGAGCCAAACGAGAGCAGGCATATCGTAATGCATAACGATGAGGCCGTAATCAATCCAAGCTGGTCAATCCATGCAGGATGCGGTACATCAAACTACACATTCATCTGGGCAATGTGCGGTGAGAACAGAGCTTATGACGATCAGGATTGGATCGCAACGAACGATTTAAGATAAAAATCAGGAGGAAAAGAATTATGGACATGAAAGATTTCTCACTAGAGGGAAAAGTAGCATGGGTAACAGGTGCAAGCTACGGAATCGGATTCGCAATCGCATCCGCATTTGCTACAGCTGGTGCTAAGATCGTATTCAACGATATCAAGCAGGAGCTCGTAGACAAGGGAGTCGCAGCTTACAAGGAAGAAGGAATCGAAGCAACAGGTTATGTCTGTGACGTTACGAACGAAGAGCAGGTTCAGGCAACAACCGAGGCTATCATCGAGAAGTTCGGCAAGATCGATATCCTCGTAAACAACGCAGGAATCATCAAGAGAATTCCTATGCTCGAGATGAAGGCTTCTGAGTTCAGGCAGGTAATCGATGTAGACCTCAATGCTCCGTTCATCGTATCAAAGGCTGTTATTCCTTCAATGATCAAGAACGGTCATGGAAAGATCATCAACATCTGCTCCATGATGAGCGAGCTCGGAAGAGAGACCGTAAGCGCATACGCAGCTGCTAAGGGTGGTCTCAAGATGCTCACAAGGAACATTGCAAGTGAGTACGGACAGTACAACATCCAGTGCAACGGTATTGGACCTGGATATATCGAGACACCTCAGACAGCACCTCTGAGAACTCCAGGACATCCTTTCAACGAGTTCATCCTCGCTAAGACACCTGCAAACCGCTGGGGAAAGACATCTGACCTTCAGGGACCAGCCGTATTCCTCGCATCGGATGCATCCAACTTCGTAAACGGACATGTCCTTTACGTAGACGGTGGTATCCTCGCATACATCGGAAAGCAGCCTCAGTAAGAGAAGGAGAAAAACACAACGGGCAGGTTTGAGATCTGCCCGTTTTTTCTTGCCATCCAGCTCAAGGGCAATCAGAATACTTACCTCTTCCCTTTCAGTCTTTGCATCATGTAGATATAACTCGGGATGACGATTAAATCAGCACCAATCCATGCTAGTGGGGATGAAAAGACTACTCCAGCATACCCTATGACACTTGCCAGTATTATCGAGGAAGCAGAACGTGCGACAAGCTCCACAATACATGCGACGAAAGGTGCAATGGAATTGCCCATGGCCTGGACACTGGTCCTATATACGCATAAAAGACCGAGCATAGGATAAAAAGGAAGTGTTATCTTGAAGAAATCCCATGCGTAGCCATAAACAGCAGGAGAAGCATCTGAGACAAACATTGGAACAATGTACGGCTCAATAATGAGTATTATGGCTATCATCAGGAAGTCAGTGATCTCCGTAATGGCCAAAGCATTCCATACACCTTTTCTTATCCTCTCATTATCGCCTGCACCAAAGTTCTGTGCGACATATGCGGCAATTGCCGTGATGAATGCATTATTAACCAAAACAGAGAGCTGATCCACCTTAGTCGCTGCCGTATATCCTGCAATCGCCTCCGTACCAATGCTGTTGACGGAGGTCTGCATGACAAGCTGGCCTATACACATGACGGACATCTGAAATCCCATCAGAAAGCCAAGACGGAGATTCGCCATGATCTTCCCCGCAGAGCAAGCCCAATCTTCCTTTCTCAATCGAAGAACATCATACCTTCTGATTGCTGAGGCAAAAGAAAGTATTCCAGCTATGAGCTGGGAGAGAACCGTTGCCAGCGCCGCTCCTCCAACCCCCATACCGAATGGAACTATGAATACGATGTCGAGCACGACATTCAGGACAGATGAAAAAACAAGATAGATTAATGGTAATCTGCTATCGCCAAGCGCCCTGAGGATGTTTGAAATCAGATTATAGAGAATCGTGGCGCCAGTGCCTGCAAGAACGACAACCAGATATACCGTAGCATCTTCTTTTATCTCAAGCGGCACTTCCATGATGTCTATTATCCATCCAGCCATGGCACAGGTTATTGATGTTATTACTACGGTACATACCAAAGATATATATATCGAAGCTGCGATGTTACGCCTGGCATCACTATAATCTCGAGCTCCTATGCTATGCGCAAGAATTATGGAAAATCCATTTGTCAGCCCTTGTATGAAGCAAAGGATGAAATACACGAAAACAGTGGTCGCCCCAACTGCGGCAAGGGCATCCTCACCTATCGTCTGCCCTACTATTATGGTATCTGCAAGAGTATATAAAAGCTGAAACAGATTACCGCCGATAATCGGTAAAGAGAACTTAAGTATGACTGAAAAGGGTCTACCCTTTGTAAGGTCTTCCGCCATGTTATAAAACACTCCCAAAATTAAAATCGATTGTAGAAACATGTATTGGCTTGTTCAACAATTTTCTGTGCTTAAAACGGGGAAAAAAACGGCTATTTTAAAATCATGGAACAACTACAGCTATATCAGTTCTGCACATACCTTGGTAACGCAGAATCAAATGAAATGAGAATGCATATAAGAGAAATAGTGACGATAGTGCATGAAAAGGAGAGAGTACGTGTCATAAAACCCTGGTTTCCCTTACGCTATCATAATCATGCGCTCTTCTGGAAGGATACAACCATAAAATTCCCTCTCATGGACAGCTATAAGAAAAAAGAGCTGAGAAAGGACATGCATTTCCGCCTCAATCCAGTTCTAGGGAAGGCAGATGTCAAGTATAAGGAGGAGAGGCTCTATCTTCAAATCAAGATTGAGATTCCCGACACTCTTTAGCCGAAAATGCCATCAAGAAGCATCATAGCGGCAAACCCGATTGCCGCTCCGACCGTCCCTATGTTGGAGTGCTCTCCCTCGGAGGCCTCAGGAATGAGTTCTTCAACGACTACATAGAACATGGCCCCGGCGGCAAGGGAAAGCAGGAACGGCAGAGCCACAGTAAGCACGGAGACAAGAAGGAACGCAATCAAGGCTCCTATCGGCTCAACAGCTCCCGATATAGCACCTTCAAGAAACGCCCTTCCCCTACTCTTCCCCTCCTTATAAAGAGGCATGGAGACGATAAGCCCCTCAGGAAAGTTCTGAAGCGCTATTCCAAAAGAAAGAGCCAAAGCAGATGCATATGAGATGTTTGAATAGGTTGAAAGCGAAGCGGCTGCGGCCGCACCGACAGCCATCCCTTCCGGGATATTATGTAACGTGACTGCGAGCATCAGAAGTGCTGACTTACTCAGCCCTGATGGTTTTCCTTCCGCAGCAGAAGCCGTCGCATGGATATGTGGAACAACCGTATCGAGAAGCAGAAGCAGGAGGATGCCGGAAAGAAAACCTAATGCCGCCGTATAATATGAGGATGTCTCAATTGCAGGAAGAAGGAGCGACCATACGGAGGCTGCCACCATCACACCTGCGGCAAACCCTGTGATAGCCTTACCGCTCTTAACACCTATTTCCCCACGAAGGAAATAGACTGCAAGAGAACCGAGAAGCGTCCCAACAAAAGGAGTTAGAAAAATAAGTATTAGGCTCATGTAGTCATGATACTACTACTGCAACATACGCAAAAGAAGTATTTAGGCAAAAACATATAATAAGATAATTAGCCAAAAATTAGCCAAAATTAAGAAATTATTTGAATTACAACGAAAAAAACAGTACAATTTTAACAGAGAATATTCCGTTTGCAGGAACTAATTTGGAGCGTCAACATGATTTTAATGAATTTGAAAGCAAATAATCTTTATTCCTTTAATGATTTTCATATAAACTTTGCCTACCCAAAAAAACTTTTAAATTCTACTGTTGCAGACGAATTCATAATTGCTCGTCCCAATTTCAGATACAAAAAAATCAATATATTGATGGGCTCAAATGCATCAGGAAAAACTACGTTAGGACGTTTGCTGATGGGTATTTTTAACTTTCTTGAAAATGGACAGAACTGGCCTTATTTAGAGGACGCTGTTTACGACAAAAATAAAACAGCATCTATATCACTGGATCTTGTTCTTGCTGATTTGTTCTTTTATCGAATAGATATACAAATCGAGACAGAAAACATAGGAGAAGACCAATCATATAAAATCTGTGTAAGAAAAACAAACATCAATACATATGATGACTATGAAAGCTGTGTAGAAAAAGTAGAAAAACAGCAACTAACCTACACGGACAAAATAAATGAAGAGCTATCAAAAATAAATAAAAAACTATTAGGATGGTCCTTTTCTTTTCCTTCTACCAATTTAAATGTTGATACAAGTAATCTTAATAAGAACCTATATTGTAAAATCCTAGAAAACATTTTGAGAACATTGGATCCATCCATAAAAAAAGTTGAGCAGTTGAATACTGTTGAGGATTCATATATCATCTGGATGAAAGAAAAGAAACTATTAATGCAAGAAGGGAAACTGGCATTAAATAATATTCTCTCAAGTGGCACCTCTGCAGGTATTGAAATTGCCGCAATGCTCACTGAAATCATAGAGAACAAAACCGGGTTTTACTATAGCGACGAAAGATTTTCATACGTCAACAGTGACATAGAGGTTGCTATTATCTCACTAATGATTGAAAAATTGGGAAATGATTCTCAACTATTTATAACCACACATAACAGCGACGTTCTTGATATGAATCTTCCAAAGCATTCATTTACCTTTTTAAGAAAAGATTCGGAAGGGACAATAAAGGCGGCATATGCATCGGATTATCTAAAGAAAAATACCGCATCATTAAAGAATGCTGTTATTAATGATGTTTTCTCAACTGCGCCACGGTTAAATCTTCTCGATGAATTGGCATGAATGAGGTGAAAATGAACACGCGAATAGTATATTACGTCGAAGGAGAAACGGAAGAAACTTTCATTGGCTCGCTGAAAGGTGAGATGAGTCTGATATTGCCAGGGAGAATCAGAGTTTTTAATGTCGTCAATAAACCATTATCAAATTTCATAAGAAGAGGTTTTTCGCAAAATGAAATTGCGGTTTTCGTTTTCGATACAGATACGGGCAAAATAGAGATTTTGGAACAGAATATCAGTATGCTGGAAATAGAAAAGAAACGCAAAAAACTAAAAGACTATCTATTCATATTGCAAGTACCTAATCTCGAAGGAGAACTGATAAGAAGTTGCTCGAAATTAAGCAAAATAAAAGATTTTTTCAGCAGCAACAAGGATTCGGATTTCAAGCCGATGATGGCACAGGCAAAGTCATTAAAAGTAACATTAGAAAGGCACGGCTTTGATTTCGGAAAGCTTTGGATTTTTTCTCCTACCAATGAATTCGCCCGTTACAAAAATGGAAAGAAACAAATTGTACGGAAAAACAACGCAATATAAAGGCTTTCACATAGATACCTTCAAGTAATACCCTTCCCCAGATGAGAGCCCCCAGACAAGCCGTCCCCTACGTTTTGGAAATATTAGGCTCTCATTCCACTCAGGATAGAGCTTCCTCAAAATCACCCCATCATAGGTCTCAAGCGCAACGAATGTAATATAGTCATCCTTTGTCATTGGATGATTAATGCTTACAAAAAGCTCATCATCCTCAACTTTCAGAGCCAGAGAGGATGAATCTTCTGATGAGATAAGGCAAGGCTTGAGGGACTTGCTACAGCATGAGACGGAGACAGATGAGGATGATACGGTAACAGAGCCGCAATCAGGGCATACGAAATACGAAAAAGTTTTCATATCTTTTAAATCTACAGAAAGCATAGAATCTTGTCAAAGACTATTGCCCGCCATCAGTCAATGGTATACTGTTTTCTTGTGGGAAAGAGAATCATAATCGTAAGTTTTGGCTCAAATGATGGGGATGGAGCAAAGGATATTAAAAAGGCAGAAGAGAGTCTTGCGTTATTATCCCCCTATCCCGTCTCTTATGCCTACACATCACATCAGACCATTTGTGAAGATAGTACTCATAAGAGCCTTGAAGAGACCATAAAAGCTGAAAAAGAGTGCGAGATCCTAATAATGCCGCTTCTTATCCAGAGAGGCTCTCAGTATGAGAAGCTTCTGGCTTTAAACAAGAGTTGTGCTCTTCCCCTACTTGGAAGTAAAGGCAATGCGGAAAGAGTGGCAGAGATCATAAATGAAAACCTTGAAAGAAGAGAAGGGCTTAGATACCTCATCATAGCTCATGGAAGTGAAGAGGTAAGCACAAGTGAATATAAGGTTCTAGAGTCTCTTCTTAGGGATGATATAAGCATAGCGACGCTTAAAGGAGATTTAAGCTACAAAGATGCACACATAGAAGAAAAGAGTGTGCACATCTTTCCATTTCTACTTACTTATGCCCATCATGCGAAAAATGAGATAGCAGGAGATGTCGTCTCGCATTTTGAGGAGCAAGGAAAGGATGTAAGCCTTTCTGAGTGTGGACTGCTATCAAGTTTTCCTTCCTTGATAAAAATATTCGAGAAGAACCTTATGTCCCTTTTAGAAGAAGATGTACTTCCTTCCTGATGGGGTACTTATCATCTCCATCCTCAGATCAAAGTATTTTGAATACACCTCGTCTCTTATGAAATCCTCTTTTCCACCTTTGAAAACAAGCCTTCCTTGAGAGAGCACAATCAGCTCATCAGCAACGGAAAAAGCCCTGTTCAAGTCATGAAAAGAGGCAAGTACTATCTTTTTCCTCTCCTTAAGGGAGAGCATAGCCTCCGCACACATCCTCTTATAGCGCATGCCGAGACTCGCCTCCACCTCATCAAGCGCATAGAGAAGCACAGACCTGGAGAGTAATAGGGATAGGAACACCATCTCCTGCTCCCCTCCTGATAGCGTATTCACTCTGCGAGAGCTGAGGAGTTCCAGTCCATAGTCCTTAAGATAGCCCATGGCATCGGGGAATGAGGAGAGAAGACTTTCAACTGTCATGTCAGAGAGAGGGAGGCTCTGCGGAAGAATCGCATGAAGAGCCTCCCTATCCCTTCTTTTAAGAGATTTTAATTCTTTTCCAGAGTACAGAATGGATCCATCATAATCGGGATAGTAAGATGTCAGTGCCCTTAAAAGCGTCGTCTTACCACTTCCATTTTCCCCTAAAAGCGCATAGATCCTCCCCTCCTTTAGCGTCATAGAGATATCAGAGAGAATATGATTTCCCCTTATTGCAATATTAAGATTACTCACGCTTACCATCACTTCAGCCTCCTTAGAAGAAGAAAAATAAAGAAAGGCACTCCGATAACAGCCATGAAAATACCTGCGGGAAGTTCCGATGGACTAAGCACTGTGCGACCAAGAAGATCTGAAAGCGTTACCAAGGCAGGGCCTATCAGGGAGGAGAGGATAAGGGATTGCCGACTCTTTCCCGAAGAGAGGAAGAAAGCGATATGCGGTGTAACCAACCCTACAAACCCCAAAAGCCCGGAGAATGTGACGGCTGAGGAGGCCATGAGTGATGCCGTTAAAATCAATGTCATCCTGATTCTTGTCGGACGGTACCCCATTGAAGATGCCATCTCATCTCCGAGAGCCAGGACATCCATCCTCTTACAGAGGAAAAAAGATGCTGCAAACGAGAGTATTATCAAAAGAGAAGGTATCTTAAGCTGAGAATAATATATGCCGGAGAAGCCTCCGATTGAAAAAGATGAGTATGTGGCCATGACATCCGGGTTTATGGAGCTTATTGTGCTTATAACGGCATTGAAAAGCGCATTCACAGCAACCCCTGAGAGGATAAGGGAGATGGATGAATCAACCCTCTTTGTCAATAAAGAGATTGAAAACACCATCACCAGGGCCAAAGTAGAACCGATGAAGGCAAATGCGGGCAACAGGGCAAAAAGGGATGGAAAGAAAGAGAGGGACAGCAGGACAGCAGCCCCGGCTCCTGAATTCACCCCTATTATATTTGGGCTGGAAAGAGCATTCCCCGTAGCCTTCTGGATTAGAAGCCCTGAGACTGAGAATGCAAGCCCGGAAAGAATGGAAGCAAAGACTCTTGGAAGACGCAATGAGAAGAAGATGATGTTATCGAGACTGCCAGTAGTCAGAATCTTCGCGCTATCAATTGGGACACTGCCTACGAACAGGGAGAGAAGAAGAACAGCAAAAAGAGCAAAAGCGGAGAGAAAGCAGGTGAACAAGAACCTCCTAGCCATATAGCACCTCTTTCATCACCTCATATGATTCAAGCCATCTTCCATTCGGTTTAAAATGAAATAGCTCTTTATCAAGATAATATACAGAGCCCTCTCTTATGGCACGGACATCTCTCCATCCAGGCTGAGAAAAAAGATGTTCGATGTATTTTCTGCTCGCCTCCTCATCCCCCTGTGGCACGATGAGGATCTTATCGGGATCAGATGAGAGAACCGCTTCCAGGGATAGAGATTCAGTTAGAGCATCATACTCATCCGCAATATTGACAGCACCGAGATCCGAAATAATCGCAGCAGCGAAATGGTCGCCCTTTCTCTTGGCTTTCACATAAGAGAACGCACTGCCCGCCCTGAGAAAGAGGATCCTAGGTTTATCATCAAATGAGGCGGCCTCCTCAATTATCCTATCAATCCCCTCTTTTTGCATGATGCCGTATTTTAGATATAAATCGGGTCTTGAGGTAATATCGGTAAGTGTTTTGAAAACTGAAAGGAAGTCTTCAAAGCTGTCCTCTCTTATCAGCATCATATCAAGGTCCAAATCATCCATTAAGGATTTAAGACGTACATGGCTTAATGTATCTACCGAGCCCAGCACCAGGTCTGGAAGGTTTGCCAGGAGTACTTCGGCATTCACCATCCGTCCAGAACCATCATCAACAATAGAAGCATCGAACGATGCAAAGCCCCGTTCAACGGCCTCGCCAACACTTATATCGGCAGATCCTCCTGCAAGAGTCCATAAGTCTGCAATTGATGAATTAAGACATGCGGTCTTTAAGGCAAACAATGGCATAGTTAAGCATAAGAGAGTGCAAAAAAAGAGAAAGAGCCTTCTTAACATGATCATAATCCTAAAAAAGATTCAGATTGTTTTAAGGCCCTTTCCTTACTATAAAGTCTGGCAAATCCAAAATCTTAAATCAGCAGGTAGCCCCGCCAATTACATTTTTCTTCAAGATCTTCTCTTTGTCAATCTTGTTACTAAAGAGTTTATCCTCAGTGTATTCAAGACCGAGGCGGTTTACAGTATCTGCGAAACGCTCACCACTTATTCCCTCATCGCGGAAGAGGAGTATGGCGTTCTCAACGGTCTGGATTACCTCATCCTCACTCCTGAGTATGCGTGATAGCCTCTTACCCATCTCGATCTTCTTGCCCCAGCGCCCACCTACATAGATTGCATAGCCTGTCGTGTAATTCATACTCACACCGAACGGGCACTTATCAAGGCAACGTCCGCAATGATTGCATTCTGAATCATTTACAACAAGTTTTCCACCATCAAGATGAGCAATGTTAATAGGACATGCCTTCTCAACCTGGCAGATCTTACAGCCTTTGCATTTAGCCACATCGAAATCAATAATCCTCTGCCCTATGATTCCTATATCATTCAGGCTCGGCTTCACACAGTTATTCGGACACCCTCCGACTGCGATCTTGAATTTATGAGGAAGGGATACGGAGTGCCATCCCTCATAGAATATGTGATGAAGCTTATTTGAAAGATCGAACGTATCTATAAGTCCGTACTGGCATGTCGTTCCCTTACATGAGACTACTGGGCGAACCTTACTTCCCGTTCCTCCCGTCTCAAGCCCATTCTCTTTCAAATAGGCGATCAGAGGCTCGATGTTGCGATAATGCACCCCCTGGATTTCAAGAGTAAGACGGGTGGTCATCGTGACTTCCCCGGATCCGTACATCTCTGATGCCTCTGCAATCTTCTTCTGCTCTGTTGCTGTTATCTTACCGTTGCGGGTGATTACACGTACGTTGAAGCAGTCAGGATTCCTCTTGTCCTGAAGACAGCCAAGCCCCTTTACCCTCTTTACCTCCTCAGCAGGGATAACAGAGCCGAAATCAGGACGAACATCATTGAACGTGATTCCCCCTTCAAGCACTCTCGTATTGGTATACCCGTAATGCTTTAGCCTGTTCTGGAGGAAATATCCCCTCTTTCCTCTGGCACATACCAAAAGAAGCTTCTCATCCTTTCCAAGTCCCTCTATAGGACCATCGACCTTTCCAAGATTGACCCATGTAGCTCCTGGGATTGTCTTTTCAGGCATCACATCAATGACCTTATACCCTTTTGCCATTCCTCTCATGTACTCAAGTGGAGTAACCGTCTCAAACTCACCGAGAATCTTATTCTCAAGGATGTTACATAGCTGTACGAATGGGGATATCGCGGTTGAGAAAGGAGGTGCGTATGAGAAATCAAGAGTATCCATCTCTTCAACTCTCATGCCCTTTGAGATGGCAACGACTGCGATATCGGTAAGCTTATCGACAGCACCGCTTCCAAGGACCTGGAAGCCGAGCATCCTATGGGTCTTTCTCTCTGCGATAAGCTTCATGATGAAAAATGATGAGCCCTCATAGTAGTGTGCCTTGTCATCGGTGACGGCAAGTGCGGTAACAACATCAAAACCTTCTTTTACCGCTGCTTCCTCTGTAAGACCCGTACGACCTGCATTCAGGTTATCAAGAAGCCTGACAACCCCGGTTCCTAATGCCCCTGGATAAACTGAGTCCTTACCTACGACATTCTTTGCAAGAACCCTTGCAGAGATGTTGGCGGTAGATCCCATTGCCGAATAAAGCCTTTTACCAGTAATCCTATGACTCACCAGCGCACAGTCTCCTGCTGCATATACATCGGGGATGTTTGTCCTCATATGCTCATCCACCAATATCGCACCTTTTTCCATTTCAAGCCCTGTATTCTCAAGAAACTTCGTGGAAGGACGAACGCCAAGAGCGAGAATGACCATATCAGCCTTGATTTCAAGCTTATCAGTTTTAAGAGCGGAGACCTTGTCAGCCCCAAGAATCGCCTCAGCCCTCACCCCTGTCTGAATGCGTATGCCGGCCTCCTCCATCTTACGCTTGGCCCATCTTGCCATCTCCTCATCCATAGCACTGGGCATTATGTTATCCGCCATATCAATGACAGTAACGGAAAGCCCGATTCTCTTAAGATTCTCAGCGACCTCAAGCCCTATGAATCCAGCACCGGCTATCACAGCGCTCCTCACATCATCTCTTTTTGCATATGCCTTGATAGCATCAGCATCATCAGGGGTGCGGAGGGTGAAAACTCCATCAAGTTCATATCCCTGGATATTAGGTACGATAGGAGAAGCACCAGTTGCGATTATGAGTTTGTCATAGGTCTCCTCAATGACATTTGAACTCCCTTTAATGTAAGAGAGACTCTTCTTTTTGAAATCAACCTCAGCAACCAGAGCATCGGTAATGACCTCAACGCCGGTTAAAGCAGAGAATTTCTCAGGCGTGTTGACTATAAGCTCATCACGGGAGGTGATAACATCTCCGATATAATATGGAAGCCCACATCCAGCATATGAGATATCATGGCCTCCTGTAATTATCTTCACATCAATAGACCTGTCTTCCCTCTTAAGTTTCGCAGCTGCCTTTGTCCCTGCGGCAACACCACCGATTACCAGAACTTTCATAATTAACCTCTTAAAAACCCATTATAGCACACTTAAATTGTTTTCCAGTGACCTACTCTCCAGCCTGTCTCACATTACTGTGAGCATGAGGATGGAGCTTCTTCTCACTCAAGACACCAGACGGTGCCAGTATCAGTGAGCTATCCCCGTTAGCCCAACGGTTAAGGATGTCTTTTCCCTCATCCAGCAGGTTCTTACAACTGTTCTTGTCCCTGTCATGGTGCGTGCCACAACTCTTGCACGTCCACTGTCTATCAGAGAGCTTCAGGCCGTGGTTTATCTCATGGCAAGAAGAGCACCTTTTACTTGATGTAAAGAACCTATCTACTTTCACAAGCACCTTCCCCTTATCTTTCAGCTTGTAGGAAAGCATCTCCCTCAGCATCCCATATCCGTTGTCGTATACGCTCTTGCCGAAGTTCATGGCCTTGGACATGTGCTGGAGGTTTATGTCCTCCACTATTACGGCATCAAATGTGTCGGAGACTTTCCTGGAGAGCTTATGGAGGAAGTCCTTCCTCCTTGCACTTGCCTTCTCATGAAGCTTCCCGATTCTGTGTTTCTGTTCCCAATAGTTAGCAGACCCGTACTGCATCCTAGAAAGCTTCCTCTGTTCCTTTGCAATCCTCTCCTCAAGGCTGCGGTACCAGCGGATGTCATCTTTCGTGATGTCGTTCTCCCCTGATGCGGAGACGACGAGGGATGGCATAGAGTAGTCGAAGGCCTCGACCTCCTCATCGCTTATCCCCTCAGGGTAGCTGATGACGGTGCTTCCATCCTTTGAATCTATGTTAACAGCGATTCCTGCGATGCTGAGGCTCTCCCTTATCTCATCTTCTTCATTGGAGGTTGCCATTTCCGATACTGCGGAAAGCTCTTCTTCATCGCTTTTCTCTGATGCTGGTATTTCCTCGCTCCCACTATCTGTTATAGCGGTAACTGTCTCGGCTGAGGAGACTGTCAGTGCATCACCCGTCTCAGATTCGTCATTTGAACATGTTTTGAATAGGATTAACAATAAGATGATGATCAAGGCCAGGATTATGAAAAGAAACGCCTTTGATTTCTTCTTCTCTACTTTTTCTTCTGCTGCTGGAGCAGCTACGGGTGCTGGTGCTACCTCAGGCGCACCCCCCCCCACGACTGGTTTAACTTCTTCTGCCTTTAAAGGCTTAAGCTCTCTGCGGATTGGATCCTTCTTACGAGCTTTCTCACGCTTTACTGAGCGTAACTTAGGGCGCTTGTTATACTTACCCATTTTTGTATTCTCCCAATTTTATAACCAAATAAACATGGTTTTGGGGCATAAAAATGGGCTTCAAGTAGAAAATCAGAGAAAAAATTAGCCCATTTATCCCCAAACCGGATAGGACTATATTACTAAAAGAAAAAAAATAAAACTACCTATTTATATTTTTTGTATACTAATTTCGTTATTTCTATACATTTAGAAAAACTGTCAAAAATAAAATTGTTTAAAATGGCTTTTTTAGTGGCTTAGAAAGAGCAAGGGGCCCTTTCGAGCCCCCTACTACAGGTGAAAAACTTCCTACTTGTATTCTGCTGGGTACTGAACCTCAGTACTTGATACTTCAAATGGCCATACGGTCTTATACTCTCCGTTCTGGATCTGTGCGATAGCGACGGATGCATAAAGATTGTTCTGGCTGTGAGATGTTCCATCGACCTCCATATCGCCGAACTTGATGCGGTCGTATGGGAGGATGATCTCCGGTCCGTTAGGGAATGATCCCTGGATGTCCATAGCAGCAAGAGCATCACGTACTGCTGGTCCGTCTGTTGTTCCAGCCTGCTCGAATGCAGTCTTGAGAATCCAGATTGCAGTGAATGACTCAGCTGAGTGTCCGTTCATGTCAACACCATACTTCTCTTTGAATGCTGCGTTGATCTCCTGACCCTTTGTAAGATCCGGGTTCCACTCTACAACCGATGCGATTCCGTTTGAGATTCCAGGAGTTGCCGGGATGTAGCTTGGATCTGCAAATCCATTAGCCTTTGCAACTACGATTGGTGGCTGATAGCCCTGCTCGGCAAGTGTCTTTGTGAAGAGGATAGCGTCGTTGATGTAGCTCTCACAGAGAACGGCATCAGGATTTGCAGCCTTGATTGAGAGAACTTCTGAAGTAAGATCTGTTGCTCCGCTGCTGTACTGTACTTCAGCTACGATCTCCATTCCATACTTTGGAGCGAAGATGTGTGCACAGCGGATGAGCTCCTGTCCGATGTTGGAGTTATCAGCAAAGATTGCGATTCTCTTAATCGGTGTTCCCCTCTCATTTCCGAGATCCTCAAGATACATGAACTGGTTCTCAACATAGATTGAGTTCATCGGGCACATGCGGAAGAAATACTTGAATCCGAATGTGGAGAGGTTATCTACTGTGGAGATAGCCGTAAGCTCAGGAATCTGATACTGCTCACATACCTGTGCTACGATCTGTGTGATTGTTGACTGATGGCAACCGAGGATAGCGTGTACCCCGTCCTGTGTGATAAGGCGTTCAGCAACTGAGCGACCTACCTTCGGATCTCCCTGCGTGTCCCCACGTACGATCTCGATTGGGCGACCGTTTACACCACCCTGCTCGTTGATCATCTCAACTGCGAAATCAACACCTCTCATGATGTTGGTTCCGATAGCTGCGTTCGTGCCGGAGAGAGCATACATGGCTCCAATCTTGATCGGCTCTGTTCCATCCTCAGCCTTGCTCTCTGCAGATCCGCCTGCAAATACCATGGCTGATGCGATAATAGCGACTAAAGCAATTGAAAGTAATTTTCTCATCTACTTTCCTCCTTTATTCTATATGCCAAGATATGCTTTCTTGACATGTTCGTTCTTCTCAAGCTCCTCGGAAGTTCCCTCAAGGGTTATCTTTCCGTTTTCAACGACATAGCCCCTGTCGGCCATGCGGAGAGCCTTTGTTATATCCTGTTCTACTAGGATTACCGATATCCCCTGCTCCTTTGCCATGGAATGGGCAACAGAGAGGATGTCATCTACGATGTTCGGAGCAAGCCCCAATGACGGCTCATCGAGAATCAAGAGCTTAGGAAGCCCGATAAGAGCACGCCCTACTGCAACCATCTGCTGCTCACCGCCTGAGAGCGTTCCAGCAGCCTGGCCTCTCCTCTCCTTGAGCTTAGGGAACCACTTATATACGAACTCAAGGGACTCTGCGAGCTTTGCTTTCGTCTCCTTGCTGTAGGCTCCCATCTCAAGATTCTCATATACGCTCATCTCTGTGAAAAGCTGACGACCTTCAGGAACCTGTACTATCTTATGGTCGAGAATCGCGCGGCTTGATTTGCCTGCGAGCTCATCACCGTCGAATACGACCGAACCCTTCCATGGCCTTATCATACCGGTGATGGTCCTGACCAGTGTCGTCTTTCCGGCTCCGTTACTTCCTAAGATAGCAACCACCTCACCGTCATTTACAGAGAATGAGGCATCCCAGATAATCTGTACGTTTCCGTAACCAGAGCATAATCCCGATACATTAAGCATGCTGATCCCCCTTCTTTCCCAGATATACCTCCATGACATATGGATCGTTCATGACCTCTTCAGGCGTTCCTTCGGAAATCTTCTCTCCATGGTGAAGCACGATTACACGTTCACAGAGGCTTACAACGGCCTTCATGATGTGTTCAATCAGGAATATCGTGACTCCCGAATCATTTATCTTCCTTATAAGTTCGATGGCAGATTCGGTCTCTGCCGGGTTAAGGCCCGCCATTACCTCATCCAAAAAGAGCATCTCCGGCTTTGTAGCCAGAGCCCTTGCCATCTCAAGGCGCTTCTGGTCCGGTGTTCCCATGTCCTTTGCAAGAACCTTCCTCTTATCATAGAGGCCTGTGAAATGGAGCACCTCAAGGGCTATCTCCCTCGCCTCTTTGAGGGACTTAGCTCCATAGCGTCCGAAATAGGCGCTTGGAACGACGTTATCCACGACGGGGAGGTTTCCAAGTGGCTTCATGATCTGGAACGTACGGGCTATTCCCATCGCCGTATAATCGTACGGGTGCTTATGGGTTATCTCCTCTCCCTTATAGAAGATTCTTCCCTCAGATGGCGGGTAGAAACCGCATATCATATTGAAGGTCGTGGACTTGCCAGCCCCGTTCGGGCCGATCATGCCAGTAATCGCACCGCTTTTTATCTGGAAAGAGACATCTGAGACGGCCTTCAATCCCCTGAAATTCTTAGTTATTCCCTGTACTTCAATAATTGGATTATCCATGCTCATATCTCCTCATCAGCCTCGCTCTTCTTGAGTACCTTCGTCTCAAGGAAATTCTTCAGCTTGCTTGTGCTGAACCATCCGAGCAGTCCTACTGGACGGAAACGGATTACGACAAGCAGCACCACAGCATAAAGTATCAGGTTGATACCAGGAAGGATCGCACCGAACTCATTTCTGAGGAACTCAGAGAGCGTGATCAGAATCGCTCCTCCAACCAGTGGTCCTTCAACGAATGCCGCTCCTCCTACAATCGCAGGAAGAACGAATTCAACAGAATATGACTGGAGCATCAGATCTGGATCTATATACCTGTTGTAGTATGCATAGAAGCTTCCTACCATGGCTGCGATCATCGAGCTTACGATAAGCGCATACACCTTGTATCTCATCGGCTTGATACCGATTGCTGAGGCAACGTCCTCATCTTCTCTTATCGTCCTGAGGGCAAAACCGAACTTCGAGCGGCTAATCTTACGCATTACAAGGTAAACGCCTATTATCATGGCAAGGCCAATGTAGTAGTAAGGGGCCTTCCCCATGAAACGGAACTCTGCAAATGATTCAGCTCCGAACGGCAGTGAGATACCTGTTGCCTTTCCTGCGAAATCCCAGTTGATCACGAACTGCCTTATCGTCTCTCCGAATGCGATTGAAACGAGCGTGAAATATGGACCTTTAAGGAGGAAGCACGGGTAGAATATCACCCCAGCAAGACCGCCGACAATCAGCATGGAAAGCAGCATGCTCAGCCATGGATTCATTCCTGCTTTCGTTACAAACAGTGCAGCAACATATGCGCCAAGTCCCATGTATGCCGCATGCCCAAGGCTGTTCTGCCCAGTCATACCTCCCAGGAGGTTCCATGCCATCGACATCGTGGATGTATAGAAAATCAGAATGAATACATTCATGATGTAAGGCTTATTTGAAAGCATGAGAGGAAGTGCGATAAGAAGAACAAGCAGAAGCGCTATGGCTATCCTCTTACGTATCTTATATGGTGTCAACTTACTTACTTTCATCCTATCTCCTCCTGAGCTTTATGACCTGGCGTACGACAAGAATGACTATGAACGTTACGAATACTGTCAGGTCACGGTATGTAGGTCCGACAATAAGGGAACTGAGCGTCTCAAGGAGCCCAAGGAAGATTCCTGCGAAGAACGCACCCTGGATGCTTCCGAAACCACCTACTACGACGACGATGAGGGCTTTGAAGCTGAAAGATGCGCCAACCATCGGGTATACCATGTAAAAGAGGGTTAAGAGCGCTCCCGCTATTCCTGCAAGGGCACAGCCGAGACCATATGTGATTATATAGATCCTCTTGGTGTTGATTCCAACGACCTCAGCTCCGATCGGGTTCTGGGAGACAGCCCTTATCTTCTTACCTGTCGGCGTGTACTTTAAGAACCAGAAAAGCGCTACCGTTACTATGATAAGTCCAATGAAGCTTATCATCTTCGGAAGAGACATGGTAACAGGGCCAAAGCTCAGCGTTTTTGAGCTATAGGATGTTGTAATCGTTCTATAGTTCGGTGAGAAGATTACCAAGGCAAGGTTCTGAAAGAGCATTCCAAGACCTACCGTGAGAAAGAGGAGGTTCGTAAAGCTCTTCGTACCAAGTGATGGCGTTATAAGAGTATGCTGAATCAGCGCACCGAGTGCGAACATGATAACTACGACAAGGGGTATCGAAAGATACGGATCCAGGCCGAAATAAGAGTTGAAGACGAATGTAAGGTACATTCCTATCATGAGCATCTCACCATGACAGAAATTTATGATTTTCATTACGCCGAAAATAATGTTCTGCCCCATTCCCATCAGGGAATAGAAGCCTCCGATAAGGAGACCGTTAACGCAGGCTTGTAAGAATATTTCCAAGACTGACCTCCTCTGCCTAACCGTTTTGCCAGCTGGTTAAAAGGAAGTCAACAAATTGTTTTCCAATGGCAAGAATTTGAAGAAGAAAAGCAATAATATCCTATTTCTCGTTTCAAAAAGAGAGGACTATTGGTTTATAATTATCGTATGCGCTTAAAGTCCATAACCATCTTTCTTATGACAGTCATGCTCTTATCCTGCGGAGCAAAAGAGATAGGTGCGAAAGAGGATCTTACGCTGATGAGGCTATATGCATCGGAGGGTAAGATGCATCCTCATTTCAAGGCATCCGAATACCTGGCAAAACTCATAGAACGCCGTTCGGATGGAAAGATGCGCATGCAGGTAAAAACAACCTCTCCTGAGGGAAGAGCTGAGGGATTATTGGAGCAGCTCTCATTCGGAGGCATCACAATGACGCTGGCAGAGGGAGAGACGCTCCTTGCGATGATTCCAGAACTAAAAGATGTAATCGGTGAAGAAGATGGCATAAGCTATGAGAGCGTGCTTAAAAAGAGGGATGAGATCAACGATGTGCTCAAAGGTTATGGAATAATGATGCTCACATGCTATCATCCTAAGGCAAGAGCGATATTCGCACGTTCAGAGGACTGGGAGCCGAGCCAGAATACGAAGCTCGCTTCGGTAGGAGAGATCTCACATCAGGGACACCCTCACATCTCAAGTTCAAGTTATATCGAGCTCTCAGATGCGGCAGGGCTGCTTGCAGACTACACTTTCGATGCAATTGAGGCACCGATTGTGGATTTTGCCTCTTCCGAAGCGTATGCGTTTGCAAAGAGCGTCTCAATATTCGAGGAGCCTCCCCTTCCCGCATTCCTACTCATGACGAGGAGAATATTCAGCAATTTAAATGCCTCAGAGAAAGAGGTGATTTTAGAATCTGCAGAGCTTTCCCGTTATTATGCCGACTCACTTTTAAAGAGAGCCGAGGAGACTATTCTTATTCGGCTTGGGAAGGAAAAGAGATTGCTGGAGGGAAATTAAGCAGTGAAAAACAGAATCCACATCTCAATATCCGCACTGATTACGTTCTCACTCTCTTTCCTTTTAATATCGTTCTCGCTCTTTTCTGCGCTATCTCAGCTGAGCCGGTACGACAGTTACCAGCTTCAGAACAGGAACACGGAGACCCTGATGAACATCCAGGATTTCAAAAGGGCCATAGCAGAGAGCCAGGCTACGTTCAGCGACTATCTGAATACGGAGAACGCATATAAGCTGACAAGCTATCATCAGGCGCTTAGCACGGGAAAGACCGCCATCGCCGTTTTAGATGACCTTATAGGATACGGCGAGGAGGCATCATTTACCCTCTCATCGATGAAGGAGAGCTATAAATCATACATCAGCCAGTGCGAAAAGACATTCGAGCTCTTCGGACTTGGAAGAGAGGACTACTATCAAGAAAAGCAGAAGGCCGAGATGATCGCAGGCTATCTGAGCTTATACTCCGATGAGCTATTGTCCCTTACCATAGAAAACAACGTGGACAGCCTCTCAGAGGATCTGCGCTCATACAGCGTATTCCTCTCTCTGAACCTCGTCGTGCTCTTTTTATTCGCCCTCATGATAATCATCATATTAATCGTATTCACGATGAACATCAGAAGTCCACTTAAACTTCTAGCACAGACTGCCGAAAGGATTGCCGCAGGGGATCTCAACGCAAGGGCCACACCTTCATCCAGGGACAGGCAGGTAAACCTACTTACTGAGACGTTCAATGACATGGCTGACGACATCGTCAAAATGATGGAGGAGATGAAGATGAAGGTGGATGCGGAGAAGATGCTGCTTGAAGAACAGAAGAAGAACCTGGAAGTCGAGGCACAGCTCGACAGGGCCACCTTCCTTGCCCTTCAGACGCAGACGAATCCACACTTCATGTTCAACACTCTTAATACCATCGACAGGACAATCCAGCTCGGCAAGACAGAGGATGCGAGACGTATGCTGCACTCAATATCGACACTGATGCGCTATAACCTCTCAGACGGTAACGTTCCTGCCGTCCTGAGAGAGGAGATAGAGGTTACGAAAGAGTATCTTGCAATCCAGAAAGTGCGCTTTTCCGACCGTCTTAGCTACGCAATAGAAATTGGTGATTCTCTTTTAGATACGGTGTTCCTACCCCGTTTCACCCTTCAGCCGCTCGTAGAGAACGCCATCATCCACGGCATCGCAGGAAAAGAGGATGGAGGTACTGTTAAGATCAAAGCGGAGGAAAACGATGATGGAGTAATAATCCTTACCATCGAGGATGATGGAATCGGAATGACGAAAAGTGCCATAAATGAGGCAATGAATAAGAGTTGGAGGGCATCAAAGCACATAGGAATCAGTAATACCCGGCATAGGATGGAACTCTTCATGCCATCTGAGGATGTATTCACAATAGACAGCACACCGGGGGACGGCACGAGAATCACGATAAGGCTTAGGAGGGGATGATGGAAAAGAACTCATACACTGTTTTGATAGTCGATGACGAGCAGATTGAAAGAGAGGCAATCAGGATGATACTCGAGACCTCACACCTTCCAATCTCCTTCATTTACGAGGCAAACAGCGGAAGGAAGATGCTTGAGATGACAGCAAGCCACAGCGTGGACATAATCATCCTGGATATCAACATGCCGGGGCTCTCAGGCCTCCAGGCACTTGAGATGCTCCGCTCTGAAGGCAGGGAGACAAAGGTGATAATCTCCACAGCATACGATGAGTTCAATTTCGCAGTAAAAGCACTGCAATCCGGGGCTGTCGATTTCCTTGTAAAGCCTGTTGATGACGAGACGCTCATTGAGAGTCTGAGAAAATCCATAGAACGCCTTGATGAGGAAAAAGCGAAAGAGGCAAAGATATCCAGGATAGAGGATTATCTGAGAATAAGCTCATCATCCCTTGCCCTGTCCGATGAGGATGCAAACAGCGTACTCGTAAAGCAGGTATGCTCATATATTGAATCCAATTACGATAAAAGAATAGGACTTGATGAGATTGCCGCAGACTGTTCATACAGTAAATTCCACATGGCCAGGATATTCAAAAGCGTGATGAACATGACTGTAATCGACTATCTGACGAAAGTAAGGATGGAGAAGGCAAAGGAACTGCTTGCCATTACAAAAGATTCAGTAAAGGTAATCGCATTCAGGACGGGATACAGCGATCCAAACTACTTCTCACTTACATTCCGCAAATACGAAGGGATTACGCCACTGCAATACAGAGCAAAGGCACTTAGTGCAAAACGATGAAAAAGTTGTGGAAAAACTATATACGATATGGTAGATTTCAGCCGGTGGTGCAGTTATGAAAATACTATATCAGATTGCGATAATATTCGGCTTATGCCTTCTTGGGGAGATCATGAGCGCACTCCTAAGCTTTCCTTTCCCTTCTGCGATAAGTGCCATGATCCTCTTATCGATTGCCTTGTTCTCTGGCATTCTGAAGATCGACCACATAAAGGAAAAGAGTGATTTCCTCCTTTCCAACATGGCATTCTTCTTCATTCCCGCCGGGGTTAAGGTCATAGAGCATTTCGATCTCATAGCCTCTTTCTGGTGGCAGTTCATCGTAATAGCCATAGCCTCTACAATCGTGGTGTTTTTAGTAACGGCGGCAACCGTAACGCTTCTGATAAAAGTGGAAGAAAGGGGGAAAAGACAATGAAGGAAGCAGTATTCTCATCACCATTTTTCGGTATCACAATCTCGATTGTGGCCTACAGCATAGGAGTATGGATCAATAAAAAGACAAAACTTGCCATACTCAATCCCCTTCTGATCTCCTATCTGATAATAATCCCTGCTCTCATTATCCTTGAAATACCTCTTGAGTGGTATGAGAGAGGAGGAGACATCATAAACATGTTCCTCTCCCCTGCTACGGCAGTGCTTGCAATCACGATTTATAGGCAACGTGAGATACTAAGAAAACACATACTCTCGGTTCTCGGAGGAACAATAGCAGGCTCAATCACATCCCTTGCCGTTGTTTACCTGATGTGCCGTATGTTCATCCTTCCTGATGAGATCACGGCATCGATGCTTCCTAAGAGCATCACAACACCGATGGCAATCGCAGTCTCAGAAAGCATTGGAGGAATCGAGGCTGTAACGGTTCTTGCCGTTATAATAACGGGAATAAGCGGAAACATCCTCTCTCCAATTCTCATAAGGATATTCAAAGTAAAGAACGAAATCGCACAGGGAATGGCGATAGGAGCCTCCAGTCATGCGGTAGGAACAAGCAAGGCCATTGAGCTTGGAGAAGTACAGGGAGCCCTATCCTCAATCGCACTCGTAATGTCAGGGATCGTTACGGTAATTCTTTCTCTCATTTTGTTCATTTGAACAGAGGCTGAGCAGATTATCAGAAAGGAGGAGAAAAAATGAACATTCTTGTAATCAATGGAAGTCCGAAAGGAAAAAATTCTATTACTCTTCAGAGCATGCTCTATCTTGAGAAGAAGAATATAGACCACCAGTTTAAATTTCTTCATATCGGACCAATTATAAGAAAACTGGAAAAGGATTTTTCTGAGGCAAAGAAAATGCTGGAGAAAGCCGATCTCATCATATTCTCCTACCCCGTCTACACATTCCTCGCCCCGTACCAGATGCACAGGTTCATCGAGCTTGTATATGATAACGATGTGAATGTGAAAGATAAATGGGCCACACAGATTACAACAAGCAAACACTTCTATGACATCACAGCTCATCGTTTCATGAATGAAAACATGCTGGATTTTGGCCTTAAGGTACTTCCAGGACTTTCTCAGGACATGGAAGACCTTTTAAAGGAAATAGGCAGGAAAGAGCTGCTTGATTGGATGAAGATGACAGAGTTCAGAATCGAAATGGGCATATTCAGAGCAAGAAAAGAAAGAGCCATTGAGTCTCAAAGAAAATATGAAGCAAAGCTTGATAACATCCCCAAAACAGGAAAAAAGAAGATATCCATAGTGACGAATGTGGAAGATAATGATAGCTCATTACAAAATATGATTGAAGATTTCAGGCGATCTATTCCGTATGAGGCTACCGTTTTCAATATCGGCAAGTTCCCATTCTCTGGAGGATGCCTTGGTTGTTTCGGCTGCGCAAAAACTGGAAAGTGCGTGCATAAAGACGGCTTTGACTCTTATCTTAGAGAGCAGATTCAGAGTGCGGACAGCATCGTATATGCATTTCGCATCAAGCATCATTTCACAGCTTCAAGCATGAAGTGCTATGATGACAGGCAGTTCTGCAATGGACACCGCGCAGTCACTGCGGGAACCCCTACGGCATATATAATCGCAGGAGATCTTGGTGCGGAAGAGAATCTGAGAGACCTTATCGAGGCAAGGGCCTCCGTCGGTGGTAATTACCTCTCACAAATCGTTACGGATGAAGGAGAGGATGTATCCTCTTCAATAGAAAGTGCGGCAAAAGCCCTCACATTTGCCCTTGAGAACAACATCGCAGAGCCGAGGAATTTCTATGGGGTCGGAGGAAATAAGATTTTCAGGGACTTAATCTATGAGATGCGTGGCCTCATGAAAGCAGACCATAGGTTCTATAAGCGCAATGGATACTACTCAGATCTTCCACAGCGCCATATCTGTCGCATGATAGCAATGCAGTTTGTAGGCCTGCTTCTATCACTTCCTGGGGCAGAGAAAAAGAAGGGCATGATGATGAAAGGCATGCTCATGCCCTATAAGAAAGTTCTAGAACAAAAATGAGTGATCAGTTCCAGAAATCGATATGATCCTTGCAAATCTGTTCCAAGAGCTCATCATCATCCGTTGGCCCTTCGATTACTATGTCCTTCTGTCCATGTGCGACAACATCCCGAGAAGAGAGGGAGAATGTAGGATTTTCTTCATTATCCCCCGTGAACTTCAATAGATCCTTTTCCGTCGCACCATAGACAAGACAGCCCACATTGGTCCAGTACAGAGCACCAGTGCACATGCAGCATGGCTCGAAGTTCGAATAGAGCGTACACTGCTTAAGGAACTCTGGAGAGTACTTCTTAGCCGCTTTAAGCAGCAGAAGCGTCTCCGCATGATATGCACTTCCGCCTGCTTGGAACTCGTTGCCCTGTTCCATCAGGATATTCCCATTCTTATCTGCAAGGAGAGCGCCAAATGGATGGTTGCCCTTCTCCATCGCCTCATGTGCGATTTGAATCGTTCTTCTAAGTAGCCTCTTATCTGCGTCAGTCATACCAAGATTCTATATTATCGGGGAAAAAAGCTGAATAGGATTTTCCATGCTATAATCATACAAAAGGAGGATGCATGATAAAAAGAATTACACTGCTTTTGTTTACCATCCTCTTTTTCTCATCATGCACGGATCCGAATGTTTATACGGCGCTGAATCTTTATGATCCTCTTAAGGAGAGCAAAGGAGAGGTAAGCACCATCGAAATAAAAGGCGGAGAGGATTTCAATCTTCTTACTCTCTCTGATGATTATCAGGGGACAATCAGGCTGACTTATAAAGCAAAAGAGAGCTATGAAATCTTAAAAGAGCTGGATGAAGAGGAGGTTGATCTTCTCATACAGAGCCTTTATTACCTGAGACACTATGGGAATCTCAGAGAGTATCTAGATACCCCACTCGATGAGAGAACAAAGGAGATATGCGAGAATACAAAAGCATTCGCATACGAGATAATCGAAGAAATAGATAGCCTGATTCTTAAAATCCTTGAGGAGACAAACAAGGTCTATCCGAATCTGGATACGTCTGCCATCACCTCGTTCTTTTCTGAGATCAAGAAAATACTCGATCCTGGAAATGGGTGCTCCTCGATAGAGGACTACATCGCGATACAGCTGACGCTTGACATGGTTGCATCCACAATAGACATGCTCTGCCAGATACTGATTTGCCTGCCGGGGGAAGTGGCTGAGTACCTTTGGACCGAGCTGACAGAAATGAGCTTCTGGTCAGAAGAGACTACGGCAAAGATAATCCGGGACAATGCGGTTTCCCTTATAAAAGTATTCCTGGCTTCAGCCTCTGAGCTTGACCAGGTCGCTGGAGCTATCCCATCGTTTATAAACCTCTCAACAATCATAGGAGCATTCCTATGAAGAGATTTCTTGTTTTACTCATGATTATCATGATGGCCCTTCCCGCCTCTTCATCTTCACTTAGAGCAAGAGCGCGCTCTAATGCGGTGCTTACAAGCAACGATGTGTATTTCTCGTTTTCGCATAACCCTGCATTCCTTTCGGCAAAAGACTATTCAGTAAGTCTTCCTATAAGCGCAAGAGTCAACAACGTCTCTACCTTACTTAAAAGTGATCTCATCAATGATATAAAAGACCTCTCTTCGATGGATGAGCAGAGGATGATGGCAAGTCTTCTGGATCTGCTTAGGGATTTTAATGGAACCATGCCGCTTTTAACCCTCTCAGAGTCCATATCATTCACGAAGAACGGCTTTGGCATGAGCCTTAGAGTGGAACAAGAGGTTATTACAGACGGCGGCTCCGTCGGGGCCAGTCTCTCTGCCGCCATAAAGGGAGAGATGGCAACAGGCATCGGATTCTCATACGACTGGAAGGACTACTACCTGGCTCTCGCAATTGCACCTAAGTTCTCATTCCGTCTCTCTACAGGTCCGGTAGGAATAGATACCGCTGTTGCAATCATGCTCGATAACAACCTCTTTGATAACGTTGAAATCTACCAGGAGATCGCTCTGAGTGCGGACGCCGGACTTTATGCTTCATTCCCATACGGCTTCAAAGCCTCCCTTGTTTTAAGGAATCTGGGATACGCCATCGATGGCACTGCGAGCCTTGATCTGGCAACCGGATGGGGTAATAAGTGGGGCATCATCTCCCTGGATACGGAGATAGGACTCAAGGATGTCACACATCTCAGGACGAATGTGGATCTGATGAGGAGTTTCAATGCATCAGTAAGCCTCTCCATAACTGATTTCATCACCTTTGATGCGGGACTAAGCGGTGGCTATCCAAGCCTCGGCATAGAGGCGGACATCTTCT
The DNA here is from genome assembly GCA_944390015.1 of uncultured Spirochaetaceae bacterium. Lineage (GTDB taxonomy): Bacteria > Spirochaetota > Spirochaetia > Sphaerochaetales > Sphaerochaetaceae > Ornithospirochaeta. The sequence continues at coordinate 54,376 of CALXOL010000008.1, forward strand.
TTATTAACCTCACTCTTGCCTACTACTTTGAGGACTACGGAATCGTATACGGACTCTCACCAAGGGATACATTCGCAATAGAGATTTCACTCCTGCTCTGATAAAGTTAGAACCAGCACTCATCCTCTTTCACAGGGCGTGTGAATATCCTTGCCTCATCCTCACTGTTCTTAGCCTGATGGAACTTGAAAAGAAGCTCAGACCCAACTCTTCCTATTATCTCTATCTTACCTTTTGGATGGGAGAGAGCATACCTGAACGCCTTTGCCGGTCCGCTTAATGAGCTCTTTGCCTCATCAACTATCTCAGCTCCCTTTACCAATGGCACCTGGAATTGGTTCTTAACCCCCTCCACAGGACGGCATTGGAAAAGATAATACGGCATCACACCGATTGCTATCAGGCGGTTAAAAAGAGTGGAAAGCACTTTGGGAGAATCATTAACACCTTTAAGGAGCACAGTCTGGTTACGAATCGTACATCCTGCTAAGTGAAGAAGCGAAACGGCTTTTTCAGCCTCATCCGTTATCTCCCTCGGATGATTGAACTGTGTTACTATTGCTATCCTCTTCTTTTCCCCATACTCCTTGAGTATGCTGATAAGCTCATCATCCTCCGTTATACGGTATGGAAATGAGACAGTGGTTCTCGTGCCGAACCTTATGAACTCGATATTATCAAGAGCGGTGAAAGCATCCAGGTACCTTTTTATGACCTCATTGGAGTTTAAAAACGCATCACCTCCTGAAATCAGGACATTATTGATTTCTTTGTGAGAGCTGACGTATTCAACCATCTCGGGCAGATGCGCGGCTATCTCCTCGGATGAAAGCCCTACCAGGCGCTTTCTGAAACAATGCCTGCAATACATGGCACACTGGTTGGTGGAAAGGATTAAAGTGGTCTTGGCATACTTATGCTGCATGCCCTGCACTACCGTATTCTCGGCCTCCCCGCTTGTATCCTTCTGGCCTCCCAAAGAGAACTCCATTGCATCAGGTATGCACATCTTGCGTATGGGATCATTACGATCTGAGAAATCAATCAGATTCAGGTAATAATCAGGTATGCATACCGGATACTTCTCTTCAATCTCCTTTAGTTTTTCAATCTCCCCAGCTGAGAAATCGAATTTACCTTTTAATTCCTCAATGCTTCTATAGCATTCATCAAGTCTTTTCTGCCATTTATTCAAATCGCACCCTCCTTTGATTTTTACATTCTTGAAGCCTCCATCTTCAAATTCTTTGAATACTTAATTATATCACAAAAAAGAGCTGGACAAAACTTTTTCTCTATCGTAAAAACAGAGCAAGAGGATTATCAAAAATCAAAGAAAAAAGGAGAAACTTGTAATGTCTTTGATTCAGTTCGATTTTGAGAGCCAATATCTAAATTCAAATACCACCATCGGAATAATAATACCGGAGAAACCGCATTACATAGCAGCAGATAAATTCTATAACAGGAAAAAGAAATTCAAGGTGTTATGGCTATTGCATGGAACATATGGGGATTGGAGTGACTGGGTAAGAAAAACGATGGTAGAGCTCTATGCCACGGAAAATGATTTCATGTGCGTCATGCCAAGCGCATTAAACTCAGATTATACATCCTGGCCATCGTTTTCATTAGGTTATGACATGGAATCACACCTGGTAAAAGAGCTTATGCCGCTCATCTACTCCTGGTTCCCCGCATCCAGTAAAAAAGAAGATAACTACATAGTGGGGCTGTCGATGGGAGGACGTGGCGCTCTCTCATACATTCTGAAATACCCAAAGCTGTTCAATGCCGGAGGTATATTCTCCTATGTTCCAACTGATTCATCCACATGGGACTGGGAAGGAACTAATCCAAAGCAGAGGATGGGCATGGCACATCTGAGATTTCAGAACAGGGTGAAAAACGCAGGCGGAAGGGATGAATATCTGAAGAAGTATGACTCTTATAAGGAGTTCTTCAAGATGGAGAGAGCACATAAACTGCCTCCTCTCCTATTCACATGCGGAGATAGAGATCCACTCTATTACAAGGAATTCTGTGATTTCAGGAAAGCCTGTGAGCTTAATAACGTAGATGTTGAATTCATGGAAGAAGAAGGATACGCACATGAATGGAGATTCTGGGACGACTCGATAAAAGAGGCATTCCGTTTCTTTGCAGAAATTAAAAATAAAGAGGAGCGCTGAGCTCCCCTTTTTCCACTCCCATCATGAATTTGCGACCGAATTGACTTTCTCAAGAGGAATCCCGAATTTCTCTGAGATGTCAGAAGCAGAGCTCTCTCTTAGTAGTATTTTGAGGAAATCACGTCTGCCTTCAATCTTGCCCTCAGCCCTACCTTTGGCGATACCTTTCGCTATGCCTTCGGCTCTACCCTCTGCCAAGAACTGCTGCCTCATCTCAGCCTTTGCAATGGCAACTTCCTCCTCGATAAGCTCATCCAATATATTGCTTGCCATATTAAGTCCTCCTCTTTTCTTTACATTCTCAACGCTCTTCCGAATTTCATTATAATACATTTTCGACGGCTCCGCACACATCAGGTCATGATTCAGCATACCGTAGCAGTCATCTTCTGCATACGTCATGTTGACATATATGAACATCACGCTCCCGTCCCTTTCCACGCCGTTCTGATCCTTCATCGTCAGCGCATAATACGGAAGACCATCACCATAAGCGTCATAATGCAAGAATACGATATGCACCATTGACAATAGGGAGTAGTCACCTCCCTTTAGTATAAAAGAATTAATGATGTTGGCGCTGTATTGCCAGATTCTCTCGCTTATAGAGGGATCCGAACTCTTCTGCATATCGATATTGACGACCATCTTATCCGAAGATGCGTATACATCGAGCTTAGACGTTTTCGTAACAGCTCCAGGAATCTCATAGTTCGAAATCACCTCCTTTATGCTCCCCTTCTCATACCTAGGTACGAATAGCGAAAGGATCAAGTCGATTAACTCAACATTTTTGTGGAGAGTCATGCGAAAGAGTACGTCATCATCCAGTGCCATACTCTGGAGCCTTTCCCAGAGTCTCTCTATTTTCCTCTTACGGGCCTCTCCCCGATACTCCACCTTAACATCACAAAGGGGAGAGAAGTTAAAGTCAAGGTTACGATAGTGCAAAGAGCATTCATTCATTACATTCATAGGTTTTCCTCTTCACCTATTAATGTTCAAAACCCTTTAATATGTAAAAGCGGACGCCGTTTAAGCGTCCGCAAGAGGGATATATGTGTCAGGCAAATCACCCTTTTCTAACTTCATCGACCTCGTTTTTCACAAGATCTCTTAGGGCTTTCTGGAAGTGCCACATATCATTACCAAGGATAATCATCGTGTACCCGTCCTCTATGGCCTCCCTCAAGTTCTCCTTCGTTGGAGGAACTACAGGGCCAAGCACTCCGATTTTCTTCTCCTTTGCCTTTGCAACCAATGTTTTAAATGCCTTTTTAACATCATCGCCCATCGTATAGCCGATCTTAAGTCCTTTTGATACGGCGTAATCGATAGGCCCGAAATTAACAGCATCAACCCCCGGAACGGAGAGAATCTCATCGATGTTATCCGTAAACTCGAAATCCTCATCCATAGGAATTACAAGAGTATTCTCATTCTGACTGTCGATATACTTATTCCAGTCAAAATCCTTATAACCGAAACCAGCGGCACGTACGTTTGTCTCACCGCCACGTCTGCCAAGAGGATAGAACTTCGCACCCTCAACGGCACGTCTGGCCATCTCAGCCGTCTTACAATGAGGAATGACGACTCCGTCCGCTCCCCACTCAAGTACCTTCCTGATTGCGACCTCATCATCATCGGCCATCCTTACAAGAACTCCGATGTCATGAAGCTTCGCAGCCATGATCTGTTTCTCAAAATCCTCACCGAGCATCCAATTGGTGTGCTCTAAATCGAGGTAGATGAAATCAAGACCGGACATCGCGATGCTCTCAATAACACAGGTTGCCCCCGTGAAACAAGCCATACCGAAGACAGGTCCTTTCTTCATTTTCTCCTTCAGTGTCATTTTCTTCCTCCTTTAAATGCTGTATCCGAAAAGAAGAGGTAGTCCCGTGGTAAGCGGTTCCCAGAGGCTGATTGCGATGAGAACAACGACGTTACAGCAGAGATACGGAGCTGCACCCTTGAAAATCTCTATGATAGGCATCTTCATAATCTTATTGCATACGTTAAGGCACATTCCTACAGGAGGCGTGCAAAGACCGATTGCAAGACCGGTAATCAGCATCGCTCCGAACTGAAGGGATGAGAATCCATAGGCCTCAAGTACCGGCTGCATTATAGGAGTCAGAAGAAGTATTGCAGGACTTACGTCGATGAAACATCCGATGAGAAGAATCATGATATCGAAGATGATCGCTATTGCCCAACGTGGCATGGCAAGACCAGCAAAGAACGCACCTACCTGGTTTGGAACACCCTGCATGGTCAGGATGAATGTGAAGATCGAAGTAAATCCGATAATGATCATGACGGAAGCGGAAGATACGAAAGTGTTCTTTACAGCTTCCCAGACATCCTTCCAGGTAAGCTCCTTATAGATGAAGAAACCGACGATCAAGGCATAGAAAACAGCGGCTCCAGCACTCTCAGATGCAGTACAAATACCTGTGGATACCACGAGGATGATGAAAAGCGGCATCAATATGGCAGGAATACCACCGAGGATATCATGCCAGAACTCTTTAGCATTGAATTTCTCCCTCTCAGGGTGCCAATGATTCTTAACAGACATGAATACAACGAAGATCAACTGACACACACCGACAAGGATTCCAGGAATCGCTCCAGCGAGGAAGAGAGCGCCAACAGATGCGCCTGAGATCATTGAATAGACAATCATAGGCGTTGATGGAGGAATAATCATACCCATCGTTGAGGATGCGACCGTTATACCGGCTGCAACCTTTCTTGGATATCCATCTGCCTCCATGGCAGGGATGATGATACTACCGAGTGCCGAAGTGTCTGCGACAGAAGATCCTGAAATACCACCGAAGATCATCGAGTCAACGATGTTGACCTCACCGAGTCCACCGTGAATAGGCCTGAGAATCTGCTTACAGAAACTGATAATCCTCTTTGTCAGTCCACCGCTGCTCATGATATCCCCGGCAAGCATGAACAGAGGCATTGCGATCATAAGGTCGCTATAAGAGCCTGTCCAGAGCTTCTGAGGAACCATCAGAAGAAGATTAGGGTTGGTAAAGAGAAGATACGTAATACAGGATGCACCGATTGCAAATGCAAGTGGTACACCGATTATTACGAATAAAATCAGCAATATAAGAAGAATTACCATTGTAATCATTTTGCGTCTCCTCCTTCCCCATCCTTATCTTTTTTATAGTAGACGGGTGCGAATTCTGAGATATCCGCGGTTATGAACCCGACAATCTTTATAATCGTACAGATTGCGCAGAGGATTCCTGACACAGGCATTATTCCATACATGTACTTCATCGGGATTCCCATTCCCTGGCTGATCTGAATACCTGCCGTCTTTACATAGGTAAAACCATAGCAGGTGAATACGAGTACCACACCAAGCACGATAACATAATCCAATACGGCAACCCAACGCTTGATTGATGGCTTAATCCTGTCGTATACGATATCGATTATCACGTGGTCATTTCTTAAAAGACATACACCCATTCCCCAGAATGTGGTGAAGGCAAAGAGTGTGGTGATGAACTCAGCCAGCTCCTTCCAGCTGTGGGCAAAGAAGTATCTTGCAATAACGGTAAAGGCTACGAGAACAGCCAGAAGAGCCATTGCAATTGCACCAATCGTAAAATAGATGTTGTATAATTTCTTTCCCACATTTTCCAATGTGCTATTCATTAGTTTTCTCCTAAAAGCTAAGAAAAATACCCCTGAAGGACTCCTCCAGGAGTATCAAGAAAAGTTTATAAATCAGTTGTTTGCTACGATTTCCTGGAGCTCTGCAAGCTCTGCAGCAGAGAGTATTCCAGAATCGATGCACTGCTGATAGACAACCTGTACCGCATCCTTGAAAGCCTGAAGCTCTTCTTCTGTAGGAACGTAGATATCTCCACCTGCATCAACAACGGCCTGTCTTGCATCATTCTGAAGCTCATCTACGAGCTGGTCGTTATATGTACCCATCTCTGTAGCACACTCGCGGATGATTGTCTGGAATTCCTCTGGAAGGCTGTTCCACCATGTACCATTTACATAGAACGGATCTGGATGGAACTGATAATTAACCTCAGTAAAGTACTTCTGGACCTCATAGAACTTCATGCTTGAAACGTTTGTCCATGGGTTCTCCTGTCCATCGGCTACTCCTGTCTTGAGTGCCATATAGAGATCGGAATATGGAACTGGTGTTGTAGTAGCACCAAGTGCCTTGAATGTCCTGTCGATTGTCTCCATGCCAGCTGTTCTCATCTTAAGGCCCTGAAGATCCTCAGGCTTTGTAATAGGACGTCTGTTGTTTGAGAACTGTCTGAATCCTCCCGCATCGCATAGGTTGATAATGACTGTTCCCGTAGTAGCTTCAGCCTCTGCACAGACTTTTTCTGCAAGATCGCTATGGAGAAGCGCGGTAACCTCCTCTCTTGTCTGGGCAAGGAATGGAAGTGTGAACATCAAAAGCCTCGGAGTGAAGTCGAACTGGCCTCCTCTCATACCCTGAAGAGTTCCTGCTACTACCTGCTCAAGCATCTCCTTTTCAGTTCCAAGCTGACCGTTTCCGATAACCTGTACCTTGACATGGCCGTTTGTCCTCTCTTCTACATCAGTTACAAACTTCTCAAGGGAAATCGACCTTGGATTGTCTGCCGGCTGTGAGTGACCAATCATCATCGTATATTTTCCAAGTGCTGCATATGGATCATCTGCACTTGCTGTAGCAGTCTCATTACTTCCACCTGCGAAAAGAGCGAAAGAAGCAACAAGCAATACCAATAGAACTGATAACGCTTTTTTCATTACATAACCCTCCTATACGTTACATCCAAGACTGTATACAGATTTAATTATTTATATTAAGATAAGTTGTATTATTCATTAATAAATATTATTTAAACTTGTATACATCTCAATATCTAGGCTAACACTCTTTTTTCCATAGCGCAACAAAAATTTTCAAATTTTAATCTTTTTGATTGATTTTACCAACTTTGGCTGTTTATAATCTTATAAACATACCTGTATACATGAGCCATATAACTGTTTAAATCGTATGAGATTAGACATTTATTCTCTCATAAAGTGTTTTAGCCTTATAAGGAGAGTACGTCGATGGGATTGAAAAGCCAATTAAGCGTTAATGAAATATATAAGATTTTGGAAGACGAAATCGTATCCCTCCTTGTAAAGCCTAACGAGATGCTTGGAGAGAACGCACTTTCCTCACGGTTCGGAGTATCGCGAACCCCGGTCAGAAGCGTACTGCAGCGCCTTCAGGAGAATGGATTCGTAAAAATAATACCGGGAAAAGGAACATTTGTAGAGCCAATCGACATTGAAATAGCCTCCGAACTCATATACCTGCGAGTATCGGTGGAATCCCGCGTTCTCTGTGATTTCATAAGAACTGCATCCCCTACGGACATAGAAAGCGTAAGATACTCGTATCAAATGCTTTTAGAGGCTGCAAAAGGTACTGAGAATCTTGATTCTTTCGATATCAACAACTTTCTTGAAAAAGATCTGGACATGCATAGGATCTGGTTTAAAACCATGAAAAAGATGTATCTCTGGGAGCTTTTGACGAAGCCTCATCCCGATTATTCCAGATTCATAAGACTAGATATCGTAGGGGCGAAAAACGTCGCGGATGTAATCAGGGAACATGGCAGAATCATGGAGATGATCGATGCTAAGCAGACAAGCGGAATCGAAGACCTTATGGGAGCACACCTCAGCGGAGGAATAAGAAGACTTGGCAGCAAGCTCTTTACCGATGAATACAAGAACTACTTCCAGGCTTCTTTTTAGCAGTTTTAAATATTTCGCTCTCCGTTCATACAATATAAAAGATATTGACGACATCTCTTCGCATTATTATTTCATAATCATAATCAACATTAACACCCGGAGGATGAAATGAAAAAGTTAGTTGCCTATTTCTCCGCAAGCGGAGTGACAAGAAAAGCAGCAGAGGAGCTTGCAGCTGTTGCAAAAGCCGATATCTATGCAATAGAACCAGATGTACCATACACAAGAGAAGACTTGGACTGGAGGAACAAAAAGAGCAGAAGCTCACTTGAGATGCAGGATGAGACATCAAGACCTAAACTTCATGCAAGCATCCCTGATCTTTCTGAATATGACACCATCTACATCGGTTTTCCAATCTGGTGGGGCATCGCTCCCAGGGTAATAAACACGTTCATAGAGAATTCCGATTTGCACGACAAGGATGTGATAGTATTCGCAACAAGCGGTGGCAGTGGACTTGAATATGCCGTCAATGACCTTAAGAAGCGCTATGCGAACTTGAAAATAAGAAGTGGAAAACTTGTAAAAGGGAAAGTAAAAGAAGACATGGCTTAAGGTCGGCAAATAAAGAGAGATTTCTTTATTTGACAAAAGACCTTTCCCTCTTTTGTAAGTATCTGAGGCTTACAAGTGCAAGCAGGAAAATCCATGCGATTGCCTCAGCATATGCGATGACCATGTTGCCGAACATGTCATCTAAAGCATATGAGCAGATTACCCTCACCACCAGAAATGATACTCCAGCAAGGCCCGAGAATAGCATGTCGCCACAACCTTCGAGATATCCTCTTATAGCCATGCTCAGACCGAACACGATATAGAACGGGGCAATACCATAAAAGAATGCACGCCCTATCTCCACTGTATCTAAAGTCAGACCGAAAAGCGCGATTAGAGAAGAGCCGAATATAAGTACGACCAAGGTGAGGAACACCGAAACGACAGCCATCATGGCAGCGCCCACCTTCAACACATTCCTTGCCCTCTCTGGATTGCCCGCCCCGATGTTCTGTGCCGCTACAGTAGCAATGCCAGATCCAAGATTCGTAATAGGTAGGAGTATCACGGTATCTATTCGGTAGGAAGTGGTTATCGCGGCAACAGTCTTTTCTCCAAAACCGTTCATGAACTGCTGGAGTATGACGTTCCCTATGGAGCTCGCACCTGACTGTAAGGCAGGAGGAAGACCGAAGGAGGCACCATCTTTCAATGAACGGCCAAAAGATATGGTGAAACTCAACATGGGATATCTCAAATGCGCATAGAAAATGATAAATAGACTCATCGCTGCCTGCGCCATCACAGTGGCGATTGCGGCCCCTTTTGCACCCAAATCACATCCGATTACGAAAATGAGATCAAGAAGTACGTTCGCAATCGAAGAAATTAAAACTGCAACAAATGGAGCACGGCTGTTTCCAATTCCCCTGAGAATTGCGGAATAAGTATTATAGACGGCAAGGAAGGGAATGCCGATTAGAATTATTCTAAGATAGTCCTTTGCACTGGAAAAGATGTTCTCAGGAGTCCTCATCAGATGCAATATGCTATCAGTTAAGGCTATTCCAGCTATTGAGAGAAGCAGAAATAAAAGACCGAGGAGGATCGAATATGAAGAGAGGGTTCCTTTTATCTTCTCCCTCTCCCCTCTTCCGTACTGCTGAGCGGTAAGGACGGATAGCCCTGCGGTGAATCCTGTTATCACAGTAATGAAAAGATTATAAATTGATGTGGTAGCTCCGATTCCAGCAAGAGCAAGCTCTCCGTTGACATTACCGACAATGAAGGCATCAACCCAGTTAAACAGCTGCTGCAAGAGCCCACTTAAAACTAAAGGAACCGTAAAAGAGAGAAGTGATTTTACAACACTTCCTTTTGTCATATCCGTGCTCATGATTCTTTCCATCGGCTATCCTAGCGAAAAAGAAAGAGAGATGCAATGAGTGTTAATCAAGCATCTCAAGAAGAGCCTGGCATTCCATTTTCAAATTTCTCTTCTCTTCTTCCGTCAAAATCAAAGTAGCATCTGAGAACCTCTTTCCAAGGGAGATTCCTATCTCCTTTTCGCACACTGTGCAGGAGAACAGGTGAAGCATCTCTTTTAACTTCTCCCTGGCAAAAGAACCTGAAGAAGAGCCGGCAACAGAACTTATCGCAACTTTCTTTCCTCGAATTACGGCTGTGCTGTAATCCCCCGCTACGAGAGGGCGCGAAAGCCAATCCATCAGATTCTTTAGCACACCTGAATAGCTGTGATTGTATTCAGGTGTTCCAATCCAGATGGCATCGGAGTCTTCAACTTCCTTTCTCACTCTTTTTATGGAAGGGATTTCATCAAATTCGATATCCTGATTCATATATGGTATCTCTGAATATGAAAGAAACGAACAATTAAGGCTTTCGTTCAAAATTTTTTCAGCTTCTTTCAGTAATGCTGTATTGTAGCTGTCTTTTCGTAAAGATCCGGAAATGAATAGTAGTTTTTTCATAGGAAAATGATTTCATGAACGCCCACATACGTCAAGCTAAAACCTTCTGTCGATATGAGAGAAAAAGAAAATGATGATGACCGCTAGCAGACAAAGCAATAATACTTCCATCACTTCTCCTTCAGAAAGACTTTTTCCAGCTCATACCATTTGATGTTATCCATGATGATCTTATTACTCTCATACTCTTCATCCAGATTTATCGAGTGCATTACAAACTCACCATCAGCAAGTGTCGATGTTCCAAAAGGCAGCACACCTTCAGGAACTATCTCGAACTTATCCTCGGCAAGGCAGGCCTTCAATATCCTATCCGGAGCATAAATCGTCACAGGGTATCCTAGCCTTCTCACCGTGAGAAAAGTACGTACCGTCTCCATTATCCTGAGTGTTCCAGAGACCGCGAAATACCATCCTCCGTCATCCTTGATGGTATAGAGATGAAGCATCGTATCTGTATGTCCTGAGATTATCTCCCACGCATGCCCATCGTGGGTCTCTTCATGCCACTTTGCGTACGCCTCTTCACTATTCTCATCGATTCCAGCAAGATTATTATCCCTTCCATCTGCGAAGCGCATATAAGTCTCTTTTGAACTTGATAACCTTTTGAATCTTCCACCTATGGCCTCATAGCACGCTGAGACAACATCGAAATATAATGATGCACTCATTCCCGAAAGACGTCCGATCCTATCCTCTTTCCAATCCCCTCTGGATATGACAGCATTGAACTCTTTAATCTCATCATCTCTCAGGCCATCAAGCATATTCTCTTTTGCAGCTGGATATGCCGCATAGAAATACTTTGTCTCTATGTAGCCGTGTCGGTATTTGAGTGGAAGATTCTTTTCTATGTAATCATTGTATTTTCCGTCACGAAGAAGAGTTATGCATTCCCTTGCCTTATCGATGAGAAATTCAAGCATGATCTCGGCATCATCTCGAGCTTTGCCGCTCTGACAAGCTCTCTCCTCCTGCTCTTCAAACTCCAGGATGCACTGGTATTGCAAGAAGACTGCCCTGTATCCCCGATACTCCAGAATCTGAAGCGGAAACCAGTACTCCTTATCTGGATAGCAGGAGAGGAACATGGCCTTAAAATCCTCTCTGTCCTTAACAGATCCCTCTTTAAGCATCTCATCATAGCTCCATGAATCGTCGGCGCACCCTCTTTCAACTTTAAACCAGATTCCTTTCTTATCGTCCATGGGTTTTATCATCTCAAGGATGGAAAAAAGTTCATCAAGTAATGCAATTCCCTTTCCAGACCTCAGTTTAGTACCCTTCCACCAGATATTGCTCGTAAGCATCATTTTGTAATTTATTAACTCAGGTGCGAACATAGATCCTCCCTCAAAAGAGATTATAGGAGTAAATAAGCTGTTATTTCAAGTAATATTTTCTTATATTATAAGTAATTATATTAAGGTTTATAAAATTATTCGAATACTTCTAGTCAATAAGTATATAATATATTTATCAATAAGGGAGTCTTCCTAATTTTTTTGCAGCACACAAAAAAAATTATTTTCAGAAACATCGCATACGAAATCTTACAGACCGGTTACTTTCCTGATATACTTAGACAAAGCTTTTTTCACACCATGCAAGAACTAGATAGGCTTTTTCAGGGGATGATTAGATAAAATGGAAAGCTATGATGCACCGGTCATCGGCATGGAACTGCAGGATCAGATTGAAGAGCTGCTTCAAAGGGCAACTAAAGATTCTCTTTCCGGGCTTCTCAACCGTGCGACAATGGAGACATATATTGAAAGCAGACTCTCTGAGATGAAGGAGAATGAGGCCTGTGCTTTTTTCATTATTGACCTCGACTGGTTCAAGCATGTAAATGACACCTTCGGACATCAGGTCGGAGATTCTGCAATAAAAGAATCGGCACGCCTCCTTTCCCAGATTTTCCGTGCAAGTGATATCGTAGGAAGGCTCGGAGGGGATGAGTTTGCCGTATTCATGAGCGGCTCTGGCGTGACTGAGGAGCTGGTAAGGAAGAAAGCAAGAGAAATCTGCGACAACATACAGCTTACAATCGGTGATAAAGGCGACATAACGCTGACTGCGAGTGTCGGAATCTGCATGTATAAAGGTCCTGAGGATTTCAATAAGATCTATCAGGATGCGGATCTCGCACTTTATAAGGCTAAGAAATCAGGAAAGAACACCTATTGTTTCAAATCCTGGGATTTCTTCCAGGATGCAGAGGACAACGATGATTTTCGCCTTGTAAACACTATTCCTATAAACAGCCTCCTTGAAAGTCTTGACAGCGGGATAGCCCTTTTGGAAATAAGCTCCGATATCGAGGCAATATACATCAGCCCGTCACTTGCAAGAATGCTCGGTGTAAGCAAGGACTTGAAACTCCCTATCCCGATTTCAAGATGGGTTCATCCTTCCGACATGCCCCCTTTCAAATCAGCGCTTGAGAAGGCCCTCATAAGCGGAGAAGCGATAGAACAGACGCAGCGTGTCATGACGGAGAATGAAAGCACATGGCTCTGGTGGCATATCAAGGCAACTAGAATCAAGATCGGCATGACAAAGCCGGTAATCCTCGTTACGACAAACGATGTAACCGCATATAAGGAGAGGGAACTCCAGCTGGAAGACAGCAATGAGATATTGAAAACCGCTTTCGACCAGACTTCGCAGCACCTATGGGAGGTCGATTTAAGAAAAAGAATCTACATCTCATATGAAAAGGCACTGGGAAATAAGAGGGAGGATATGACACTACCCTTCCCCGATGGTCTGATTGAAAAAGGAATAATACATTCAAATTCAATCGAGAGGTTCAGAAAGTTCTCAGAGACAATGCTGAGAGGACAAGCGGAGGACTCGGGTAATTTCATAATGAGAGGCCAGGATACCGGTTGCTATGGATGGGTTTCGATGTCCTATAAGATGATGTATGATGATACGGGCATCGCAGTACGTGCAATCGGGATAATCGATAACCTGTCAAACTCATTCTTCTCTGACAGCCCGGAGACGATTCCACAACGCCTTATGCCCGAGGCACTCTTATCAGATCTCATTCTCAGAATGAGGATGGATATAACCAACGATAAAATAGAAGAGCTCTGGCAGGAAGGTAAGGACGTAAGTACTCAGGCACAGAATTACTCGGCTTCTGAGATCTTAGAAAAAACAAAGCAAAGGCTGACAAACAAGGGCGGCGAGAAAGAGATCAGAGATCTCTATGATATCAGCTATATAAAGGAGAATTTCAAATCTGATGAGCAATGGATGCTCTGCGAAGGGCACAGTACCGACCGTGGAGGGAACATCCGCAGGGTAAGACATATCTGGCATATGACGACATCTCCCTTCTCCGGCCATCAGATGCTTAATGCGTATCTTATCAATGTGGGCATTCCTCAATACTGGGAAGAAGTGCTAAGAAAAGCACCTGTCAATGATTTATTCTTCCATATCTTTGAGAAATCAGCCTTTGAAGATATCGCATCCAAGATATTCCAAACCGCATCAAACAGCATGCGTGCCGCCATGATATTCCAGATAAACGGACTTAGCGGGCATAAAGCGGAAGAGCAGAACCTGATACTGAAAACGGTGATATCCATCCTCTCAATAGGCTTCGGAGGCTCATGCATACTCGGCAAATATGCCCCGGAGAGGATTGCGCTCATCTTCCCCGACATAAGAAATGAGGAAACACTGAGGCGAAGGATAGAGGAAGCAGTCACGTTTATCCGCCGTGTGATGAAGAAGAACAGCATTTCAGAATCGATAAGATTCATCATAGGGGTATCAACCCAGGAGCAGGGAATGACAGGCTATGCCCAGCTGATTACAAACGCCTCCTATTCATGCACGAGAAAATGGAACTCCCCTGTAGATACGATCGTATTCGCAAATGAGGGCGACGAGCTTGGACTGAAGCTGATGGAAGTAAGGGATAAGGATGAGAGCATATCAACATTCACTACCGACTACAGCATACCTATGAATGAGAGTGAGAAGGATGTGGCATTCAACTGCATGAGCCTCATGCTCAATGCCGATTCCCTTGAGAGCTCGGTACTTGGCGTACTGAGAAACATAGGCATGTACTACCAGGCAGACAGGGTCTATATTCTCTCGATTGCAAAGGAAAAACGCGTAGTTACAATGCCGTTTGAATGGGATGAGCCATGTAAGAGACCGATACAGAACGTAGTCTCTGGCATGCTTCTTGAGAACTTCCCGATGCTCAAGAGGTGTCTTGAAAAAAAGGCACCGATGTTCCTTACAAGAAAAGAGAACGGAGAAGAAAAGAGTTGGCATTTCATTACATTCCCACTGGAAGACAAAGGTGTGGTTGAGGGATTCTTATGCATTGAGAACTCAAGGAGACATCCGACGAGCGCTGCTCTTTTCAGTACTCTCATACCATACATGCTGCATGAGAGAAGCCGTTTTGCGCAGGAGGACAAGGGCGTAAAAACGGTGGAGCAGCTGATGGGACTGCCAGATTTACGCTCCTACATGAACACCATATATTCACTTAATTCAGATAAATACAGTACTCTTGGCGCCATCTGCATAGATATCCCGAGCATGCCTGCCATAAATAACAGTCAGGGATTTGAATACGGTAGCAAGCTGCTATGGTACGTATCGAAGACACTGACCGACATATTCGGGCCTGCACTGCTTTTCAGGACATGGGAAGCGGAGTTCATAGCCTTCTGTCCAAACACCACGAAAGATGTATTTTCGGGCAAATGCATGAGGGCAGTATCAAATCTGCAACGGCGCTATCCCCAGGATGTGAGAATCGGCAGCTCATGGGCCGATGGTACGTTCTCAGGGAGAAAACTCGTAGATGAGGCAAGAGAGAACATGCACATGGAGAAAGTCGGACCGTATCCGACGACAGCGGGCATCAAAGCGATGGAGGGGCTCTTCACAGATGTTGAAAAACTGAACTTCCCCCAGCCTGTCGTCTACTATCAGCCGCAGATCGATATGAACACGGGCTCTTTAATCGGAGCTGAAGCACTTGTCAGGGGGATCAACGCTCAAGGGGACATAATACCTCCTTCCCGTTTCATAAGCATATTAGAGGAGAAAGGCAGCATAAGAGAGCTCGATCTTTACGTACTGGATAAGGCGTTAAACCAAGTAAGCACATGGCTTGAAATGGGATATAAGCAAGTTCCGGTTTCTGTGAACTTTTCACGAATCACACTTTTATACCCATCCACCCTTGCCTCTGCCCTGGCAATCCAGAGCAGATACCCGAATGTCTCCCAAAATGCGCTCGAGATAGAGATAACCGAGAGTTCCGATGTCATCGAAAACAGGGAATTCAGGGACATAGTGGACAGGTTCAGGAACTATGGACTGAGAATCGGACTTGATGATTTCGGTTCCAGATATGCAAATCTTTCGCTATTTACGAATGTCACATTCGATACGGTAAAACTTGATAGGAGCCTTATAAGCGAAATCGCGGAAAACCCAATTAACAGGATGCTCGTTCGTGATCTCATCCATATATGTGGAACAAGAGGGATGAGATGCGTAGCAGAAGGTGTTGAAACAGAAGAGCAGAAAGCGGCTCTTCTTGAGATGGGCTGCCACGAGGCACAAGGATTCTATTTTGACAAACCGCTTCCAGCAGACGAGTTCGCAGTGAAATACCTCGGTAAAAACTTGTAGAAAGATGAAAATACAATTAAGAATAATAGTAAGGAGGGTAACCATATGAGCAATGAAAAGGAAAAGAAAGGAAGGAAAGGCAGCAATGACGCACCTCTTGTAATCGGAATAGGTGCATCCGCAGGTGGGCTTGAGGCCCTACAGCAGTTCTTCGACTGCATGCCCTCTCATAACGGTCTGAGTTTCGTAATCATACAGCACCTTTCTCCCGATTATAAGAGTCTGATGGCGGACATTCTGGCAAAACATACTGAGATGAACGTCTTCCAGGCAGATAACCAGATGCCTGTTATTGCAAATACGGTCTACCTGATTCCACCAAAGAAATACATGACCATAAAAGATGGGCACCTCATACTCTCTGATTACGACATGGGAACACTTAACCACCCTATCGACGTATTCTTCTCTTCCCTGGCGGAAGACAGGAAGGAGCAGGCGATAGCAGTCGTACTCTCAGGAACAGGATCTGATGGAACAAACGGAGTAAAAGCCGTAAAGGAGAAAGGTGGGCTCGTAATCGCACAGGATCCGGAGAGCGCCAAGTTCGATGGCATGCCAAGGAGCGTAATCAACACCGGCCTGGCAGATTTCGTCCTCTCTCCCGAGGAGATCGCGGAAGAGATATTGAACTTCTCAACCACACCGGTACTGCTCAGATCAAAACAGGGAGATGCTCAGCTTACCGAGGAGGATGAACTCTTTTCCGAGGAAGAGACTCTCTCACACATCTATACGATACTCAAGAATGCCAGCGGAATAGATTTCACCTACTACAAACGTTCCACGATTCTAAGGCGTATAGAGAGACGCATGCTGGTAACGCACACATCTACGCTCACAGAGTTCGCACACCTTCTAGGCGACAGCCCTGAAGAGGTGAACATCCTTGTAAAGGAGATATTGATCGGAGTTACGAATTTCTTCAGGGATCCAGGATTCTTTGAAAAGCTCAAATACAATGCAATTTATAAGATTGTGGACAGGGCGAAGGAGGATGAGCCTATCAGGGTATGGAGCGCAGGATGCTCCACAGGGGAAGAGGCGTACTCCATCGCAATACTGTTCAATGAGGTAATGGAAGAGCTTGAGGTGTCGAGAGATGTGAAGATTTTCGCAACCGACGTGGATTCCAAGGCCATAGAACAGGCTGGAAAAGGAATTTACTCGGAGAACATCATCGATGATGTAACTCCTGACAGACTCTCAAAATACTTCATCAAACAGAATGACCAGTATCAGATCAGCAAGGAAATCAGGAGAATGATCGTCTTTGCAACACATAACATGTTCTCTGATCCCCCATTCGGAAAGCTCGATCTCATAGTCTGCCGTAATGTCATGATTTATTTCCAGCCCGTACTCAGAAGAGGACTGTTCGCAATATTCCACTCGGCACTGAAAAACAACGGCTTCCTTTTCCTTGGAAAAAGCGAGACGGCGGGAGAATATGTGAACCTGTTTAAACCCGTATGCAGTGCGGAAAAAATCTATATTCATAAGGGCGAAGGGAAAGTTGAGGATCTCACCCCTCCCGCATTCAATATCCCGAACATACAGGCGATTTCCCCATCAAGCATCAGGGCCGTAAGCTCTCAGGGAGATAACAGCAACGAAGAGCTTAAATACACGAAATTCCTTGAGACGTTCCTTCCTCCATCTGTCGTAATAGACGAGAATGACAATGTCGTGCATTTCTTCGGCATGTATGATGAGTATCTCGCAATTGCACCAGGAAAGGCCAGCCTGAATTTTTTCAACATGCTTACCAAGGATCTACAGCTTGTAGCGGCAACAGGCATAAGCAGATCGAGAAACGAACACACCGCGATTACATATACGGACATCGCAGTGGATACGAAATCCGGGCGTAAGGTTATAAACCTGACGATCCAGCCAGTGCCTCCGACAGATGCGGATGACGATGAGAATCTTACTGCGATACTCTTTTTAGAGAACCGTCCTGCGGAAATCTCTGGAAAAGTTGAAAAGTATGATCTTGATGCGACTGCGGCAAAAAGAATCGCTGAACTTGAGCATGAGTTCTCGGTCTCTCAAAGCGACCTGAGATCTACGATACAGCGTCTTGAGACAGTAAATGGTGAGCTTCAGGCAGCAAACGAGGAACTCTTGACTGCAAATGAGGAGCTTCAGAGCTCGACAGAGGAGCTTCAATCGGTAAATGAGGAGCTTTATACGGTTAACACAGAACACCAGCTTAAGCTTGATGAGCTTACGATGATGACGAACGACCTGTCAAACTTCCTCTCTTCAACCATGATTGGAATACTTTTCGTTGACAGCAACCTCAATATTAGAAAATTCACAGAGTATGTCGGAAGAGAATTCCAGCTCATGGAACACGATATCGGGCGCTCGATAAAGATCTTCGCACACAGCTTCCCAGATGAGGCCATAGAAGACGACTGTCAGACCGTTCTCAGAGATCTTGTATCCATCGACCGGGAGGTAACTGCAATGAACGGAAGGTACTACACGCTACGTATCGCACCATACCGTACGACGGAAAACAGCATAAGAGGTCTTGTAATAACGATTATAGACAGCCTCGGAGTCTCTCCTGAGGAAAACAAGGAAGAAAAGAAGTGAATATCCCATCCCCTCTCTTTGAGGGGATTTACTTTAGCCATACTTGTCCCTACTACCCATAGTCTATACACTGAATTATGGGTGAGCACTATTATTTTGAGGAGGGCAATTATGCCAATAGGAATACTTACAGATGTGGCTATCACACTATTAGGGGGAATAATCGGATGTCTTTTAGGTTCAAGACTTCCAGACGTATGGAAAAAGACACTGAATGACACACTTGGAATCGCGGCAATCGTAATGGGAATCGTTTTGATAGTGAGGGGCGAAAACCTTTCTGCGGTAATACTCTCACTTCTTCTCGGGTGTGCCATAGGACAGCTAGTCAATCTAGAAGGGAAAATAAGCAGAATAGCGACACTTTCAACTGAAAAACTACTGGGAGGCAAAGGAGAGATAGATGATGCCTATCTTGCTCAAGTAAGTGCGGCTCTCGTCCTCTTCTGCTGTGGCGGCACGGGATGGTTTGGGTCTATTAACGAAGGACTTACAGGAGATGGAAGCATCCTTATCACAAAATCATTCCTTGACGGGGTGACAGCATGCATATTCGCTGCGATACTTGGCAAAATCGTTCCAGCACTCTGCATTCCCCAGCTTGTAATCTATATGGCACTATTTCTTCTCTCATCATTCATAGAGCCATTTATAACGGACATCATGATTGCCGATTTCTCTGCAATCGGTGGAATCGTGACACTTGTCGCAGGACTGCGTCTGGCTGGAATTAAGAGGGACATAAAAGGACTTAACTTACTTCCGTCGCTGATCATAGTGTTCTTTGTCTCCGCACTATGGACCAGATTCATGACGTAGTTTCATCATCATTCTATAAGACAGAAACTAAGAGAGCTGACCGTTCAGTCAGCTCTCCAACAACTCATTTGTTTTCAATCATTTTCTTCAGCTCTAAAATCTCTTCGTTTAAATCACCATATATCGCTTCTTCATTCTCCAAGCTGTCTTTGATGCCATAGAAAAGTGCGCCTGCTGCAAAACTGCCAAAAGCAGAGAATGCTCCTGCAATAAGCGTCAGCACACCACCAAAGAATCCTTCCTCCATAAACATGACAAACATCAACATTACGAAGATCAAAGCGATAATTGCAGCAAAAACGAAGAAAATAGTTCCAATCAGCTTCAATTGCCCTTTCATTTTACTACTCCTTTAGCATAGATATATTTCAAATAGTAATAGCAAAGTCTATGTTTACCAAGATATAACTAATTTCGATACTATTTTTCACAGTATTTTTCATGCAGCAATTAAATTGTGAATACTTTTTTAGAAAAGCACAGAAAAAATGTAAATTTTATTGGTAAAAATACGGAAAAAATGTAAAAATTGAAGTTGGAGATTAATATGGAAAGACGATTAATGCAGGAATTGAAACTCTGGAAAGAAAAAGCAAATAGAAAACCGCTTTTGCTTAAAGGGGCTCGCCAAGTTGGAAAGACATGGCTCCTAAAAGAATTCGGGAAGACGATGTATGACTCCTATGTCTATTTCAACCTCGACAGGGAACCTGGCATTGCGGAAATATTCTCATACAACAAAAGGCCGGAAGATATAATCCGAAAGCTTGAGTATGTCTCACGAAAACCGATAAAACAAGGAGAAACTCTTGTCATACTCGATGAAATTCAAGCATCAAGGGATGCCCTGAACAGCCTTAAATACTTTAAAGAAGAGGCAGAAGGATTCCACATAGCTGCAGCAGGAAGTCTTCTGGGGATATATCTCTCGGGTTTGGTTGATTATGAAAAGAAAAAAAGAGAAAGGATTGATGAACTTACAGTACCTGTCGGGGCTGTGGACATTTTACACTTATATCCTCTCTCCTTTCCCGAGTTCATTAATTCTGTCGATGTACAGATGGCGGCTTTTTACATCTCGATAAGAAAAGGGGACCGCATCGAAAGCATATTCCATGAAAGATTGAATGAACTATACAATCTTTATCTTATCATAGGAGGAATGCCTGAATGTGTGAACGCATGGATTAACAGCAAAGATTTAAATGAAATCGACCGTCTCCAAGATACTCTGCTTGAATTATACGAATACGATGTAACAAAATACCATGGCAAGGTAAATCCAGAGAAAATACTGCTTGTTCTCAGAAGAATAGTCTCACAACTGGCAAAGCCAAATGAGAAATTCATTTATGGTGCACTCAAGAAAGGAGCAAGAGCAACAGAATATGAAGGGGCGATCGAATGGCTGTGTTCCGCAGGACTGGTAAACAGAGTATACAACATCACAAAACCTGAATTCCCTTTAAAAGCATATGAGGATCTTTCTGCTTTCAAGCTTTATTTCTTTGATACAGGCCTGCTAAAACACATGGCAGGACTGGATAATTCTCCGATTCTCACAAAAACAAGCTATCAGTTCAAGGGTCCGCTTACGGAGAACTATGTTCTTCAGCAACTGAAAGAGCAAGCTAAAATCCCCCCATCCTATTACAGCACGAAAAACATGGAAATTGATTTCCTACTACAGGACAAATCCAATCTGATTCCAATTGAAGTAAAAGGAGAAGAAGAGAAAAACGCTCCATCCTTCAAGCGATACATCAAAGAGAACAGACCGGAAATGGCTATTAGATTCTCAAAGATGGGCTATCAGAAGAACGGAGAGATTACGAATATTCCGCTCTATCTTGCGGGAAAACTAAATGAGTTAATCTAAAAAACCGCTATAAGGATTGCTCCCTATAGCGGCATTGGCTTGGTGTCTTCTCACACTACTCTATTTCTTTAACTCCTTTAAGAATCTTATCCTTCTTCCTTCTCTTCGGATCAATGGATTTCTCTACCGCAGTTACTATGCGTGTAAGGATGGCGGAGATGACGAAGTACATTATCGCAGTGACGATAAGAGGGAAGAAAGCCTCATATGTCCTACTTCGTACAAGGTCGCTTATCTTCGTCAGATCGAGAACTGCGATATATCCTACAACGGAAGTCTCCTTGATAAGAGTTACCACATCATTGCGATAGATAGGAAGGAAGTGCTGCGCAGCCTGAGGCAGGATTATTTTGAAGAAGCTCTGGTTCTCTGAATAACCAAGGGCTGTGGAGGCTTCAAACTGTCCACGTCCTATCGCATTACATCCGACACGGAGCATGTCTATCATGGAGCAGGCGAACATAAGGGAAAATCCCACGACAGATACCCATACACCGCTCAGTCTTGTAGAACCGAATACGATGTAGTATAGGATCATCAAAAGAAGTACGGTCGGCATTCCGTGGATAAGCCAGAGGAACACGTTCGTGCCCTTGTTCATGATGATGTTCCCTTTCCTGCATAGCATGTAGATTATGAAACCAAGGATTGTTCCTGCAAGGATTGATGTCACAGTAATGAGGATTGTGATACCAGCCCCCTCTAAAAAGAGCTCCCATCTGTTCTCTCTAATGAATGTCTTATAGAAGCTCTCTCCGAGTTTTTCAAAGAAAGTAAGCGTAGATTCATCCTCTCCCAGGATAACAAGGCGTATCGGCGTCGTATAGTAGACATCGGAAAGCGTTCCCGTCTCGTTACGCTCCTCACTTACTACGATGTTCATTCCTATATCGTATTTACCGCTCTCAACCCCTGGTGCTATAGCCTCGAATGGAACCTCATAGAACTCAGGTGTATAGCCGTAGGCACGTGCGAAACGGCAGATGAAATCGACATCAAAACCTGATTCATGGCCATTGCTGATAAAAGAGAACGGCTCATATCCACCTTCGACAGCAACTGAGATGATACCATTTTCTCCCGTAAAGCCACCTATGTCGCAAGTGTCGTTTATAGGATCGAAATCAGCAATCCAGTAATCATAGAGTTCATCCAGGAGCCCATTGTCCCAGCTCTCTGCAATAAATGCGTTAAGTTCACTGAGGATTCTATCCTGTTTTTCGTTGTTACCGATGATACATGTTGCATTTATGTATCCTGCAACTTCATCAAGAACTGTAAGATCCGGGTGGTTCTTCTTCTGTACCCCGTAGCTTACCTCCTCTATGAGATATGCATCGACCTTTCCAGACTGAAGTGCGAGTATCATGTCATTGGGCATCGTATAATACTGGAATGTGGCATTAGGAACCCTTTCCATAATGAGTTCCTCATATAGAACGGCCGTCTGTACTCCTATATTCTTTCCATCGAGATCTTCAATCGTATTGAAATCACTGGCAGCAGAAAGAGCGGAGGCGATAAAAACAAAAGCAAGCAAAGCAACAATTATTCTCTTCATTACTCTTCCTCCACCCATCTGAAGCGCATGGAAATCATATGCTCATACCCTAACGGGTCATCTGTTATATCATCCTGACGAACTTCAGTAGTAGGCTCTGCAAGGAGATCCAAAAACAGTTTACTTGCCGAATCATGCACATCGAACTTCTCACCCTTATAGCAGATCAGCATCGTCAGGATATCGAGTTTCTCAGAATATTCTACCTTTACCAGAATGTCAGGATTCTCTGCATCGACGAGGAGATTGTTCATACAGATTTCCTCGAATGCGAGCATCAGCTTACTCAGACGCTCTGCCTCAATGAGAAGCTTCTCTCCGTATCCCATGAGCTCATCGCTCATCGCTTCCACATCGAAATCGGAAGATGTGATCTTGTATGTGAGGGAAGATAGACGCTGGATGAACCTCTTAGTCAGTTCCTTCTTCGGATGCTCGAAAATCTCCTTCGGCGTTCCCTCTTCATAGATATAACCGTCATACATGAAAAGGATTCGGTTCGATATCTTCCTGGCGAAATCCATCTCATGGGTTACAATCATCATCGTTCTGCCACTCTTGGCAAGCATCTTGATTACCGACTGTACCTCTCCGATCATCGAAGGGTCGAGAGCGCTTGTCGGCTCATCAAAGAGTATGATATCGGGATCCATTGCAAGCGTTCTTGCAATCGCAATTCTCTGCTGCTGGCCACCAGAGAGCTCATCTGGATAATTGAAAACCTTTGATGCAAGTCCTACCTGCTGCAACAGGTACATGGCCTTGTCATACGCTTCTTGCCTGCTGCGCCCTAGCAACGTAATCTGAGGATTCATGATGTTCTCGATTATCGTGAGATGTCCGAAAAGATTGAAAGATTGGAATACCATCCCCATCTTTTTTCTTATCTCGTTCAGATTGCATCCTTTTTCCGTGATGTCCTGGCCGTCTACGATTATGCTTCCTTCCGTCGGCTCAGTGAGCATGTTAATACATCTAAGTAGGGTTGATTTTCCTGTTCCAGATGGTCCAATAACAGAGATGACATCTCCATCGTTAATAGTGACGCTTATGTCTTTTAACGGAATGGTATCATCATCAAATACTTTTTTAAGGTGCTTAATCTCTATCATCGCACTCCCCAAAAAAATAAAATTCAAAATCAATAACCAATCTTGTACCCCCATTATACATATTTTGGGGGGTTAGGCTAGCAAATAGAGACAAATAATGTAAATATTTGCAAAATAATTTCATGTATCATCTGGAAAATAATGGAATCTACACACTATATTCTTATAATACAAATAATAATTTCTCATTATAAACAGTGCTATAATTTACTGTAGATTTAAGATAAATCGGATAAGAAAAGCTTTAAATAAAAAATTGTAGAATTCTACGTTTTTTGTGGAAAAATTAAAATTTTAAATATATAATTTAATACATGGAAATTAAAAGAGAACGCTATCTAAATAAACTTCTTCAAGTTAAAGACAATGGAAGAGTAAAAATAATTACAGGTATCAGAAGATGCGGAAAAAGTTACCTTTTGCTGAACATATTCAAGTCTTTCCTTATACAAGATGGTGTTGATGAGAGCCAGATCATAGAAATAGCTCTTGAGGAAATTGAGAATATCGAATACAGAAACCCATTTAAACTATATGAGTACATAATATCTAGAACTTTAGATAAATCAAAGCGCTATTATGTTATGATCGATGAAATACAGTTCTGCCAGGAGATTGAGAATTCCTCATTGCCAAAAGGTGGGGAGAAAATCAATTTCACAGATGTCGCACTATCGTTAA
Organism: uncultured Spirochaetaceae bacterium; assembly: GCA_944390015.1. Lineage (GTDB taxonomy): Bacteria > Spirochaetota > Spirochaetia > Sphaerochaetales > Sphaerochaetaceae > Ornithospirochaeta. The sequence goes on from CALXOL010000008.1 coordinate 79,239, forward strand.
GTAAAAAGCATAATATTGATTTATACATCACGGGAAGCAATTCTAAAATGCTTTCAAAAGATATTCTTACCCAATTCAGAGACCGTGGGGATGAAATAAAAGTGTATCCCCTATCTTATTATGAATACTATAATGCGACAGCAGACAAGAGCAATGCGTGGAAAGATTACTTAACCTATGGGGGGATGCCATATACTTCATATCTTAAAACCTACGAGGAAAAAACAAATTACTTAAAAAACCTATTCTCACTCACGTACATAAAAGATGTCGTAGAGCATAACCAACTAAAAGAAAATGAAAAAGAAGCCCTAGAGATTCTTTTGGATTTTACCGCATCATCCATAGGCTCTCTTTCAAATATTTCAAAATTAGAAAACCGCTTTCGCTCTGATGCTCATATGAACATAAGCAGAGAAACCATATCTTCTTTGCTGAGTCACCTTGAAGATGCCTTCATAATCGAAAAAGCAAAACGTTATGATGTAAAAGGGGGAAGATATTTCAACACGCCTCTGAAATACTACTTCACAGATGTAGGACTAAGAAATGCGAGAATAAACTTCCGCCAAAACGAGGAAAACCATATAATGGAGAATATCATTTACAATGAGTTAATCAATAGAGGCTATTTTGTGGATGTCGGAGTGGTTGAAAGCATTGAGAAAACTGCTGAAGGAAAATCGGAGAGGAATGCGCTTGAGGTGGATTTTGTTGTGAACCATCTAAGCAAAAGAATATATATACAATCCGCTCTTACCATTTCTTTTGAAGAAAAAATGAAACAGGAGCTTAAATCATTAGAAAAGATAAAAGACTCTTTTCCTAAGATCATAATCACAGGTGATGACATCCATCCATGGTATAACAAAAAGGGGATACTCTTTCTGAATATAAAAGATTTTCTTCTCAATGAGGATTATCTACGATTGTATTAGATATAAGATTGCAAAAAGTGTAGAATTCTACGTTTTTTTCAAACTATTAATCTACGGCATACCACCTCAACAGTACAGACTTAAAAGCAGAATAGAGAATGCAAAGCAGCTCTTATCAATGGGACACAGATGCAACGAGGTTGCGGACATGCTTGATTACCTCGATTCATACACATTCTCACATCAGTTCAAACAGATTGCGGGTACAACTCCTAAACAATACAGGAAAGGGCATATCCTGTGACACGGCGAAATCAAAATCTCACATCTCATGGAAGAATACCCTGTTTTGCTTTAGAATATGGATTAGCTCTGAAAGGAGGAATGTTTATGAAGAAGTCCGGCCTTAAAAATATCCTGTTAAAAGCCGTCGTATCTGTTTTGCTTATAGTCTCTTTCGTATCATGCACGTCGGTGCAGGAGACAAGAAGCCTCGAAGAGCTTTACGATGAAGCGATGCTTGATGCCCTCTATGCCACGCCTGATGAAATACGGCCTCTTGTAGTCATTGCACCAGGCTCTGACATGGTCAGCTGGAATGAAGATGGGGATAAAATCCTCATGATCTCTTGGAATGATAAGCCTGAGCTATATGAAGAGAAAAGCACCTATAAAGTAGAAGATGATCCGATCTGGACATTCACTGACAAGGAGATTCTCTCATGGTACGATGAGAATGAAAAAGAAGTTGAGTCCTGGCCTATACGCTTTAAGCAGCTGATCGGACTGCCGGAGGATAGCGAATATACGCATTTTACGGCTTTCTGGTGTGATAGCGACGAGCTTCTTCGCCCTGCTTATGAGCCGGATATTACGAAACAGGTGAAAGCGGAAGACTTAGACGGATCGAAGCTTGGAGATCTGGAGGCTTGGTTCAATGGGAACATCGAATACTCTTACATAGACTCTTCATACCCTTGGACAAGACTCGGCTACACATATGACTGGAGCGGAGGAGATGATGCATATGGGCTGACAGAGTTCATAATCCTGCCAGGATCTGAGGTTGAAATAGAATGGACGAAGAGCAATGAGGAATTCCTTTCTTATCTGGATGAGAACAGCTGATGCTCCGCACCCGAAATGAGTGCGGAAGCAATTATCTATTTCTTATAGTCCAGAGGAAGGCTCTCCCATCTCTTCTTAAGTAGGAAGGCGGCATCCTTGGGTTGTCTCTGGCGTGTGAAGACACCCTTCTTATTACCATTTACCCTCATTAGTCCCTCTGTGGTCTGGAAATCCGCAAAGTTCCATATCTGCTCACCTTTTACGAAATCATATGAATCGAAAACACTGTGAAGCATATTCAACACCTCACACTGATACTCCTGGGACCACATCACGGACGGCAGCTTATGCTCACTTGGCATGGTATCCGCACCGTACTCAGAGAAAATGAACGGTTTATTGAGATTCAAGGCCGCCCAATCATCCATCTCCTTGCGGAACTTTATCTCAGCTTCTGAGATCTCATAACCTCCCAGGATGTACCAGCCGTAATACCTGTTTAGGGAGATGAAATCTGAGAAATGATGGCATTTACAACGCGTGGTGCTTGAATTCGATTCCATAGCAAACGTACGTGGCCTCTTCTGAGGATCCTCTTCATGGGCTTTCTCAAATACCTCTTTAAAGTAAGGCACGCTGTTTTCGTCCGTAGACTCGGGCTCATTTAAAAGGCTCCATGCGATAACGCTCGGATGGTTCTTATCCCTGGCTATCATCTCCTCGACCGCCCTTAAATGGCTCTTAAGAAGAACCGGCGTAGTCGGCTTAGAGAAGAAGGACTTCGCCCCTTTTCCCGTTCCCGCATCAAGGAAATTAACAAGGCTCTCAAAAAGGCCCACAGCCGGGACTTCATCTATGATTAGGAACCCCTCCCTGTCCGCCATCCTGTAAATCTCCTCGTCATATGGGTAATGAGAGGTCCTGAAAGAGTTCGCGCCGATCCATTTCATCAGCTCGAAATCCCTCTTCATCACGCCTATATTGAAACCACGTCCAACGATATCGCTGTCCTCATGTTTTCCAAAACCCTTGAGGTAAACGGGACTGCCGTTGATAAGAAAAGACGTGCCTTCAATTTTGACTTCTCTTATACCGATAGGAAGCTCATAAACATCTAAGAGCTCATCACGGTCCTTCAGCTCCACCTTCAAATTATATAGATAGGCATTACGTACCTGCCATAGATGGGCATTCTTAAGAGTGAAAGTACCTTTCCTTCCCTCAATAGATGCTACGGCGTTGCCATCTTCATCATAAAGGGAAAGAGAGACATCCCCTTCCCCCTTTGTCCTGACTTCATAGGAGATCTCAGCATCAGAGTTCTTAACCTTATAACTCAAATCGATATCAAAAATACTGTTTTTAGGTGTCGATATAAGATAAACAGATCTCTAAAGCCCTGAGTAGTTGTAGAAATCGAAATAAGGCTTAGTCATCTTCCTGCCGTCACTAAGCGTTATGGTACGCCCACACGGGATATTGGTCTCAGTAAGTTCGTTATTCACTTTAACGACCAATTTGTTCTTCTCCCCGTATCTTGAAGCTTTTGTGATATCAACAAGGAACGGGAGGAATCCCCCCTCATGCTCCCCTACCTTCTCACCGTTTAAATACACCCATGCCCTGTGCGTCGCCGCACCAAAGCGCAGAAACACATCAGACCCTTTCATGCCTGATGGAATGAAAACCGCACTCTCGTACCAGATGTCCCCCGTGAATTCACGCACCCTCTTATCCGTGTAAAAATCCTGGAAACTGGCAGGTACGGGAATCGTCTCATCACCGGGAATTCCATCCAGCCATTTCTCCTCATCTCCTTTTTCATCCCAGTCAATCTGGAATTTCCACATCCCATCGAGCCTCATAGCCGTTCGGGTCAAAGTATTTAAAGGATATAGTAAAGAAAACTCGAGCATAAAACCTCCATCTGATAAAGAGAATTATATCATATGAATCCATCCCTTTGATTTTCTTCCTCTTATTTTTAGTTCTTCTGTATTTATTTTCAGATTTTTAATTTTTTTCGTTATTTTTTGCATAAGCTATTGCATAACCATCGCTATTTTATGTATAAATATACAAAATTTTAAATATAACGTATTACATTTGGGAGAGAAGAAGATGAAAAAGTTCCTCAAGTTTATTGCATTATCATTAGTATTACTTACCGTCTGCTCCGCAGTTTTCGCAGGTGGAGCAAAAGAGGCTGTATCAGCACTTGAGACTGTCAAGGAAAGAGGCAGACTCATCGTTGGAACAGAGGCCCAGTACGCCCCTTATGAATTCAGGGACCAGAACAACAACATCGTAGGATGCGACATGTTCCTTGCCCAGCAGATTGCAGACGCACTCGGTGTTGAGCTAGAGATCGTAGATATGGCATTTGACGGAATCATCCCTGCAGTCCAGTCCGGACAGGTAGATATCGGACTCGCCGCTTTCACGAACACTCCGGAAAGGGCTGAGGTAATCGACTTCTCAGCAATCTATGAGGAGAGTCTTCAGTATCTCGTAGTAGCTGCTGGAAATGAGGATGTGTACACCTCCGCAGAATCTCTTGCAGGAAAGCAGGTTGGTGCACAGAGGGGAACAATCCAGTCCCAGCTCATCGTAAAGACATTCCCGGATTCCCAGCTTTTTGAGCTTGCAAAGTATCCAGAGCTCGCACTTGAAGTTCAGAATGGTAATATCGCAGGGCTTGTAGTAGATGCCGCAGTTGGCGACTCAATCATCGCATCCAGCGACGGAAAACTTGTTAAGGCTAATTTCACATTCGACTCAGAAGAGGCACTCTTCGGTAAGTCAGCAGTTCTGAAGAAAGGAAGCGCAGACCTCCTTGCAGAAGTCAACAAGGTCATTGAGGCCGCAGTTGCCGATGGCTCATACATTAATGCCTATAACGAGGCAGTAGCGCTCCAGAAGGAGCTCGGACTTTAATCATGGGATTCTTCGAGCAGATTGTTGCCATTCTGCAACAATATACCCCGTTTTTCCTTGATGGAATCAAAAACACCCTCATCATTGCGGCTTTAAGCGTAGTGCTGGGGGCTGTTTTCGGTACCCTTATGGCCATAATGAGGATGTGCAAGATAAAACCGCTTAGATGGCTTGCAACTGCATATATAGAGTTCGTACGTGGAACTCCACTGATGGTTCAGCTGATGTTCATCTTCTACGGCCTTCCGATGGTAGGCATCACTTTCCCTGATGTTCCTTGGATTCCGAATTTCTCACGCTTCATGGCAGGCATCGTCGCGATGAGCATCAACAGCTGCGCATATGTCGCAGAGGTAATCAGATCGGGCATCCAGGCCGTTGATGATGGTCAGATGGAAGCGGCAAGAAGCATAGGATTCAAATATGGGCAGTCAATGAAGCTGGTTATCCTGCCACAGGCGATAAGAAACATCCTTCCCGCCCTTGGTAATGAGTTCGTAACGGTCATAAAGGAGTCATCTATCGTATCCGTAATCGGTATATCTGATCTCATGTACAGTACGAACGGCGTCATCGCCATCACATACAGAAGCCTGCCCTGTCTCGCCATCGCGGCAATCCTTTACTTCATACTTACATTCACAGGCAGTCGTCTTATTGCCGTACTAGAAAAGAGGATGAAACATGGAAGACAATAACATCATAGAAGTAAGAGGGCTATGTAAGAGCTTCGGCTCCCTCCAGGTCCTAAACGATATAAGTACTGATTTCAAGGAGAAACAGGTAGTCTCGATAATAGGTCCTTCCGGCGGAGGAAAGAGTACATTCCTTAGGTGCCTGAATCTGCTTGAGACTCCAAGCTCTGGAGAGATCATATTCCATGATGTGGATCTTTGCTCAAAAAAGATAGACATCAACGTGCATAGGCAGAAGATTGGAATGGTTTTCCAGCACTTCAATCTGTTCAACAACATGAACGTCATGAAGAATCTGACTATCGCACCGATAAAGATCAACGGCAAGAGTAAGGAAGAGGCTGAGGAGAAGGCAATGACCTTCCTTAAAAGAATGGGACTGGAGGACAAGGTAAACTCATATCCATCCCAGCTCTCAGGTGGTCAAAAACAGAGGATTGCAATCGTAAGATCGCTTATGATGGAGCCTGAGGTCATGCTCTTTGATGAGCCTACAAGCGCACTGGATCCAGAGATGATCGGAGAGGTTCTTGATGTAATCAAACAGCTTGCACTGGATGGAATGACGATGATCATCGTAACACACGAGATGAGATTCGCACGTGAGGTCAGCAACAGGATTCTTTTCCTGGACGGTGGAAGAATCGACGAGGACAGGACGGCTGCCGAGTTCTTCGACGATCCCCACAGTCCTAGACTTATAAGCTTTCTTAAGAAGGTTCTTTAACATTCTCCTGATTTTGTTATATTAGAAATACGGAAATAAGCATTGAAAAGGGCACATCCCTTTTCAATCTTTTTTTGGAGTTTTTATGAAAAAAGATTACCAGTTCAAATATGGGAATAAATCCGTGACAATCGCAGTAGAGGAAAACCAGGTCCTTGATGTGATAAACGGAAACGAGATCACACCACTTTCAGATATAAAGAAAGCGCTGCTAGACGCTCTTGAGAGCCCTATTGATTCCCCTTCCCTCTCTCTCTTGGCATCAAAGGCGGGAAAAATCGCACTGATTGTAAGTGACATGACGCGTTTCTGGATGAGACAGGATTTAATAGTTCCCATCATCGTGGATTATCTTGTCTCAAAATGCGCTAAAGCATATTCAGACCTAGAGATCATAATAGCAACAGGCACACATGTCGGTGGCTCTGAGGATGAGTTGAAAAAGCTTGTAACACCTGAAGTCTACGACAAGGTAAGAACAGTAAACCATGATTGCATGGCAAAAGATCTCGTATATCTTGGTACTACAAGTTATGGAACGCCAGTAAAGATAAACAAAGATGCCTACGATGCGGATCTTGTAATCTGTCTTGGCGCTGCCACATACCATGTCATGGCCGGTTTCGGAGGTGGAAGAAAGAGCATACTTCCCGGCATCTCCAGCCTTGAGACGATAAAGCACAACCATGCATACAGCCTGCACGAGGAGAAATTCATAACAAATCCTTTGATCGGCAATGGGATTTTAAAAGGCAATCCACTTAATGAGGATATGTTGGAAGCGGCCTCAATGATGAAGAATCTTTTCATGGTGACACTGGTTACGGATACGGAGTTCCGTCTAGCTTCCATCTACGCAGGACACTGGAAAACCTCATGGCTCAAAGCCTGTGATGAGGTAAGGAGAATATACACCGTACCAATAAAAGAAAAAGCCGATGTCGTTATAACGAGCTGTGGTGGTTTTCCAAAAGACGAATCGCTCTATCAGGGAACGAAAGCGGTGGATAACGTCATCTCAGCAGTAAAGGACGGAGGGACTCTCATCCTCCTGCTCGAAGGAAGGAACGGAGGTGGAAGTCCAGATTATTTTGATTGGATTAAACCACTTGTAAACGGTTCTTTTGAAAAGGAGCTTAGAGAGAACTTCACTGTAGGAGGATATATTTTCTTTTTAAACTGCGAACAGGCAAGAAAGGTACGTATACTAATGTATTCATCAATTCCAGCAGAAACGGTAGCTCCCATGGGCATAAAGGCTTATGACGACCTTGATCGCCTCTTATCCGATGCAGATCTTGAAGGTAAGTCCATATATATTATACCGACCGGATCCACTGTGCTACCCGTCGTGACTGAAAGTAATTGTTAGGAGGTAAGAAAATGCCTGAATTAAGTAAAAGGGTTGGAACATTCACAGATTCAGTAATAAGACGTATGACACGCATCAGCGACTCATGCCCGGGAAGCATAAACCTCTCCCAGGGCTTTCCAGACTTCGATCCTCCGAAGCCGCTTCTCGATGCACTAAGCAAGGTCGCCTATGAGGGGCCTCATCAGTACTCGGTAACATTTGGTGCTGAGAACTTCAGAATAGCACTGGCAAAGAAAGTAGAAAAAAGCATGAAGAGGAAGATAGATCCGGAGAAGGAGATCGTTGTAACCTGTGGTGGCACTGAGGCAATGATGTGTGCCATGATGAGTATCTGCAATCCTGGAGACAAGGTCATGGTATTCTCCCCCTTCTATGAGAACTATGGGGCTGATGCAATCCTCTCTGGAGCAGAACCTATCTTCATCCCCCTAGCCCCCCCAACCTACTCCTTCGACATTAGTCTTATTGAAAAAGGCTTTAAAGACGGAGCGAAGGCAATCATCGTATGCAATCCTTCAAACCCCTGTGGAAAGGTATTCACGGCAGAGGAACTGACTGCGATAGGAAATCTTGCAGTCAAATACGATGCATTCGTCGTTACGGACGAGGTTTATGAGCATATAATCTATAAGCCCGCAGTACATGTATCAGCAGCGTCTCTTCCTGGACTATTCGACCATACGATAACCTGTAATTCACTTTCCAAGACTTATTCCATAACGGGATGGCGTCTTGGTTACCTCATCGGACCGGAAGAGGTAATTGAAGGAGCAAAGAAAGTCCATGATTTCCTGACGGTAGGAGCTGCTGCGCCATTACAGGAAGCAGCGATTGCCGGCCTTAGCCTCCCAGAGAGCTACTATGAGCAGCTTGGAGAGCTCTATACGAGAAAAAGAGATTACTTTCTCTCGGGGCTGGATAGAATCGGGCTTAAGCATAACGTGCCTCAGGGGTCATACTTCGTTCTTGTAGACATACAGGACTTTTTGGATCTTCCACGTTTTAAGGGATGGAGTGACCTTGAATTCTGCGAATGGATGGTAAAGAACATCGGCGTTGCCGCCGTCCCAGGCTCAAGCTTCTTCAGAGAGGATGTGAATAATCTCATAAGGCTTCATTTCGCCAGAGAGAAGGAAACATTGGACCTGGCTCTTGAGCGTCTGGCAAAACTAAAAGATCTTTTACACAATTAATCTACCGTACCTCTCCATCTCCCCTAAGATGGAGAGGTTTACAGGCATAAAGAAGAATGGGATAATGACAAAAACAGTGCAAGGGGATAAAAATGCTTAAGTACATATATTCAACGATCATCACCGCTCTTGTTTCAGGCGTCTTCATCACATTCTTTCCTCACGTGTTCGTCCAAGAAGAACTCACTCTAGCAAAAGCCCTTTTCTATGTAATCATAGTAATGGTATGGATGACGTTGGTCTCAGCTTTTTCAAGACGGGAGAAAAAAAAGAAAGAAAGCCTTAAGTAAATCAAGAAGACGGGCGGGAGAACGTCCATGAGAAGTAGAGATCCCGAAGGCGGCGGTAATCACCTCTTTTTATAAGTATTTTCGCTCCGTTTCTCATCATGATATGCCCAGGCATTATCATGCCTATCTCATCAAGATTGATAATGTATCCCCTATACGGGGTTATAAACCGTCCAGGGCATAAGAGATTAAGCTCCTCGCATAAAGCAGAGAGGCTTTTGCGCATCTCCTCGTACTCCCCCTCTTTAGTATGCACGACCCTGCGGTAGCCCATACTCTCAATATATATGATATCATCGCAGTCCACGCTCTGTATCACACCATCCTTCATATGGATTATCAGACGCTTATGAGCTGCCTCCTGTGATTGCATAACCGCCCTGTCCATGGCAAGGGCTAAAGATTCGGAACTAACGGGTTTTGTAACATAATGGACAGCTCCTATATCATAGGCATCGACAGCATAATCCCTACTGACGGAGACGAATATGATTTTTGTCCCGGAACTTCTTAGCTGGATCTTTCTTGCGGTATCCGTTCCAAGTGACTCTGGCATCAGGATATCGAGTATGACGACATCAAACAACATCCCTTCTTCTATACTGGAAATCAGCTTGGAAGGGGATATGAATTTAACAATCCCATAATCATGGGAACATCTTGATGAAAAATGAACTACCGCGAGGCAGAGCCATCGCGGTATCCTACTAAAGCGGCGCCTCTCGTGTGGGGAAGTTGAGATACAGCTGTTTGTACTCCTTCTCCTTCCCCTGGTTCTTTACATATTGACGTATCACGCCCTCACTTCCACTCTTCCCCACACTCGACACGAAATATCCGCCGTTCCAGAACGACCCTCCCCACAGCATCTTCTTCACTTCCGGATGCTCCGCAAATATGCGCTTTGCTGTGATGCTTTTTATCGTCGTTATTATCCTTGTCGGGCTGTATTCAGGCGTACTCTGCACCAGCCAATGCACGTGGTCGCCATCAGCGCCCACTTCGAGGAATCTTATCCAGTCGTACCGCAGCTCTATCCCAGCGCATATTTGCTGGATGCGCTCCTCCACTGTCTCTGTGATTGCGAGGCGGCGGTATTTCGTGGGTGTAACGGAATGGTATATGAGATTCGATATGTTGTGTGCTGAATGTATGTATCCGCTCTCTTCTTCCATCTGGCGCCGCCCTTCATCCTAATTCTAGGCTTCAGGCTTCCCCGGCGCAAGCACCAGGGTATTAAACCCACCGTTCCGGTGGCTACGCGTCTCGCCACCTACACGAACAAACGGTCATTATTCCTGCTTTATTCCCTCCAAAACTTCCTCCCCTCAGTATCCCCGCTGATGAGAGTGAGAGAATCAAGATAAAGAGCAGAAGAATGAATATCAGCCTCCTCAAAGCTCACCTCCATACCAAAAGCATTAATTTTAATACGAATATTAAATGCGGTTTTTAAGGGAAGCAACAAAGATGCGGTGAAAGCTCACTTATTTGCGGTGAAACGTCAACAAAGCTTACTTTTGCCATATGAAAAACCCCGTTCCACTCTAAGAAACGGGGCATTAGGTTATAATTAGAATATAAGTGATCCAATCATTGCGAAGACCATCGCAAAGATCGCAGTAAATGCGTTTCCAAGAGTATAGGTCTTAAGACCACCCTTGATTGTAAATCCTGCGAGGTTCGTAGATACCCAGAATCCACTATCATTAACATGTCCACAGCTGAGGGAACCGGAAAGACATGCGATTGCAATCCAAACAGGATGCATGCCCATTGTTCCTGCAACAGATGACATGATCGTCATAGTAGTTATTGATGCTACTGTTCCAGATCCGAGAGCGATACGGAAAACAGCTGCGACTACGAATGCGAACAGCAGTGCCACTATCGGGGATGCGGAGATATTGGATATCGACTGTGCGATGAAATCCGCCATACCGGTTGCGCTGATGATCGCGCCAAAGGATCCGCCGGCACCTGTGATGAGCAGTACGATACCACAGCTCTTTAAAGCCTCTGTCGCCGATTTATCCTTCTCATCCTTCGTCATGCTCACGGAGCTTATGATATAAGCTGCGATTACACCGAGAAGCAGTGCGATGTTCTTATCTGCAATGAATGATATGAGCTTTGGCACACTCTCACTGACGGCACCCCAGATCGTTCCGATTAAAATCAGAATAACAGGAAGAACTACAGGGAAAAGGGAAGCGATGAAAGAAGGTTCTTTTCCTTCGCTTTGCTCATTCTCCTCATAGAGTGCGACTCCCGTCTCATCCGTCTCCTTGTTCCAGAAGCCCCTATCCATTAACAAAAAGTAGAGCTTTAGAGCGAGGAATGCGGATACTCCGCCCAAAAGAAGGCCAACTCCTACCATTATTCCTAAATCGAAATGCAGGATTTCAGCCGCAGCCAGAGGATTTGGAGTTGGAGGAACAAGCGTATGTGCGGCTCCAGCTCCTATGATGATAGCTCCTACCGTATAATGCAATGGCTTCTTCGTCTCTTTCGACATTGCTATCGCAAGTGGTACGAGGATGACGAATGTTACATCATAGAATACGGGAACAGAAAGGATGAATGCCGTCGCACCAAGTGCATACATTGCGTATTTTGATGATACGGCACTTACCATCGTATGAGCGATTTTCTTCGCAGCGCCCGAATCAGAAAGGAGCTGTCCGAGAATAACACCGAAACCTACGGAGAGGCCCAGACTCGTCATGAGATTTCCAAAGCCCGAAGCAACGGTATTTACCGTTGAAACAGGATCGAGTCCGCATGCTATTCCCATGTACAGGCTTCCAAGCACGAGTGCAATGGCAGTGTTGAGCTTCAATTTAAGAATACAGAACAGGATAATCGCTATAGCTATTACAAGATGAAGAAAAATTATCATGTCTCCCTCCTCTTATTTGAGCCTCTCTTTCAGCTTTTCCTCAGCCTTTGAGAAATCACATTCAAATGCCTCTTTTCTAAGCTGCTCGAATGTCTTCATATGATCAACTTTCTGTTCCTCGTCCCATTCTTTTGCGAATTCACCGCTTCTGATCCTGTCATATCTGTTCTTCAGGAAGTCTCTTATCGCCTTGCGGTCAACTGCATTGAATCCGATAAGCTGTCCATACTGGCTTGTATGGGAATGGAAAGGAAGCTGTTTGAAAAATCCGACTTCAGCCGCCTTCTCCATCATCACCGCAGGCTCCTTGGATAGATACATCTCCATCAGTACAGCCTCCTCAGGATGTCCCATCTCAACTTCAAGTTTGAAAGCTTCTACGAATACGTTATAGATAATCGGCCATGTGCCCTGCTCTGCCATGAGATCAAGACAGGTCTCATCCATGAATGTGACTTCAATAGCACCCTTTCTCGTAGCTCCTATAGCCTTGCATAGTGCCTTTCCATACTCAAGTGCTTTTCCCGAGTAATCCTGGTGGACACCGACGAACGCAGGAGAGCCCTCGCCTTTCTCATAAAGCTCCCTTACGCCCTCTCCGATCATTCTTGGAGCTGCCATGACGACATCGAGATTTGCCGCAGGTTTAATCCTATTGAACGTGATATTGTATGCTGAAGCGAAGTTCACAACCGTACCCGGTTTCAAATTAGGTGCTATATCCTTCTCGTAAATCTCAGGTGCGACCTCATCGGGAAGAAGGAGGAATATGATATCCGCTTTCGCACTTGCCTCTGCGATTGAATAGACCATGAAGCCATCCTCATTCGCCTTATCATATGACTCATCATGTCTTGAGCCGACGATGATATGCTTTAAGCCTGAGTCCCTCATGTTGAGAGCCTGAGCCCTACCCTGATTACCATAACCAAGAATCGCCACTACCTTATCTTCGACAAGGGAGAGATCCGCATCCGCATCGTAATAAATTTTTGCCATTTCTTTTCTCCTTTTTACTATTCAGATATCAGATATCTGATACCTAAATCGTAAAACGGTATTCCCCATCTGTCAAGAAAAGAATTTTTTCTTATGACAGGGAAAGAATATACCAGCGGCTTAATGATGAATTGACGGCATTGATTACCTCATCCTTGTTCCTATTTAAGATGGCATTGAAGATTGCCTCATGATCGGAGAGGACCAAGTCTGGGTGCTCTGAATTAGAGCGCTTTAAAGAGGCTTTGAAAAGCTCCATTATGGCTTTTCCTATTATGATTAAATACGGGTTATGTGTGCTTGCATAGATGAGGGAATGGAACTCCAGGTCATCGCTCAGCGTGGACATCCCCTTTCTTACATGCTCTGCAGTGGCATCTATATTCGCCCTAAGTCGGGCAATATCATCATCACTCGCCTTTTCAAGGCTTAAAAGCGATGCCGATATCTCAATCGATCTTCTGAATTCAAGCAGATCATCGCGGCTCTCATTGCTCTCCAGCGCAAGTTGGAACACTAAAGGATTTATTATCTCGGGATCAACTGTGGTTCGTACCTTATAGCCATTGCCCATGCTTACCTCTATATAGCCGAGGGCCTCAAGCATTTTCATCGCCTCACGGACACTGGACTTGCCGACACCGAACCTCTCTGCGAGGTCGCTCTCGGATGGCAGGAACTCTCCTGGCCTCAGCTCTCCTGAGATTATTCCATCCTTGATGGAATCCATGACCACTCTGGATAACGATGTCTTTGCTACAGGTTTAATCCAACTTTTACTCACAAAATGAATTCTAATGATAAAATCGCCTGTTGGCTAGAGAAAATGGACTGGGATATCAAATCTTTCAGCCTTAATTTTGCCGCCCTATTTCCGCAATGGATGCAAATCCCCTTACCTTCATAGTATATTCATAGCCAGTCGGTATTATCGCAGCTTCCCCTTTTGAAAGAGAAACCACAGAATCCCTAGATGACAGCAGGACCTCTCCGCAAACAGTGAAAACGATGGCAAGCGTAGAGCCTGATACATGATAAGTCCCGTCCTTGGTTGTAGAGAGCTGAAAATCCTCTGATGGGGATGAAAAGAGAGTGCGGCCATAAGCATCCAAAGATGAAGGACTCTTAACAACCTGAAGCGTGGAGAAATCCATCACCCTCTTAAGCTCTTCAAGATCCACCCTCTTTCTCGTAAGCCCGCATCTTAGCACGTTATCAGAATCGTTCATGACCTCTATCCCGTTACCATGGATATAAGCATGCAGTGTCCCTGGATTTATAGCCAACGCCTCACCAACATCCAGATTCACTACATTCATCAGGTATGGAAAGATGCACCCTATATCAGAGCCGTACTCAGCTTGAGAAAGAAGTGAAATACCTTTTCTCGTCATAAAAGGCCCCGAGTAAAGTTCGGTTGAGGAAGCTGATAGAGTTTTCTTCATCTCTTCAATCAACTTAATACGTTTTTTATCCGAGAGTGCGAAAAGAGTGTTGAAGAGACTGAATATATCCTTGCAATCCGCTTCAAGATCCTCTTTATAGGAACAAGGGATGACAGCCTTCAAATCTTTTTCAATATCTGAGATATCCCTAAAGCCGCATAAAGCGGTCATGGGAGAGAGAGCAAGCACCATCTCGCTCTTACCGTTATCATCCTGATAGGAGACGGATAGCCCCTGTTCTCTATCCGCCCTCTCCCTCTTCCAGCCAGAGGAGGCCTCCTCCTTATTCGGATGACATTGGAGGGAAAGTGGTTTTTCCACAGCAAGAACCTTCATCAGCAGAGGAAGACGGCCGTTATAGCGATGATATAATTCACTTCCAAGATAAGACTCATCGTCATGGATAAGTGTAGATAATTTGATTTCACCAGCATCGGCATCGCCAAGGTGATGGGCTCCAAACCAGAGCTCGGCCTGTGCCTCTCCCGTGTATCCGCCAATCAGTGAAGGGATGAAATCACTATTACCCCAAGCATAGTTTTTCACGACTCCCTTTATCTTTCTTATGCCCATGGCATGGAGTATAGCATAACGGGATATTCTTCTCCATACAAATCACAAACTCTGTAAGGAATTTGCAAGAATGATAAGAGAAAAAAAACAATTGACCTGATGTCCGACAAAGTCCGATTATATTTATGACCAAGGAGGGTCAAAATGAGAACAACAATGAAAAAACTTATTGCTCTGACAGTTCTTGCATTGTTCGCCATCACGGCAGTCTTTGCCGCAGATCTTACAGGTAAGACGGTAATTCTCCACTCAAACGATGTTCACGGCTCAATCGCAGGCTATGCGAACATCGCCCAGCTCAGAAATGAGGCTGAGGCAGCCGGAGCGGAGGTCATACTCGTGGACGCTGGTGATTTCAGCCAGGGAACGACATATGTAAGCACATCAAAAGGACTTGATGCCATTACGATGATGAATGCAGCAGGTTACGATGTCGCCACACTTGGAAACCACGAGTTCGATTATGGCTATGCACAGCTCAAATCAAACCTTGAGAATGCAGAATTCCAAGTAATATGTGCTAATGTACTCGATGAGAGCGGAAATACGATCTACCCCGCATACACGATCATCACGACAGAGAGCGGAATGAAGATCGCATTCATCGGCTTTGAGACTCCAGAAGCACAGACAAAGGCAAATCCTGCTCTGATTAAGGGACTTACATTCCTTTCTGAAGATGAGCTTTATGCAGTGGCTGAGGAGAACATTGAAAAAGTAAAGGCAGAAGGTGCGGATCTCGTAATCGCACTCTCCCATCTCGGAGTGGATGCAGAATCAAAGCCAAACAGGTCCTTAGATCTCTATGCAAACACAACTGGCTTTGATTTCATCATCGACGGACACTCACACACGGTCATGACTGAGGGAGAGAACGGAGAGCCTATCCAGTCAACAGGAACGGCATTCGCAAACATCGGAGTCATCGTAATCGATAACGCGACAAAGACGATTGAGGATAACTATCTCAAGAGTGTAAGCCATGATGAGGATGGAACGACGGTCTATGACATTGCAAACGACGTAGCGGTATCCGGGTATGCCCAGGAAATCATGGACAGGGTAAACGGAGAGTATAACATCGTTTTTGCACAGTCCCTCGTAAATCTCAACGGAGAGAGGGATCCCGGTAACAGGACTGAGGAGACAAACCTCGGAGATCTTGTCGCGGATGCCATCATGTGGACTGTTTTAAAGGATGAGGGAAGCCTCTCTGTTGACACGGCAAATGCGGTTGCCATCGTAAACGGCGGTGGAATCAGGGCAGCTATCAACAGCGGAAGCATCACCAAAAAGGATGTAAACACAGTCCTCCCATTCGGAAACACGATCACTGTCGTATATGTAACAGGAGCCGAACTTCTTGAGGCACTTGAAGCATCAACATACTGCACACCAACCGCAGTTGGAGGATTCCCACAGGTAGCGGGAATTGAGTTCACAGTAGATACGACTAAGGCGTATGACAGCAATGCTGAGACATATCCTGCATCTACATACTATGGACCTGCATCAATCAACAGGGTTACGATCAACAGTGTCAATGGAAATGAATTCGATGAGGATGCGACATATGCGGTAATCACAAACGACTTCATGGCCGCTGGTGGTGACACATACTACGCTTTCGCTTCCTCAGAGAACAAATTCGACACAGGCATTCCTCTGGATGAAGCTGTCATGGCATACATCACAGACCATCTTGGAGGCGTTGTCGGTGAAGATTATGCATCTGCTAAGGGACGCATCCATATAATCTAAAAGATGAACAATTAAGGCCTGCTACGTGCAGGCCTATTTTATTACTTTGTAACAATTTCTACCGGGACATCGAGTATTTTCGCAACTTTGCATATCGTATCGATATGACGCCCTGAGGCGGCTGCAAAGTGATGGGTAGGACCGCACTCGCTCCAACGTGAGACAAACTCCTTTGCACCACAGGAGAATCTAGTCCTCATATTCGTATCCCCGAAGTTGAGGATCTTACCATCCTCGTTAACCCCTTCTGCCACAACGAACTTAAAATGCCCATCCCCATCCTGTGTGATTGCTAGATACGTGACGGGACCAAGGTGTGGATAGAACTGCGTGAGATAGCCTCCACCTGTCTTACCATGGAAGACTTTCACAATCTTCATCGTAGGCTTTTTCTCAGAGATGTCGGCATCCCCTGAGCCACTGTGCCCGATGATTGCAATATCATCATTGAAATCAATCGAATACATCTCTGCAAGCTGTCCCATTCCTGAAATCGTCTTGAGAATGCTCATGGCCATGGCGACCTTCATATCCCCTTCTACAGCACAGGCCGTTCCCTGCTTGATCAGCATTGAGAAAGCGGGTATGAGCATGCTGTCCAGGACACCGGCCTTTCCCGTGGCAAAACCATCATAATGTGAGGCGATCAGGCCAAGCTTCTCATCTTTAACCCACTTTTCAAACGCAACGACGTATTTCGCCATCTCCCAGACTTCTTCCACGCTGCCGCCACCTTCTATGTCGAAAGTGTCGAGAATCTCCTCAGCCTTATTCCTTACGGCACTCTCATCTGAGATATTATCGGCAATCGCCCACATCTTCTCCCAGTCAAACTGCTTTGTATAAAGCCCCATCCTTCTATATAGATTCGATTCGTCTATGTATAGATCCATCATTCCTGGATAAGGTCTTCCTATCTGAGCGATGTTGGTATCACGGAATCTCCTTCTCACCTGGGCTGCACGGCACCAGGCTTCGATCTCCCTCTCAACATCTTCGTCCCCGCCTTCAACAACGCCCGTGATGACCGCATGACGCTTTCCAAATCTCTCAAGATCCGCAACCATCTCCCCTACGGCTCCGCAAGCATATCCCTTTCCAAGCCACGTAGCGATATCGGTATTGTCATAATCCAACGCTTTGAGCTTCTGAAGGTTTACAAGTACAACGGGAACATCGAGGTCTTTTATTGCAGGAAGCATGTTATACGATGTCGCATAGGTTAAAAGCTGCATGATGACGAGATCAACATCCGCAGCCCTGAAAAGACTGCCAGCCTCCTGTGCCTGCTCTTTTGTCGTGACCATGCCGCCATCAATGATTTCGACAGTATGAGGAAGAGTCTGCTTAAAAGCCTCATACTGACTCTCAAATTCCGCCCTGAGTGTCGGGAATTGAGGAAGATAAGCACCAAGTGCGATTGAAAATACACCGATTCTAGCTTTTGTTTCTACTAACATGTAAGCACTCTCCTCAGATGAAATCCTTGTTAAGCTGCACACCGAACGCATCGGCAAGCCTTCCCAGCTCATCATCCGTGATAGTACGGACTATTCCCGCGCTCTTTGCCTTAAGATAGATCTCGGCGGCCTTCTCTATCGTATGGATAAGACCAAATGTCTCATCAAAATCATTTCCACTTCCGAAAATCCCGTGGAATGTCCAGATAACGGCACGGTACGATGAGATCAGCTTAGCTGTCTCAATTCCGATATCGATTGACCCCGGCACCATCCAGTCCACGACACCGACACCCTCAGGGAATACGACGGCGCACTCGGTCTCACTCTGCCAGAGAATCCTGGAATAAGTCCTCGCATCGGGCTCAATGGTATAGGTAAGTGCCGTGATATTAGCCGGATGCGCATGATAGATCACACGACAGGATCCATTCGTAGCCTTCATGCGCTCAAGATGATTCATCAGATGAGTTGGGATCTCACTGGTAGGTTTAGCCCCATCCTCAAGCCCCCAGAGTATGTCATAGCCCGATCCTTTTGAATCGATGCGGATTATTCCTATGTTCTTTTCAGGAGCAAGAGGAACATTTCTCATATACTTTCCCGATCCTGTAACCGTGAAATAAGAGCCTGCGAGCTCCGGTACGCTGAAAGGCATATCATAATGTCGGCCGTTCCTGCAGAATTTCGACTCCACTGCCTTTACATCCTCATCCGTCATGCGGTATGAGAGATTCCCACCATTTCTTTCGTGCCATCCCTGAAGAAAGCCGTCATAGCACATACGTATAAAATCATCTAGAAACATCATATTCCTCCAATATCTACCCCTGATAGGTAGCAATCCTTACTGATTTTCTTAATATATCATTCTTTTCTGTATTATTGATTTCTCCTGTCGCAATCATCTGATAAAGGAGATTGCCTATCGCCGTCCCCTCATCTGGCCCTGCGGTAACGGTCCGTCCCGTATAATCCCTGGTCAGGCTATTGAGAAAATCATCCTTACTTCCGCCACCGACTATCGCTATTGAACTGAAGGCACGCCCCGTGATTTCCTCTAATTCCGCTATTGTTTTACGGTAAGTCAGAGCCAGCGAGTGATAAACCGAGCTGGCAAGCTCTCCATAGGAAGCTAGAGCAACACCAAGAGCATCCTTGATCTCATCCGTCATGGAGGAAGGGGACAAAAATCTTTCGTCTGTCGCATCAAATGTTCCAATCAATCGCGCTTTTCTAGCCTCTCTTTCAAGCTCATCAAAAGTTAGCCCTGATTCCGATCTAAGGCGCTGAAGTATCCACGTTCCCATGATATTCTTTATCAGCCTGATCGTGTTATCCACTCCCCCTTCATTTGAAAGGTTTGCCCTCATTGCCTTCTCATTTACAACGGGACTATTCTCAACAGATCCCATAATCGACCATGTACCGGATGAGAGATAAATACCATCGCTCTCGAGCGGAGCACCTACCACGGCAGAAGCTGAATCATGGGATGGGGCAAGAAGAAGGGTCGGTCTATACCCTATGGCGTCAATTACCTCTTTTCTAAGTTTTCCAACAATCATCCCCGGCTCAGAAGGCTTCATGAAAAGGCGGGATGGAAGATTAAGACTCTCTATGAGCTCATAATCCCAGCTCCTCTTCCATGGATCGAGAAGATTCGTTGTTGTTGCGAATGTGTATTCCTGCTGGATACATCCAGTGAGCCTGAATGCCAGGTAATCGGGAACGAAGAGCAGAGCTGAGGCGCTATCGAGATAGTCAGGATGATTCTCCTTCAGTGATAATAGTTGATAAACGGTATTGAACTTCTGCTTTTGAATACCCGTACGCCTATAAAGTTCCTCCTGGTCAGGCCAGAGCCTAAGCTGCTCAGTCCTGGAATCACGATACGAGACGGATTTTCCTATTATCCTGCCATTCTTATCCAAAAGGACGAAATCGACACCCCATGTATCTATTGCGATGTAATCCGCACTCCCTGCTTTCTTTAGGCCTTCTACAATCTCTAAATAGAGAGCCTCAAGATCCCATACAAGAGTGCCATCCTCATCTGGGCGGCATCCATTGGCAAACCTGTGGACAGTCTCAAGGGTCAAAGCCCCATCTCCGCTAAGATAGCCTTTTAGGATCTTTCCGCTGGAGGCACCTATGTCAACTGCAAGATAAACCATCATTCCCCCTTAATCCATATGGAAAACTTCTTTCAAAGGAACTGACACAGGGGAATCATCCTCATTGGTATCCATCAGATCCTTCATATAGCTCCACCATCTTTTTATTATCTCTTCTCCTCCGAGATCCTGAGAGCCGGACTCTCCCCTTGTTCGCTGAAAGGCAAAGAGGTTGCCAGTCTCCTTATCAAGAAATATGGAGTAGTCGTATACGCCGCTTTGAGAGAGCAATTCCTTCACTTCAGTCCATATCTCACGGTGCCGCCTCTCATACTCCGCCTCACACCCCGGCTTAAGATGCATACGGAAAGCCATTCTTTCATCACTCATAGTCACCTCCATTTGAATATCTTAGCCGAAGATTTCATCGAGTGAAACTTTTTATTGCCGCATTCTCTACTTCAGCACAGTTCAGGAACCTGTCAAGATAAGCCTTGAAGCCAAGCTTCTCTTCCTCTGTAGCCATGGTCTCTTCCACAGTTACATCACTAAATGCCTGATTATCAAGATAGGAAGGCAGATCCACTTCTGCACCATCGGCGCAATAGGATGCGAGCAATGCCATACCGTACGGCCCGCCTTCTCCTGCGGTCGTCATGGTACAAACAGGTGCGTTCAAAGCCGCAGATAGATATCTTTGTGCAACTTCCTTCACACGGAAAAGTCCGCCATGGGCCATCAGTCTTGTTATCTTCACGTCCTCCGCATCAAGAATCCTCATTCCATAGGCAAGAGAAGTAAAGGCAGAATAAAGATGCGCCCTTATGAAGGATGCGAGTGTAAGCCTGCTTCCAGATGGACGGAGGAAAACGGGCACACCGTCATCATTGAATCCAGTAACCGGCTCCCCTGATATATAGTTATACACACTCAGCCCATCACAATCGGCACTACCTTCCAGGCTTTTTTTGTACAGCGATTCAAATAGATGGTTCATATCATCATCCCCACGCAACATGCTTGGACAATTACATAAAAAGGGTGGTAAACCCGTGTTCCCAAACCCGTACTCCTTCGTACCAAGGGATGAGGACTACAGCCCCGATTATGATACTGTGGACTACGGACTACTCGATAGTGTAGTGCTGGAAGTAACAGAATGAAAACGAAAAGACCTCTTTTTGCTTGCAAAGGGAGGTCTTCTCTCATCCAAATGAATTCTTGCCTATAGCGAGGCAAAATGGTACAAATCATGCTCTTTTAAAGCGAATCATACCATCATCTGCTGTAATATCAATCTTTCCATTATCCCTTAGCCATGAGAGATACGATCTTATGGTACTGCCTACAAGCACATACTGTTGCATGTTCATTGTAAGGCCATAAGAGAGGAACATCCTTCTTATTACCTCATCTGAAGAAAGTGGAGTCACACATGCCTCGGCTATTTTATCTGCCACCTCATTCACTTTGTTTATGTTGTACTCTGCGAGTGGCGCTATATCATCAGTGACTGCGGCATGCGATGGGATGAAAAGCCTGGCATTCATCCTCTTGATCATCTCAAGTGTCTTCAGATACTGCCCAACGTCATAGATGAATGTGATTCCATATTTTTCAAGGCTCTCCCTGCTTGAGAGCGAATCGGCAAGATATACGACATCATCTTTAGTGCGGAAGCCTACCATGCCAAAGAAATGCCCTGGCAATGGAATGACTTCAAGCCCATCAGGAAGAACATCCTGACTAAGATACTCGACATCACTTTCTGCAGCCATTAAAAACTTATGTCTCAAATCCTTTGAAGGATAGCCGCCATAAAGGAAAGAAGGTTCTAGCACAGGATACCGAGTAAAACAACACTCAATGCCGGGAGCGAAAATCCTACACCCCGTCTGCTTTTGAAGATAATTGTTGCCTCCTATGTGGTCGGCATTGGAGTGCGTATTATATATGGCTTTCAGCTTCCATGAGTTTGCATCAAGAATCTGCCTTACCTTACGAGATGCATCCTTATCGCTACCGCTATCAATAAGACACACCTCAAAGTCCCCAATCTTAATAAGTCCTATCTTCGCAGGACTCTCGATATAATAGCTACAGCCAGAGGCTTGAATCAATTCGTACATAAACATCCCCCCTTGTTAATTCCATGATACATAGACGCTCTTCATTTTTCCAGAAACAAATGTAAATCTGACAGAGCCGACAATCAGCAGATAAGCCTGCCCTCGTTGCCGTTTCTTTCAATTCTCCACCTTATATCAGTACAGGAGGAGAGAAACACCTCGTCGTGGCTTACAAGGATTATCGTCATATCCCGTCCATCATCCCTGATCATCTTTTCAAGTATCCTCATCGATACGATATCAAGATGGTTTGTCGGCTCATCCATCAAGAGCACCGTACGCCCAT
>CALXOL010000009.1 GCA_944390015.1 uncultured Spirochaetaceae bacterium
GAATGCCTGCCCTCTGAGGCTGCTGACAAGCTGTTCTCTATTCAGATGCCATAGTTATTAAAGCAGAATTCAGGTTTCATATGCCATTGTTCTTTTTTGTTGCAGGATGGCTATATAAAGAAAAGCCAGTTGTCGTAGATATTAAAAGAAGATTTAAAACAATAATGATACCGTATTTTTGCTTTGGGTCATTAACTTTGCTTTATTGGCAGCTCTTTGAGCGGCATTTTAGAAATTCTGATATGAGTTTCGTTCAGTCATTGTTTGGTCTTATTTCTGGACAATACGATTATTTAGACTTTAATGTACATCTATGGTTTCTACCTTGTTTTTTTACCGTTGTAATATTCTATAACATTTTTGTAAGGCTCGGGGGGGGGTATGGCAAGATAATAGCAACCTCAGTATCTATTATAATGAGTGCGATGTATATTGTTATACCACTTCCATCTTTACCTTTGGGATTTGATAGAGCTTTCCGATTCATAGGGTTTTATGCAATAGGTACTATATTATTGCAGATTAAATTCGATGAGAAAGTTAGGAAGTTGAGAATACCTTTTGACTGGATAATAGCAGCTTTTCTTTTTATCATTAACTTTTTACTTTCATATAAGGAATTAGATACAGGCATAATGTATTTTGTAGCTGCGATGATTGGTACTATTGCCACATTGGTTATTTCTATTTCTATAAACAAGAATTGCATACTGGAACATCTTGGTAAAATTAGTTTAGTAATTCTTTGTATTCACGGCCCTGTTTATAGGATTGTAGTAAAGGTTGTTTCTGTTATATTGAGATTTGATACTGATGCTGCAAGAGAGACCTTTGTTCTTGTTTTTATTGTCACAGCACTTACATTAGGAATTTGTGTGATTGCACAGCAAATTATAAATAGGTATGTACCTTGGATGATTGGACAATCCAAAACAAATATTTCTGCAATGTAACCTTAGCATATCAATCTCTAAGGATAATTTACTCTTATTATCTTTTCTGGTTCTTTTATCAATTTCTTTTTCCTCCATATTTCTTTTTTTCCTGTTGTCATATAATTTGAACTGATAAATATTATCAATAAAGTTATTTGTGAATGGAGTGTAGCTCGTTGAATCAGGAATGAGACAAAATTATGGATTATCTCGGTTATTAAAGTAAAAGTAACACAACTAATTTTAAAAGAGTTAAGATTAAAAAGTATTTGTCAATATTGAAGTAAGTATCAGAATACAGATATAGAATAACTGTCCATGCTGATACATGCAGAGCCAGAGGTTGTGGGTGGAAAAACAAGTATAGCAATTGTGAATCAGTGAAAATATGCTTTGTCCACAACAGATGTAAATCGTTCGGTGTTTAATTAGTCAGGGGTTGAGCAGAAGTGAGTTCGTGGAATTTTCATTATATCTAGCTTTTCGATGATGGTCATGTAGTAAACTTCTCTGAACATTTACAATGGCAAATGTTCGTTGATGCTTTCCCCTGGGTAGGCTGTTGAGGCGATTCATCATCTGATTTTTTTAGAGTGAGCATCATGATGCCTCTGGTATTAAGCATCTTATGTACTCGTGGGGCTTCTCTTGTGATTCTATTTTAAAGTTTAAAGCGTAAGTCTTCCTTCCTTCAGGATCGAACGCTAGTATTATTTAGCAAGAGGTAATCTTTTTATTTAAAATACCTGTTTAAATCATATGGGGAGAATATCCCCTTTGATGTGACAATCCCTGATATAAGATGGGGTGGTGTCATGTCGAAGGCAGGATAGTATCCCTTTATGTTCTCGTTTATTGGTGCCGTTCGAACTCCCATTGCTTCAAGACTTTCATCGGGGTTTCTCATCTCAATTTTAACCGTATCATGAGTAATATGATACTTATCTGGAGAGCCTGTAACAAACATGGGTATTCCAAAATATTTTGCTGCTATTGCAATCTGGCTTGTTCCTACCTTATTAAATACATAACCATCTCTTGCAATTACATCAGCAGCGCAAGTAAATACATCAATCTTTTCGTTTACCATGACATATGCTGGCATGTTATCCGTTATTACAGTTGTTTCAAAGCCCATTTCTGAGCATACTGATGCCGTTAGACGTGCTCCTTGAAAGTATGGGCGGGTTTCAGGACAGAACAGCTTTATATTTTTACCTCTATTCTTACATTCTCTCAACATCATTCCAAGAATTGTTTCAGCAAAACACTGTGTCAATATTTTTCCATCATCTGGGAACATATCTACAAGATATTCAGCGGTTTTTGCAATTTCATTATACCTTATATTATTTGATTCTATTACATGATTCCTTATTGCGATATCAACTGGTTTTCCTTCTGACATTGCCATTTCTGCAACTGGAATGCAGGATTGGCATATGGCTGACATTTTTGCTTTTGTTGTTGGCCGGGCATCTGCTATTTCTAGGGCAGCTTTTTTTATATATTCAATCTGTTGTTGCTTATTAAGATCTTTACATTCCCACGCTGCTAATGCAATTCCCATGGGTGCTGCTGTATATGGGCCTGCGCTTTGAGTGACCATATCCCTGATGGCATCTCTTACCTCCAGATAAGTTTTGCACGTAACAAAACTCTTTTTTTTAGGATATATTCTTCTATCCAGTATTCTGACTTCTCCGTTTTCATACCATGCAATGTTTTCATACCTTAATAAATAGGCAAGATTATAATCAGATCTATCCATATAATACTCCTTTTTACCTTTATTATAACATAAGTGGAAAATTTTGAAATGAAAATGACTAAAATTTTAATATTTTTGATTTTATTGCTAATAATTGTGGAAAATAATCATTTTTATTTGACATTTTGATAAATGAATTTACAATTAAGACAGGAAAGAAAAATGACAGCAAATGAAAGAAGAGCCAAAATATTAGATTATGTCAGGCATTGTACTTCTGTTTCAATACAGGAATTAAGCGGGTTTTTTGATGTTAGCGAGGAATCCATTCGCAGAGATTTAGTTATTTTAGAGAAAAATGGAAAAATAAAGAGAACTTTCGGTGGTGCTATTTCATTGGAGTCCCATGTAAGAACATCTGTACCATTTGAATTGCGATGCGGTGCTAAAAAGGCAGCTAAACGTTGTATTGCAGAAAAGTGTGTTCCTTTAATAAAAAGCGCAGATATTATTTTTTTAGATTGTAGTTCTACTTCATATTATTTAGCTCAGCGACTTATTGATTTCAAAGATATTACAGTTATTACGAATTCTGTAGCAATTGCAAATTTAATTCAAACAGAATCTCAGGTTGATGTAATCGTATTGGGAGGGCGGTTTGACAGGAATCTATTTTGCTATACAGGGATGGATACGGTTAGGGCAATTTCTTCTTTTAAGGCGACAAAAGCATTTATTTCCTGCTCGGGTATCAGCATGGATTCTGGTTTGACAGACTCTGATGAGATGCAGTGTGAAATAAGAAGAGCTATGATTGAGAATTCTCTACAGGCGTTTCATATTGTCGATTATACGAAATTCGGTAAAATTCGACTCTATCCTGTAGGGCAGTTGACAGAGAAATCAACGGTTATTTGTGAAAGTGTTCTTCCTGAAGAATGGCAGGAATATTTTGAAGTAATGCATGTTGCTTCAATATATGGGGACTTAACGAGTTAGATGAGGAGGGGTGTTTATGAGAATCGGCGTTATTGGACATGGAATGATGGGAGAGCGGCATATTGGTATTCTTAGAGGACTTGGTTTATCTGTCGATGCAGTTATGGGAAGGGATTATGACCGTGTTGCAACATTTGCGCATAATAACAACATTGCATTTGCAACAACAAAAATGGAAGATTTTATATCAAGAGGGATTGATGTTATTCATGTCTGCACGCCTCCTGAAAATCATTATGATGTAGTGAAAATGGCCCTGGAAGCTGATATGAGTGTTCTTTGCGAGAAGCCATTTGTAATTGATCCTTGCCAGGGAGAAGAACTAATAAAGCTTTCTAAAAAAACAATCACTGGTGTTGCATTTAATAATCGTTTCCATAGTGCGATTGAGCGGGCAAAAAAACGTATTGGGGAACATGAGATTGGAGAGCCTTTAATAATACATGGTTCATATTTGCAGGAGTTTCATGCTCTGCCTTCATCTTTTTCTTGGAGATATATATCGAAAGAAGGGGGGCCAATGCTTGCAACTAGTGAAATAGGATCCCATTGGATTGATCTTTTGAGGTATATCACAGGAGTAGAAATTAAAGAGGTTTCTGCAAGTTTTGGTAAATTTTTTAATCAGCGGAAACTTGATGATGGAAAAATGTACCCATTAAGCCATGAAGGTGGTGATAAAATTACCGTGGATTCTGATAATGCGGCAATAGTTACATTCCGATTAAGTAATGGGGGGCTTGCAAATGCAGTTTTTTCAGAACTTACTCCTGGTAGACCTAATTATATCGAGATTAATGTAACTGGTAGTAGCGGAGCTCTGTGGTGGAATTCCGAGCAGTTCACGGATCTTGTTATCGGTAAGAAGTTCAGCCCTAGAATTACAGACGTAAGCGGTTATGCAACCGATACATCATTGGCAAGTCGGAAAATGATACAGGAATTCTACAGGGATGTATCACAGAAAAAAAGGTCAGATGATTCCCATTATGCTACTTTCGAGGATGGTCTGGAAAATGCAAAGATTTGCCAAGCAATTTATAGAAGTGCAAATAATAACTCAAAGTGGGAGGTTGTCGTATGAAGCATCGTGTCGTATTGGTAACTGGAGCAGGAAGGGGCTCAGGCGAAGCTATTGCAAAAAAGTTTCTTAGTGCAGGAGATATCGTAGTAGCTACAGATCTAGAAGCCCCTTCTTGGGAGTATGAAAATCAAGATGAGAATCTCTTACGTTTTGCAATGGACGTGGGAAATGAAAAAGAAATCGTATCTGTGATTTCGAAGGTCAATAGCCTGACAGAAGGTATCAGCATTTTAGTAAATAATGCAGGTATAAGTAATGGCGGGGGGAGTCTTTTAAATTGCACTTCTGAACGTTTTGATAAGTTGTATGCAGTAAATTTAAGAGGCTGTTTTTTAACGATGCGAGAAGTTGCTAAAAAGCTCATTAGTGAAAAAAAAGGAGGAGCCTTTATTAATGTAGCATCGATTGCCGGAAAAAATGGATTTGCCGATACATCTTTGTATGGAGCTACGAAAGCAGGAGTTATAGGGCTTACAAGGTGTCTTGCAATTGAATTAGGTCCATATGACATAACCGTCAATGCGATTTGTCCAGGAAGTGTTGATACGCCGATGTTGGCTGGGCTATTTAAAAGAAGAGCGGAGGCGCAGAACATTACTATCGAAGAAGCAAAGCATCAGATGGCTTTAACGATTCCAATGCAAAGGTTACAGCAGCCTGAGGATCTTGGTGAATTAGTTTATTTTCTGGCATCTAAAGGTGCAAGAAATATCAGTGGGGAGAGTATAAATCTTGATGGCGGAGTTGTTAGAGATTAGTTTGAGTGTATTTTTAGTTTTTATTTGATGTGCTGATTGCATGTTATGGAGGTTTTTATGAAAAAAGGTGTTTTATTTTTCATGGTTTTGATTCTTGCAGTTTGTGCAATATTTGCAGGAGGAACATCTGAGAGTGATGATACGTCTTCATCTACAATCAGAGCAGCACTTTTGAGTAATCCCAGAGGTACCAGCCTTTTTGTCAATCTTGGTATTGATGGGTTTATTGAAGCTTGCGAGAAGTGGGGTATTCAAGGTGATGTAATCGAATGTAAAAATACTGCAGAATACGAAGAGAATGGAAGGGCTGCTGCCAATGAAGGATATGATCTGATCCTTGGCTCTAGTTGGGAATCAGGTTCAATTCTTAGTGAACTTGCAGAAATATATGATGACATTGCATTTGGAATCTCCGATACCATAGTAGATTCTCCAAATGTAAAGTGTATTAATTTCTGGGATGCTGAAGGCGCATATTTAGTTGGCGTAATTGCCGCTTTGACAGTTGATGGAGAAAGCCATAATTATGGAAGCATACATGTTTCAAATTCTGAAAGTTCTTTTAAGTGGAGATATGGGTTCTCTCAAGGAGTTCTTTCAATTGATCCAGAGGCAAAATTTACATACAACTATGTTAATGGTTATTCTGAAGTAAACCTTGCTTATGAAATGGCTCTTCAGCAATATGAACTTGGTTGCAAGTTTATTAACTCTTGTTGTGCCGGAGGAGATCCTGGAACTTTGCAGGCAGCGAAAGAGAAAGGATTCTATACTGCTGGTCAGGATGTAGATTTAACGACTCCTGATAATCCGTGGATTGTAACATCTCAGCTTAAAAAAGCTGATAAGGCCATAGCATACTTGGTTGATTGCTATATGAGTGGTAACTGGAATACAGAAAATGAAAATCTGGGTGTAGCAGACAATGTTATAGGAGCTGTATGGGCAACAGATGAGAGTGTGAATCCACGTCATCCGAATCTTTCTGATGAGGATATGATAATAATAAAGCAGGCGGTTGAAGATATTAGTTCTGGAAAGATTGATATGAGAAATCTTCCTGATTGGCAAACGACAGAGATTCCGTTGATTGAACTTTAATAAATGGGAGCAGGATACATTTCCTGCTCCGACTTCTGAAATAAAATATGCTTATAGAAATGAAGAACATAACCAAGAGGTATGGTTCCTTGGTTGCAAATGATAATGTAAGTATTACTTTAAAAAAAGGTGAGATTCTTGCTATTGTCGGTGAGAATGGAGCTGGAAAAAGTACATTAATGAAAATTCTTTATGGACTCGAATCTTATGATAGTGGAGAGATTCTCATTAATGGAAAGCCAGTACGTTTTTCTTCTCCTTATGATGCTATAAAGAACAGTATCGGGATGGTTCAGCAGCATTTTATGCTTTTCCCTCCTTTTTCCGCAGCGGAAAATATTGTGTATGGAAATGAGCCAAGAAGGGGAATTTTCTTTGATAAAAAAGAAGCATATAGGCTTGTAGAGGAGCTTTGTAGGAAATACAATCTTTATATAGATCCTAAAATAAAGGTAAAAGATTGTTCTGTTGGCTTGCAACAACGTATTGAAATCTTAAAAGTTTTATTTCAGCAAGTAGATATAATAATTTTTGATGAACCTTCCGCCGTCCTCGCACCTCAAGAGATTGATAACTTTCTTCAAACTGTTCTGGACTTGAAAAAAGCAGGTAAAAGTATAATTCTCATTACACATAAATTAAATGAAGTGATGGCAGTCGCAGATTATGTTACTGTAATGAGAAACGGCAAAGTCGTAAAGAAAATGCCAAAGCATGAGACATCAATAGAAGAACTTTCCTATCTGATGGTAGGACATCATCTGGAAGAAAGAGAAATAGAGGAAATAGAACCAGAGGAGGAGATTCTTGCTGTCAGTAATCTAACAAAAACAAGTCCAGATGGAGTCAAATTACTTGATGATGTCAACATAAGCGTTAGACGTGGAGAAATAGTTGGAATTGCAGGAGTCTCTGGTAATGGGCAAAGTGAACTTATACAGTGTATTTCGGGCCTAGAACATGCAGATTCTGGTAAAATAGTTTTAAATGGTATTGATGTAACAAATGCATCTGTTTCTGCAATTCGTGAAGCAGGATGTGCCTGCATCCCTGAGGATAGGTATTACTGGGGTAGTGCCGCAGAAGCTTCGTTGGAAGAGAACTGCATCATGTATCATTATCAGCGAAAATCAGAATTAATGAAAAATGGTTTTCTAAATAGTAGAAATGTCTCGTTATTTTCTGAGACGATCTTGAAAGATTTTGATGTCAAGCATACAAGTTCCTCGCAGTCAATGAAGGATTTATCAGGAGGAAACGCACAGAAACTTATAGTAGGAAGAGAATATATGCAAAATACTCCTCTCTTGATAGCTGCTGAACCTACAAGGGGAATAGATATAGGTGCAATTGAATATATCCATGGAAGGTTGCTGGAAAAGAGGCAGAAAAAAGACGCAATACTTCTTATTTCTTCAGAACTATCTGAGATTATTGAACTAAGTGATCGTATATATGTGATGTGCTCAGGCAGAATCAATGGCGAATTTTCCAGAGATGAAGCTACAAGAGAAAAGATCGGTTATTTGATGATGGGAGGTAAGAATGACGATGAAATGTAATAGGAAATTTGTAACCGTAGCCTCTCCTTTTTTTGCAATTCTGATAGGTCTTACTTTCGGTGCAGCCGTTATGATTGCAGTCGGAACCAATCCTTTCTCTGCATATCGACAGATGTTTTCAAAGTCTTTCTTCGATATTTATTATCTTGGACAGACTTTAGTGAAAAGTGCTCCAATTATGCTTTCCGGTGTTGCTGCTGCAATAGCTTGGAGGGCAGGATATATTAATCTTGGGATGCAGGGGCAGATGTGTGTCGGTGGCTTATGTGCTACATTGGTTG
Source organism: uncultured Spirochaetaceae bacterium (assembly GCA_944390015.1). GTDB lineage: Bacteria > Spirochaetota > Spirochaetia > Sphaerochaetales > Sphaerochaetaceae > Ornithospirochaeta. Next base: position 8,432 of record CALXOL010000009.1, read on the forward strand.
CTCTTTTCTTTCCTGTTAAGTCCTGGTGGGTAACTATATTATGTTTTTGTGTTGGTATGACAGCAGGTGCTATCTGGGCGCTTATACCGACTTATCTTGATTATAAGTTTGATGTGTCAATTATCATCTGTACGCTGATGATGAACTATGCGACGAATTTCTTAACAGATTACTTCGTTTCTGCTCCAATTAAAGATACAGCAGGAGATGGACTAGCTATGCAGTCCCCTCAGATTGCAGAAGCGCTTAGGTTTTATAGGTTCTCTCCTAAGAATGCTATGAATACAAGTGTATTTCTCTCTATTGCCGTTGTTATCCTGATTGCCATTTTCTTGAAAAAATCTAAATTTGGGTATGAGTCTAAAATGACAGGGCTGAACAGGGAATTTGCTAGGTATGGTGGAATTAAATCTACGAAAATCATGTTTATGACAATGGCCTTATCTGGAGCACTGTGCGGATTTGCCGCATGTATAGAAATTTTTGGTGCAAGGTATCGCTATGTAAATGCAATGTTCACTTCTACAAGTTATTCCTGGACAGGGCTTATGGCGATGCTGATTGCAGATTATAACCCTATAATGACGATGGTTTATTCTATTTTCCTTGCAGGCCTTGCGATAGGAGGACAGGCACTTCAAAGATCTGTTGGCCTTCCGATGCAGATATCTGATATTATTCAGTGTAGTATTACACTTTTTGTTTCAATAAAACTCCTATTCAATTTTCAGAAACTAAAAATAAATAAGAAGCCAAATCATTTAGAACGGGATGAGGAGGTGGAACATGAATAGTTTATATTTTGCTGCTATTATAAATTCTACTTTCCGTTACGCAACGCCAGTCCTTTTTGCCGCATTAGGTAGTCTTCTTTGTTCTAGGGGCAATGTTTTTAATGTTGCTCTTGAAGGTCAGATGCTTGCAGCGGCCTTTGCCGCAATCGTTATTAATTTCTATACAAAAAATATGGTTTTGTCTATTCTTGCTGCGATTTGTGCAGGTTTGCTTGTCTCTTCTGTAGTTGCCTTATTTCAGATCAAATTAAAAGCACATGATATGGTTGTTGGAACTACCATTAACCTATTCATTCAAAGTGCTACTGCTTTCTTAATGCAAATTGTTTTCGGCTCACGAGGTATGGTTCAAGGACATGGAATGGTATCCCTTACGAAAATTGATTTGAATTTTTTGAGCTGGTCTCCTTTCTTATATAGGGCATTTGAGAATCTGAGCATTTTAGATTATGCTAGCTATATAATTGCAATAATCGTCTATTTCTATCTTTTTAAGACGGTACGAGGTTTCCATCTTCGTTCCGTTGGCATTAGATATAATGCAGCAAAAAGTTTAGGTATAAACTCTCAAAAAATGCAAATGAATGTAGTTCTTATTTCAGGGATTCTCTGTGGGCTAGGTGGAGTATCGCTATGCATGGGCGGAGTTACTGTCTTTGTTGAGAATATGACTGCAGGAAGAGGTTTTATCGCAATGGGGGCTTCAAGTATGGCACAGGCACATCCAATAATGGCAATTTTCTCGAGTTTATTCTTTGGGGCAACTATTTCTTTGTCCAAAACGCTTCAAAAGGTTATCAATTCTTATTTTACAGAAACATTTCCATATATCTGCACAATTCTTGCAATTACAATTTATGGAGCGATTTCAAAAGCAAAGAAGAAAAAATAATAGCATAAGAAAAGGAGGAAGTATGAAATATCAGAAGGTTAGGGATAGCATCGTTAATTATTCTAAACAGATGTATCAGGATAAGCTTGTTTCTGCAACAAGTGGAAATATAAGTGTAAGAGTTAATAATACTTCAGATATTTTTGCTATAACTCCTAGTTCTGAGAACTATATGACACTAACCGCAGATCGAATTGTTATCATGAAAACCAGCGGGGAAATTGTATATTGTCCTGAAAATGGAAGACCTTCATCAGAATGGAAGATGCATGCGAAAATATTTGAGCGCAGAAGTGATGTTCAAGCAATTGTTCATACACACTCTCCATATGCGACTTCCTTTGCGGTTTTAAGAGAATATATACCTGTTATTCTGATAGAAATGATACCATGGTTGGGAGGTTCAATTCCGGTAGCAGAATATGCTCCTGCGGGGTCATCGGAATTGGGAGATAAAACAGTGGAAGCTCTGGGAAAAAGAAATGGTTGTATACTAGCCAATCATGGAGTTGTTGCGGTCGCTTCTGATATAAATCTTGCATATGTTCGAGCTTCTTATATTGAGGATGCGGGAAAGATTTATCATCTTTCTCGAACTGTTGGTACGCCAATTATTCTTAATTAACAGAGCGAAAAATAGTAAGAGACTTAAGATTAGTACGTCATTTGTTTAGCGGGTTTTTTCTCGCATTAAAAAAGAGGAGATGTTTATGATTAATACCCCCAACTATGAGTATTACAAGAAAATAGCTGATTTTATCTATTCTAAAATTAATTTTGTCCCTGATGTTGGAATAATTCTCGGTACGGGCTGTTCCCGTTTTGCTGAAAGAATAGAAAAAGCTGTGATTATTTCATTTGCAGAAATACCTAATTTTCTGCTAGCTACAAATAGTTCTCATCCAGGAAAACTTATAGCTGGTGAAGTAAACGGGAAAAAAGTAATTTGTCTTAATGGAAGGTTTCATTATTACGAAGGATATTCCTTTGAAGAATTAAGTATGCCTGTTAGAGTGTTAAAAATACTAGGGATAACAAAACTAATCATAACAAATGCCTCTGGTGCTGTTAATACAGGGTATAAGCCTGGTGATCTTATGATAATAAAGGATCATATTAAACTTTATGGAGGAAGTCCCGTTAGAGGGCAGAATATAGATGAGTTCGGACCTAGGTTTTTTGGAGTTTCAGATATGTATACCAGAGAAATGAGGAAGATTGCAATGGCATGTGCAAAGACTTGTAAATTAAGAGTTCATGAAGGCGTATATATGTATACACCAGGACCTCAGTTTGAGACACCTGCAGAAATAAAAGCAATGAGGCTGCTTGGAGTCGATGCGGTGGGTATGTCTACGGTTACAGAAGCCTTGACGGCAGCTCACTGTAAATTAAATTTATTGGGAATTGCCTTAATTACCAATATGGCCTCGGGTGTTATTGAATTTGTTGATGAGGATGGTTCAAAAATTTCGGATGTAGTAGCAGACGTTTCAGATGATTTTTGCAATTATTTAGAAATGATTATAAAAGCTATTTGAATCAGTTAAAGAAGCTGAATCCATAGGATTAATGAAAGCCATAGAAAGAACAATTTGCATTAGAGTTATTTTAGAATGCATAGGTAGTAGTTAGAACTATGTCTTTATTGATTGCGAATAAAAATTGGATTTTCATGAAAAGGTCTGTGACTTAGAGAAGGGTATTGGTAAAAACATGAACGCTCTAGATGATATAAAGTAACCTTATTACTTTTGCAAAAGTTGTGAATATAGCTGTTAATAAAAAAACAACAGCATGGGAGGCTTTAGTCTATGTAAGATGAAAATGCATTATGGTAATGAAATGTAATTTAAGACCAGAGGATAGTTAATCGTTACGATAATGGATACATACAAATATTATAATGATGAGAGAATACAAATGAAAACAGACTATCTTCCTCCTTATATTATTAGCGGAAAGATAGCCTAGTTTTTTAGATCCATACTGAGGGAGATTTCAACATAAGTTATTTTTATTTTCTTTATGATGCGTTTTCGTTTTTGTCTAAATGCTCTTCTAAAAAACTAATGTACTGCTGCATCCAGTTTGCAAAGTGATTAGGAGAAAGATTTAATGATTTAAAGAAATTCCAATGTTTTTTTGCATTTTCAATATCTCCAATTTCAAAATAAATCTTTGCCAATTCAATACTTATTGATACTTTTTCTGGTATTCGGCCCCAGGAATCAATTATTCTTGATATTTTGTGTGATTGAGAGATGATAATATCTTTATATGGGGAATACATATTTTCTTTATGGACAGGAATGTAATATAAAATATGTATTTTGTCTGGTGTCGGTATTGCAAAAGAACATGGAATTATGTATTTTCTCTTTAATTCTTGGTAACATATATTTTCCCCGTAGAAGGTCTTAGTTATTATGTTGCATGGTGCGGTGCATTCATCAAGAAGTAGCATTTCTACATTGTTTATTGCTGTAAGATTTAATCCTGCCTTGTATAGTGTATCGGCATAATCATGGAAAAGATTAATATTTTTATTGATGAAAGCTTGTTTGTCTTTATGTTTTAATATGGAGATTTTGATGTTCATCAATTCCGCATATTTATAGACTTCACAAGGATCAATGGAGCTTAATAGTTTATCTATATCGGAGAGGGCATCTCCTGCATAATAATTTGATATGCTATCATATAAACCTTTAAAGTTAGTCTCTTTTAATAGCGGAGCAAAGGTTTCTTGATTTAAAATTCCCCAGTATTCATGAATTACTTTGAACCTTTCATAGGTTGTAAGTATTTCAAAATCTTTTACATTATTTGATATGTTTTCGAGTAGCCATTCGTAGTTAAATCGGCCATTCATCACCATTCGAAATGTCGATACTGTTAGTAATATTTTTTCTTTCTTCGATAATTGGGGAAATAGATTTTCATAAGCAGTTTTATATGTTTCAAATATTTTATTTTCATTTTTCAATTGTCTATAATAAACAGTAATTGTGTTCATTAGATTTATGTAATTAAAGATTGAATATAAAGGCCGAATAATTTTTGATAGATCGCTTATCACGGTTTCTGCTTCTTCATAATATCCATCCTGCAAAAGTGCTAAAGATAATCTTTCTGCTATTTTGAAAACTATTAAAGTGTTATTAAATTGTTTTTTAATAATTTCCCAGGAATATCTATAGCTTCTAATTCGCTCATTTCTGTTATTGCTAACATAATAAGTAAATAAGCCATAATAAAAGTTGATTTCTACCTTTTCTGAAGCTGATGTTTTTTTGCTTTCTATTAATGCCTTTGCTTTTACTATGTATTTGTAGCTTTTCTTTAAATTCCCAAATTCATAGTAGATTTTCCTGTATAGTAAATAAACTCTTGAGTCTTTTAAGTCTTCAACCAACTTTTCTGGTATTGTTTCTTTTGCCGCATTTAAATTTCCAAGTTGCACCAGTAGCTTAGCTTTAGTTATGTCAGCTTCTTTCTTTTCACATGGATATAATTTATCATCCAATTCTGTAAGAAGATTTAGTGCTTGTAATGCCTCTCCCCGCTGAGCAAGACAGTTTATCTTTAAAAACATATATTCAATTTTTAATGTAGTTGTTTGGAAAATAGCTTTAAACAATCAGCTTGAACTATATTCAGTATGGAATCTTTCTCCAACAATATCTGCTCATTTAATTTGCGCAATATTCTATTTCTTATACCTCCGTTAAATAATGGACGTAGACTTCTGAGATAATAAATGAAGTATATAATTAAAGTTCCAATAACTACCAGAAAACTCTGAAGATTAATTATATTGAAATATTTAAAGATTAATGGGATGGTTGATATAGCAACAAAGTATTTAAGACAGAAGTATTTTCTTCCATTTCAAAATGCGGTAAAAGGCATCCTTTTTCTGAAATTGAAGTAATCCAAACGGATAAGATGAAATCATATATTTAATGGCGTGAATGGATTCTGGCACTTTCAAAATCTGAAAGACATAAAAGCAAAAGTTATTTCTTTCCTTTGAAGAACGCAATATAAGGTTCATTCTATTTTCTAAATGGCATTGTGATGAATGATTGATTCCATGATATGAACTGAATGGGGAGGGTAGGAAATAAGATATTCCTACAAAGAAATTGTCAATTTTCCTGACTTTATGGAGGAAAACCGCCTTTGTTCGGCTGGGGCAATCTGTTGGCTAACATTTTCATATTTTGTAGAAATTGGCTAAGACTGATTAGTCTATCTCCATGACAGGCTTAAAGTTGTTTTCCTTGCTATTTATAATTCCGCCTCTTTTGCCCCATTAATTTCATAGACCAAAATGCTTTTAAGTAACTTGGAAATGGTTTTTAAGGATATATTTAAAAACAACGCTAGTATGTACGTTTTAATGTTTAGATACTTCGTGTTGAGACAAAGGATGCAGATTATAGCAACAAGCCAAATACAACATAATATTAATATTGTCCATAAGATTAATTTCTTATTATTAGTAACATTTTTTTTCGAGTTTTTTACTCTTTTATATTTCAAAGTTTTTTTCATGCTTTGATGATATTGTTGTGGTAATAACCTATCGAGCAGATAAATGTATAAACTTAATAAACTGTATAAGCTTGCTTTTTTTGATAAAATAGAAAAGGAAAGGAATAATAAATGGACAAAGCTTGTGATGACAATTCTTTAAGGCTTGTTGGGGGAACGTATTTCAACCTTATACTAAGAGGTAAAAAAATAAAACTGGATAATGGAAGTGTTCCTAGTGAAAGCGAGATTTTTGCGGGGCTTCTTAATGTGTTTGGTGCTGATGTTAATATAGAGAATTTTAAATTATCAGAACAGAGAAGTTTTGCAGAGAAAGTATCAAACTTGAAATTATGCCGCAAGTCATCCTTTTCAAAAAGCTATCTCGGATATTCAAGATTGGAAAAGATAAAACAAGGAGAATGGGGTTCGGCTCTGACCAGAATGGAGAGTTTTCTCTCTATTTATGTAGAGAAAAATGGAATCTCTTTAATTGTTTCATCTTTGGCAGAATTGATAAAAAAAGATTCAACTATAGCAGATGAGCAAGCGTTCGTTTATTTGGATGGAAGAGCTCCTTTATCAAAAAGAGATATAATAACTCAAAAACGCTTTCCCTTTGTTGGTTTTATTTTAGGTGCAGGGGTATTTGCTTTTCAACAAGATAATAAATGTGGGGAAGATACGATTGATCAATGGCTTCGTGTAAAAGATAAGAAAAGTCAATTTATAGCGCGTTTTGGATTTAAAAATATTACTTCTTTTGTAGATACCTTAGACCCTTATATGGAATGGCAAGAACATAAGAAGGAGCTGGAAGAAGATTCGAAAGATAGAAAACTTGTGTATAGAATCACAGATGATGATTTTAGTGCTTTGATGAAACAAGCTGAAGATAATCCAGAACTGTATCAATTTGCGATGGATATTGAACGTAATCGCAATATTTATGTGCAAACAAATCTTTTTAAAGAAACTTTTAATAAAGTTATGGATTTGAACTATGTTATGCTTTCAGGAAACCCAGGAAGCGGTAAGACTTTGACATCAGAGATGGTTGCATTAAAAATCGCAGGACTTGGAGAATATCGTTTACATTATGCAAAAGCCTCTGAAAGTGACTTAGAGAAAATATTATCTTTGATTACTGATAAAAAAGAAATATTAAGAAAAGAATTTATATTGATAGATGATTGTATGGGGCAGGCTAGTTATGACCTAAGTCAGAAGGAAGAGAATAATTTAAAAAAATTGGTAGCTTTTGTAAAATTTAAAGCACCAAGAAAAAAGTTACTTTTGAATTCTAGAATAAAGGTCTTGAACGATGCAAAACAACATGATATTTATAACTCCATTTTTGAAGAAATGATTAATACGGAGCGGATTATAGACACAAATAAGCTCACAAGGAGAGAAAAAGCATTAATACTTCGTAAACATGTTTTTGCAAGAACAGATAATGAGCATTATTTGGATCTCAGGGGTAAGCGATGCTTAAATATTATAGATCACAACCCGTATATTCCTAGAGTTATAAGTCACGTAACTCGAAAACAAAAGAAATTCTGTAAAATAGAAGATGGGGCTTTTTATTCGGAAATAATGAATGCTTTAAATAACCCAGATTCCGTATGGAGAAAAATATATGAAGATGATAGAGCAACCCCTCTCATTTGCCGATTATTACTAAAGTCTTTGTATTCTTTGACAAACAATACCTGCCGAGTAGAAGAATGTAAGGCAGTTTTTGAAAAATATGTTCAAATGGAAATGAAGCCTGATACCACTATTAATCTTTGGGAAAAGGCGTTATCGGCATTAAATGAGTCCATGGTAAAGAGACTGAAGACAAATGATGGCGATTTTATTGGTTTTATAGACCCTTCCGTTCATGATTTTTTGGAGAAGTCAATTTATTATGATCACTCGTCAATAGAATATAAGTCATTGGAAAATGGAATAATTTATAGCAAGCAAATTGTGCAGATTTTTGGATATGGAGAGTTGAGTTTTGAAATAAAAAATCAGATGGTTATAGATGGTCGATTGGCAAAACTTATGTATGATGCAGAGTATTTAAAAGAACGAGATATATTTATTCAGATTTCAACAACATGTTGTTGTCGGGATGAGTATATACCAATTGTCAGGAAAATGCTTTACCTTCCCAATAAGATGAATTATTCCAGGACTTATTTTATGAAAACAGAATGTGAATATGATTATCCTAATTTCCTATTTAGCTTAATAAAGTCAGAGAAAATGAGGGAGTATTATCTATATGGGAGAATCAACAGGGAGGTATTTTACTCTTGCATTGCAGGCATTAATATTAAAGATGCGTGTAAGATTTTAATACAATGTCTTAAGAACCCAAAGAGTTTTTCATTTCCCATTGATGAAAATGTTTTGATTAAAATAATGGAAACAGCTGCAGCTAATTCTCTTAATGAATGGCAAGATGAAATTGATTATATAAGTATAGATGACAATATTTCTTTGGCTGAGAAAAATGATTTGCTCCAGCAAAGGGTATTGGAGAGGTGTTTAGAGGACGTTGATTATTATTCTACGGATATGCCAGAAGATGTTTATAATTCTTTTAATTTCATAATAGAGCAAACTCCAATTCCTGATTTTTCTGAAGAAATATCAGGCTATTGTGAAGATTTATTAGATGAGTATGACGATGGCTGGCATGGCGAAATAGAAGAACAGGAATGCGATGTTGGAAACAGTGATGAAGAAATTATGGCATTATTTTCCGTTCCATTCCCCGAGAAATGATTGGTCGATTTTTCATTTCTTCGTATTTTAAGGCTCTCGGTGTTCTGTTGCTGAGAGCTTTGTTTTAGATAAGAACAGCTTCTTTTTTGCAGTTGCATTTGTCTGATGGGTGCTAGATATTATCAATAAAGTTATTTATCAATGGTAATGCAGCTCCTATGACAATTGCCTTTCTTCCGCAGTTGCCGCTTGTGATGTTGAAATCCGCATTTTTGAATGTTGTGATTTCAAGAATCATTGATTTCAGTTTTTTTAGATCTTCTTCTATTATGTAGTTTTGTACTAGGCCAGATAGAATGATGTCTCCTGCGATTATCATTCTGCTGTTATCAATGGTCAGAGCAAGTTCATGAAGATATTTATCCCATATTATTTCCGATTCCTTATCTCCTTTTCTTAAATCAATAAAGAATTCATCCAGGGTAGGCTGTTTTGTCATTCGTATTAAACTAGCTGCTGAACAGTAGCTGTCCACGCATCCTTTTTTCCCGCAATAACATTGCTTTCCATCTGGATGCAATGTCATGTGTTCCAGTGTTCCGCTGCTTAAATATCCCTGATAGACCTTTCCGTTTAGGATTATTGCGTTACAGAGGTAGTTATCCAGGATGATCATAAGCGTTGATCTTGTTATTTCTCCGTGCCATATTTCCGCATGTGCTCCTGCTTCGGCATTATGATAGAAGAAACAGGGAACATCCTCTATATATTGCGTTAAATCGGATAGCGTGAAATCAGAGTATTTTAGAACCTCAGAGTACAGCATATGATTCCCATCGGGTGCGATGATTCCCGGCAATCCTATCCCAATTCCCAAAATATTACATCCGTTTATTTCCTTATTTTTCAAAAAATTGTTTACAAAACCCCCAAATGCCCTGAAATATTTATCCGAATGGATAAAAGTAAGGTAAATCGAACTTTCAGAGATTATCTCCCCATACATGTTTATAGCTGCTATTTCTATACCGCTTGTATGCAAATCGATGCCTATTGAAATACATGCATTCTTATTGCATTTATAAATCGTAGCAGGACGGCCTCCCGTTGATTGGTAGAGGCCTTCTTTTTTTATTAACCCAGATCTTTCCAGCTCTACAAGATTCTGCGATATAGTGGGCAGGCTATAGTTCAGGCTTTTTAAGATGCTGTTCCTCGAAACACTCTTGTTTTTATAGATCTCCATAAAGATTTTTTTCTTTTTTTCCTGCTTTAATATTTTAGATGATACATTCATAATATTTATTTCCTTACTTTTATAAAAGCATATAATAAAACTTATATAAAAGTCAATGTTATAAAATTATATTAATAATAATATATTATATAAATAATTAGCTTTTTAAATTATTTGAAATTTTTTCTTGCTAAATTAAATTTTCCATGAGAATAATATAAATATATAAAATAACTTTCTAAAAGTTTTGGGAGGGCTAATAAATGTCGCATAACGCAGAATTACCGAAGACGATGAAAGCTCTTGTTGCGTATGGACTGGGCAATTATAAATATGAGCCTGATTATCCGACGCCAGAATGTGGAGATGATGATATTATCATCAAGACGGAAGGATGCGGAATCTGTGCAGGTGATCTTAAATGCATGCATGGCGCAGAAAGGTTCTGGGGTAATGATAGTGTGCCTTCCTGGGTAAAGCCTCCATTCATTCCGGGGCATGAATTTTTAGGAAGAATTGTCAAGGTCGGAAAGAATGTTTCAGCCTGGAACATTGGAGATAGGGTATGTGCCGACCAGATTGTTCCTTGCGGGGAGTGCATGTTCTGTAAGAGCGGGAGATATTGGATGTGTCAGCCACATGCTACCTTTGGATTTCAAAAAGATAACAACGGTGGAATGGCGGAGTACGTCAGATATCCCAAAACCGCGGTTATACATAGAGTGCCTGATGATATGAGCCTGGAAAAAGCGCTTCTGGTTGAGCCATATGCCTGCTCAAAGCACTGTGTGGATAGAGCTCAGATAACAAACGAAGATGTTGTTGTCATCTCTGGAGCCGGCACGCTTGGACTCGGGATGATTACATACGCAAGAATGAAGAATCCAGCGAAACTCATAGTTCTTGACATGGTTGATGAAAGATTGGAAAAAGCCAAGGAATTTGGAGCGGATTTGGTGTGGAATCCTTCAAAGATGAATGTTGTTGATGAAATCATGAGGCTCACTGGTGGTTATGGTTGTGATATTTATATTGAGGCCACAGGACATCCTGCTTCAGTACAACAGGGACTTGATATGATTCGCAAGCTGGGGCGATTCGTGGAATTCTCTGTTTTCGGTGAAGCGGCAACTATCGATTGGTCGATAATCGGAGACGGAAAGGAGCTTGATGTGCTTGGCTCTCACCTCTCTCCATATTGTTTCCCATTTGTTATCGAGCATATATACGATGGGACTTTAAAAACGGACGGTGTTATCAAGACTTTCTTTAAGCTTGAAGATTGGGAAAAAGCATTTGATTATGCAACGGGAAAATACGGCGATTTCAAGGTGGCCTTTAAATTCTGAGCATGGTAAGGAGGGTAAGGAAGATGCATACGACTGAATCTTAATAGTGGAAACGGTCGTATGTGATGAGTAATCCGCATGTTGCGATTCTTTGATTATGGGCTGTAAATGGATAGGTTTTAGATAAGTTTTTACTTGTGGCTGACGGATGAAATAAAAAGGCAGGTATCCGGGAAAGTAAGAACCGATTCAACTTCTTTAATCGTATTCATTACATAGAAGTAATTATTAGGAGGAAAAAAATGAGGAAATTTACTGTTATTCTACTTGTTGTTTTGATGGCAATGACGGCAGTATTTGCCGGTGGTTCGGCAGAGAAAGATTCTGATGCTGTAACATTAAGGCTTTGGACTTTTCTTGACATCACGAGTACGTCAAACGGAAGAGCTGTTGTACTTAAGGAGGTTATCGACAAATTTGAAGAGACTCATCCTGGTGTTGATATCATTGTTGAAACACAGCAGTGGACAACTTTACCAAGTAAGGTATTTGCAGCGAGTGAAGCTGGCGATTGTGCGGATATCTTTATGATTAATACAGCCAATCGCGGAGAAGCTATCAAGCGTGGTGTTTTTGAACCGCTTGAAAACTTGTTCTACAATGATTGGACCAAGGAGCAGAAACAAGATTTAGATTCCGCAGTTTTTGAGGCTGGATTTGATGGTACATATCATTATGATATTCCTCTTTATTTCGGAGGATTCGGTATCATGTACCGAAAAGATCTCTTTGAGCAGAAAGGTATCGATCCAGAATCAATAAAAACATGGGAAGATCTTGCAGAAGCTGCACAGAAGCTTACTTATACGGATGCTAACGGACAGAAAATCTGGGGATATGGAATCGGTTATAGCCTGGATGTCGTTGACTCCCATGGTGCTCTGCCTAATGCACTCTTTGGACAGGAAGGTGGAATGTTCACCGATGATGGAATGCCAAATAATTGGACTGGCCCAATTGCCCAGCAGGCGCTTCAGATGGAGCTTGATCTTATAAATAAATATAAGGTGTCACCAGAAAGTTCCGCATCTGTTACATCAGAGGATGTCTATACGGATTTTGCTGCAGGAAAATATGCTATGATCAGCGCAGGTACAGTTCGTATGCCGACGGTTCAGAGCCAGTGTTCCTTCAATCCTGACTATATCGGATTCATGGCTTACCCGAGTATCGATGGTGTGTCCGAGTCCAAGTGTTATGCTGCTGGATGGCATATCGGTGTCTGGTCGGGATCCAAGAATAAGGATATAGCGGGAGAATTCCTTGAATTCATCTGCTCTCCAGAAATGGATTCACTATGGGTAACTGAGGCTCAGCAGATTCCTATCTTAAAATCCACGCTTGAGAATAATGCTGAGTTCTTTGAAATCCCTACGAATTCATGGGTAATCGAAGCCAAAGATATTATCGATACAAAATCTTACATACAGTCAATTAATTATGTTGTATCTGGCTTCAATGAAGACATGCAGAACGCTTTCTTATTAGCCTTTGTTGACGGCTACACCGTCGAGGAAGCTCTTAAGACAGTTGAAAATAACTTCATAGAAAGAAACGTAGAGAGATGATTTTTTCTTCTCGTGGTATACTTGGACGGGGGGTATTCTCCGTCCAAGGTATTTTACTAGGACGGATAAATGGATGAATTAAAGAGAAAAAAATACTTACATAAGATTTTACCTTACCTTCTTTCCTTTCCAAGTATGGTAATCATAGTTTTATTCTTGATTATTCCTCTTGTTTATTGTTTGTATTGTAGTTTTTGGCGTTGTGACTACATGGATTTCTCGAAATTCGTCGGTTTGAAGAATTATATTGATGTTTTTTCAAAGGAAGCGACGATAACGAGTCTCCTGGTTTCCTTAAAGATATCGATTGTAAGCTTAGTCATAGCTATTATAATCGGTACATTACTTGCACTTTGGATAAACTCTGCGAATGGTAGGTTCGCATATATTCTTGAGATAATGATTCTAATCCCATGGGTAACATCGCAGGTTGTTGCGGCAATGTTATGGAAGTGGCTGCTAAAAGATGAAACGGGACTAATTAATTATATAGTACAGCAGCTTGGTCATGAGCCAATAGGATTCCTTTCTGATAAGAATATCGCAGTTGTCTCACTGATCATCGTTATTACATGGCGTGTCATAGGTTATGTCATGGTTCAGCTTGTAGCTGGTCTTAAGGCTATTCCGAAGGAATATGATGAGGCGGCGATGATTGATGGCGTTAATAAATGGCAGATGTTCTGGTTTGTAAGGCTTCCGCAATTAAAGACTCCGATGGCAATCTCAGCTATTATCGTCGCACTTTCCAATTTAAATAACTTAACGGTTCCACTCACGCTAACTGGCGGTGGTCCGGGGAATGCAACCACGGTTATCTCCATTCTTGCATACAGGGAAAGCTTCTCTTACTACCATTTCGGAGAGGCAAGCGCAATGTCCATAGCTCTTTGTATCATGAATTTCATTTTGACGGTAGCGTACGTAAAGGCAGTAAAATATGAAATATAAAATTACGGCAAAAGTTTTTTCTTTCATAGGTTTTGTATGTATTGCGGTTGTGAACCTTGTTCCTTTTGTATGGGGCTTACTGACATCGCTGAAACCAACAAGGGAAGTGGCAAAATATCCCCCTACGTTATTCGGATCTGAAATTACGCCTGAACATTATATTTCGGTACTTAGGGGATCTTTTAGCACGGCTCTGATCAATAGCGTGATTTACTCGATTTTCGCAATTATCCTCGGTATACTTTGCGCCATACTCATTGCATATGCCCTTACAAGATATAAGTTCAGAGGTAAGAAGTTCATATTTATGATGATTTTGTTCGGTATCCCGCTATCAATGGGGTCTGCTGCGATGGTCGTTCCTAATTATATGATGTTTTCCGCTTTGAATATGACGAATAAATTCTATACTCTTCCTTTGATTTATACCGCATATAATCTGCCAATGGCGATTTGGATCATGGTCGGAGGAATGCAATCTATCCCATATTCCATAGAGGAGGCTGCAATGATAGACGGCGCTTCAAGGCGGTATATTATTTTTAGGTTGATTCCGCATTTGAGCCTACCGACAATCTCCTGTGCCGCATTGATGATTTTTATCGGTGCGTGGAATGAATATCAGGTATCATCGGTCATGGTAGCGTCAAATTCCTTATATCCGATTCAAGTCTCGATTTACAACTACATCGGATATTTCGGGCAGGAGTGGGGGCCGCTTACCGCTGCTACCACGCTTGCCGTTGTTCCTATTCTTATTGTCTTTACATGGCTTGGTAAATACCTGGTTTCTGGCCTTACTGCCGGTTCTGTAAAAGGATAAATGCTATAGGCGTAGGAGGATCTCATGCGTTTTAAAGAAAAATATGATTTGATAGTTGTCGGTAGTGGCCCTGGAGGTTTTCCTGCTGCGATTATCGCAGCTAGAGCTGGTCTTGATGTGCTTGTTGTAGAAAGAAATCCATTTTTTGGAGGTCTTATGAGTTCAGGTCTTCCAGCTCTTGCCATTATCGATAGAAGCGGAAGAAAGGTAATAAAAGGCTTCACTGAAGAATTCATGAACAGGCTTAGAAGTATTGGAGGCGCAACTCAGGATTATCGTGCTCCGATTCAAAATTCTCTCACATATATGAATATGTCATGGGTACGCCTCATGGTTAATGAAATGTTCCTGGAGACAGGTGTTGATGCGATGATTTACGCCGAACTTAAGGATGTGAAAGTGATAGATGACAAGGTTTGCGGAGTCAGTGTTTTCTGTAGAGGCAGGGAGTATTCTTTCAGCGCTAAGGTTGTTATTGATGCGACAGGAGATGCCGATGTAGCATCAAAAGCAGGTGCTGCGACAGTTAAGGGTGAACATCTTCAACCTGCGAGCTTGACTTTTGATGTCGAGAATATAGATATCGATAAATTTGCAAAATATGCGCAATCCCATCCTGAAACAATTAAGCTCCCTTCTTCTTTCCCCGGTATCGTTCAAGATCCATTCGAGTTCGGCCGCCATAAGACGTTTGCGACGATGTGTTTCTTCGATTTGATTGAAAAGGCACGGGCTGCAGGTGATTTTACTCTTCCAAGAAATATGATTGATTTTACCCATCAAAAAGATACGGATAGGGCATATTTCAATGTCACAAGAGCTATCAATCTTGATTCGACAAATGTCGAAGAATTCATAGAAGGGGAGCAAACTTGTGAGCATCAGATTTTTGAGATTATGAGATTCTTAAGGAAATATTGTCCTGGATTTGAAAACTGTACATTGGGCTCTGTCATGCCATATCTTGGAATTCGAGAAAGCAGACGTATTGTTGGAAAGAAAACCATCACTAAAGATGTTTTAAAAGAACTTCCTGTCCCTGATGATACCATTGCCATGGCCGGCTACAATGTGGATATTCACGGCCAGGATTCAGAGAAAATGTCCATGCTTCCTGTCCGGCATGCAATAGGTATTCCTTTTGGATGTATCATCCCAGAAAAGATTGAGAATTTAATTATGTCTGGCCGGACGATCTCCGTAGACCAGACGATTTTCGGAATGACACGTATCATGTCTACGTGTATGGCGATAAGCGAAGCTGCCGGGGTTACAGCGGTGTTAGCTTGCAAGAATAATATAAGCCCTTCTGCTCTTAATGTTGCTGAAGTTAGGCTGTATTTGGAAAAACAAGGTGCGGTAATTAGATAACATGGAAGAAGCTAATACGATTTCAGCAATTAAAAATGGAGAGACCGCGCTCGGAATTGAGCTAGGATCGACGAGAATCAAGTCTGTACTTATAAATAAGGATTATGAGGTTGTTGCAACTGGTTTTTTCAACTGGGAAAACCGTTATGAAAATGAACTCTGGACTTATCATTTGAATGATGCAGTAAAAGGTCTTCAATGCAGTTTCCAGTCCTTGGTTGAAGATGTTTATAAGCGCTATGGCATAGAACTCAGTACCGTTGGTTGCATTGGGATATCGGGGATGATGCATGGAATCATTGCATTGGATGAAAACAATAATCAGCTTAGTCCATTCCTGACCTGGAGAAATACGAATACATCACAGGCGGTTGAGGAATTAACGGATCTTTTTAATTTCAATATTCCATTGCGCTGGACAATTGCTCAGCTGTATCAATCAATACTTAACAAGGAGAGTCATGTTAAAGATATCAACTATGTATCGACGCTCTCCGGTTATATTCATCTACTTCTATCAGGAAAGAGGGTTATAGGTATCGGGGAGGCATCCGGAATGTTCCCGATAGATTCTGAGATGCTGGATTTCGACCAGGAGATGGTGAATAAGTTCGATTCGGTGTTATCAGAGAAACGGATGAATTATAGCCTGCGGGATATATTTCCTAAAGTCATAGTAGCTGGAAAGCTTGCAGGAAAACTTACTGAAGAAGGTGCAAAGATTTTAGATGTTAGGGGGATTTTAAAACCAGGAATTCCTATGGTTGCTCCAGAGGGGGACGCAGGAACTGGAATGATTGCGACAAATTCTGTTGCCCCTAGAACTGGAAATGTTTCCGCAGGTACTTCTATTTTTTCGATGGTAGTCCTGGAAAAACGTTTATCGAGGTTATACAAAGATATAGACATGGTTACTACACCTGATGGCAGACCGGTGGCCATGGTACATTGCAACAATGGAACAAGCGAACTTGATCAGTGGTTTTCCATATTTAAGGAATTTGCAGAAAGTATCGGATGTAAAGCCAATACATCCCAGATATATGATGCCATGTATTATGCGAGTTTGAACGGTTCTCCTAGCTGTGATGATGTTATCTTTTTTAATTACCTATCGGGAGAACCGATAACTGGTTTGATGGAAGGGCATCCTCTTCTGGTAAGAAAATCAAATGGTAGGTTTAACTTTGCTAATTTTATGAGATCTCAGATTTACTCTATTTTTGCAGCATTAAGTATAGGAACTGAGATTCTTATAGAAGAGAATGTCTCAATTGATAAATTAACGGGACATGGTGGGATGTTTAAAACAAAAGGAGTTGCGCAGCGATATCTGTCTGCGGCTATGAATGCTCCCGTTACCGTTATGGAGAACGCAGGAGAGGGCGGTCCTTTTGGCATGGCGCTGCTTGCTGCTTTCTATCTTTGGGGAAAGGAAAATCAGGGGCTTGAAGATTTTCTGGAAACTGAGGTCTTTTCTAAGACAGTGCGTTCTACAATTATGGCGACAAAGGACGATATAGCGGGTTTTAAGCAGTATATGGAGAGATATCTGGCTTTAATCAATGTTGAGAAAGCAGTCGTAGAATCTTTTAAATTAAAGGAAAAAAGATGAGTAGAGAGAAGAATTATAGTCTAAGTTATGATGTTGTTATCGTTGGCGGAGGATTATCAGGAATTTGTGCGGCGATTGCCAGTGCAAGACACGGGGCTAAAACAGCTTTGATTCAGAATCGGTCGGTCCTTGGTGGAAATTCCAGTTCTGAGATACGTATGCATGTCGCTGGAGCAAACTGTCATTTTGGTAAAAAGGATTTTATGGAGGCTGGTATTCTTCTTGAGCTACAGTTAGAAAATAAAAAAAGGAATATATATCATTCTTTCCCGATTTGGGATTCTGTTCTCTGGGAGAAGGTTAGGTTCCAAGATAATCTTACTCTATATTTAAATACCGTTTTGATAGATGCGGAATCTCTAAATAGTGAAATAAAGCGCATAATCTGTTATCAGATGACAACAGAGAAAAGGTTTGAGTTTACGGCTAAGATTTATGTCGATGCAACAGGAAATGGAACCCTTGGATTCATGGCTGGGGCAGAGTTTAGAATGGGAAGTGAGGCAAGGAGTGAATTTTTAGAGCCAGATGCGCCACTTGAAGCCACTAATTATACTATGGGTAACTCCGTGATGTTCGTTGCATCTGATAAAGGAGAGCCCGTGAAATTTGAAAGACCGTTCTGGGCTTATCATTTCACAGAGGATGATTTAAAACTTAGACCTCATGGTAAGTTTACGTGGTATCATGGGGAAAACGGGATTACAGAGGAATACTGTAATGATTCCGGTTACTGGTGGATTGAACTTGGTGGTGATACTGGAGATATTATTGACCATGCGGAAGAAGTAACGGAAGAACTAAATAAAGTCGTATATGGAATATGGGATCATCTCAAGAATGAAGGTGACCATGGTGCTGAGAACTATGCACTTGAATGGGTCGGAAGTGTTGCTGGAATCAGGGAAAGCAGGCGCTTGGTAGGTGATTACATGTTGACCGAGCAGGATATTCTTGAGGAAAAAGTATTTGATGATGCGGTTGCCTATGGTGGTTGGCCTATGGATGAACATGCGCCGCATGGAGTTTTTGATAAAGACGTTAATCCTACCAGATTTATTAATTTCCCTGGTGTCTATACGATACCGTACCGATCATATTATTCAAAGAATATTAGTAATTTGATGATGGCTGGAAGAGATATTAGCGTAACCAAAATGGCATTGGGATCGACTCGTGTCATGGGGACATGTGCCATAGGAGGACAGGCCGTTGGTACGGCTGCCGCAATTGCTATTAAGCATAATTGTAACCCTCGTGAGGCTGGCACTTATATCAAGGAAATCCAACAAACTCTTATAAAGGATGATTGCTGGATTCCTGGCTTTAAAAACGAGGATGATGAGGATAAAGCTCGATTTGCAAAGATAACAGCATCAAGTTTTAACGGTCTATGTATTCCTGAAAATGTTATTAATGGAGAAACAAGAAGAATAGAGGGTAGGGAGAACTGCTGGGAATCAAATAAAAGCGCAGATAGTGAGCCTTATATAAGACTTGTATTTGAGCACATAGTATCTGTTTCTGAAGTCAGAATTATATTTGATCCTGATTTAAGTAGGGAAATTATGATTTCTATGACAGCTTCCGTACAAGAAAGGGAGGTTAAATTCATGCCTCCCCAGTTGGTAAGAGATTTCTCCGTTTTATTTAAAAGGGAAGGAGAGATAGTATTTGAAAAGGAAATAAGAGAAAATAATCAAAGACTATGCATAGTTAAAACAGATAATGCTATTAATGTTGATGAGATTATTGTACGTGTGAAGAGTACGTATGGGAGTGAAACAGCGAGAATTTACGAGATTCGAGTTTATTGAATGTTGTGGCTAATGTGGTAAAGACCAAGTCTTAAGGTATCAAGTGCATCTGTTTCTGGACGGTATTTTGTGTCGGCACCTTAAGGGATGGTAAAATTCGCATTTGCCTATTTGATGAGACTTTCAAATAACTTGAAGCTATGATGCAATTATTTAAACGACTATGACAGTCATACCTCTATAGCGGCTATAGATCATAATTCGAAATCCTGCATGGGATTCGTATGAATCGTGCGTCCCTAAGCCTCATATTATAGCTTCCGCATACCTCCATCATACTGATGCTTGATTATATAATTTGTTGATTTGGAAATATTATGTATTCATGCTATTCTAATAACGAGGGAGTTTAATGCCGGAATTAAGTCGTTTTTACGGAATTGTTATTAAGATGCTTTATGAAGTAGGGGCAAAACATAACAAGCCTCATATTCATGTTGAATATGGAGAATATGAAGCTTCAGTAGGGATTGACGGAGAAGTCCTTGCTGGTGTATTGCCGGAGAAACAATATAAGCTTGTGGCTGCATGGTTAGCATTGCATGAAGATGAGCTTTATGAAGCTTGGAATAATGCTGTGCAGATGAAACCAATGAGCAAGATCATGCCTTTGATCTGATGGAGGTTAAGATGTTTTTTGCAAATGGAATGGTATATGGTGGTACGCCAAAAGAAATGATGAAAATAGTAGCCGTAAAACCTCTTGAGAATATGACAATGATTCTAACATTCAATTCAGGAGAACAGAGGCTATATGATGCAACAGAACTTCTGAAATACCCAATATTCCAAGTCTTGAAAGACAAAGAGGTGTTTTTGCATCCTGTACTGGATCATGGTGTCGTTACTTGGAATAACGGATCTCTCGATCTTTCACCTGAAGCGATGTATGAAAACAGTTTTCCTTATGAAAAGAGGGCATAAGATTTTTATGGGGCTGCTGCAAAAGTCTAGGCTTCTAAGGCAGCCTCTTTTTGTGTCTTCTTATGCTTGTGAGAATCTTAGGCTTGCTTATTCTTAGCCTTCTTCTGTACCTTGGATTCTGCTGATTGTGAGAAGATTTTGAGTTCAATATAAAAATGGCAATCCGTGTAAGAAAGTTGACATAAATTATAATGGAATCAGTTTGGTTATTTTAGTGTGAAGAAGGTATGACATGCACTTAATTTAGGTGTATCTAAGTTCCATAGTCAGATAAGAAAAGATGTGAAAGCATCAAGTGCTTGAATAGAATGTTGAGATTAACCACTACGAGAAGAGCAAGATGATATGTTCGTGGTGAGTGTTAGATCATTTTGTACATCTCAGGTCATGATAGCTGTAGGAATTAAAACGAAATTCTTACAAGATAGTATGTTTATAATCAGATGACAGGTGATTCCCCATGGTATCGTAGTAAATGCCAAGGGAAGTAAGCAGGGTAGAGCTAAAGAAGGAGAACTCGACTCGTAGAGAGGTGAACGAGTACCATAAGGGCAAGATGGCTTATCTTGAGGTTCCCTATGTGGTAATCGAGCAGGCGCAGTTTAGCATACTTTTTGTTTTGTTTCTGTTCAAGTTCATAAAAATCGCTCTTTCTGAATCCATTACAATTCTCACACATATAAGGATAGAGACGCTGATTTGGTCTCTATATATTTAAATTCACCTCTCGTGAGGAGAGCAAGTGAGAGAATCTTCGGAATATTCACATACTTTTTCTAAGCGAAAAGATGCTGATGGTTATAAAATTCCATCATCATAGACAATGCTTTAGATAATATGTTGAACTTTGAAAAATGAATTTACTTTTTACTTGGTATTTTTCTGGCAGCGTCTGCAAGATAAAATAGTAGAAAGACAACCATACAGATAATTTACATGACTGAAAAAGCTAAAATACCTTGTTTGATGGGATAGTTTAGAGAGCTAATGTTGTAAAGGATCAATGACATGATTTTCAAAGCAAGGGCTGATGTTATGAAGTTGAGAGAGAATAATACCGCTTTATTAGATTTGACTTCTTCTTGAGTTATAAACTTGTTTTTATTTATTGTTGAGGCTATATAACCAATGTTGTATTCAGATGAATGTCAATAGAAGGTCTTTTAATAAGTCGGGGAAATGATTTCCAATTGATTGGGGATAAGCAACTACCATGAATATGGTGAACATCAGCATTGCTATACAGGTTATAGGGATAATCATCATCTTTATTTTGCTTTATCGTTGGGGGCATTTGGGATATTCCTTTGTTTTTTATAAATATGAGCTATTTTTCCACGAATTAAATCAATTAGATTTAAATCATGGAAGTTTTCTGCTCTTTTGCATTAAAAACGTTTAAGTTTCCTTTCAAATTTCAATCGGAACGTGTTAAATCTTAAAATATCCGTTATTATTTAGAAAGGAGAACTTTGAATGTTGAATAAAATAAGCCTTCCTATTGGAACGGCAGGTTTTGAGAGCATAAGAGAGAATGGATATTACTACATAGATAAGACAAATCTCATAAGCGAGCTTATAAGAGATAGTTCGACATCTCTTTTATTCACTCGTCCAAGACGATTTGGAAAGACAACAGTCATGACTATGCTTTCTTCTTTCTTTGATATTCAAAAAAATAGTAAGGCTTTTTTCTCTGGACTTTCAGTAATGAACGATGATGAGGCTGTTAATAACTGGATGAATAGATTTCCAGTTATTTATGTATCATTCAAAGATGTGAACGGACTTACTTTCTTAGATGCCATGTCGATGCTAGGTGCAGAAATGTACAGATTATTTCAAAGGTATCAGTTCCTTCAGGATTCAAAATTCCCAGAAGGAGACCGAAAACTTATCAACGATATTTTCTCAGGGAATGCATCCGCTTTGAGTTTAAAGAAGTCTTTATCTTCTTTGGTGTGGCTCTTACATGATTACTATAAGCAAAAAGTAATCATTTTGATTGATGAGTATGATGTTCCATTAGCCTCTTCTGAGCAGAATGGATATTATGATGAGATGCTCGATGTTATTCGAGGCATGTTTTCCGTTTTAAAAGATAATGAGAATGTGGAGAAGGCTGTCTTGACTGGCTGCTTGAAGATATCGAAAGAAAGCTTATTCACAGGCCTGAATAACCTGGCTTCATATTCCCTCCTTTCTAAAAAATACGCTTCTTATTTCGGCTTTACAGACGGCGAGGTCGATTCTCTTCTCTCTGATGTGGGGCTGATGAATAAGAAAGATGTGTTCTTAAATTGGTATGATGGATACCAAATCGGAGGGATTTCAATATTCTCATCTTGGGACGTCATATCTTATGCAAACGATCTTCAGTCTGATTGCAATACTCTTCCTAGAAACTATTGGGCGAATACAAGTAGTAATAGTATAATCCGTAAGTTCATTGATCTTACAAATGCTTCTATTGCAGATGAGTATGAAGCACTGATTTCCGGTAATGTAATCTATAAGAGGATATCTGAGAATGTTACATATAATGATC
The DNA here is from genome assembly GCA_944390015.1 of uncultured Spirochaetaceae bacterium. GTDB lineage: Bacteria > Spirochaetota > Spirochaetia > Sphaerochaetales > Sphaerochaetaceae > Ornithospirochaeta. The sequence goes on from CALXOL010000009.1 coordinate 31,590, forward strand.
TGTATTCATCTATAGATAATGTGTGGTCTTTGATGTTTGAAACCGGGTATCTGACTTTAGCTGGTGGATATGATGAGAATAATCCATCACCGCTGAGAATTCCAAATGAGGAGATACGGAATCTTTTCATTACTACGGTAAACAGGTGGTTTGAAGATTCCATACGGAAAGAAGACAGGACAAAACTTTTTACCGCTTTGTTCTCGGGCGATGAGTCATCCCTTTCTGAAATGATTTCAGACTATCTTGAAGAGACCATAAGCTATTATGATTATAGTGAGGATTTCTATCATGCTTTCGTTGCAGGTCTTTTCTCTTCAGTGAATTATTATGTCAAATCCAATAGGGAGGCAGGAACGGGCAGATATGATCTTATTGTAGCCGATAGAAAGAACAAGAAGATTGCCATATTGGAATTTAAAGCTGTGAAGAAGGATTCAGAAATAAAGAAGGCATTAAGCCGGGCATTAGTTCAAATCGATGAGAAAGCTTATGATTTTGATTTCAGGCGATATTCTCTTCTGCGGTATGCCGTAGTATTTTATAAAAAAAGTGCGAGTGTCCTGCTAAAGAAATAAAAGTAGTTTGATCAATAATGATTTTTTAGAGTGAAATAGGGGTAAATCAGGTTACTATAGTAATCATGATTATAAATGATTCATGGCAAGAAGTATTCAGTAACAGGGTATTATCAAAGGGTTATGATTATTACCTTTCAGGCTGTGTTCGCCATGTAAGAAAGATAGAGTATGGATATGAAGCGAATGTCCGAGGCTCTTATGAATATGATGTTTCCGTAAGTATCAAAGATGGAGAGCTTATTGATGCTGATTGTACCTGCCCATATTCTGCGGAAGGAAACTTTTGTAAGCATGAAGCAGCTCTTCTTTATTATCTGGAAGATGAAGGGGATGAAGAAACAGACGAAGATGGCTCTGCCTCGGATGAAATAATAGAGATATTGAATGCATTAAGTCGCGCTGAGATGAAAAACATTCTTCTTTCCCTTTCTGCTGAGAATCAAGCTGTAAGAGATAAGCTTTATGGACATAGTAAGAAACTTTTACCCATGCAGAGAAAAGATCTTCTTAGTGAGGCTCGTTCGTATTTTTCATATATGGATGATAAAGGGTATTATGATGAAAATAAGATATATAGGGCAATAAGAGATTTTTCAAAATTCTTAGATTCTAAAATTAGACCTCTTCTTGATGATAAGCATTGGTATTCAGACGTATTCTCTCTTGTTATAGTATTGCTTAAAGAATTTCCAAGTTCTACCTTATATGATTATGGCTGGGACTCGGCTTCCGATTTAGAAAATGAATTGGATGATTTGCTCTCTTCATCTTATCTTCAGGCCCCTGATGATATCAGGATCAATATAGAAAAAGAAGCAAGAAGGCTTTATGAAAAGGATTCAGATTGGATTATTAAGGACTTTCTCATATATACAGTCAAAGATAGAAAACTTGCGGAAAAGAAATTAAAAGCGATAAGAGAAAGAAATGATGAAGAGTGGATGCGTCCAGTAGATGATGAACTGGCATTAATGAAAATCCTTGATTACAAAGAAAAAGACATCCTTTCCTGGATGTATGATAATATCGAAAATTACAGAATACAATCTCTTCTTTTCTCACACCTATTGGCTAATGGTAAGTGGAAGGATTGTATTGATGCTTTGCTTCTTTGTAAGAGCAAGTTTGGATTGAATGATGATCAGAGTAAGCTATTGAAATCGCTTTATAGAGATCATGATATGTTTGATGATTTGATTGCTTTTCTCAAAGATGAAATATGCAATACCACGCAATACGATTTAACGAATATAAAGGAACTTAAGACCTTGCTTGATGCAGATGAATGGGCGCAATTCTCTTTTGATTTGAAGAAAAGAGACAGCATATTCAAGATAAAAGGGGATTATCTGGCATATGTTGAGGATTGGAATGCTTTAATGAAATACATTGAAAACGAAAGGAGTATGCAATCTCTTGATTCAATTAACAGATATGGCGATATTCTTATTCGGCATTTTCCAGAACGTATGCTTACAATCTACGAGAAGGTAGCTGATTCAATTGCTTCGACAATGCATGACAGAGCCGGTTATTCTTATTATGTATCATGGTTGAACAGGATGAGAAAAACAGAGGAAGGGAAAAAGAGGGCAGAAGAAAAAGCTCTCCAGATAATAGAGAAGATGTCAAATCGAAGAGCATTAAAGGATGAACTTAGAAAAGCTGGATACATATCATAGCAGGAGGAAAAAGATGAAAGAAAAGATTACTGCAAAAGACGCAATGAAAGATCTCATATTGATGTTGATGTATTTATCAAGGATCACGGAAGAGAAAGATTTTCAGAGTGCAAAGGATTTCTATGCGTGGAAAACATATGATTTCGACACTGTGGATGCTCTTGAAAACGAAGGACTTGTCTACCAGGGAAAGAAATCATGGAAAAGAGTTATTCTTGAAGAGAAGGGAATTGAAAGAGCAAAATTATTACTTGAAAAGTATGGAATAGAGGATTGGCATTAAAGTCAGAGAAAAGTGATATTGTATCTTTATGAAAGGGGAAAGTACATCTTTATTCATTGATTCCATGTCCCTTAAGGATGATGGGGTAGTTCTTAATGAGAACGCATTAAAAGAAAGACTTTTAAAAAACGAAGAAGAGATTAGAAGTCTTTTATTTAGACTAAATGAGCTGAGGAAAGAGAATAAAGGTCTTAAAGCTCTTGTTAGTGATGATAAAATCCCTCCATTAGCTTTAGAAAAAAGGGAAACTATAGGGGATAGTGCTGCAGACAAGGCCTCTTTCTTATTATCTTTATTTTCTCCTCGTACAGATGTATATGCTACCCGTAGATATAATAAAGAATTATCAAAGGCATCATATTTCCCCAAATGTTTTAATTTCTGGAAGGATGGATGTCTGAGAAAATCAGGTGAAAAAGGTAGGGATACATGTGGTCTCTGCGATTTAAAGAAATATGATGAATTGACATACGAGAAAATCATAAGAGGTAATTTCCTTAATACTGATGAGAATGGATCTGGTGCGATTGGAGTTTACCCTTTAAAGGATGGTAATGTCACAAGATTTGTCGCAATAGATCTAGATGAAGGTAAGTGGCAGAGGGATGCTGCATTCATACTTTCAACTGCAAGAAGAGCTGGTATCTCCATGATTGAGGAGAGAAGTTTCAGCGGTAATGGTGCTCATCTATGGATTTTATTCTCCGAAGACGTTTCCGCTAAGAATGCTCGTCGCCTTGCTTTTGCTGTTATAGATAAAGCACGAGAGGAACATTCTGGGATGAGTCTTTCCTCATATGATAGATTGTTTCCTTCTCAGGATTCTCTCTCTGACGGTGGAATTGGTAATCTGATTCTTCTACCTTTGGTTGCTTCTGCCGCAGTGCGTGGTTCGACGCTTTTCTTAGATGAAGATGGAAATCCTTATCCGCCCGATAAACAACTTGATTATCTAGCTTCTGTACACCGCCATACAGAGGAAGAATTAAATGATTTGATTTCGACTCTTACTTCATCATATTTAGCTGAAGATAACTTCATACTATCCGATGATGATATTAATCCCGGCTGGAATCGAAGGATTCCTAAGATTTCTTCGTCCGATATCAACGGAGAATTAATCTTATACTTATCCTCTGGCATAAGTTTTGATAAACTTGTCATGTCTTCTAAAATGCAGGAGGCGTTAAGGCGTTTTGCTACAATCTCAAATCCTGAATACTATAAAAATCTTTCAAGAGGTGATGGATACACAAAGGTTCCATCTAGAATTCCTCTTTATGAAGAGAATGAGCGTGTGCTTAAACTTCCACGAGGATTGCTTCAGGGAATAAAGAAACTGCTTGATATGAGAGATATAAAATACAGGATTGAAGATCATCGCATATGTAAAACAGGACTGGATGTTTCATTCAACGGCGTATTGAGAATTGAACAGGATGCGGCATTAAAGCAAATGCTGAATAATGATATTGGTATCCTTTCAACAGCTACGGGTTTTGGAAAAACAGTCGTTGCGCTCTCTTTGATTGCCTCTCGGAAAGAGAGAGCGATGATTATCGTCAGTTCTGAAGCTTTGCTTTCTCAATGGGAGGATGCGGCTAATTCGTTTTTGGACATAAGGACAATTCCCAGTGCTGCTAGAAAAAGAAAGGAGTTGAACCCTTCTATAGGTGTGCTTTCCGGGAGTAAGAAACGTATTTCCAGCGTTGTAGACATAGTAATGTTGCAGAGCCTTGCTTCTGCTATGGAGAGAGGAAATTTTGATTTTGCTCTTTCCTACGGCATGGTAATTGTTGATGAGTGCCATCATATTGCCGCAGAGAAATCCAGGTTCGTATTAAGCCGTTTGAATGCGAAATACGTGTATGGTCTTTCTGCAACTGTGAAAAGAAGGGATGGGCTAGAAAGAATTGTATATTCAGAATGTGGAAATATAATTTACTCCTATGATGCTGCTAAGCTTTCATACGAGAGAGGAATAAAACAGCAGTATATAACACGATTCTTGGGAACCAACATTGCTAAGGTAAACAAATTCACATCATTTTCAATGATCTTGGATGAGCTATCAAATGATGAGGAGAGAAACAAGCAGATTGCATCAGATATCGCATCTGCCTATGAAAAAGGACGAAAAATCATTGTTTTTACCAGAAGACTTTCACAGAACAATTCTATTGGCAATGTTTTAAAGGAATTAATGATTCCACATGTCTTATTAGATGGGGGAAAAAGTAAAAGTATTATAAAAAGAACTTTGTCCGATTTGAGAGTAAAGTCCAATCCAGAGGTTCTTATTTCAACAGATATGTTACTAGGAGAGGGTGTGGATATTCCGAATCTGGACACTCTTTTTCTCTCTTCCCCATATATGCAGGAGAGGGTTATTCAACAGTGTGCGGGAAGGTTATCAAGATCTGCAGAAGGGAAAGAATCCACATTGATTTATGATTATGTGGATTATAGAATTCCTCGGCTCAGCTATATGTACACTAAAAGGTTATCAATTTACAGGAAACTTGGGTTTATTCCATTATCTGATGAGAAGATGCCTTATGAGAAACTTCTATATGATGATTCGGATTTCTTGGATTCTCTCCTTTCGGATATCATAAAGGCTACTGATGAAATCATACTTTCCACATCGTTCTTGCTCCCTTCTTTTGTAACGAAAAAGATATTCAAAGGTCTTTTGGCTAAATCATCTTCTCTTCGTGTGATTCTCTATGGTAGGAGTAACTTGAATGCGAAAATAGAAATTGAGAACGAGAAGCTTATCAAAGAAAGTGGGATTAATTATGTAAGTGTTGATACTCCCAGAAATTTTGTTGTAATCGATAAATGTATAAGCTGGTATGGTGAAATGAACATACTGGGACAGAGCAAGGCAAATGGAAATGAGCATAAAAGTATATTACGTATCATCGACTCTGAAACAGCAAAGTGTCTTATTGAAGGCTATGCTGAATTGCTTTAACGAAATAAGATTGAGAGGATTCAAATTTGAATGGAGTTTGCTATAATATTGTTATGAAGAGACAGATATCGACAGCAACATCGGATTTTAGACAGCTGATAAAAGCGGGATACCTTTACATAGATAAGACAATGTATGTTTATCAGATGGTGAGGGAGAGCCTCCAGAACTACTTCTTCATCTCCCGTCCTAGGCGATATGGAAAGAGTCTCTTCTGCTCAACGTTGGAATACCTATTCAAAGGGGAAAAAGATCTTTTCAAAGGACTATATATTGCGGAGAAGACAAGCTACTCGTTCGAGAAGTACCCCGTGCTGCATTTCAACTTCTCACTTCTAAACACATCATCGTTCGAGTCCTTCCTCTCAGGATTTGAGGACATGATAGCGGAAAAGGCAAATGAGAATGGAATAGGGCTTGAGAAGAACCTACCATCATACATGCTCATGGAGTTCCTTAAAAAGAGCAAGAAGGAGAGTGTGATAATAATCGACGAGTTCGACTCCCCTATAATAGATAGTCTTAACGACAGTGAGAAGCTTGAAAGGATAAGGAGCGAATTCTCATCGTTCTACTCCGTGATAAAGAACACAGGTAGCAAGGTGCGCTTCTTATTCATAACTGGAGTCACGAAGCTCTCGAACATGTCCATCTTCTCCAAGATGAACAACCTTACTGATGTATCGATGAGGGCAGAGTATGCATCTGCATTCGGATACACTGAAAATGAACTTGCAAAGAATTTCAAGGAGTACATGGAGGACTATCTCTCATCAGATGATTGTCAGTATAAAGATAGGGCGGAGTTCCTTTCGGATATAAGGGACTACTACGACGGATACAGATTCTCACCTGATGTGGATGAGAAGGTGTACAATCCAGTGTCTGTCGGAATGTTCTTCACAAATTCATGCAGGTTCAACAACTACTGGGAACTTACGGGAGTCTCAACTCTTGCTGTCGAAATGGCGAAGAGGTTCAATCTAATAAATTTAACAGCCGGTGAGATAATAGTCGGTTTGGAGGCGGTCACAAGCTTCGATATCTCACTACTTGCAGAGAGCACGCTGCGCCTTTCAAGCATCTATGCACTCCTCTACTATACGGGGTATCTTACGATAAAAGATGGTGACTATGATGCACTTGTACTGCAATTTCCGAACAAGGAGATAGCAAAGACATTTACAGCATCATTAATCACAAGATACATGGATCCATCATATGATTTGGGTTCAATAATTCATAGTACCAAAAGGGCATTGGTGAAAGGTGATGTTCCTGCATTTATTTCAAGGCTTCAGGAATACTACGAGTCATTCCCATATGATCTGCTCGATAAGGATAAAGAGAAGAGCTATCAGCTACTGTTCCATGCGTTCTTTGTAGCTTCTGGCATGGAAGTAACGGCCGAAGACCATAACCTCAGAGGTAGAGCTGACAATGTGATTAAAACGAAGAGTAACATATATATTTGTGAACTCAAAGTTGATAAGAGTGCGGACGAAGCTTTAGCTCAAATAAAGGAAAGAAGATACTATGAGAAGTACATTCCATTGTGTAGAAATGAAAACATCAAACTGCACCTTGTAGGAATAAACTTCTCATCAGAAAAGAGGGCTATAGAAGATTATAACGAGGAGATAATTCTTTAGATTTTTAAGAATTATGTTCTTTGATTTCATCTTCAGATAGGTAATGTTAATAAACTTATTGGTATTTGTAATGGTCTTGAATATATAATTAACTGCATCCAGCTCTTATACGGGTATTCCCAGTTATATCCATCATAAACTTTTATGGAGTGCATTTGAAAAGGGTTGGGAAATTAGATATAAAGCTCTTCCTGTGTTGTTAGTAAAGGTATGACGTTGGTTACTGGCGAGATTAATTCATTAACTATAAATATAGAGGCAAGAGCTTTTGTGTGACTTTTAACCAGCTTAGCTTCGGTATGGTAAAGAGTAAATTGTATTTAGCTTAATATATAAATTTATCTGGATGTTTGTTTATTAGGGTAAAGAATGTAGTAGGATTGTAGTCTATAATCAATAGAATGAGTGTATTAAGGACATAAATGTTTTTAGTTGTGCAGTAGTAGTCCAATTCTTTCTTATATATTTCAGTCCAATCTATTGATAGATACTCTTCTTTTGTCGGGATCCTGTTCTCTCCTGTCATAATATGCCAGGCTTTTTTTAGGTTATGAACGGCTACTTTTAAATATGTGTTATATCCATATTTCGACAAATCACCTAACGTACTTTCTTGGCTTACTAGTTCTTTATAGCCAATGGGCGAGGCTATTCTTGTTATATAATTAAAATCTGGAAGAGCTTTCAGATGCCTATAGGATTGCATCATAGGATAGTTGATATATAACTTTCCCATGTCAGAGGATTCAATGTAGTAGGATAGCATTCTTTTTACCGTTTCAAAATCTGGGGCATCATGCTGTGCTTCGAAATCAAAAGCAAGAATTATATCGGAAAATTTACCTGACAATAGCTTCTTTTTGTCAGGGGCAATTTCCATATCGCGTAAAATAAGGGCAATTTCTGTGTTCCCAGAATCAAAGTCCTGGTAATCCTTTCTTAGCTTTGCTGCCAATGTATGAATTGTCGTGTTATAGGAATAAATTTCATATTTGTCGAGAGGAAATGTCTTTTTCATCATGAGGCGAAGGAATTTAGGCTCATCAGAGATGCCTTCACATATAAACAGAATTTTTCTTTTATACATCCAACCCGCCACCTCGGTAAATTTTCTCCAAATTGTGTCCTTCTCGAATTTCTTTTCCTCCAACTAGGTCAATATATGGTTTCAGTATTCCTTTCTTCATAATCAAATAGCAGTCGGGGCGGAGAATCTCATTGCCCATCAATGATGTATTATGAGTTGTGAATACCGCTTGCATTTTTGTATATGTTTTTAAAATCTCAATTATTTTCAAAGACAGCTCAAAATGGTAATAGGCATCAAATTCATCCATGAATAACAGCGATACTTCGTTGAACTTCTTCATCCAGAAAAAGAACAATTCAGCCGCACTGGTTCCGCTTGAGTAGGACTGATTGAATATCAGTTTTCCATTATCATGATTTTCGATTATAATCTGTCTATTGTCAGGCAGAGTAGCTGTGCTGAGTTTCACATCAAGGCCACAGACATTGATAAGAAAATCATTATAATCCTTGATAAGTCCATTTCTGATGATCCAATCTTCAATTAGTGTAATACTATTGTCAAAGCCGATGAATGCGTTCTGCCTTATTGACCTGAACCACAGCATATGTGAGACAAAATCCATGATGGATTTTATTGGAGAGTCGTTTTTCAATGCACTGTTATTTGCTATGTATCTAAGAACTGATAATTTCCCGTTAAGGTATGTGAAGTTAAGGTTTTCATTTATTAAATCTTTTGTATTCAACGTTGAGAAGTCGTTTTTTAAATAGTCGTAATCATATATTGCAATATCATTTACAATGAGTTTCTCTTTTAATAAGGAATTATCTGCTGCTTTAAAGTATTCAAATTTATAGTTATCTTTTCCATTCACAAATTCATAGGAAAAAGAAGCAGAAGATGTTTTTTTATCGAGATTAAGAAAATTGCCATTGTTTGTAATTTCTGGATCAATAAATTTATCAGTAAGCAAAGGCACAATATTAAAAAGTGCAATTCCTAAATTGCTTTTTCCTGACCCATTAACTCCATATATTCCAAACTTTGTTATGATTCCGTCATCTACGCATTCAGTGCTGAATTTATAGTCATGCACGGCCGTGAAATCAAGAGTTACTGGATTTTTGAAATTACGGAAACCAAATACGGTAAACTTGGCAAGTTTCATTTTATTATCCTCCTATAATAAGAGTAAGTGTTATATTATTCTCTTGTCAATAGTGTCCGTAACTTTATTACGGATACTATATGGGTGTCGTTTTTTACTGTTTTGCATTATACATCTCAAAAATATACTCTTCTCAGATATTGTGCTTTAAATTTAAATGTAAATATAGAGAACTAAAAAATGTTGATTTTAGAATTTTAAAAATAATTTTATATTTAATGTTTAGAATATTAAAATATTATTGCAATGCTTTTGAGGAATTTGCTTAGGATTTATTAATAGAGAATTTATATTTTTGCCAATATAATAGGGGTGTTTAGTAAATAACGATGGTTTTTCATATTCTAGGAAATCTTATCTAAATTGTATGCATGGGAGGTGCAAAAAACATGGATGTTGAGAGAATCTTGAATATTACGGAAGAACAGGAAAGGCTTCTGCGTTTTAAATACATTGATTTTGAGATAGTCAAAAGAATCTCGCTTAGTATTGCAGATTCTTTAGAGAAGAGGAAAGCCTCTGCTTATATTGAGGCGATTATTAATGGAAATGTTGTATTTTCTCTTGCGCTTCCTGGTGCTAGCAGGAACAATGCGGAGTGGGTTAGAAGAAAGAGCAATCTTACCTCTAGATACTCTCAGAGTTCGCTCAGGGCATATCTATCCATGCAGAAGAATGGAAAGACCCTTGAAGGGTGTGGCATGGATGCCAGGGATTATGGACTTTCAGGCGGATCGTTCCCAATTCTACTGGAGGGTGGGCTATGCATAGGCAGCATTACCGTCTCAGGAATGACTGAGAGTGAGGATCATCAGGCTGTGGTGGATGCCATCGCATTGGAGCTTGGCTTATCTGTCCCTTCTGTTTTATCTTGACAGGTGGTGGTAAAGCGATATCATGGAAATTGTATTGCAACCGATTGCATGAAAGGAGAGACTGGTGACTATCTATGATATCGCAAAAGAGGCGGGAGTCTCGGCTGCCACCGTTTCAAGGGTGATAAACAACAGGCCTGGTATAAAAGAGAGTACGAGAGAGAAGGTTCGTTCCATATTGGAAGAACATAACTTCTCCGTCAGTGCTACAGCCAGGAGTCTTGTCAGCCAGAGCAGTATGATGATAGGTATCCTGATTTCGGATATAAGAAACCTTCATTATACTGAGGGTGCTTATATCATAGAAAAGCAGATGCTTAAAAGCGGTTACTGTTCAATCATAATGAATACCGGCACGGCAGGTAATGAGATGGCATCTGCTATAAAAACCCTCTCTCAGCGAAGGGTTGATGGTGTTGTTCTCATAGGATCTTCTTTTGCCAATGATGATGTGCGCTCTGCCATATGCTCATACATGAAAGATACTCCTTTTGTGATTGAGAACGGAAGAATCAATCTCGATAACGTCTCTGAGATCCTGGCGGATGATAAGAAAGGTGCCTACGATGCCGCATCTTATCTTCTTGGCAGAGGAAGAAGGCATCTAGCTTTCATAAACTCCAATAATACGCCATCGAATTCACTTAAAATAGAAGGCTTTCTTAGTGCGGTAGGGGATGATGGAATCCTTATTGATGGCGTTCCTGATAGCTATGACGGAGGTTATGAGGCCACTAGGGATCTACTTCAAAAGTACCCTGAGGTCGATGGAATAATATATGCGGTAGACATTCTTGCAGTAGGGGGATCCAGGGCGATTCTTGATATGGGCAAAAAAATAGCCGAGGACATCTCCATATTCGGTTTCGATAACAGCCCTTATGCAGAGCTTTCTAATCCGAAACTCAGCAGCATCGATTCAAGGCTTAACGCCCTCTCTCTTGCCTCTGCGGATGCACTGCTTTCATTAATTAGGGGGGAGAGTGTTGAAAAGAGCCAGGTCTTCCCCCCATCTCTTGTAATCAGGGAGACGTAAGTCAGCTCTCTTCGCTTCCAAGTCTGACTTTCCATGAGGAGCGGAAGCTATCCATGATGGAGAGCACTTCAAGCGTTTTATCCCAGCTCATGCTCCTGCTCTCAATCCTGTTTTCTTTTATCGCCTCGACTGCTTCCATCAACTCGTATTCAAAACCTGTGGAGTGGTGGCTAAGGATATGCTCTTCCTTTTTATTGACCTCTCTTCCATTGAAGGTGAATACCTCAACTTTCGATGGATTATTCACATTGTCAACCTCAATCCTGCCATTGGTGCCGTATATGATTCCCCTTCTGTCGGAGAGGGTGGTCCCATCGGCAAAGAGGCTTATCATGACACCGTTCTCATCCACCATGTTCATTGTCTCTTTGATGTCTGCACCATAGGCGTTCTTTACGCATATCCCGCTCTGCTGTATTATGCGGCTGTCCTTTGTGGCCATCAAGGCGAAGTTGATCGGATATACTGATATGTCGAGCATTACGCCTCCTCCAAGCTCGGGCCTCTCTATTCTTGGTTTAGTGCTGATCGTATAGCCTAGATTCGCACTGATTGTTGTTACCTTTCCAATCGTGTTGCTGTCGATGATGGAGTCAATGAGATCTCTTACCGGCATGTATCTCGTCCAGATCGCTTCTGCTGCGAAGAGATTCTTCTTCTTTGCCAGTGCAAAGACCTCTTCGGCTTCTTTTCTGTTTACTGTGAATGATTTTTCGCATAATACGGGTTTCCCAGCATTTAATGCTGCCATCATATGCTCTTTATGAAGGCTCGTGATCGTTGCGATGTAAACAAGATTAACATTGCTGTCGGCCAGGAGCTCCTCATAGCTTCCATAGCTTTTTTCCGCATTCCAGACCGCTTTAAAATTATCAGCCTTCTCTTTTTCTCTTGCGGCAACCGCATAGAGCCTTACACCTTCGGTATCATTTACCGTTTTCGCCATTGTCGCCGCTATATTCCCGCAGCCGAGGATTCCTATATTGAACATGAGTTAATTTTAATATTTTTTCCGTAGTGTTCAATAGTTTTATTTCGGGAAAAAGATGGCGGAAGCCAGATAGCATAAATCTTTGCCCCAAGAGATGATAATTGACTATGTTTATACTAATATGATATAAGAACTTTTAGCCTAGGGGTAAGATGAAGAGATAGGAATGAGAAAAATATTTATTGTTCTTTGTTTTTTAATTCTTTCTTTATCTTTATTATGTGCAGAGGATTATGAGGAGCCAATCACCCTTAGGACCGAGATAAACGGGGTAAGCGGCTATCCAGATTTCGGTTTTGGACTCTTTCCTGTAGCTACAAGTTTCCAGTATTTCCGTTCTGATTTGAACATATTTGATGGCGCTCAATTCGATTCCAAGATTTATTTCTATCTCACATACGGTTTTTCATCCGTCAATGATAGCGGAAGAGAGTGGGATACCGGGCGTCCGAGTTGGAACATGACCAAGTGGGAGCAGAACAATATCAATGAAGAGGCAGGTTATAATAAGTTTGCAACCGGCAGAGCGTTTCGCCAGTATGGTGCATTCGAGATCTGGTTCGGCCAGCCGTTCTTTGAAAACCCTGTAGAAGGGGCGGACAGGAAAAACCTTTTTGAGTTCCGTGTGGGTCTTAACGTACGCTATACGGCTACGACCGAGAGCCTGAGCCTTGGTGCGGGTGAAAATCCGACATTCGTTGGCATTGATGGGAATCCTACTGGAATTTTCGCCCACAGCACCCCTGATAACCCTATTATCGCATACCCATGGCTGAATGGGGACCGACGTGTTCTCTCCACATACCTCTATGCCTCCCTTTATTTCTATCCATATAGGAAGGTGAGGGAGAGCGTGCAGGATGGTGTATACGGTTATCTGACATTCGAGTATAGTCCTGCTTGGTTCTTTAACAAATTCAGCCCCTCTGGCTATGTCGCCTCGGATTATTATAGATTCTACGCATATCTTGAAGAGAAGCTCGTCCTGATGGAGGAGAAGCAGGATAACGGATGGAACTGGCTATCAATCTATTTTGGACACAGTAATACGTTCAATCATGTTGGGGGCGATGTCGTTCCTTATTACAAGATTCCGTCAAATTATCTTGCAAACCAGATCTCAGACAGGTTCTGGCTTCATTTCATGGGGCCTAACTTCATAACCTCAGACTGTTTCTCTTATGTTGAGCTGTCTCTAAATAACAACCTGTATTTCGGTGGAACCGTTAATTCAACAGAGCCTTATGAGGGCATCTCCTATTCCGGTTCATTGGATCTGAAGCTGCATCTAAGGCTCTTTGGCTTCATACGCTTTGAGTACTCATGTTCATATGCTTTCGCACGTGGAATAAATGCTTCTGATGATAGCGCCGCATATCCCAGATGGTCGCAGGGTGCGACACTGAATTTCTACGTTTCGATATAGGAGGGTGGGGTGAAAAGGTTTTTTTTAATTCTGATTCTTATTTCTTCTCTTATACTTCCTATATACAGCATTGGATTCGGCTATCATGTGTTTAAGGTACGCACGGCTCCTGAGTTCAGTATGAACGGGTGGCGTTTCCCCACATCCGTGGTATACCAGTTCAATTTCCCCGTTCCAGATTTCATCCCGGAAAGCTCGACATCTTTTGCCTTCCGCCTCGATAACGGACTGGATTACAGAACGCTCAGGCAGAATCCTGAAACCGGTAATATATTGTCAAAAGAAGATAAGGATTATCCCGTACGGGACTATATGAGCCTTTTTGATGAGTTCAGTCTGATCTTCAGCCAGGGCTTTGCCCATTGGAGCGTCACAGATACCGATATCCTGACACTCTATATCTCTGCAGGTGGAAGATTTGAGAACGCATATGAGAGTACATCATATTTCTCGGATCCAGAGCATAGGGATGGCGTGTTCCATAAGGTGGAAGGGGATAAAATCGTAAATAGGGGGCCTTTCGGCTCTGGATTTTTAAAAGGAACTCCTGAGCTTTCTGGATCACGGTCCGTATTCGATATCTCCATAGAGGCAGGATTCGATGTCAATCTCATGTACGATGATGTGACGACAAAGAACGGAATAAAGCTTTCATCAAAGCTGAGATACAGCCCCAAAGAGATTAACTTCTTCACAGATACCTCCGATTATCTTCTCTTTAAGAGCTGTGCGGATCTTGCATGGACGCTCTTTACCCTTCCATTCGTAGATGATCTCTCATCGCTTAGCATGATGCTGACGAATTCAACTACCTATCGTTATCTTGAGGGGGAGCGCATACCGTATTACGTGCAGGGTGGTGATATCTGGGAAGCAAAAGCCTTGCCGAGGGAGCATGTTATTACAAGCAGTTTCGCCCTTACGCTTTTTGGTCCACAGTTTTTTGCCGAGGATGTATATCCGTACGTTTCTGCCTTCTTTGATCTCGCATATGGGTGGGGCGGGGTTTTGAATTCTGATGAGATAAGAGTGGGAGATTTCTCTGCAAGCTATGGCATACGGACCCAGATGGTTCTTTTTAATGTCGCCAGAGTATATTATGATTTAGGTGTCGTAGCCTCCGATGGAAATCTCGGAGAGGTTGATATAGTTCAGCGATTCGGTTTCGCTGTGGGGATTTAACGGATGAAGAGATTTGTTGTTTTTATATGCATACTGCTTTCTCTTTCCTCACTTCTTTTTTCTGCTGAGGTGAGTTTTGATTTCCTTGCATTCAGAAGCAGCGAGAGCAACATCTACTCAAATCCATTACCGATGAACGGGAGCAACAGCTACTTACAGTACCTGGTGGAGCATCCGTTCCTCGATAGAACCGATTATGGTGCGAAATTGAACGTGAACCTTTTCTTTGTACCAGCATCAAGAGCCGGGCTCTCATTCTCTTTTGCGTACGGGGTTGTTGCAAAGGCGACTGAGCATGTGCCCGTCGTCAAGGGGGAAGGGGATTTTAATTCTTCTACTCCTGTGGATTGGGAATATGAAGAGAGGGACGCATACCCTGATCAGATAGATAAGATATCTTTCTCGATAGGCCCTGTTTTCCGTTTTAATTACTCAGTAGTTGAATTAGGTGGAGCTGTGCGTTTTGCCATCTCCTCATTCGATTATTTTGAGACTTTCACGGTCGGTTTGGAACTGCAGCCTTATATAAGGGCATATTTCAAGCCATGGGTATATGCGAGTGCGGGACTCTCATTTACAGCGCACCTCTTCCATTTCATAAAAGATGAGTCAATGCTTTATGAGCCGAATTATACGTTCGTATCATTAACTCCTTTCATCGGCTTTGGCTTTAGATTCGGGGGAGTGCAATGAGAAGAGTGCTCTTTTTCTTCCTCTTTGTATTATCTCTTTCTTTTCTGGGTGCGGTGCCGATGGAGTTCTATCTTGGCGGAAGATTCATAGCAGAGCGTGATTTCATCTCAAAAGAGACGGGCGGCAGCTTTCCTACGATGAACAGCAATCCTGAGTATTATGTTGGAAACATCAGTCGCCTCGGTGGAGGCATTGAGATGACATATTTCCCGTATGCACCGATTAAACTTGGACTTACCGCCGGCTATCAGATGCTCTTTCCGATAGGATACCAGCTGGTCAGTGTATCAACAGGGGAAAGCGGCGATGTTAAGACATATGTGAACTATTCGTATTTTGCAAAGCATAATATCACGCTTGCCCTGGCATATTCTCTTATGACAGCAGAGAGCGTCGGGCTTTATGCGGATGCAGGTGCCTTATTCGTCATCCATACGATTCCAGATGTAAGCAGACCCAACAATAAGGGTGATGTGAACTACTCATCTTTCTCTGAGTACGGTGTGTATGGGGATCTCGGGGTGCTTCTCATTCACGATGATGCGTATTATAAGATCGGAGCACGTTTCCAAGGGCTGCTTAGCCACGAAAGTCCTGGGATATCGGCGGCAATAACTGTCTCCGGCGGTTATCGTTTCGCTTTCTAGTGCCATATAGTTCACATTTTTCCTATTCCGTCTTATCTTATGATTTGGTTTAGATTGGGAGGATGAATGGAGGACAGGAAGTTCCTTGGCCAGGAGAAGATTGGCTCATTGCTCTTTAAGCTTGCACTGCCTACGGTAGTCGCACAGCTGGTTAACATGCTTTACAACATCGTAGACCGAATATATATCGGACATATCGAGGGAACGGGTGCCCTGGCCCTTACAGGGGTTGGTGTGTGCCTCCCTCTGATTCTCATCGTCTCGGCATTTGCAGCCCTTATAAGCAGTGGCGGTGGCCCCAGGGCTTCCATCATGATGGGGCATAATGATTATGACAGGGCTGAGAGAATCCTGGGAAACAGCTTTGTCATGCAGATGATAATATCGGTTGTTATTACAGTCATACTGCTTCTCTTCAATGAGGATATCCTCCTACTTTTCGGTGCAAGTGAGAATACGATCGGTTATGCCACCACTTACATGAATATATATGCGCTCGGAACTGTTTTCGTACAGCTAACTCTCGGAATGAACTCATTCATAACCGCACAGGGGTTTGCAAAGACCAGCATGCTCTCCGTAATCATAGGAGCGTTGATAAACATCATTTTAGACCCAGTGTTCATCTTCGTCTTCGATATGGGAGTCGCAGGTGCGGCAATTGCCACGGTTCTTTCTCAGGCGGCAAGTACAATCTGGGTGCTTTCGTTCCTGAGCGGAAAGAAAACCAGCCTGAGGCTGAGAAAGAGACACTTGCGCCTCGACTATTCTATTTGCGTATCCGTCCTATCCCTGGGGCTCGCATCGTTTATAATGCAGGCAAGTGAGAGCATTATAAACATCTGCTTTAACTCAAATCTGCTCAGATACGGTGGAGACCTTGCCGTAGGGGCTATGACTATCCTCTCTTCTGTCATGCAGTTTGCGATGCTCCCGCTTCAAGGTCTTGGACAGGGGGCTCAGCCGATTATAAGCTATAATTTCGGTGCTGGGCTAAAGGAGAGGGTTAAGACTGCCTTCAAATACCTTTTAATCGTGGATTTCGCATTCTCGACGCTTTTGTTTTTATTGGTTCAGTTCTTCCCATCTGCTTTTGCCAGGATGTTCACCGATGACCCGACTCTCATCGACTATGCATCCTCTGCCTTGAGGATCTTCATGGGGTCAACGGGCATTTTCGGTATTCAGATGGCATGCCAGGCGACATTCACCAGCATTGGAAACGCAAAGAGCAGCAGTTTCATCGCCATCCTCAGAAAGTTGATACTGCTTGTCCCACTTATCTACATAATGCCTCTTCTGGTTACGTCCAATCCAACCAAGGGGATATATCTGGCTGAACCGATTGCGGATTTCCTATCCGTGATGTTTACGATAATCATCTTCTCCTTCCAGTTCAGGAAAGCACTCAGGCTGATGGATGCAAGAAATGAAGGTAAGGCAGAAGCATGATGGAGGGCTCTGATGAGACTATTGGTTATTAATCCGGGATCTACAAGTACTAAGGTCAGCGTGTTTGAGGATGAAAGGAATATTTTCACCGAGAGCGTTTTCCATGACGCTCCTGAGCTTCTTAGATATAGGACAACTAACGATCAGCTTCCTTTCCGCGAAAGCGTTGTTCTCTCACTTCTTTCAAAACATAATATCAGAATTGAAGATATCGATGTTTTCATCGGGCGTGGAGGGTGCGCATATTCCCAAGAAGAGGGAGTGATGGAGATAGACCGATCCCTTTACGAGGATACTCGGGATGATAAAGGTGGCAGTGATCATCCTGCGAAACTTGGAGTAATGATGGCATATGACTGGGCTTTGAAGTATGGCCGCCCGGCATATACGATAAATCCTACTAATGTGGATGAGCTTACTCCTCTTGCGCGCATTACAGGGCTTAAAGGTGTTTATAGAAGAGCTCAGTCCCACGTGCTGAACCAGAAAGGGATTGCAAGAAAGCATTCCAGGATGATGAAAATCCGTTATGAGGATGCATCCTACATCGTATGCCATATAGATGGTGGTATTACAATATCCGCTCATTTTAAAGGCAGGATGATCGATGGAACCGAGGGGGCTGGGGGAGATGGACCGTTCACACCAACAAGGCTTGGAAGCATCCCGATAATGGAGACTGCGAAATACCTTGAGACGCATAAGTGTGAGGAGCTTGAGGCGATGTGCTCCAGATCCGGTGGCTTTGTAAGCCACTTTGGTTCATCTGATTCAGATAAGATACATGAGGCTGTTGAAAATGGTGATGAACATGCATCCCTTGTATGGAAGGCCATGATCTATCAGATTGCAAAGTCCATCGGAGCCATGGCAACAGTCCTGAAGGGGAAGGTCGATGCTATCCTGCTTACGGGAGGGCTTGTCCGTTTTTCTGATATAGTAGATGGGATAAAGGAGCGTGCCGGCTGGATCGCGCCCATATACGTATACCCGGGAGAGGTTGAGCAGGAGGAGATGGCTGGCGAGGTTTTGAAGGTTATTCGAGGGGAGAAAAAGGCTGGAAAATACACGGGGCGACCTGTTTTCTCAGGTTTTCCATGGGATGAAAATCCTGATTGCACCGCTGATTGCTAAACAAAAATATCTGGGCATCTTAAAGCGTTCACACTCTTTAGATGCCTTTTCTTTTTACTATAATCGTAGCAATAATGCATAAAAAACTGTTTTTCATATTTTTATGTCTCTCACAAAAGTGAAGTATCATGTTAGAATGTTCTTGTACGAGGTGTTTTTTTGGAAAATAAATGCGCTATTGAGATGAGAAATATTACCAAGCGCTTCGGGCAGGTAGTAGCGAATGACAGCATCAACCTGAAACTGTACAGGGGTGAGATCCTCGCACTGCTGGGAGAGAATGGAAGTGGAAAGACCACTTTAATGAACATGCTCTCTGGAATCTATCAGCCGGATGCGGGTGAGATATTCAAGGATGAAGAGCAGATTTACATCCACTCCCCGAGGGAAGCGTATGAATATGGAATCGGAATGATTCATCAGCACTATAAGCTGATTGAGGTTTTTTCTGCGACACAGAACATCATACTCGGTCTTAATGACGGGAAAATGGATCTCTCTGCTGCTGAGAAGAAGGTAAAGGAGATCTGCGACCGATACGGATTCGAAATAGACCCATCAAAGAAAGTATATGACATGTCTGTTTCCCAGAAGCAGACTATCGAGATTGTCAAAATGCTATATAGGGGTGCTGATATCCTCATTCTTGATGAGCCAACGGCCGTCCTCACTCCGCAGGAGACCAATAAGTTATTCAAGGTCTTGAAGAACATGAAGATGGATGGCAAGGCGATTGTAATAATTACACATAAGCTTCACGAGGTAATGGATGTCTCAGATAAGGTCGCCGTACTCAGGAAAGGGCAGTACATCGGAACGGTCAATACCTCAGAGACTAATCCTCAGGCCCTTACCGATATGATGGTAGGGCATGCCGTAAGTCTTAATATCGACCGCCCGAAATATGCCGAGCCGAAGAAGAAGCTCATAGTAGAGGGCCTTACCTGCATTGATGCGGAGGGGATAAAGAAACTTGATTCAGTCTCCTTTTGCGCATACACAGGGGAAATCCTTGGTGTCGCCGGCATATCCGGCTCTGGACAGAAGGAGCTTTTAGAGGCGATGACAGGACTTTATCCGGTAAAAGAGGGGAGTATCCGCTTCATAAACGATAGTGGCTCTGAGGTGGAGCTTGTTGGCCTTACCCCGAAGAGAATCAGGGCAACCGGTGTCGGCATGGCATTCGTGCCCGAGGACAGGCTTGGTATGGGGCTTGTAGGCTCGATGGGAATGACGGGGAACATGATGCTCCGCTCATGGAAGAATGGCAGGGGAGCGCTCTTAAAGAAAAAAGAACCAGAGGAGCTTGCAAACAGGGTCTGGAAGGATCTGGATGTCGTCACGCCCGGTGTGAATTATCCAGTGCGCCGTCTTTCCGGTGGAAACGTGCAGAAAGTTCTTGTCGGCCGTGAGATTGCAAGTCAGCCAGAAGTGCTTCTTACCGCATATGCCGTGCGTGGTCTTGATATCAACACATCATATACGATTTACAACCTGCTCACTGAGCAGAAAATGAATGGTGTCGCCGTCGTCTATGTAGGAGAGGATCTTGATGTCCTGCTTGAGCTGGCAGATCGTATTCTCGTCCTCTGCGGAGGGCAGGTTGCCGGAGTCGTGGATGCGCGCAATACAACGAAGGAGGAGGTTGGTCTTATGATGACGCAGTTCAATACCTCGGGAGGTGCTCATGAGTGAGACGAAAACTCCTTTGATCAGACTTGCAAAAAGAGCGGAGATGTCGAAGGGTAGGATATACCTTATCCGCATCTGCTCAATCATAATAGCCTTGATTCTTGGATGTCTGCCGATGGTCTTGACGGGAACTAATCCGTTTGCCGCTTATAGCGTCATAATCCAGGGATCGTTATCACGTCCTGTATATCTTAAACAGACGATAAGAACGGCTATTCCGCTTTTAGGTTGTGCAATAGCAATCGCTCCTTGTTTTAAGATGAGGTTCTGGAATATCGGCGCTGAAGGGCAGATTACAATGGGCGCTGTGTTCTCAACTTATTTCGCACTCTTTTATGCCGATAAGATCCCACATGCACCGCTTTTAATCATAATGTTCCTCTCTGGAGCCTTAGCTGGAGCTCTATGGGCCCTCATTCCAGCATTCTTCAAAGCAAAGTGGAATACGAATGAGACGCTTTTCACTCTTATGATGAACTACATAGCCATAGGAATCGTCGCTTGGCTCCAAGGTGGACCTTGGGAGGGAAGAAAAGGCTCCCAGCTTATTCCGATGTTCTCCGATAACGCACGCCTTCCGATGGTGCTTGGAGTTAACTGCGGTTGGATTATCGCCCTTGTTCTGGTAGTGTTCCTTTATATTTACATGAATAAGACGAAGCAGGGGTATGAGATAGCGGTAATCGGAGACTCTGTGAATACCGCAAGATATGCGGGAATGAACGTAGGCTGGATCATGATGCGTACCATGTTGATTTCCGGAGCAATAAGCGGAATAGTCGGGACCATAATCGTATCCGGTGCGAATTTCACGCTCTATAAGGGGGTTGCAAACGGGGTAGGATTCACATCCATCACCGTAGCATGGCTTTCCCAGCTTAATTCTTTTGCCATGATTGCGATATCCATGATTCTCGCAGTTCTGGAAAAAGGAGCGAACACCCTTCAGACGAGGATGCAGGTTCCAGCCTCCATTGCTGATATCATAACTGGCATACTTCTCTTCTGTATGCTCAGCAGTGAGTTCTTCATAAACTATAAGCTTATTTTCAGGCATAAGGATAAGAAGGAGGCCATGGCATGAGTACTTTAATCACATTGATCGTCGCGGCAGTTACCTTCGGTACTGTTCTTATGTACGGAACCCTTGGTGAGATTCTAACGGAGAAGACAGGAAATCTTAATCTCGGTGTGGAAGGCATCATGTATATGGGTGGTGCATTCGGTCTTGCAGGTGCTTTCTACTACGAAAAAGCCGCAGGAGCCGCAGCCTCCGGACCGCTTGCAATCTCAATTGCAATCCTCTCCGCATTCGTTGCAGGAATGGCTGCATCCGCGATTTACAGTTTCCTTACCATCACGCTCAGGGCGAATCAGAATGTAACGGGCCTTGCACTTTCGATATTCGGAACTGGAATCGGACAGTTCGTCGGAGAGTTCATGAGGGTAAGCGAAGGTGGCTATGTAGCACTGAGCAATCATCTTAAAGATGCGTTCAATGCGACTGTTTTCCCATCCTTTTTTATAAACATCCCTGTTGTGGGAAGGATATTCTTCTCTCATACGGTGTTCTTCTATCTTGCCGTGATTCTGGCCGTACTGATGTATCTCTTCTTTAAGAAGACCAGGACTGGTATGTATTTGACGGCGGTAGGAGAGTCCCCTTCGACAAGTGATGCAGCTGGAATCAATGTTACAAAATATAAGTATCTTGGAACTACCATTGGTGGTGGAATCTCCGCAATCGGCGGTATGGTGTATATCATGACCACTGCGGGATGCGTATGGAACCATGAGGGACTCTCCGGTGTCGGCTGGCTTGCCGTGGCACTTGTAATCTTCTGTATCTGGAGACCGCTGAACGCCATCTGGGGCTCTGTTCTCTTCGGGGCGATGATGATCATGTACCTCAGAGTATCCATTCCGTTCATTCCTACGGAAATCTATAAGATACTGCCATATATAGTAACGGTTATCGTTCTTGTCCTGACAAGCATGAAAAACAGCAGGGATAAGCAGCCGCCTGCATCCCTAGGGCTGAATTATTTCAGGGAAGAACGGTAAGGAAAGCGGTATTAGCAGATGACTATGATGCTTGCATCTGCTAGAATTCAGTTAGATTCTGGTCTTAGACCAAGGGAGGAGACATGAAGAAAATTTCTTTTGTTCTAATCGTGCTCATGTTGGTTTCTTCTTTCATCTTTGCTGGTGGAAGCGCAGAGACCGCAGCCGCTTCTGATCCTAATACAGTAAGAGTCGGACTCTTGTGTATCG
The DNA here is from genome assembly GCA_944390015.1 of uncultured Spirochaetaceae bacterium. Taxonomy (GTDB): domain Bacteria; phylum Spirochaetota; class Spirochaetia; order Sphaerochaetales; family Sphaerochaetaceae; genus Ornithospirochaeta. Next base: position 54,371 of record CALXOL010000009.1, read on the forward strand.
GAGATGAGAACGATCAGGGGTACACCTACAACTTCATCAGAGGACGCGATGAAGCTACAGAGATGCTCGCAGCAGAAGGCATCACCGTAGATTGGGTTACAAAGTACAACATCGGAGAGGATGCCACATGTACGGATGCGAACATCGAAGCTGCTGAGGAAGGATGCCAGATCATCATCAACAACAGCTATGGTTTCGAGCCTTTCATGCTTGAAGTGGTAGATGACTATCCTGAGATTGAGTTCATCAGCTGCACTAACTGCGCATCCGCATTCGACGGAAGAGATAACACCCACAATGCATTCGCCAACATCTATGAGGGAAGGTACATCGCAGGTGTCGTAGCAGGTATGAAGCTTCAGCAGATGATTGATGAAGGTCAGATCAAACCTGAAGAGGCAATAATCGGTTACGTAGGTGCATACTCCTTCGCAGAGGTTATCTCTGGATTCACAGCATACTATCTCGGTGCAAAGTCCGTATGTCCATCTGTAACGATGAAGGTATCATTCGTAGGATCATGGTCGGATGCTACAGCTGAATCCGATGCCGCACTCGCTCTTGCAGACCAGGGTTGTGTGATGATCAGCCAGCATTCTGACAACACCACACCGGCAACAGCAGCACAGTCACGCGGTGTATTCCACACAGGATACAACAACGACATGACATCAATCGCACCGAATGCATCACTCATTTCAACAAGAATCGACTGGGCAATCTACTTCTATGAGGCAATCAAGGCATATGTAAACGGAGAAGAGATTCCTCAGGACTGGTGCAAGGGAATGGGAGATGGAGCAGTCGTTATGACAACACTCAACGAAGCAATCGCAGCTCCTGGAACAGCAGAGAAGATCGCAGAGGTTGAGGCAGGTCTTGCAGACGGATCCATCCAGGTATTTGATACAAGCACATTCACAGTAGCAGGCGAAGAGCTTACACATGCATTCGCACTCGATACTGACGGAGACTTCACAGCTGATTCTGAAGAGGCCGTTTATGACGGCGCATTCCATGAATCAGTATTCCAGTCAGCTCCGTACTTCACAGTGCAGATTGACGGAATCGAATGGCTCAACGCAGCATATTGATTTCTTAAATCCTAAGAGAAGAGGTAGACCATTTGCGGCCTACCTCTTTTTTTCTTCCAGAACTCTTGAGAGAAGAAAAGACGTGAAATGGGGTAGGTTGTAGCTGCTAGCAATACCCGATGTTCTAGTTTTGTAAGTTCATCAATTTTTAGTTTAAATATTTTTATCGATTATTTGTTTATATTATAAATAGTTATATTAAAATACCAGGAAAAATAATAGCGAATAATCAGGATAAATACGGATTTTCATGAGGCAATATTCAAAGAAAATTAGGAATTTCATGTGGAAGTATTTAAAGTTTTATTGAGCTAACTCTTGCTAAATATCATAGAAGAGTATAATATCTACACTATAGATACCCCACAGGGGTGGGGTATTGGAGGATAGATGAAACACGAGCAATACGATGTGACGGGTATGACCTGTGCGGCATGTTCAGCAAGGGTTGAAAAAAGCGTGAAGCATCTGGAAGGTGTCAGAGCTGTTTCCGTCAATCTTTTAAAAAACAGCATGGTCGTTGACTATGATGAGAGAGCATGCAACAGCAGCGAGATTGTCGCGGCTGTTGAGAATGCCGGATATGGTGCAGCTCCTAAAACTGAGGAGAGGGAGAAGGGTAAAGAGAGCCGAAACAGTGCCTCTTTAGATGCCAGGAAGGAATATGAGGTGATGAGAAAGCGTGTCATCCTCTCGTTTGTCTTCACAATCCCACTATTTTACATCTCAATGGGGCATATGATGGGATGGCCTCTTCCTTCTATTTTCCTTGGCCTGGAGAATTCCATGATATATGCCTTCACCCTTTTCCTTCTTCTGCTTCCTGTGGTTATCATAAACTCGAAGTACTTCAAGAATGGATTCAAGACACTATTACATGGCTCTCCTAACATGGATAGCCTCATAGCATTGGGCTCCGGAGCATCACTCGTCTATGGTATATATGCTCTATATAAAATTGCTTTTGGCTTCGGGCACGGTGATATGGCGATGGTAAGCCAATTCACTCATGACCTCTACTTTGAAGGTGCGGGAACCATTTTGACTTTAATAACACTCGGGAAGTTTTTTGAAGCCAGGGCGAAGGGGAAGACAACGGATGCGATAAGCAAGCTTCTCGATCTTGCACCAAAGAGTGCGACAGTAATTAGGGAGGGCTCTGAAGTCGTTGTTCCTGTCGAGGATGTTGAAAAAGGTGATGTCCTTATAGTGAAAGCAGGGGAGAGTGTCCCCGTAGACGGAGTGATCATAGAAGGACATGCCTCGATTGATGAGTCTGCTATCACGGGGGAGAGCATCCCTGTTGATAAGCAGATCAATGACAAGGTAATCGGAGCAACCATAAACAGAAGCGGGTATTTCAAAATGCAGGCGACGAAGGTCGGCGATGAGACGGCGCTTGCAAGCATCATACGTCTTGTAGATGAGGCTACGAGTTCCAAAGCCCCTATTGCAAAACTTGCAGACAGGGTCGCAGGCGTATTCGTACCTGTCGTGATAGTAATCGCACTGTCTGCGGCAATTATATGGCTCATTGTTGGCGCATCTTTTGAATTTGCACTTACGATAGCGGTATCCGTTCTTGTGGTATCATGTCCATGTGCGCTAGGCCTTGCAACTCCGACTGCGATAATGGTCGGCACCGGCCGCGGGGCTAGCAATGGAATACTTATTAAGAGCGCAGAGGCTCTTGAGACGGCACACTCTGTAAAAACCGTTGTCCTTGATAAGACGGGTACGATAACGGAGGGAAAGCCCAAGGTAACGGATATTGAATGTCTTGGAAAATGTTCCCTTGATTACCTATTAACGATTGCAGGCTCACTTGAGAAACTATCTGAGCATCCGCTTTCAAAGGCGATAGTTGAGGAGGCTGAAAGGAAAAAGTGCTCTTACCTTCCCGTATCGGACTTCACGCAGATTCCCGGTGGCGGAATAAAAGGAATCATCGATGGAAAGACCTGTCTTGCTGGAAACATGAGGATGATGCATGCCTTCGCACTCTCGGATGAAAAGATGGATGAGCTTCAAGATCGTGCCGCAGAGGATGGGAAGACACCGCTGTTTTTCGCCGTGGAGGGACGCCTTATCGGTATGATTGCAGTCTCAGATACCATAAAGAGTACGAGCAGGGATGCTATAAGCAGTCTCAAAGAAATGGGAATCGAGGTCGTAATGCTTACTGGAGATCATAAGAAGACGGCGGAGGCGATCAGACGGAAGGTTGGTGTTGACCGTGTAATTGCCGAGGTGCTGCCCGAGGATAAGGAAGCTGAGATCAGGAAAATCCAAAAGAGCGGTAGAACCGTTGCCATGGTAGGGGATGGGATAAATGATGCACCAGCCCTCGCACGCTCTGATGTGGGAATCGCAATAGGAGCTGGTACGGATGTGGCAATGGAATCGGCTGACATTGTTCTGATGAAGAGCGATCTGATGGATGTCGTCACTGCGATTGAACTGAGCAAGGCTACGATCAAGAACATCAAGGAGAATCTTTTCTGGGCGTTCTTCTATAATGTTATCGGAATTCCGATTGCAGCAGGCTGTTATTATGCCGCGTTTGGACTTAAAATGAATCCAATGGTGGCAGCCCTTGCGATGAGCTTCAGCTCTGTATTCGTAGTAAGCAACGCACTCCGTCTGCGCTTCTTTAAACCAAGTCTTCACTCTGGTGCCTCCAGAAGTGAATCGTGCTGCGATGATGATAAAGAAAACAATATTTTAGAAGGAGATATTAAGATGAAGAAGGAATTATCAATTGAAGGAATGATGTGCCAGAACTGTGTAAGGCATGTTGAAAAGGCTCTTAAGGCGGTTGATGGCGTAGAGGATGTGGTGGTAAGTCTTGAGGATAAGAAGGCAACAGTTACGGCTTCTGAGAATGTGACTGAGGCAATTCTTGAATCTGCCGTTACGGAAGAAGGCTACAAGGTAGTGGGCATTAAGAGCTTATGAAGGCAGAAAGGGAGAGGATTTCCAGATCTATAAAGATCGCACGTGGGCAATTGGATGGCGTTCTCAAGATGATAGATGAGGACCGATACTGCGTTGATATATCGAACCAGATACTTGCTACCATTGCGATTTTGAAGAAGACAAACCAGGAGATACTTCATGCGCATATCAGAAGCTGTGTGCGTGAAGGACTCCATAGCACGGAGCCTAATGAGAAGCTGGAAGAGGCGCTAACTCTTCTTGATAAACTCGTACAGTGAAGGAGATGCCGTTCTGCATGTTTTGCAGTGCGGCTTCTTTCTTTTTTATGGGTTTTGATTTATATTATATCTGACATATGTCGAAAATGGAGGCTTTGTGTCGAGACCAAAGAGAGTCAGAAGCATCTCGGATGAGCCGGATTTCACATCGTTTTCTCCTGATGGGACAAAAGCGATGGGGTCTGTGGTGTTACATCTGGATGAATGGGAATGCATTAAGAACATGGATCTCAATGGGCTTTCGCATGCCCAGTGTGCCTCCCTTATGGGACTTTCAAGACCAAGTGTGAGCGCAATCTATGCCCAGGCACGCAGGAAGATCGCAGATGCGATAGTCAATGGAAAGAAGCTGAGCATAAGCGGTGGTGATTGCAGACTTTGCACTTCATTTTCAGACTGTGGAAAACTGGATATAAACGAGAAAGGAGAGAAAGTAATGAGAATAGCGGTTACTTATGATAATGGTGATGTGTTCCAGCATTTTGGGCACACCGAGTATTTCAAGATCTATGATGTTGAAGATGGAAAAGTCGTAAAGGCTGAGGTAGTCAGCACGAACGGACAGGGACATGGGGCTCTGGCAACTCTTCTTTCTTCCTCTGCGATAGACACTTTGATCTGTGGTGGTATCGGGATGGGTGCAAAGAATGCACTCTCTGAGGTTGGCATAACACTCCTATCCGGTGTGAGCGGAAACACTGATGATGCGGTTGCCGCATATCTTGATGGAACTCTCGTTGCATCAGCTGATGCTAACTGTGACCATCATGATCATCACCATGGCCTCTCTCATGGTTGCGGCGGTAACTGTCATTGCCACGGCTAAGTGGTAGAATTTGTCTTTTCCTTGCACTGCCGGTCTTTTTTCTGACAAGGCAGACATGTACAATACAGGTGGAGGAAAAAATGAAAAAACTGTTTTCACTTTGTCTTTTGCTCTGTCTTGTCATGTCCCTTCCTCTTTTTGCTGAGGATGTCGCATATGATGCGCAGGCGCTCGATTTCATCGAGGAGAATATTGAGGAGGCCTTCATTACAGGAAAGACTTCCTATTTAATCGAAGGTAGGATGGTAAGTGAGCCGACCGATGTGTACAATCATCTTGAGCTTGTCTCTTACCATGTTGAGTCAGATGGAGAGTCTGTAATCCTTACTGGCACCGTAGGGGAGGAATGGGTTACCCCAGTTTCTAAAGTCCTTAAAACTTATACTAGGGAGGATGGTAGCGCTCTCTCTGCTGATGATTTTACAGATAATCTTGGAAAGAAGGTTACTCTTAAGACAAAAGGCGAGGAGGGGACGAATTTCGCACTCAGAGTTCCATCCGATACTGTAGTAAGGGTTGAGACCGCATGGGGAGATGTGCTCTATACAAATGCCTCTGATGCCCCTCATGGTGATGGTGATTACCTTGTCTGCAATAATGTGGATGGAAGTGCGGATCTCTCTGATGTCTGGGTCGTCAATGGTGAGATTTTTCCTAAGACCTATGATATGACATACGCGCTTTGAATACTTCTTTTTACGATGTGACATTTCTGCTTGCAATAATGGAAAACTATTGCTTTCTTTAGTATCATAGGATTTCGTGGAGGCGGGAATGTCACTCTCTTCTTTTCTTAATATCAAAGACGGCAATAAATCCCTTGTTTATAGGATTTATTATATATTTCTCTGTTCTGGTGCGATGAGTACCCTTCTTGGTGCGATGCTTCCTGCGATGCAGGCGGAGTATTCTATGAGTTATGCCCTACGCGGTTATGTGCTCTCCTCACACCAGATTGGAAACTTCTTCGCTGTTTTCCTCTCCGGATTCATCCCATATGCAATCGGGAGGAAAAAGAGTACTCTTATCCTGGGGTCTCTAATAGTCCTAGGTCTTCTGCTCATGACTGCAACGGGCAATCCATTTATCCTGATAGTGGCTTTCGCATTCACAGGTATGGGACGTGGTACGCTTAGCAATATCACGAACGTCGTGGTCTCGGAGAACACGGGTAATAAGGCCGCTGGGCTTAACATACTTCACGCATCATTCGCAATCGGAGCGTTCATCTCTCCTTTTGTCGCGGTATTTGCAACTGCTATCGAGTGGAGGATAGCCGCATGGGTCTTTGCCTTCCTTATGCTTACCGCCCTCATTTTTGTTGGAGGAAGCACTCTTTCAAACACTCCAATGAAGAAGGAGAAGACGAGCTCAGAGATTCCGTTCCAGAAGAGCTTCTCTTTCTGGCTTAATACGTTCATCATGTTCTTCTATCTTGCAGGGGAGGCCTCCCTTACAGGATGGCTTGTGACTTACTTTAATGATACGGGGCTTATGAGTACATCACTCTCGCAGAGCATGCAGTCATTCTTATGGGTGATGATACTCCTGGGCAGACTCTGTTGCGCCTCCCTTTCATCAAAGATGGATAAGAGCGTTCTCATTCTTGCAATGGGAGCTATGATGACTCTTTGCTTTGTACTTATGATCAGCGCTCAGTCAACTGCGTTGGTAGTCATCGGCCTTCTTGGTCTTGGTTTCTCCATGAGCGGAATCTATCCTACGACGCTCTCAACAATGGACAGCCGCTACAATAGTTCCACTGTCGCAACTGGTACGTGCATAGCCACTGCAACGGTCGGTGGCATCCTTATGCCTATAATCATCGGAGAAGTGGCTGAGGTAAGCGGAATAAGAGGAGGGGTTGCGACAATCTCTGTGGCTTTGGCCATAATGGTTATCCTAATGGTGATTAAGCTTATCAGGAGCAGGAGAAATCTTCTCTGACTGTGTTTTTTCTTTTGAGATTTCTTTTTTCCTTTACAGATGAGTAATTTGTAATGGAAAATAGAGTTATGAAGTATTTGGCATTTGATATTGGAGCAAGAGAGGTTAAGTACGCTCTTGCAGAAAGAGTAGGCAATCATCTTGGCCTTACCAAGGTTCAGTCGTTCAGGAACAATGTGAAAAAGGAAGGGGCTCATCTTCTCTGGGAATTGGATGGGATCTTCTCCTCTGTTTTGAATGCTATAAGGGAAAGCGGACCGGTGGATTCTATCCTGATAGATTCATTTGCTTCCGACTATGTCCTTCTCGATGAGAGGGATGATGTCATAGGTGGGGCTGTCAGCTATCTTGATGAGCGGACTGAGCGTATTACCGAGCTACCGAATGAGGCATGGATTTTCAATCGCACCGGTTTCCATAGCAGGCGTAATTCCACTCTCTACCAGCTCCTTGCTCAGAAAGAGGAGGAGAGTGAGCTTTTGGAGAGGGCGGTAAGTCTGCTTTTCCTCCCTGATTATTTTAATTTCCTCCTTACCGGGGTAAAAAAGACCAGTCTATCAATGGCGGCTACGAGCTCCCTGGTTAATGCTGAGAGCCTTGACTGGGATGATGAGATGATTTCAGAGCTTGGCTTGAAGAGAAGCATGTTTCCTCCAATTGCACAGGATGGAGAGACACTTGGAATGCTCTCTGAGAAAATAGAGAAGGAGGTTGGCTTCTCCTCTTCTGTTATCGTCTCAGCTCATGATACAAGCCTTGCATACATGGCATCAGAGCTTGATGATGATACCATCATGCTCTCAGTGGGTGGCTTTGCCAGATTGGGTACATATGTTTCCGGCTATAATCTCTCAGATGAGGTCATGCACGGTAATTATACCAATTCAGTCGCACCAGGGGGAAGGTGCACAATCACGAAGTACCTTATGGGTACGATGCTGATTCAGCGCCTCAAGGAAGGTATGAAGGAAGGAACCAGCTATGACGAGATCATGAGGAAGGCAAGAGCGATTCACTATCCTGATGAGATTGACATAGGGGCTCTGGAGTATGAGCACTCTGATGTGCTTGAGAGCATCAACAGGTGTTTAGAGAAGAAAGGATTGGAAAGTATTGAGGATCTCTTCGAGGCATCATCCTTGGTTTATTCGAGTCTTGCCGCTTATTACGAGAAGGAGATAGAGGCAATGGAGGAGGTGCTTTCTAGGAGATTCTCCAGGATTTTCCTCGTAGGAGGTGCGTCAAAAGACCTTTATCTTGCTCTTCTTTTGGCACTCAAGAGCAAAAGAGAAGTCATTACAGGTCCAGTTGATGCTGCACTAAGCGGTAATCTGATCTTTCAGATGATCCAGAGTAAAGAGGTCGATGAAGAAGAAAAGGATGCTCTTATAAAGAAGGCTCTTGGAAGGATGACAATTAAACGGATGGATTAAGCTTTCATATGCTTTTCAATAAACGAAAGGCATTTCGATGTGTATTCATCCGCATATTTGGTTATGCTCATAGCATGAGCAACACCATTTGTTATCCACAACTCTTTTGAGCACCTTGCTTTCTCATAACATGTATTTACCATCCATGTAGGTACGAACATATCCTCATCCCCGTGTATGAAAAGCATGGGGATGTGTGTTTTTGCAACCTCTGAGGATGGCACGACGTCTGCAAATGAGAATTTTAGGCGTATGCGGCACCAGAGGTTGACGATGTCAAGAATTGGATGGGCAGGCAGATGAAACATATCTTTAAGTTGGCATTTGAACTCATCGTAGACGCTGGAGTAACCGCAGTCCTCGATTATTGCGACGACGGAAGATGGATTTCTGCCGCTTGCCATCATAACGGTCGCACCTCCCATTGATACCCCGTGCAGCGCTATCTGGGCATTCTCATCCTGCCCTTTGATGTAAGAGACCCATCTAATGAGATCATCAGACTCCCAAAGCCCCATGCTGAGCCATTTCCCTTCACTTTTACCGTGACCGCGTACATCCGGGATCAGCACGTTGTAACCCTTATTTGCCATGAAGCGGTAGAGTATGCCGTTGTTTGTCGCTCCCCCTTTATATCCATGTACCGTGATAAGGTATTTATGCGATGAAGAGGAGAAGAGGTAAGCGTGCAGATTCATTGTATCAGCACTTTTTATATATACGTCACTGCATTTCTCTTCGAGGAATCTCCTGTTCTCCTCTTCCTCTGCAAGATACTGCTTGCTGACAGAGTCATCGGTGAGTTTATTCGAGTTGTCATAGCTTGTGGAGAGTGCGAAGCGTAAAAAGAATTCCCCTATGGCTATCGATAGGAGAGCGATGGCCAGAATTACTGCAAGTATTATCAAGATTATCGTCATATCAGGATAGTACCTTTTTCTTTCTAAAAGGTTAATAGCGAATGGCATCTTGACTTAAAACCAAATCTGAGAATAATTCTCAATTTGTGAAAGAGTACAATACCAGACAGAAAGAACTCATACTGTGTTTTCTCAGAGAACATAACCATGACAGCTATACAGCCAGTCAGCTCAGCACACTACTTCCAGATGTCGGGAAATCCACGCTTTATAGGATATTATCGCATCTTGAGGCCGAGGGAGCTCTATCATGCTCATTAAAAGGAAGGAGCAGGATATATTCATTCAGGAAAGGGGAGTGCGTAGGGCACATGCACCTCTTATGCAAGAATTGCGGGCACTTCATTCACCTCTCAAAAGAAGCTACACGTAAGATCTCATCGATCATAGAGAATGATACGGGATTCTCAATTTCGGAGATTGAGTGTGAGATGAGGGGAGTCTGCAGGGAGTGTCATAAATGAGAAGATTTCTATTAATCCTTCTTCTGGTTCCTCTGCTCATCTCCTGCTCTCAAGAGGAGGATGATGGGAGGCTTAAGGTAACAGCGCTGAATTTTCCATCCTATGATGCGGTACGTGCCGTATTGGCAGAAGAGGCTGATCTGAAGATGCTCATACCACCAGGGGCGGATGTACATTCATGGGAGCCCAGCCCCGATGATGTGATACGGATACTCACAAGCGACCTGTTCATATATGTTGGCGGGGAGAGCGATGAGTGGGTTGACTCACTTCTTGATGATCTTGATGGGAAAGTCAGGGTCTTCTCCCTGCTTGAGCATTCCCCGATGGTCTTAGATGAGGAGACGAGCGAGGGGATGCAAAGTGATGAGATGACTCATGAGGAGCTTTTCCACCATCATGCTGAAGCAGATGAGCACGTGTGGACGAGTCTGACCAACATGGCATCTATCATCGAGGCGTTGAAGGATGAGATCATCTCTCTTGATAGTGCTAACAGTGAGAGCTATGAGGCGAATGCCGAGCGTTACATATCAGCCATACTTGAAATCAGGGATGAACTTTTATCTACGGTTAAAAACGCCAAGAGAAACCTTATAATAGTCGCAGACCGTTTTCCCCTCCTTTATTTTGTAAAGGAGCTCGGGCTTTCTTATTATGCTGCATTCCCAGGCTGTGCCAGCGGAACAGAGCCCAGTGCCAGAACGGTTGCGTTCCTGATCGACAAGGTTAAGGAGATGGAAATACCTGCGGTGCTTCACATAGAACTTTCAAATACTATGCTTGCCTCTCTCATAGCCGATGAGACGGGTGCGAACGTATATGAGATTAATAGTGCGCAGAACATAAGCCGCAGGGATTTCAATGCGGGAAGGACATATCTTGACATAATGAGGGATAATGCGGCGGTTTTAAAGGAGGTTCTCAATTGAGTTATCTGATAAAAGGAGAACATATAGACCTCGGCTATGAGGGTATGGCGATTGTAAGGGACATATCATTTCGTATCGATGAGGGGGATTATCTATGCATATTGGGTGAGAACGGGGCAGGAAAAAGTACCCTTGTCAAGGCTATTTTATCCCTTCATCAGCCACTAAGAGGGCAGATAGAGTTCTCTTCCCTTATAAGGAAGAACGAGATAGGATATCTTGCCCAGCAGTCAAGTGCCCAGAAGAGTTTTCCATGTAGCGTGGAGGAGGTCGTGCTCAGTGGAAGGGTTAACTCCCTCTCTTCCCGTTTCTTCTATTCAAAGGAGGACAGGCGTATCGCAATGGGCAATCTTGATCGCCTTGGAATAGGGGATCTAGCTAAGAAGTCATTCTCCTCCCTCTCCGGCGGGCAGATGCAGAGAGTCCTTCTTGCCAGGGCTCTTACCGCATGTAAGAAACTTCTGCTTCTCGATGAGCCGGTAACGGGTCTTGATCCACATACCACAAGCGGGTTTTATTCCCTTATCGAGGATTTGAACAGGGAAGGGCTTACCATCATAATGGTGACGCATGACATCCATCCTGCATTGAACTATGCCGACCATATCATGTATCTGGGCAGGGGGTATTTCTATGGCACAAAGGATGATTTCTTCCAGGATGAGACGGGCCTGAGGTTTTTAAAGGAGGCTGGACACAATGATTGAGATGTTATCTTATCCATTCATGCAGAGAGCCATCATAGTGGGACTTCTTGTCTCTCTTTCCGCGTCTTTGCTTGGGGTATCACTGGTTTTAAGGAGATTTTCGATGATAGGGGATGGCCTCTCGCATGTCGGATTTGGAGCGCTTTCAATCGCCAGCGTGCTCAGCCTCTCTCCCATGGCGGTCACGATTCCAGTAGTTGTCGCTGCTGCCATCCTCCTGTTGCGTCTTAGCGAGAGAAGCAAGGTCTCTTCTGAGAGCATGATCGCCCTTATTAGCTCCTCATCCCTTGCCATCGGCGTTATGGCTATCTCGTATATAAAAGGTACGAATACCGACATCAATAATTTCCTGTTCGGCTCCCTTTTGGCGGTGGGTAAAAGCGATGCGGTTTTCTCAATAATCCTCTCTTCGCTTGTGCTTCTTGCGTATGTTCTTCTTTACCCAAGGCTCTTTTCAATCACGTTCGACCCTTCATTCTCCCGTGCCAGCGGAATAAAAGTCGAAAGATATACCCTCATGCTTGCCATCCTTTCTGCATTGACGATAGTTCTCGGCATGAGGATGCTTGGTTCCCTGCTTATCAGTGCCCTTATCATATTTCCACCTCTTAGTTCGATGAGGGTGTTTAAGACCTATAGGCAGGTGACGCTCTCCAGCGCCATCATCTCAATAGTTTCATTCTTGGCAGGAATAACACTCTCATACCAGGCAGGAACTCCAGTAGGGGCAAGTATCGTAAGCATAAATCTCATAGTCTTCATCATTTTCTCAATAATACGCATCATCCTTAAACGTAATTAGAGCAGACAAGTTTTAGGATTTTATAAATTAACAGACAAGTTTATTGTTTTAATACGAGTTTTCGTATTGAATGAAAACTTGTCTGTTTTATACTTGTCGTTAATTGAGGAGAAATGATGAGGAAGATCTTTGCTTCCATCCTTTTAGCCCTTGCCGTGTCATCAACACTTTTCTCATTGCCGCAAAGAGAGACCTATGATTCCTCTCTCTGGCCTGAAAAGGAGATTACGGTCATATGTCCTTGGGCGGTAGGAGGAGTTGCCGACATAGTCAACAGGACGCTCGCCGCTTATGTGAAAGAAGAGCTGGGAGTAACTGTGTTGGCTGTAAATGAACTTGGTGCCGGTGGAAACGTGGCACTAACCAACTACGCCCTGAGTAACAGTTGCCCTTATGAGTTCATCCTAGGTGGAGAGGGTGGGTTCGCAATAGCTCCGAATATAGAGGGAGCGGAAGCGATAGTCTTCTCATATGATGACTATGAACCCGTTATAAATCTTTATTCATCGATAATGGTGCTTACCGTCAGCTCTGATCTTGGAATCAGAAGTTTTGACGAGCTCGTATCGTATGGAAAGGATCATCGCATCACCGTGGCGGTCAACGGGGTAGCGGGTGCTGAGGCTTTCCTTGTCAGGGCGCTTTTTGATCAAGTTGCGCTGGATTACGAGCTTGTGAATTATAATGGGGCTAATCTTGCACTTCGTGCGGCCGCAAAAGGAGAGACGACAGTTGCAGTCTCCCATCAGAGTCAGGCATTGGGTGCGGTTGAGGATGGCTCTTTAACACCTTTGATTGTCTTTGACGACGAGAGATCAGATAACCATCCTTTCGAGGATGTTCCATCCCTGCTTGAGCTCGGCTACCATACTTATTATCCGAACACCTGCGTACTTTTAGCTGAGAAAGGATGTGATGGGCAGATCATAGAGAAACTTCAGAGCGCATATCTTGCGGCAATGGGGAAAAAGGAGATAAAGAATCTTTATGACAGCCTCCTTATAGAGATGGATCCCATGGTTGGAAGGGAGTATGACCGTCATATTGAGAGTGTTATATCAATAGTGAAAGAGGCGGTTAGTCAACTACCCCATCCTTAGAGGATGAGGCTTGAAAGAGCCTGGTTGACTAGCCCAAGCGAAGCATTACCATGAGGTAAGGCCAGCTACGTTACAGAGGAATACATAGGCACCTGCGGATGTCGTCCTAGTCCGCCGCTCTGCGCCATATGGTTAAACAGTCCTGTGGGACAGGACAGTGCTGTATGGATACAAAACCCTCTGCAACATCGGCGAAGGACAGTGAGGAGAAATGCCTCACCACGGGGAGAATTCCCTGCATTACCCGTTAAATCGGGAAAGGAGACCCAATGGTCTATGTGATTTCACAGAACGGGAAGCCTCTGATGCCGACCGAGCATCACGGAAAAGTCAGATGGCTTCTGAAGAGAAAGAGAGCAAAGGTCGTGAGACGCACTCCGTTCACAATCCAGCTTCTTTACGGTACAGGAAGCGAACGGACGCAGCCCGTCACGCTCGGTGTCGATACAGGCTACCAGACATCTGGCTACTCTGCTTCCACAGGAGCGAAAGTGTTGTTTGAGGCAGAGGAGGAAATGCGCACAGATATTCCTCAGCTTCTAATAGAAAGGCGTGAGAAGCGGAGGGCCAGAAGAAGCAGAAAAACGCGCTACCGTAAGCCGCGCTTCAACAATCGTACAAAGCATGAGGGATGGCTGCCTCCGTCAGTTGAAGAAAAGCTTATTGCTCATCAGAATACGGTACGCTTCGTCTCCTCATTACTGCCTGTATCGAACATCGTTATCGAGACTGCCGCATTTGATATCCAGAAAATCAAGAATCCTGATATTGGGAAAGAGCAGTACCAGCAGGGCGAGCAGATGGACTTCTGGAACGTAAGGGAATACGTCCTTTACAGGGACGGTCACGAATGCAGGCTCTGCGGTGGGAAGAGAAAGGATCCCGTGCTTGAGGTTCATCACAAGGACAGACGCATCGATGGCGGATCGGACAGACCAGAGAATCTCATCACGCTCTGCTCCACATGCCACGATCTTCTCCACAGGGGTGAAATCAATGCAGACTTCAGGAAGCCGAAGGGCTATAAGGCCGAGGCGATGATGTCCATCATGCGCTGGGAACTTCTAAGAAGGCTCAGAGTGGAATACGGCGAAAAGCAAGTATCAATGACGTTCGGGTACATCACAAAGGATACGAGAATCCGGCATGGGCTGGAGAAATCGCACTGGACGGATGCGCGCTGTATCGCTGGGCATCCGGAAGCCGCCTCCTCAGGCGAATGGTATGCCATGCGGAAGCTCAGATGCCACAACAGGAAGATACACAAGGATACGATTCTCAGAGGCGGCACTAGAAAACGGAACCAGACAGAAAGGATAATCGACGGATTCGGACTCTGGGATGTCGTCCTCTACGAAGGAGTCCTCTGCTATATCCATGGCAGGAGGAGCTCCGGCTATTTCGATATACGGAAGCTGACGCTCGTTGAGCGTACGAATACAAGACTCATTGAAAGGAGGAAGCCTGTTCCTCTCCCGCCTGCAGAGGCTGGAGTATCCCCGGCGAATATTTGATGAAGAAGAGTGAGAATAAGACGTTAGTCATATCTTTTTCTCCTGATCTAGTTGGCTCCATCGTCTTCATGGCAGTCTCTGTCTTCTTTCTTTTTTCCATGGAAAAAGAAGTATATGTAGGCTCCGATGACGGTGTGAATGCCCGTACTTTTCCATTCATAGTGCTTTTTTTGATGCTCTCCATCTCCCTTTTCATGTTCATTAAAGAGATCATCCTGATTGCAAGGAAAAAAGAGAGGAGGAAGATAAGCATCGACTTAAGAAGTGAGGCAAGATCCCTTATTATTTTCATTGTGCTTCTTTTATATGCATCTAGCATCGTCTATGTTGGATTTTTCTTCTCTTCCATCATATTCAGCCTGGCTCTTGCATATTTAATGGGAGCGAGAAGGCTATCATATTTCATAATCGTCTTTTCCTTCACACTCGCCATATGCATCGTCTTCAGATACGTTCTTAATGTGAGGCTTTGATGATTTTAGACTCCCTTTCCCTCCTGCTGACCGTCTCAAATCTGATATACATGAATCTCGGCCTTCTCTTAGGTATGATTTTTGGTGCCATCCCCGGTCTGACCGTACTGCTTTGCATCGTAATATTTCTTCCCCTTACTTATGCGCTCGACCCGATACCGTCTTTCATGTTCCTCTTAGGCATATACTGTGCGGGAAGCTACGGGGGAAGCATCTCTGCGATCCTGATAGGAACGCCGGGAACGCCTCATGCCACTGCTACGATGCTCGATGGCTATCCCCTTGCTCTGAAGGGTAAGGCGGAGAAGGCTCTTCATATAGCGCTCTCCGCCTCGACGTTCGGCGGCCTTTTTTCGGCATTCGTCCTCCTTTTATTTGCTCCCCAGGTAGCCCGGCTTGCAGATAAGCTCGGCTCTCCGGATTATTTCCTCATATGCCTTTTAGGACTTACGATAATAGCGGGAGTATCGGGAAAGAGCTTGAAGAAGGGGATAGTCTCCGGCTCCTTGGGCCTCTTTATCGCGATGATAGGCCTTGATCCGATGACCGGTGCGACAAGATACATATTCAATAATATAAACCTTTACTCGGGATTCGATCTCACGATATGTCTTATTGGAATGTTTGCGCTGAGTGAGGTGCTGAAAAAAGGAACGGTAAAAGAGGTTGTGCATGAGAGTAGAGGGAGAGAAGGCAGTTGGAAGATAGAAAAAAGCGAGTATAAGAGGATGGCACTTCCTTCTTTTGTTGCCGCCATCATCGGAGTTGTGGTAGGTCTCATCCCGGGCACAGGTGCATCTGAAGCGTCTTTCTTCAGTTATAACAGTGCGAAGAACATGTCAAAACATCCTGAAGAGTTCGGCTCTGGATCCATTGAGGGGGTTGCCGCAGCTGAGACGGCGAATAATGCGGTAACCGGGGCGACGCTGATTCCTCTGCTGACTCTCGGAATCCCTGGGGATGCGTGTGTCGCAGTTCTCCTTGGGGCGCTGATGATCAATAACTTAACCCCAGGATCGACCCTTTTTACAGATAATGCGGTCATCGTATATGCGATTCTCATCGGCATGGTGTTCATAAACCTATTCATGTATTTACAGGGTAGGTTCCTTACAAGACTGTTTGCTAAAGTGGTAAGTGTGCCTATGGCGATTCTTACACCGCTGATCGTCGTATTCTGTTTCGCAGGGGCATTCAGTGTGAACTTATCGCTCTTCGATGTGTTCATCGCCGTAATGTTCTCTCTTCTTTCGTATGTTCTTATCAAGCTTGAATACCCGATAGTACCGGTCCTCTTAGGGCTTGTGCTTGGTGATACTACCGAGGAGAATTTCAGGCGCTCAATGCTGATTTCTAACGGATCTGCTGAGATTTTCTTCGAGAGCCTATCTTCTATCATCCTTATCTTCATGACCGTCTTTGTGCTGGCATTGATCATAAGGCAGAAATATTTTTCAAAAAAGGAGAGTGGGAAAAATGCCTAAAAACTCTAAACAGAATCTTGTCCTTGATTATCTTCTGACGTATATCGACCAGAACAAGTTCACCTCAAATACAAAGCTCCCGAGTGAGATTTTCCTTACAAAGCGCCTCTCTGTCTGCCGTGAGACGGTAAGACGGGCAATCAAGATACTCAGCGATGAGGGGCTTGTATATGCGATCCATGGGGGTGGCACGTTCTTCGATAAGCAGATGGCGCTCTCTAGAAGCTCTGTGGACAGTACTGCTGATTACAGGATTGCGATAATCATACAGGGAAAGGACCGTGGTGCGAACTCCACGCTGATTTCATCCGTAAAGGATTATTTCAAATCGATGAAGGTGGATATCAGGATATTCTATACCGATAACAAGCTCTCCAATGAGCGCAGATGCCTCCTTTCGTGCCGGCAGGGATTTGATGGGATAATCATCGACGGGGTGAAGGCAAGCATGGCAAATCCAAACCTCGATGTCTATCTTTCTCTTTATCAGAGGAACGTTCCTTTCATCTTCTATAACAACTACTACAGTGAGACAAGCTACCCTAAGGTACTCAATGATGATGAGGCTGCGGCAGAGGACCTGATTAGGACGCTCCATGATAAGGGACATGTCAATATCGCAGGGCTTTTCCTTTATGACAATTACCAGGGGGTAAAGAAATACCTTGGATACGCCAAGTCCCTGTTTAAGCATGGGTGTGCCTTTGATGATGATTTCGTGCGTTTCTTCCTTACCCGCGATCTTGAGGGGGAGGAGAGGCTTGAGAAGCTTATCTGGTCCTTTTTAAGGACGGTGCCAAAGTGTACGGCAATATGCTGCTGTAATGTCATGCTCTATGAGGCACTCAAAGAGGTACTTAAAAAGCATAACATGGTGATAGGAAAAGACCTCTCCGTAGTCTGCTTTGATTACTCATTCGAGGATTATGAGAAGGAGGGGATAACCTGTACGGTGAGCCAGAGCTACGAGATGGGACGTACTGTCGCAGATAGGCTTTTAAGGATGATGCAGGATCCCGATTACAAGAAAAAGGATTACTCAGCGGTAATCCCTTGTCAGTTCCATGAAGGCGTATCGGTGCTTGATATCAGGTGAGGTATTTAATTATTCCGATATAAAAGAACAGAGAGCCCATGAGTACGAATACATGCCAGATACCATGGTAATGCGGAATTTTCTTTACCGCATAGAATATGAGACCGAAGGTATAGCTTAGTCCTCCCATGAGAAGGAATTTGATGAGTCCGGATGGGATATATGGGAAGATGTCTGCTGAGAAGAATACGCATAGCCATCCCATGATAAGGTATAGAATGACGTGTACTACCCTCAGTTTTTCCCAGAAGAGTATCGTTACTGTTATACCGGCTGCCACTATGAGCCACATGGTAAGAAGCAGCATGTAGCACTCTCTTGTTCCCACGTACATTAATATCGGGGTATACGTGCCGGCTATCAGGATATAGATGTTGCTGTGGTCGAATATGCGGAATATCCGCTTTGCATTCCCTTTTCTTAATGCATGGTACATCGTTGAGGATGCATAAAGAAGTATGTTTGAAAGCGCATATATTATCATTGCGCTTCTAAGGGAGAGCTTTGCAATTCCCTCATTGTATCTGATTACCAGCGCCAGGCCGAAGAGGGCTAAGAGCGTTCCTACTAAATGCGTATCCGTGTTTATTCTCTCATCAATCGGATTATCATACGATGGGAGTGGTATCTTTCTTTCGAGCCAATTCATACCTAAAGGCTATAGCCCGGAAAAAGACTGGACAAGAGTTAATATTTCCTATTTTCACCCTCTGGAGACAACTAACTAGGTTTTTTCCCCTTATAGTAAATGCTGACTATGCGTTTTTTCCTTTGTTTTCACGCCTTTCGTAATGTAGAATTCAGTTATGGACAAGAGCTTTGAAGATAAACTGAGAAAGCGGTTTGAGTGCAGCATTTCCCCTATAAGCATCAAGGCGAAGGAGAGGATGGAAGTAGAGGTTGAGGTCGATAACAAGAAGCGTAGCGCAGAGTTTTTCGAGGCCGTAATCTCAGCGGAGATCTTTCGTCTTTATATGAGGATCATAAGGGTGAATAAGACCTTTTTTAAAGACGAGGAGCTTTTTGAGACTTATGAGATGGACAGCCTTGAATGCCCTCCTTTTACAATCAAGGAAGTACTCTCTCTGCTTAATGAGGCAGGCTATGAAGTGCCTTTGTCCATCATTGAGAAGGGCAGGGAGAATTATGCCATAGCACAGACATCGATAATACGCTCTGAGAAAGGCCGTGCGCGGTTCTTTTATTCTCTCAGGAAATTCGACATAAAGTCCCTCCGTCTTACTCTTGAATATAAAGCAGAGGGGGATGGATGTTTCTCTCTTCACCTTTTCCTCAATACCACCAGGCTTGTGGATACCGGGCATCTCAGATACCTTTCGCTCGGGCCATCTGATTACCAGGGTCAGGTTTCCCAGGATAAGAAGGATGCACTGATCAGATATCTTATTGAGCTCTCATCTTTCTCAATGCATGCCGGTCTTGAGATTTTCAATATCGTCGATTACATGAGCCTGCTTGAGAAAATGCAGGATGAGCCGAGGAGCCGGGATTTCTCATTCTCAATAGAAAAAAAGAGATCCGCATTCGCCGTATCCCATCCCTCATTCGGCGGTCCCTCTTACTCCGATTACGGGCTGACCCTTACCCCTCTGGATTTCGCATGGTATCTGGATGGGTTCTGCGATAATGAGGATCAGAGACAGCTCTTCTTCTCTTATTATGACAGCGTGATGGAGGAGGGGGAGAAAAGCGAGGAGGAGAGGCTTTTAGAGGTTCTTGGACTGAAAAAAGGTGCGAGCCTTGGTGATGTGGAGAAGGCTTATAAGGGCATCGTGATGCGCTTTCATCCCGATAGAATCTCTTCTCTAGGCCTTGATCCGTCATTCACCGCATTTGCCAATGCTCAGATGCAGCGTGCTAATGAAGCGTATGGTGCACTGAAGAAGATTCTTACTTCTTAGCGCTTACTTTGTTATTCGCCCTGATTTTTCCTTTTTTGCTCTGTATTATTATGGAGCCTGGCATGCCAGAGTTCTTGATGTGCTGCTTGGCCATCTCAACGGCCTCTTTCTGAGTCTTATAGTACTTGGTGACCCTGACGTTGTCCCTTTCCTTCTCAAACCAGCCTTTCTCGCTCTTGAAGATGTATCTTACCTGTTTTGTCTTAGGTTTCACTTCCTGGCTGCCATCATCCTCTATGATCTCCTCTATAAGGCCCTCTTCACTTACCTTTTCCTCCATCTTGACGATGTCTTTCGTCTCTTTCTGCTTGACTGCGGGAACCTTGTTCTTCTCTTTTACAGCCGGAACTTCCTTCTTTTTTTCCACTATCTCCTTTTTTTCTTTTTCCATGCTCTCCTCCCTAAACAAGATGTATATTCCAATTGTACCACATCTGCTAATATGGTGAGTATGAAAAAAGTTCTGGTCGGCCTCTCAGGGGGCATAGATTCATCGGTTGCCGCATATCTTCTTAAGAAGGAGGGCTTCCTCGTAGAGGGTGTGACGATGCTCATTTGGAAGAAAGACAGCCCTTATCCCGCACCTGTATCTCCCAACAGCTGTTATAACCCGAATAAGGCTGAAGAAATCTCAGAGATAGGGGCAATTGCGGAGAAAATAGGCATAAAGCACCATGTAATAGACTGCTCAGAGCTTTATGAGAAGAATGTACTTGGTAACTTTAAGAGGGAGTACATGAGTGCACGTACCCCTAATCCCTGTATCTGGTGCAATGCTCTGATTAAATTCGGGGCCATGGTGGATGAGGCGCGTAAGACGATAGATTTCGATTATTTTGCAACAGGGCACTATGCACGCCTAGTATATGAAGGTGGGCGTTATGCGGTATGCAAGGCCGTGGATGAGAAGAAGGACCAGTCTTATTTCCTCTCACGGCTTAATCAGGAGCAGTTGAAGAGCACGCTCTTTCCTCTTGGCTCTTACATGAAGGAGGAGATCAGGAGGATTGATGTTAAGCAGGGTTTCCATCCAGAAGGGCAGGCGGAGAGCCAGGATTTCTACGGCGGGGACTATACGGATCTTCTTATGAAAGAGGATGAGAGGGGGGACATCGTATTCAAGGATGGAACTAAGATAGGTGAGCATGATGGGTTCTGGCACTATACGATAGGACAGAGGAAAGGTCTTGGCATAGCCTATAGTGAGCCGCTTTATGTTATCTCACTTGATGCAATGAATAACAGGGTAGTGGTGGGGACAAAAGAAGATACTGTGAATGCTAAAGCCTCGCTCTCGAATGTGAACTATATGGCCAGTACCTCTTTCGAGAATAAAGAGTACTCTGTGAAGATAAGAAGCACGTCCCCTGGAAGTCCTGCAAAGGTCTATAAGACGGGGGATGATTCCATCAGCATAGAGTTTTTATCTCCTGTGAATGCAATCACACCAGGGCAGAGTGCGGTGATATATGACGGTATTAAGGTAGTTGCTTCAGCCATTATAGATGCAGTCGAGTAAAACTTTGTTTGCCATTTGGCTTGAAAGCATTTATCATAGTAGAAGCTTTAGGAGGAGAATATGCGCGTTATTATTGAACCGGATTATGAGAAGATGTCATTATGGGCAGCAAGATACATCGCTTCCAGGATTAAGGAGCATAACAGGAAAGAGAAGAGGCCGTTCATCCTTGGTCTTCCGACCGGATCAAGTCCGATTGGGACTTACAAGGAACTTATCAAACTGAATAAGAACGGGTTCGTCTCTTTTAAGAATGTCGTGACGTTCAACATGGATGAATATGTCGGTCTTGAGAGAAATCATCCACAGAGCTATTGGACGTTCATGCATGAGAACTTTTTCAACCATATAGATCTTCCTGCGGAGAACATCAACATGCTCGATGGAAATGCTGCAGATCTTAAAGCCGAGTGCGAGCGTTATGAGAAGAAGATCGAGAGCTATGGTGGAATCGATCTCTTCATGGGAGGTATAGGGGCGGATGGACATATCGCATTCAATGAACCGTTCTCATCCCTTACATCCAGAACCAGGGAGAAGACGCTCACATATGATACGAAGGTGATGAACTCCCGTTTCTTCGATAATGATATTACAAAGGTTCCGTCCACGGCTTTGACAGTGGGAGTTGAGACTGTAACGGACAGTAAGGAAGTTCTGGTTCTTGTTAACGGACACAGCAAGGCAAGAGCCCTTGCCGCAACCGTTGAAGGTAGCGTAAGCCAGATGTGGACATGCTCTGCTCTCCAGATGCATAAGAGGGCTATCATCGTCTGTGATGAGCCTGCATGCGGAGAACTCAAGGTCGATACCTATAAGTATTTCAAGGATATAGAGCAGGCACATCTTGATCCGCTCTCAATCGCTTGAAGAATTGATTCTTCATCTTTCTTTTGTCCACGCTTAACGGTGTGGGCATAATTTTTTAGGAGGATAGTGTGGACAATGTTAGATTTGGAATAGTAGGACTTGGTAGTATAGCCGGCACGCATGCATTGGCGATCAATGCAATAGATAAGGCATCGCTTGTAAGCTGCTATCATAAGAACATGTCTAAGGCCGAGGCGTTCGGCGCACGCTACGGGGCTAAAGCATTTGATGATTTTGATGCGTTTCTTTCATCCGGCATAGATGCTCTCGTAATTACCACCCCTAGCGCAATAAGAGCGGAGTATGCGATTCCCGCAATGAGAAAAGGGATAAATGTAATCGTTGAGAAGCCTATGGATATCAAGCTGGAGAGTGCAATGAGCATGATGGAGGAGAGCAAAAAGTGTGGTGTCAAATTCGCTGTCATATTCCAGAACCGCTTCTCGCCTCTTAACGTGGAGATAAGAAAGGCCGTTTCATCCGGCCGTCTTGGTAAGAGGATCCTCTCTTCCTGTTATGTGAAATGGTTCAGAAGTCAGGAGTATTATGATTCCGGCGCATGGCGTGGGGATAAGGAAATTGATGGAGGGGGAGCTCTGATGAATCAGGCGATTCACGGTCTTGATCTCCTTCTCTCCCTCTCTTCACCTCTTGATAGTGTGTTCTCCTTCTCAGCTCTGCTAAATCATGAGAGGATAAACGTGGAGGATACCATCGTTGCTTCTTTAAAATTCAAGGATGGAAGTCTTGGTGGCTTCGAGGCCTCGACAGCATCGTATCCCGGGTGTAACAGACGAATTGAGCTTACCGGTAGCGACGGTACGATCGTAGCAGAAGACGATCATCTGATAACCTGGAAGTTCAAGAGCGCAGAAGATGGGGATGATGAGATAATAAGAAGATTCTCATCCTCATCCTCTTCTCCTGCAGACTCGCCCCGTGTCGGGTTTGAAAACCACAAGGCCGAATATGAGAACTTCGTCTCCTCCATATTAAGCGACAGGACTCCCATTGTTGATGGTAATGAGGGTCTTAAGTCCTTAAAGGCGGTTCTTGCGATATATGAGAGTGCGAGAACAGCACATCCCGTATCGCTTAGTTCCTGATTTTCATTTCGTTAGCGACTTTTATTACCAGTGCGGGGTCGTCCGTCATTACCGAATCGACCCCCATATTAAAGAGCTCGTGCATGCTTTTCTCATCGTTTATCGTCCAAACCATCACCACGGCATCTCTCTGATGCATGCTCTTTACGAATGACGGGGTAACAATCGTGATGCCAGCCTGGGAGCGTGGAATCTGGAAGATTATCTTTCTTTTGAAGCTCTTAGGCAGGAGGTGAAGTTTTTGCCTCAGTACCAGTGGGATTACTTCCAGCGTAGTGATGCTCGTCATGATATCAGGAGCTTTTTTCCTCATCAGCTTAAGGTTCTTGTAATGGAAGGATGCGCATACAACGCGGTCTTCGGCCTTATTTTCCCTAATTACACGTATAAACTCGTCCACGATGGCGGTATTCTTGCTTTTCAGATCCACGTTGAATCTCTCATCGGGGCATGCCTTGAGCGCCTCGGAGAGCGTACAGAGCTTCACACCCTTTCCCCTGAATGGGAATGTTTTTCCTCCGTCTTTTGTGAACGTATAACCGGCATCGTAGCGTAAAAGCTCCTCGTAAGTATGGCTCTCGATACTGCCGCTTCCATCCGTGTTCCTATCCAGGCTAGGGTCATGCCAGATTACCAGCACTCCGTCCTTGCTCAGATGAACATCCGTCTCTATCACATCGATTCCCATTCTTGCTGCGCTTAGAAAAGCATCCAGAGTGTTCTCCGGGTAGTTCTTGCTGTCCCCCCTGTGTGCTATTACGCGTGGCATTGGATCTAGAAAACTATTAAACCTCCTCATCATTTCCCCCTTGTTCGTGACCGTCCTTGTAGATCTTTATCTTCTCCATTTTCCTGAATATCTTCTCAAAACGTTGAAGCTCGCTCTCTGAGAGTCCGGCCCTCTCTATTATGTCTTCCAGCAGCTGAGCGGTCCATTTCTTCTCCTCATCCCATTTGAAATATGAGATGTTATCAAGATGGGAGACCATCTCTTCTCCTGCCTTCATTATCCTCTCATGGTTGACGCTCACCATCCCGTCCTTATAAGGTCTTGATGCGAGAAAGAGCTCATATGCGATTATCTGTACAGCCTGAGAGAGGTTCAGAGATGGAAAGAGTGGGCTTGTGGGAATTGTTACGATTGCCGAGAGCATGTTAACCTCGTCATCCCTGAGTCCGTCTGCCTCCCTGCCGAATACTATCGATATCTTTCCCTCCGGAAATGATGCAAGCTTATCTGCGAGCTGAGACGGCGAATAGGCGCTCATCTTCCTGAGCTTTCCTCTTCTCCTTGTCGCTCCGATTGTAAATGCACTGTCCTTTATCGCATCAGAAAGGGTTCTGAACTCCTTTCTTTCCTGATAGATGTCCTTGGCGTGCAAAGCAAGTGTGGAGACCCTGTTCTCGTCGTATGTTCTCTCTGTTACGAGCGTCAGATGGGTAAGTCCCATCGTCTTCATGGCCCGGCACACGGAGCCTATGTTCGCTCCATCCTGGGTGTCTACGAGAATAATCTCAATTCTGTTCAAGTATGATTCTTCCATATATCTGGATAATAGTTAATATTGTAAATTTCTTCCATAGAGGATAACATTTACTCATGGAGAAATGGGATATACATTACCTAAGACATATAAGGAACATTCTTGCTCTTTTTGCGATTATGCTTCTTATCTTCATATTCAAGGCGGGAGGGGAGATTATAATCCCATTCGTCATCTCGGTCTTCATATTTCTTCTGGTAAACCCCATTTTGAATAAGCTTGACAGGCTTAAGGTTCCGAATCTGCTTTCGATAATAACGGTGCTTGTTCTTGTCGTCCTTATCTTCGTCGTGTTCGTATATACCGTTTTCCAGATGGTCAACACGCTTTTAAGCAGAATTGGCACGTATGCAGAGCGCGTGGCGGAGTTTGATGCCTTCATAAGTGTATATCTGGCAAGGCTTTTTGATGCGGATCCCGAAGGATACTCGTTCCTTGCTTCCCTCAACATAGACTGGCTTTCCCTCTTAAGAGGATATCTGACATCGTTCTCAACGAGATTCCTGGGCATCATGAGTGATGCGATGATGTGTTTCGTCTACCTCCTGTTCCTTTTAATGGAGAGGAGGAGTTTTGCACCTAAGATGATGGCGATTCTCAACAGGGACAAGGGTGAGAGGTTTACCAAGCTTGCCATGAAGATGAACCGCCAGGTTTCCAAGTATATCTTTCTCAAGATAATAATCAGTGCTGCAACCGGTGTGATGTTCTACCTTGTATCAATCCTTACGGGTTTGGATTTCGCTCTTGTCTGGGGAGTTCTTGCATTCGTACTGAATTTCATTCCGACAATCGGAAGCATCATAGTGACCGTAGGCACGATAATAATGGCTATAATCCAGTTCATGCCTGAATGGGGGTATGTAATCTATGTGGGCATAATGATGGTCAGCATAGAGATGGTAATCGGTAATATCCTTGATCCGAAGCTCCAGGGAGTACAGCTTAATATCAGCCCTATAATGATTCTCATCTCACTGGCACTCTGGGGGTATATCTGGGGGCTTGCAGGAATGTTCCTTGCCGTTCCTCTTACCTCGATGATGCAGATAGTGTGCGCCAATATTCCCCCTCTAAAGCCTGTTGCGATCTTCCTTTCAACGGGTAAGTTCTTAACTCTTGGAAGAAAGGAAGAGAAGAAAGGTAGGCGGAAGAAGAAGGATGGAGTGGATGAGAATTCCTTCGATGTGGAGATGCCGATTGGAAAGAACCCAGAAGATTTGGATGATGATTTCAACGATTAGCTTTTTTCTCCATTGAAAGTAATATCCCTGCGATTGTCACCAGCGTTCCATAAAGAAGTGACGGTGTGAACGTGTCATATAGGATATAATCGATTAAAAGAGCTGTGAGAATCTGTCCTGAGGAGAGTAGGAGTGCGGAGTAGACTGCTGGGATCTTGGGAATCACTATGTTCGTATTCACCACAACGATGCATGCAAGCAGCCCTCCCATGATCATCGTTAAAAATGATGCCGATGCTAATGCCTTAAATCCTTGAACCGTACTCTCAGAAAAGAACAGGAATGAGTATACTAGCGCACCGAAAAGCCCTGATATCACATTCATTCTCGCAGAGTAGAACGCTCCTTTTGCTTTTGCCAGAGAGGAGTTGTATACCATCTGAATCATCGTGAGTACTCCGGCTAGAATTGATGGGAAGATATAGAAGTTGATGCTCTCTCCTCCCACGAAGTATATTATGATTCCTATCGCGCAGATTATAAGGCTTACTATCCTTTTCCCCTTTATGCTCTCCTTCTTCATGCCTAGCGCCCCCGTAAGGTCGAAAATCAGGCCTGAAAGGGACTGGCCGAATACCGCACCTGCCATTGCGATCGTAGCTCCCGCTCCTGTCACGCTAATGTAATTGAGCGAGATTATGGCTACTCCGAACAGCCCTCCGAAGTAGTGCCTTGTCCATTTTACGGCCTTCCGTGGTGGGTTTACCACTTCATTCTTTCTTGCAAGAAGCATGATTGCCTCAAGTGTGATGATACCGACAATCTGATTCACGATAAGACTGACTTCGC
Source organism: uncultured Spirochaetaceae bacterium (assembly GCA_944390015.1). Lineage (GTDB taxonomy): Bacteria > Spirochaetota > Spirochaetia > Sphaerochaetales > Sphaerochaetaceae > Ornithospirochaeta. The sequence goes on from CALXOL010000009.1 coordinate 81,375, forward strand.
TGCTTGTGATCCTTCCCGCTTCCGTATTGAACGTGACCATTATCGAGATTACGGCTCCGGTGATGAATGATATGATGTAATACAGGCTGCTTTTCATAGAAGCAGTATAAGAAAAACGGCTTATGCCTTCTAGTGTAAAAGGCTCCCATCGCCTATAATCGAGGCATGACAGTAGTATGTTTAGATCTTGAAGGGGTACTTGTACCCGAGATATGGATCAGTTTCGCAGAGGAAACTGGGATAAGCGAGCTTAAGAGGACGACACGAGATGAGCCCGATTACCGCAAGCTCATGAAATACAGGATGGACATCCTTCGCCGTGAGAATCTCAGGCTTAAGGATATACAGGAGACGATTTCAAGAATCAGGCCGCTTGATGGTGCTAAGGATTTTCTTGACCGTCTGAGAGAGATGACCCAGGTCATAATCCTTTCAGATACCTTTGAGGAGTTCGCTTCTCCACTTATGCGGCAGCTTGGATGGCCGACAATCTTCTCAAACAGCCTTGTCGTGGATGATGATGGCATGATTGCTGATATCGTAATGAGGAAGGAGGAAGGAAAGCTCCGGGCGATAGAGGCATTGCGCTCAATCGGCTTCAGGACGTTTGCTTCCGGGGATAGCTATAATGACCTCAAGATGATAAGAGCTGCTGATGCAGGATGTCTTTTCCGGGCTCCTGAGACTATCTTGAATGAAAATCCGGATTTAAGGATTTTTAACACTTATGATGATCTGCTCTCATACATGAAGGAAAACATCAGGTGAAAAGAAGTCGTAAGCTCACGCTCTCAATAATCTTTCTCATTGTTTTCATGACAGCGGGCTATCTACTTCTGCTCTTAGCCTATAGCGGTCCAGGGTGGATAGCCTTCGTCATATTTCTTTTATATATTTTCGTAGTATATTTCCTTATACGGACTATGCATCCCCTGATAAAGGCTTTGAAAGAAAAAGAGGAATAAGGCGTCTTTTTACTTGACCGCAAGTAAAAGCTATTGTATTTTACCATTAATTAGTGAGGATGGAGCAGGCATAAACATCATAAGGCCGCTCTTGAAAGGATTTATCCGATTCCTCACCGATGTTGGGCATATGCCCTGAAAAGGAAAAATTGGCTTTAGTAAAGGGGGCTGATAGAATGGATGCTTTTACTCAGGAGATGCAGGAGAAGCTTTTAAAGGAAAGGGACGAACTGCTTAGGAAACTGAACTCTGAGGAGGACAATTTCCGTCAGGAGGCCTTGGCCTCATCAGGCAGGGACTCAAGTGATTTAGCTAGTGATGATGCGGCATACCGTAAGATGGAAGCTTTGAATGCGATGGATGCTAAGAGGCTTAAATCCATAGAGGGTGCTTTAAAGCGTATTAGCGAAGGTAAGTATGGAATCTGTCTGCAGTGCGGAAAGAAGATTCCTGAGGGTAGGCTAAGGGCAATACCTTCTGCTGTACTTTGCATAGATTGTAAGAGTGAGAACGAGAAACTCGGAGTATGACTAAAGGCCGTAAAAGGCCTTTTCGTCTTTAATTGAGGTGAATTCTCCATGCCCTGGGAGTACCAGGGTATCATCTTTTACAGTTTTAATGAGTTCCTTTATTGAAGTAAAGAGCTCCCTCTGGTCTCCTCCCGGGAAGTCCGTCCTTCCGTATGAGCCTTTGAATATGGTGTCCCCGGAGAATAGTATCCTCTCTTTCTCATCATATAAACACACCGAACCCTTAGTGTGTCCTGGCGTTCTTATAACACGGAATGAAAGGATGCTGTCTGAATAGAATGAGTATGTCTGGGGAAGCTCATCAAGGTATCTTTTGAACGCAGTGAGCATGAAAGGAAAACCTTTTGAAAGCAGTTCGATGTTTCCCTCTCCCTTGTTTCTCAGAAAGAAATCATCCTCGTATGATACGAAAACTTCTGCCTTTGGGAATTCTTTTATCACATCTCCAAGTCCCATCACATGATCAAAATGGGCATGGGTAAGCAGTATGTGTGTCAGGTTAAGGCCGTTCTGATGTAAGAATGAAATCACTTTATCGATTTTATCCGGAGCATCTATGAGGATGGCATCATGGTCATCCCCATAGACTACGTATGTGTTTGTAGCGACTTCTCCTAGTGTGAACGGCTGTATTTTCATTTTTATCTGTTTGAGAAGTTTATCTGGCAGACCCTGCCGTTTATCTCCTTCCCGTTGAGAGCTTCGATAGCCTTATTGCAGTTCTCCTCACTCATCGTGATGAAGGAGTATTTATCGTGTATGCGCAGGCTGTAGATGTCATCCCTTGTGATTCCAAGTTCATTCTGCAAAAGCTGTGAGAGGTTCTTCGCATAAAGATGCTTCATCTTACCTACGTTGAGATAGAGCGTTCTGGCCCCTTCTGGAAGGACTCTCTCCTCCTTCTTCGTCTCATCTGTCTTCACATCCTGGTTTGCTGCTCTCTCTCTTCTCGGCTCATTTGCCTTAACTCTTCTCTCGCTTTTATGATATCTGCATCCAACCTCGCGCAGAAGATATGCTGCGAATGCGCTTCTTGTGAAGAAAGGGACTCTCTTTTTTATAAGCTTCTTTATCTCTTCAAGCTCTTCAGGCCTGCTTGCTGCATCATTATTGATACTGTCTACGATTTCTTGGATTTTAGACTCTAGCTCTCCAAGATTAAGCTCATTGGATTCTTTGTCCATAAAAATTAATTAATTTCTCCTAATAAAATGAATTAACCAGAGGAATCCGTAGCTTTTAATGGATAACGGAACATTCCCCCAGCCTCAGAAAGAATATAATTTCTCTTCTCTCTTTGTCAATTTCCCCGCCTTGAATATTTCTCTCTTAATCCGATTGTGATAATTTATCTTTGATGACTGAATCTTTAACTTCTCTTCTTAAAAAGAAGAACGACATGCTTATTCTGCTTTCAAAGACCGTTTTAGCCTGTTCCTATGAACCATTGGTGGGCATGAAGGAGCGAAGAGAGCTCTCTGCCCTTATGAGGGAGAATGAGGCAAGAAGAAAAAGCATTGATGAGAATAGAGAGATAAGTGAGCGTCTTTCTTCCATTGAGAATGCCATGGCAGATGAGTCAGGAAAGATGAGAGAGGATGAGGCGCTGCTGGAAGAAAAGCTGGTCAAGATCGGCAGGTATCTCACCGCATCTTGTGCGAGTGGGACTGCATCCTATACAGCAGGCATAAGTGATGCGGGGAGAAGGAATCCTTTTAAACGTGTGCTTGAGAAGATAGATCCTGCGATGGGGCAAAAAGAGGAGATGAGGAGGCTTAGGTCTCTCTCTGAGAGTTTTCTCTCCTCAGAGGTGATTGATGGCCTGGATGACGAGCTTATACGCTTAAGAAGTGATGCCGTCTGCTTGAGAAATGATATTTCCATGAGGGCTGACACGCTTTCCTCCCTTGAGGCTGAGAGGGCTAAGCAAAATGCACTGCTTCATCAGGATGTTCCGCTACTTGAAGAGGATGAGGCGCATCTGGCCTATGGTTCATATCTCTTTGAGAGCGGAGAGAAGTGGGTTAACGAGGGCACACCGGAGGAGGTTTTGGATATAATCAGCTCAATACTTGAGACTGAGAGTGCTATCAAGGAGAGAGATGAAAAGGATAGGGAAAAGGTAAACAGTCTGAGAGCGGAGGAAATAGATGCTCTGATCAGGGAGAATAGCCTGCATATAAAAGCTCTTGAGCAAGAGAAAAGGAGAATCGATGCGAAGATTGAAGCCCTCAATCGTGAGAATTCATCCCTTGAAGAGGAGAAGAATGCACTCACCTAAAACGGGGCTTCAGAGGAAATGATCATGGTTTTTTTAGACCTAGGGTGTGTGAATGTGATTTTCGAGGCATGAAGCATCAGCCTTACCCCTTCGATATACGTCCCGTACAGCCTGTCTGAGAGGATAGGGTGACCAATGTATGATGAATGCACTCTGAGCTGATGGGTTCTTCCCGTTTCGGGAAAGAAGCGGACACGGCTTAAAAGCACTCCTTCCTTCCATTCATAGTCCAAGAGCTTATAAGCGGTGACGGCCCTCTTTCCTCTCTCGAAGTCTATGATCTGGTATGGCCTGTTATCCACATCAAGGCGCATCGGGGCATCGATTATTCCTTCCTTGTTTTCCATCTTACCGACAAGCAGCGCCTCATATTCCTTTTCAACATTCCTTTTCTCGAAATCCATTGAGAGAGTACGGTGCGCATCACTGTTCATCGCAAGTATTAGAAGTCCTGACGTATCCATATCGAGGCGGTGTACGAATGGGCTCTTAGGAAGGCCAGGGAATATCTTTTTAAGCCGCTCTGAGGCGCTATCGAGCTTCTCAGGTCCCTTTCCCGGTGCGGAAAGCAGCCCTGAATCCTTGTTTATAACGGCGATATCCTCATCAAGATATACAAAGTCGAGGCCGAGCATTCTCTTTATTATTTTCGCACATCTTTGCTCGCATGGAGGGTAGCACGCTCCCTTTTTCCTCTCTTTTGTGTCAGGGCCGTAGTAGAACTCTGTAAAGCCAAGGATCTTATAGCCCTTACGCATGGCACTGTTTAATACCTTTATTCCCGCACAGTCCCCACTTCCTGTGCTCATGCCTTTCCCACTTATATCCTTCAGAGTGAACTCTACTCCGTTTATATCGGTAAAAACATGAAGATCAGCAAAACGGGATGCATACTCCCTTGATCTTCTCCTTCTTTCCCTCTCGTCAAGCTCTGGATCTTTTACTTTTTCATCGCTTTCTCTTTCAAGCTCTTTGAATGCGTTTATGCTGTATGTGGGGTTTACATAACCTGGAACCTGATGATGGGACTCGGCAAGACCGGAGAAGCCTCTCAGTAGGACGCGCTCTCCCTCTTTTGTCTCTGCGATAAGAAGGGCGAACATGAGTCCTTTCCTCTCTTTCAGGAGATTTGAGCTTTTGAATTCATCAGAAGGGGGGAACGAGTAGCTTTTTGTACTCTCCAGGTAAAAGAGGAAGTTATCCTTCTCTTTAAGCACCTCATCAGTAACAAGCGAAAAAGGCATCTGACCTCCTAAAAAATAATCCTCTATCCCGAGGGGAATGAGGATGAAGAGAGAAACTTTTATTTACTATTTACCGGCAATCGGACTTGAACCGATACAGGATCGCTCCCGGTAGATTTTGAGTCTACTGTGTCTACCATTCCACCATGCCGGCTGAATCATGTCCATATTATCAGAAAGGGAGATGTGAGTAAAGATTGAACACATCCTTTCTTTGGGGTATTCTGAGACCATGGTAAAAAGATCGCTTACTCTCCTTTTCATATTATCGCTCTCCTTTTTGCTCTTTGCCTCGGATTTCTCTCCAGCCGAGGAAGATTATTTTTTCCTAAGTGACATACCCGTGACATATGGAGATGAGCAATTCAGAGAGAGGATTCTGGAGCGTACGGGAGGAAAGCGCGATCCGATCGGACTGGTGCTTACTGGGGGAAGCGCACGTGCACTTGCCCATATAGGGGTACTCTCTTATCTTGAGGAGGCCGGGATTGTCCCAGATTTCATAATAAGCAATTCAATGGGATCCATCATTGCACTTTTATATGCGGCAGGACTTGAGCCGGAACAGATTACGGATTTTCTGAGGATAGGGGATCTTTCAAATTATTTCAGTCTGACACTGCCTCTTCATGGAGGCATTCTCGACCCGTCCGGCTTTAAAAGCCTTGTCGAATCGATTGTAGGCCCTGATCTGCGCCTTGAGGATCTGCAGATTCCCGTCATGGTCATCTCCGACGATCTTGTGACTAAGAGGGAGATAAGGATAACCGAGGGTAATTTCTCCGATATCCTCATCGCTTCATTTGCGCTTCCTTTCTATTTCTCTCCTCAGCAGTACAAAGGGCATCTGCTTATAGATGGTGGTGTTAAGAGCCTAGTCCCGATATATGCGGCGTATGATTACTCGGATACCGTGATCATCTCAACTACGTTCTACGATCTGGATACGATCAACCTTCTTAATCCTATAACCATCATAAACGGCTCATTCGATGTCGGTAAGAGGCAGAGGGCGGCATCGGACATGAAGAAATACTCATCTTATATCTGGATACGCTGTAATGTGGAGCAGTTCTCGTTCATGGACTTCTCTTCCGCGGATGAGATGGCGGCAATCGGGTATGAGTCTGCAAAAAGTGTCTCAGATGAACTGAATTCCCTTTATAAGAGCGGTGGAGATGAGTTTGACGAGGTCAGGACTTTATATACATCGAGCCTTGAGAAGGCAAGGAGGAACATCTATTACTTTGACAGGGTTGAGTCGATGGACCTCTCGAACAACATAATGTTCGCCATGAAGAACTATGAGGGGGATGACGGGTATCTTAATGAGTCGTTATCGCTCGGCCTTGAGTACCGCCTGCGCTATAGGATGCTTGAACTCAATACGCTCATGGGTTATGCGTTCAACAGCCATAGCGGGTATTTTGATAGAAACGGACTAGCATTAGATGCCTCTTTAAGGGTATATCCCGTTCAAAGACTCTGTTTTTCCCTCTCGGCAAATGCCGCATGGTACGGTTTTACTTCCTGGGTTCCTTCGATATATGTTAAGCAGGCTTTGGATTTACGCCTGTTGGTCGTCCCTTCTCTTATGTCGTTGAGCTTGCATCAGGGCTTTGAGTACTTCAGGGATCAGGACTCAATGCGTGGTTCAATATACATGTTTGATACCTCTCTTGTCTCATCGTTCGAGTCCTCTATTTATAAGATGAAGGCGAATATCGGCTACCAGATAAGCGAGAGGGGATTTAATAAGGAGCTGAGGCAGTTCGTCAATTTCAATATGGATAACAGGTTCATGCTGCCTTATTCGCTTTTTGTGGATTTCTCGGCATCCGCAAGGTTCTCCATAGATGGGAAAAAAGATATTCCGATCTTCTCCCTTGATGGCTTTGAGAGTAATTCGATAGATCCTTCTTTCGGTTATCTCGGAGTAGGAAAGGGTATCGCATGGATGCTCTCTGCTGCAGTTGGATATGCGCTTCCTGTCTCTCCTACGGTTGCCGAGTTCCTGATTTTCGAGGATACGGAGCTATCGGCATATTTTGATTCACTCATGCTTGATCTGGATTTTTATTTCTCCACAGGTGCTCAGATACAGACCAAGCTCAGTCTGATAGGCCTTGTGGATCTTCCTCTTCGTCTCCGCCTTGGCTATGACAGCCTGAGTGGGCGCTTCGTCGGCTCAATGCTATTTAGCACCAGCTTCTAGTCCTGGTGCTTCTCAAGCCATGCCTCATCTTCTGCATTGAGAGTTGTATCGACATCCTCTCTCTCATCCTCCAGCTCATCATCTTTTGCCATGAATGAGTCATCCCTGAAGTCCGGGAGCTCTGGATAGCCGGGGATTATGTCGCTCTCTGATCTCTCATATGCGATTTTCCTGAGCCTTGGCAGCTCCGCTTTGAGTGCGAGCATCCTGTCGTTGTTTATTGCATCCACCCATTTAAGCCTCGTATCTGGGTTCTCAAGTCCTTCTATCATACTCTCAATCTCCTCTTCAGAAAGGAGAGATGTGTTTGAAAACGAAGTAGAGAGGGAATCTTTGAGCATGTTTATAGCATCACGTACATGACCGTATTTCAGGTATACCATCGCATAATGTATGTAAGGGGCAGAGTAGCCTGGCTTTGTCTGGCTGAAAAGCTTTTCGAGTGTAACTCCTGCCTTCTTATAATCAGATGAGATTATGAAGTAGATTGCCTGGATGTCTATCAGGGCGATGCTGGTGGCATTATAGTGGAAAGCCTCAGCAAGGGTTTTCTTATAACTCTTTTTATCGTTTTTCGCTAGGTAGTATGTGCAGAGATTCGCATAGAGGTTTGCACTTTTCTTATTATCTTCCTTGGCCTCTTCTGCAAGACGGATTGCGGTATCGAGGTCTCCTTTGAGCCAGTAGTACATCGAAAGTGATGTCTTTGCCCTTGCTCTGATGTTCTTTGAGCTGCTGTCTTTGACCTCTTCGAGGCTTTTCTTCGCTTTTTCTATATTTCCATGCTGAAGGACAAGCGTTGCTGCGATTACCGTATTGTTCTCAGAACATCCGAGATTGAGCGCCTTCTCCATAAGGCGTACAGCACTCTCAAGCTCCGCAGGGTTCTTTCTCGCAAGTATCTTAGTAGCTTTCGCATAGACTGCGTTTCCACGGTTCAATACGGCAAGAACCACAAGACCCGCTATAAGGATTATAAGCTTCGCCTCATTTGAGGAATCGACGAAGAAAGTGTATGCTACCATCAGGACGATGATTAAAAGGGCTGCCGCCGTCTTATATTTTCTCATAACTCACCTGTAAAAATTTTTGTTATTATTCTATTATACGAATATATGCAAAATGAGAAAAAGATTCTACTTCATGTATGCTGCGGACCATGTTCTACAAGTTCCATAGAGCGCCTTCTAAGCGATTCATGGACTCCTGTACTCTATTTTTCAAACAGCAACATAGATACAAAAGAGGAATTTGAGAAAAGATATAAGGAGCTTCTAAAGGTTGCCGCGCTCAATAATCTTGAAGTAATCAAGGATGATTATGACCATCCATCCTGGCTCTCTGCTATAAAGGGCTATGAGAAAGAGAGGGAAGGAGGATCTCGCTGTCTCCTCTGTTTTGAGTATAATCTGAGAAGGGCGTACATGAAAGCAAAGGAACTGGGGATTTCTCATTTTACCACGACACTGACCGTTTCCCGATTCAAGAACTCAAAGGCAATCTTCTCAATAGGTGAGAAATTTGATGGGTTTGAGGAGATCGATTTCAAAAAGAAGGATGGTTTTAACCGTTCGATAATCCTTTCACGCAAGATGGGACTTTATAGGCAGAACTACTGCGGATGTGAGTTCTCAAAAGAGGCAAGGAGCAAAGTATGAGGAAACTGTTCAAGATAGTCACATCGAGGCTGATCTGGTCGGCTCTGCTGATCCTCATTGAGTTCTTCCTCATGGTTTATCTTGTTTTCTGGGCGGCATATGCCCGTGGTTATTACATTTATTTCTATCTGCTGAGCATCCTTGTGACCATGTTCGTCCTAACCCGTAAGGAAAGTCCGTCCTATAAGGTCGTCTGGATAGCACTGGCATCCGTATTCCCGACCCTTGGGGGTGTGCTTTATCTTCTTTTTGGAAACAAGAAGATAGGGCAGAGGGCGGAGCGCAGGCTTGAGGATTATATCAACAGCCATCTTACGCTCTCAAAGGATGTCCGAGAGATGGAGGATTCCAGGAAAAAACTAAGTAGCGATGTTGATGTCAGGATGGCGAACTACATCTATAACATGACAGGCCTTCCAGCTTATGACAATACGGAAGCTTATTATTTTGCAACTGGCGAGGAATTCTTTGCAGATGTCTTTTCCGAAATGGAGAAGGCGAAGAAATATATCTTCATCGAGTATTTCATAATCGGGCTTGGAGAGGTATGGAGTAAGACTCTTGAGCTGCTTAAGCGCAAGGCGAAGGAAGGGGTTGATGTGCGCCTGATGTATGACGACATGGGTTCAATAAACTCTGTTCCGATTCATTATGAGAAGACACTGAGAAGCTATGGGATAAAGGCAGTGGTATTCAATCCAGTGAAGCCCCATATGAATCCACGTCTCAACTTCCGGGACCACAGGAAGATATTGTCAATAGACGGTGAGGTCTGCTACACGGGAGGGCTGAATCTTGCGGATGAGTATGCGAACAGGCAGATAAGATTCGGTTACTGGAAGGATAATGCGATAAAACTGAAAGGGGAGGCGTGCTTCTCTTTAACGCGCCTCTTTTTAGAGACCTGGTGCAGCCTTAACAAGGAGAAGGTTGATTTTGAATTCTACAGACCCGAGCGGATAGCCTCGAGTGATGGCATAGTGCAGATATTCGGTACAAGTCCTTTCTTCCCGGTTCCAATGGGTGAGAATGCGTACCTCAATATAATAAACAGTGCTAAGCGCTATGTCTGGATAACCACCCCTTATTTGATTCCCGATGATAAACTTTCCGATGCGCTCTGCATGGCCTCTGAGAGCGGGATAGATGTGAGAATCGTTACTCCTAACTATCCAGATAAGAAACAGGTTCATGAGGTTACAAGAAGTAATTACGAGCTTCTTCTGAGATCCGGGGTCAGGATTTTTGAGTTCACACCCGGCTTTGTGCATTCTAAGATGTTCATCTCGGATGATGAGAGGGCGATTGTCGGTACTACGAACCTGGATTACAGGTCTTTCTTCCTTCATTTTGAGCTTTCCGTGGCGTTCTACGGCTCGAGCATCATAAAGGATGTTAAGAGTGATTTTAATAAGATATTCGATCTTTCAAAGGAGATGGAGTCGGGCGCTGCAGATAAAATCAGTCCGATACGGAAGGTCTTCAGGTATTTTTATAAGCTTTTCTCTCCGGCACTTTGAAAAATATGCTATAGTATTGTTACTATGAAACAGAGCAATGTCATGACGACCGATGAAGGAATGCGTGCATACGAGGATATATTATCCGTTGTCGCATCAATTGATGATAAAAACGAGCTGAGGAAGCTTTTTGATGACCTCTTTACCGATGCTGAGATCGCTGATTTTGTATTAAGGTGGCTGCTTATGGATGATCTTAAGCGTGGTAAGAGCCAGAGGGATATAGCTAAAAACAGGAATATTAGCCTTTGTAAAATCACAAGAGGCAGTAAGATGCTGAAGAAGAAGGACGGCTTCATGCGCGCCCTTCTCTCAGAACGTTATGACGATCATCTGCATCTCTGATAGCAGATCAGAGCGCTTTCAATCGTCTTATCCATATCATAATATTTATATTCGGCGAGACGACCGCCGATTATGAGGTGGCTGTCGCTATCGGCCATTGCCCTGTATTTTGAATATAAGAGGGTGTTCTTCTCATCCGATACGGGGTAGTAAGGCTCATTCGTCTCCTCGTAGCTTACCGGATACTCCTTGCTGATCCATGTTACAGGGCTTTCCTCTTTGAGAAAGTGCTTATGTTCAATTATGCGGGTGTAGCTCTTCTCATGGGATGTGTAGTTCACAACGGCATTGCCCTGATAGTTCTCGCATTCGATCCTCTCATGTTTGAATATCTCAGAGCGGTATTCAAGCTTTCCAAGCTCATAGCCATAGAACTCATCCAGACATCCTGTGTAAAGGAGTCTTGTTGAGAGATTATCCCATCTTTCCCTTTCTTTAAGATAATCCGTTTCCAACAGGACATCAGCGCCATCTATCAGCTTTTCTATTATCGCATTGTATCCTTCCTCTGGAATGCCCTGATAGCGGTCATTGAAATAGTTGTTGTCATAGATGAACCTTACAGGAAGTCTTTTTATTATGGATGGAGGAAGCTCCTTGCAGTCTCTTCCCCACTGCTTTTCCGTATATTCCTTGACAAGCTTCTCATATATTGTGCGCCCCACAAGGCTGATTGCCTGCTCCTCAAGGTTTTTGGGCTCTCCTTTTATCTCTCTTCGTTCCCTGTCAATCACCTTCTTCGCCTCCTCTGGTGTGAAGCAGGAGAACATCTTTGAGAAGGTGTTCATGTTGAACGGGAGGTTATAGATCTCACCGTGGTAGTAGGCGATAGGACTGTTTATGTAGTTGTTGAACGATGAGAAACGGTTCACATAATCCCAAACCTGCTTGTTTGAAGTATGGAATATGTGCGCTCCATATTTATGTATGGATATGCCGTCTCTCTTCTCCTGATAGACATTTCCTCCAATATGGTCTCTTTTCTCGAGAATCAGGACGCTCTTGCCGTCCTTGATCGCCTCATGAGCGAAGACCGCAGAAAAAAGTCCCGCTCCTACCAGGATAAAATCGTAATGATCTCTCATCTTCTCCTCTTTTTTGTCTTCTCTTTCTTTGCCCGTCTCTTGTCATTGACCTTAGGTTTTGGAGATCCGTCAAGTCTTACGTCCTTTCCGTAAGGCTGCTCTTCCTCTCTTTGCCTCCTGTTCTTTCTGGAACGGGCTCTTTCACTTATTCCTTTTTTCTTCTTCGACACATCATCCTCATGTGCTCTTGTTACGAGAGGACGACCTTTGCTTCTTGAGAAATATTTTAAGATCTTTTCCGCAACAGGGAAAGGAGCATTTACAAAAGAGAAATCCTCCATTACTTCGATTCCCATCAAATCCTCGTCCCTGACTCCGACCTGATCTATAAGGGTGTTTGCCAGGCTTCTCTTTGTATAGCCGTCCCTGCGCCCACGGGCTATGAAAAGCCTTGTCAGCCCCTCCTCATCGACGGATGCGGGTTTTATCTTATCGTATTTTCCCTTATTCCGCTCTGCCTTCTCATCACGGACTGGGTTGATTCTCTTATACTGGCTGATCTCAAGCTCATCCTTATATATGGATTCGATGACAGCTGCGAATGCCTTAAGCGGATCCTTTTCTTTTCCGAGAATGGAGTAGGCGATGGCGATGTAGTCCTCTTTTGGTTCGATAGACACCTTCTCCTTCATATCTTGGAGAATCTTTTTTCTCTTAGCCTGGATGACTTCTTCAGGCTCAGGAACCCTTTCCTTCTCGATCTCCGATGATGTGGCTTTCTTAATGAAGTTGAATCTTCTTGTCTCCCTGGGGGTTATGAACGTGATTGCTGTTCCCTCGTGTCCGGCTCTTCCAGTTCTTCCGACACGGTGTATGTAAATCTCAGGATCCTCAGGGATGCTGTAGTTGATTACATGCGTCAGCTCCTGGATGTCTAGGCCACGGGATGCAACATCGGTCGCAACCAGTATTGAGAGCCTCTTTTCCTTCATCCTCTTTAAAATGACCTCTCTTTCCCTCTGGGAGAGATCTCCATGGAGGGCCTGGGCATCGTAGCCCCTGCTGATAAGCTTGTTTGCTATCTCCTCACACTGTACTTTTGTGCGGCAGAAGATCACGCCGTAAAAGCTTACCTCCCTGTCGATGATTCTGGTAAGGGCCTCGAGTTTATCAGATTCTCTTACTTCAAAATAGATCTGGTGGGTATTTCGGCTTGAGATGTCTTTTATCTCAGTTCTTACGAGCTTATATTCATGCATGAAGTTCTCTGCGATTGATAACACCTGCTTAGGCATCGTCGCACTGAACATCAGCATTCTTTTTGACTCAGGGGTTGCCTTGAGTATCTCCTCGATATCCTCGATGAATCCCATGTCGAGCATCTCATCTGCCTCATCGAGAACTGCGAATTTCAGATTCTCAAGCTTCAGAGTTCCTCTCTTTATGTGGTCTAGGATTCTTCCCGGCGTTCCTACTACTACGTCAACACCCTTTTTAAGCTTTCTCAGCTGGTTCTCCATGCTTGCGCCACCATAGACGGGTGTTACTTCGATCTTCTTATCTCCTTTGAGACTTGTTATCTCCTCAGATACCTGTATCGCAAGCTCCCTTGTAGGGCAGAGAATGAGAGCCTCAGGCTCCTTTGCGCCCCCGTTTATTGTTTCAATTATTGGAAGTGCGAATGCCGCAGTCTTTCCAGTTCCTGTCTGAGCCTGTCCTATTACTTCCGTGTTCTCCTGCAGTAGTAGTGGAATACAGAGTCTCTGTATCTCCGTCGGCTGTTCAAATCCCTTTGCCTTTAGGGCTTCGATGGTCCTGTCGCTTAGACCAAGTTCCTTAAATTCTTCTAAATTTTCCATAACCCGTGAAGTCTATATTATTAAAGAACTTAATGCAATATAAATCTTTGGATTAAAGAAAAACATGAATTTTTATTAACATGATGAGCACATTTCAGCATTAATATAAGAGGAGAAAGTTTATAAGATATGCCGTCAGAAAACCTGACAGGCTCGTCCTGCAGGATGAATGCGGCAAGACCCTTATGTTCCAAGA
>CALXOL010000010.1 GCA_944390015.1 uncultured Spirochaetaceae bacterium
AAAACGGCATCTGAATTACTCAGCATGCCGTTCTTTCTTAGACTTTCCGTAAAAGGAAATATTCCGTAATACGTGAGTTTTACAAGTATCTATAAAAGCCCGATATAAGAATCATGTAGTAATTCGTTAAATCGTAAGGAGTTGCTACATGATTTTTTATTGGTATCATCAAAACAAAATCAGCTAAATGAACGACATCTTTACGCTATGAACGACAACTTTAGTATTTGTAGCATTGGCTTTAAAATGGTTTTCTTTGAAAATCTTGAGTAGGAAGTGTTTAAATGCGGTTCCGCTTCCCCTACACTTTTTTCAAAAGAAAAGCCAAAAACGGCAAAAACATATACTATTTCCGTGTCTGGGATGATACCAGGCATGTAAGGGTCTCAAAAAACAGCTGACTGAATTTTTCCAATAGGCTGTGCAGCATATCGTTTATTTATAATGATATATAGTTGGTGCCTCTGCCTTTTCCATTCTGCTTTAGCAGATTGTTTTTTACCAGCTTTTTCAGTACTCTGGCAGCAGTGGAGATACTCACTTTGAGCAGTCCTATGACTTCATTTCTTGTAACAGCACCATGTGTCCGGGCATATTCCAGCACTTTTTCTTCTCCGGCACTTAATGGCGTGCCAACAGGAGTATGTGCGGATGGCTCTGCTGGAAGAACAGATTCAGCGTCTTTTTCATATTTGGCGTTAATATTCGGCAGTATGATCTTAAAGGCGTTTTTTGTAGTTTCAATCACAGGCTTTTCCACCATGCCTTCGTATGCCTTCATAATTTTTCCCATTCCGGTACCATAAGCCTCAATCAAATGTAAACGATAAAACACATTCGCAAGGTCCTGGTTCCGGCATACGGAAATACCTATCATAATATCTTCCAGGTCAATTCCCGGCATCAATCCGCCAATGGACACAAATTCAATCCTGTCCGCATAAATACTAATAAGTGCGCTGGCACTAAAGGAATAATCCCGGTGGACCAGCAGATTCAGCAATGCTTCCCGGACAGCGATTTCAGGGTAATCCCGGACATCGATCCTTAGCAGTTTTTCTATGGTTGCACGGGTCTGATTGCGGAAGTCAATAAAATCATACACTTCGTTCATCTGGCGCAGCAGCGACCCGCGAAATTCCCGGCGGTCTTTAAATACCGTCTGGTCTGTGCCCTGAAAAACTGCGACCTTAATCGTATGGACGCATTGGTCGGACAGAAGAAGCCCTAAGTTGCTATAAAGGTTATCCTGATCGACCAGCTTCAAAGTACGCATTTGCTGCGGACCAAATTCTACATTCCGAAGGTCAAATTCTTTTTTCGCAACTTCAAATGTGAGTTCCTGGTTCAGAGAGCGCATGGCTTCAAAGCGGTCCCCATCCGTTTCTTTAATCATACGGCGGATTGCCGTATCCGTAGCAGGAACCGAAGAATAACCCTGCCTAACATAGACGCCTTCTGGCCGCATCCCTTTTTTTGCAAGATAATAAGGCCGGTCTGTTCCGCGCTGAATATCTACAGCAACAATGTCTTTTCCATTTTCTTCAATCGTCTTGTAATGCACGAACATTGTTATATCCGGCTTGATGGCATCCCGTACCATATTGCTGATTTGCAAAGATACACCGTCCGGGTCATCCACTCCGACTACCGTGCCGTCATCCTGGACGCCAATGTAAAGTTGTCCGCCGTCACAGTTAGCAAAAGCAATGATCTCTTTTTTGATTTCGTCCACAACAACTTCTTTCAGTTCTATGGTCTCACTTTCCCGAAAAAGCATACTGCCATCTCCTTCATTCTTATTAACGCTCCTATTATAGCAAATCGGTTCAATCGTATCAACGAATCTGAACCGATTATGAGTCGATTATGAACCGATTACGAACCGATACTTTTATGAGGTCCACAAAAACGGGTGCATTGCAGCAACCTTTTAACACAGAAAAGGTGCTTTCCCGCTCATAATATTGTCATATCCAATCGTTTCTATCAGAGAATCGGCAAGAGGACTCCATTCTCTTCAGGGTGAAGAAAAAAGCAAGAGAAAAATGATGAGGAATTGTATCATGACTTGTGTTTTTGTGTTATTATCTTTGTAAGATTGTTCATGATTAAAGAGCATCAAAATATAACCACTTCAAATATTTATAAGGTTTACATTATGAATGACACCTTTAGAACATGAATGATAAATATACTATATTAATAACGATTTAACAAATTATTCATTGGCAAGTGAAAAGTGCAACATTTTTCAATTCCCGCTTGCCCGATTAATCTGATTTTTGGTTAATCTAACCTCGAGACAAAATACGGCATTCTGATATCCAGGGTGCCGATTATTATAAAAAAAATCAGAATAAGCCCATTCATTTTTGAGAAATCTCACTCATTAACCGTAAAAATAAAGGAGACACCATTTAGATACGTACATATCCCGTATGAGGGCCAGAGTCAACCTTTGCTATATAGCCACTTTTCACTAAGGCTGTTAATGTGCGTTCAACCGTAACCTTGCTTATGTCCGGGTATAATTCCGTGATTTCTTTCTTTGTGACTTTACCTACCTTTTTATCAAACACGGCTTTAATACGCTCTGGTTTAGAAAGTTTATGGTACTTAAGGTGTTCTACACGGTTTTCAAATTCATTATAGGCTTTCAACATAATTCCCAAGTAGTATTTCACAAAAGGCTCATAACTGTTGTTACATTCGTGCCACCCAGAAGAACTTGCCTGCAAGGAATCTCCTTCATTTAGACACGAAATGAAGGAGATATCAATGCGAATGATGAAGATGATTTTTCAATTCATTTTGCACATTATGTTAAAATGCTATATTTCCCCCTACTTCCGCCAGCTTTAACGTGCAGATTTCATAGTTGAGAGAAAAGTTTTTGCCTCCTATGATACCTCAATGTAAGAATGGTTAGTATTAAAATCTTACTACATTCTTTTTGTACAACACCTATGGTATGGATCTGGATTTGGAAGGTAAGGAAGCAGTATGCTTTTTAAGTAGGCATGTAACAAAATCTTTTACCTGTTGTTTAAAAACTGTTAATGTATATTATATTTAATATAACTTTGTTTTAAGTGAGAATATCTTAATATGAGAATTGCCTTTGGATTTGATATATTCTACCCTGAGACCAACGGGGTTATAACAGCTACAATAAATCTTGCAAATAATCTAATAGAGAGGGGACACGAGGTTTATTTCTTCGTTCCCAAAGAGCATGAGTTTAATGAGAATACCATAGAGAAAGGGATACACATCATACATGTAAAAAATGTTCCAGCTTGGATCTATAAAGGTTTGAAACTGTTCCCTATCCAGGGATGGTATCTCCAGAAATACTTCAAGAAGTATCATTTTGATATCGTACACAATACCAGTCCATGGTTGATGGGACAAGCTCTTAACCATACAGCCAGGAGATATCATGTACCTGTTGTTGCTACACATCACACCCTGATAGATCAGCCTACATATATAAAATATGCGTTAAAGATTGATGCACTTGCCAATGCGGCAACTGAAGCGATATGGCCTGTCGTACTACGCCCTTTCTTTCGTCTCACATGGCTTATAACTGCACCGAACAGGCATACATGCAAACAGCTCAAGGAGAAGAATCCTGATAAGGATGTAAGATTCGTATCCAATGGAATAGACATCTCAAGATTTGATGAGAATCGCCCACTACTTCCCCTACCAGATGGCATTCCAGCCTCATTCCTTGGAGATAAGACATTCCTCTTCATAGGTCGCCTAGGTTATGAGAAATCATTGGATGTCGCAATTGCGGCTTTCGCAGAATGCCATGAGAAAAACAAGGATGCAAAATTCCTGATTATCGGACAGGGACCAGCAGAACATGATCTTAAGGCACAGGCAAAAAACCTTGGCCTTACGGAAAATGAGATCCTATTTACAGGTCTTGTGCCTAATGACGAAATAATCGGCTCGAGAGTAATAAACAAAACCCTCTGCTTCGTAACAGCAAGTATATCGGAAAACCAGGCCATGACTGTAATCGAGGCCTTATGTTCCGGATCTGCCGTTATATGTGCGGATGTTGAGAGCATGACGGATCTGGTATCAGAGAATCAAGGATGGTATTTTAAAAGTGGAAACAGCCATGATATGGCTCAGAAGATGGACTACGTTCTTAACCATATTGATGAAGTAAGAGAGAAAAGGGAAAACGCATTAGAAAGCAAAAATCGATTTGATGGAAGAATAGTGGCTCAGCAGTTTGAAGATATATATAAGGAACTCATACAGAAGGGTAAAGATGGCTATTACGTTCCAGGTGGGGAAAAAAGAGCAAGAAAATATCTTAAATCTAAAGAAAAGAAAGGCTAATTTCCTATCAGCTTAACATCGTCTTTCTTAGCAACCTGTTCTTTTGTAGCTTGGATAAGCTTTACAACTACCTTCTTCATCACAGCCTTCTCTTTCGGATCCAGAGAGCGATAGATTTTGATGACTTCAGGTGTTCTGAATATTATCTCAAAACTGGAGCCGGAGAAATTCTCAACCCCGATACCCGAAAGACATTTAAAAGAAGCATCGACAAACCCTGCACGCTCTTCTCTCGTAGCACTCTTAAGCCACGTTGAGATCACACGTTCAAACAGGATTGAATTAGGCGTTCTCTCCTCGACGAACTTTAGATTCGGCCCGTCAAAGACCCAAGTGTAGGGATCATGCTGGAAAATAAGGCGTGCGGTTGATTCAACAATATGGTAATCATCGCTATGCTCCATTATCATACCGATGATTGAAGCCCTGGGAACAAGAGTTACAGTCCTATCTGCTATCAGATGAAAAGTCTCATGTGTCCTGTTTTCCTCATTAAACCCAGGCCCATCGTTATTAAATACTGCTATGATTCTCTTTCTTATGCTCTCACTTACGTTTGCAGCGGCATATATTGAGAGGTTTCCACCCTTGCTATGCCCAGTAAGGAGAAGAGAGCCACTATATCGCCTGGCTATCTTGTTCAGGTACTTCAAAGCCTCCGCCTGGGATGGGACTTCTGGCTCATATGCCATATCGAAATCTTCCTTCCAACCGGTGACGGTATTATCCGTTCCCCGGTAGACTATAAGTTTTGACCTCTTTAAATGAACAGTGAAAGCAAAAAACTGTTTTAAACCCTTATCAAAATGCTCTTCAATATCGCTGATATAAAGAGAAGAGAAACGAGGCGCGTTCATTATCGCCTCCACGAGCTTATAATCGTTCTTAACTCTGAAATTCTCTGGTTTATAGTTTATTTTAAGAAGACGTTCTGTAGCTTCCTTGATTGTTATCTTCTCATCGCTCTTTACATAAGGACCGAAATTCGCATAGGAAAGCGTAGCTAATATAAGCTGGTCTTCTAAAGTAAAGGGGAGAATGGATAACTCCAAATCTCCCCTCCATTTAATATAAGTAAACAGGTTGTCCACTTAGAAAGTGAATCCGAATACTACAGATGCATCAAGCTCATTATTCTCATAGTTTGGAATCATAACCTTATAAACGGCATCAACACCAAGTGAGAATACAGATCCCATGTAGAACTTCATTCCAACATTTGCAGCTCCAAATGCCGCAAGCTCAATATTTGCTTCTTCGAATGCAAAGTTATATGCAGGGTAATCAATAGGATCATTAATTGCACCAAACAGAACGGCAGCACCACCACCGAGACCGAATGAGAAGTCAGCAATTCCTGCTCTTGCATCAAGAGTGAAGAGGAGCGTTGCGTTAACATCGTGGTAGTAATTCTCTGCAAGATTTACGATTCTATCCCAATTCCAGTTCCAGAATGCAAGCTTGCTTCCTGTTACGCCTTCAAACAATAGTTTGGAGAAACCGCCATCCGCATACTGAGTAGAACCAACATCGAGGCGTAATCCTAATCCAGAATTCTCAGAGAATGCGATAACATTATCGAAATCAAGGCTGATACCAGCACCAACGCCAATAGGATTGAGCATAGTATTTGTTCCCCAATCGAAGTTCATAACAACATATGGTCTGAAGAGTAATGAGAACTCAAGAGGAGCCTTTGCACTCTTTTCCTCTACAGGAGCAACCGGTGCAACCTCAATAACTGCCTCTTCTTCAACGACAGCCTCCTCTACTGGCTCAGCTACCACCTCTTCCTCTTCTACTACAACTTCTTCTACTGGTTCCTCTACTACGACCTCTTCTACTACGACCTCTTCTACTACAGGCTCTTCAACAACAACCTCTTCGACAGGCTCTTCGATGACTGCTACTTCCTCTTCTACTACAGGCTCAGTGACTAAGAGAGCCTCAGCTGTAGCACTGGCAGTCTCAGACCAGTTAACGCCATCATAGCTTCTCTCAAGATAGAGAGTATAATCCTGATATGGATCAAGGCCTTCCGCTACATAAGTTGCAGTATCGCCAGAGACGACGGTCCAACCATCCTCATCTGTACCATTAAGCTGATAGCGGTAGTAATTTACCTCTGGATCATCTAACAGCCACTCCCATGTAACACTCATCTCCTGGGCTGAAAACAGCATAGAGACGGAAAGCAACATGACGGAAAGAATCAATAGAACTTTTCTCATAATTTATTTGGCGCAGAAACCATCAGCTTCGGCTGATGGAGGAATCCGCCCTTCCTCCTAAAAATTAGATTCTCCTTTTCTAAGCATGGTGAGAGCAACGCAAACACCATAACTCTATTCTAGAACGAAATAAAGAAAATTGCATTCTTTTTTTGTCCTAATTAATCATAAGAGATTTTTAAGTGTTGAAATCCAAAAATCCCCCATAATTATTTATAAAACGATTTTAACCAAAAGAGGTAACACTATCAAGGAAAAAATTGCTCTTTTAAGATTCTCACCTCCAAAGATTTCTGAAAACTTATTATGACATCCTATTTTCATAGAGCACTACTCTGCTTCTTCCCTCTGTTCCTAAAGCTCCTTTTAACTGCTATACTTTCCTTTATGAACAAAATTAAAACAGTCTGTGTGTTCACAGGCTCCTCTTATGGAAACTGCGATATTTACAGAAAAGATGCCATCACTCTTGCTTCGATATTCAAAGAAAGCGACATCTCTCTCGTCTATGGAGGTGGTAACAAAGGTATAATGGGCGTGCTTGCAAAGGAATTAAAACGCCTGGGAGGGCACGTAATCGGGGTTCTTCCCAAAGCCATGGATCTTCCATCAGTCAGAAGTGAGGATGTTGAGAGCCAGCTCATCATAGTTGACGGCATGCATGAGAGGAAGGAGAAGATGTATGCTCTCTCTGATGCGTTCATCGCACTTCCCGGTGGCATCGGAACGCTTGAGGAACTCAGCGAGATCTTCACCTGGCGTCAGCTTGGCTACCATAAGAAGAATGTGGCCTTGATGAATACTAGTGGTTATTATGACAGTCTGCTGGCATTCCTCCAGCACACGGTTGACGAAGGTTTCATGGATAAAAGCGTACTTGATGAACTCATCGTCATTAAGAATATAGAGGATACCATTCCTCTTCTTGAAAGAGATGTAAAGGAGCTTCCAGAAAAGTTATGATCAGCAAGTACACCGTTCTTGAATATTTCTACATAATACTGGGCTCTTTCATTACGGCCTTCGCCATCACCGCATTTACTAACCCTGCGCAGATCGCGCCTGGAGGAGTTTCAGGTATTTCCACGATACTTTATCATGCATTCTCATTTGATCTCAGCCTTACAATGCTGCTACAGAACATTCCTCTATTCATAATAGGAACACTGCTTTTTGGAAAACAGTTCGGTCTCAAGAGCCTTATTGGAGCTGTGCTTCTCTCTATTTTTTCAAGCATCATTGGAAGAGTCATAGGCTATGATGGTATTCTCGACTTAAGCAGGGACATGAACCTCTGGCTAAGCTGCCTTTTCGGAGGCGTTCTCTCAGGGCTTGGGCTTGGCCTTGTAATGAAAAGCGGTGCGAATACGGGAGGTACGGACATCATCGCACAGATTGTTGCACGCTACCTGCATCTGCCTCTGGGCACAGCGCTATTTGCCGTCGATGGTGCGGTTATCGTATGCTCTGCGTTCATCTTCGGCCTGGAAAGCGCACTTTATGCGATCATCGTCGCATACATCACTCAGATAATGGTAAACAAGGTCGTCCTCATGATGGGTACAAATTATGCAAAGACTTGCTATATCATCTCGGAAAAGCTTAACGAGATAAGAAATTTCGTACTCAATGACCTTGATAAAAGTGGTACTCTCATAGAGGCAAAGGGACTTTATTCGATGAAGAACAGACCCATGCTCATGGTCGTAATACCGAATCAGAGCGTAAGCCGACTTACACGCATGGTGCATACAATCGATCCAAAAGCATTTTTAATTATTCAGGAGACATACCACGTATTCGGAGAAGGGAACAACAGCATGGAAGAATTCGTGGCTCTTAATAAGGATGTGAGCCAGGAATTATAATTAACAATGTTATATTTTTATTCAATGGATAATATTTAAGATTTTGAATGTTAATATAGCAATTGCTATTTAATATATCAAATATTGAATATTATCAAATTTGACTATATAATATTCCCATGAAAATTACCAATGCAATGCAAATATCGGATTTTGAAAGAGAAATCGGGAAAAGGATAGCTCGATATAGAATTGACGGTAATTTAAGTCAGAAAGAACTTGCGGACAAAGCAGGTATAGGTTTAGTCACACTCATCCGACTTGAAAGCGGAGAATCGATAAACACGAGGACACTATATAAGGTACTAAAAGCGTTGTCGGTGCTGGAAAATATGGAAATCCTGCTTCCAGATGCGGATTTCAGACCTATCGACTACTTGAGATATAACAAAAAAGCACCTCAAAGGGTAAGCAAAAAAAAGGGGGTAAAAGATGCAAGCTATCGTGAAACTGTGGGGAAAAGACATCGGAGTAATAGCTCTTAGAGACGATGATGATGTTGCATCCTTTCAGTTCTCACGCAATGCTATTTCTAACGGCTATGATATCTCTCCTCTTACAATGCCCTTATCATCCAGAGTATACCGTTTTCCTGCCCTCCAATATGAAACTTTCAAAGGTTTACCCGGAGTTTTTGCAGATTCCTTACCTGATAGATTCGGAAACGCAGTAATCAACTCATGGTTAATAAGGCACAATAGGACAAATAATCCACTATCACCTGTAGAGCGTCTTCTCTATACAGGAGAAAGGGGTATGGGAGCATTGGAATATGCACCACCACTTTTTAAATCAGGTACAAAATCAGAACTTCTGCAAGTGAATGAACTTGTACGTTTAGCTTCTGAAATCCTGCAAGAAAGGAAAGGTATGCGAACCGAATTAAGTGAAGATGAGCAGGATTTACTGAAAATAGTCAAAGTCGGAACATCCGCAGGCGGAGCAAGAGCAAAGGCGTTAATCGCATGGAATCCAAACACTAATGAAGTACGATCCGGGCAGGTCACTGCACCTAAAGGCTTTGAGTACTGTTTGATGAAATTTGATGGAATTTCAGGAAATGGAGATCATAATTTTCTTGATCCTAAAGGATACACGAACATTGAATATGCTTATTATCTTCTTGCAAAAAAAGCAGGCATAACAATATCGGATTGTTACTTATTCAAAGAAAACGGGAGATCTCATTTTGTTACAAAACGGTTTGATCGACTTTCCGATGGACGCAAGCTCCACATGATAAGTCTCGGAGGGTTATGCCATTACGATTTCAACAGCCCGGGAACTGTAGGATATGAAGACGCCGCTAAAGCCATAGAAGAACTCCACCTTTCCTATGATACAAAAAAAGAGCTTTACAGACGGATGGTCTTCAACATAGTTTTTCGAAATCAGGATGACCATGTAAAGAATATTGCTTTTCTCATGGATGAAAATAAGAAATGGAAACTTGCCCCAGCTTATGATCTTACATTCAGCTTTAAGAGGGGGAATAAATGGCTGGATTCTCATCAAATGACAGTAAATGGCAAAAGGGATGCTTTCAGTATTGAGGATTTAAAACAAACTGCAGAAAGCATGGGACTAAAGCAATCAGATTATAAAGAATTAATACAAGAAGTTAATGAAGCCAAAACATGCTGGTTTGATTATGCAGACAAAGCAGGGGTAGAAGAAAAAAGAGCATCCCTGATAAACCAAGAATTCATAAATATTTAAATAATAGCGGGTTTTACCCCGCTATCGCTTAACCGACGTTTCCATCGATATACTTATAAACTTTAAGGTGCTTTCCTCCGTATCCAAGGGGATTGCCCTCCACGCAAACCGTGCCGTCTATTACCTTAATCGGAAGTGCGAAGAAGTGCTCTGCCTTCAGATACGTCGTTATCTTCTCAACCGGCTCCTGGTTATCGAACTCGATGACGGCCCCGACAGGAAGATCATCGGCAAATATAAGCTCGCATGTCTTATGCTCCTCATCCCCCTTCTCGCTCGCAGCAAGCAGCATGCCGTTGGACTTCACGCCGCGGAAGTTAGCAGGCTTTAAGTTGCTTACAATGACGATGTTGCGCCCGAGAAGCTCATCCTCCCTGTAGTACGGGACGATTGATGAGACGATCTGGCGCCTCTCAGCCTCCCCTGTGTCAAGCTGGAGGATGTAGAGCTTGTCCCCACCCGGATGCCTCTGGACATCGACGATCTTCGAGACCTTGAGAATCACCTTCTTCTTGAACTGCTCTACGATGCTCTCCTCCGCTTTCTCCTCTTTCTTCTTCTCTTTCTTGACTTCTTCCCTCTTCTCTTCAAGAAGCGCATCAAGATCTATCTCAGCTGCGATTGTAGGCATATCAGAGCCCCAACTCTCAAGAACCTGGGGATGAACCTCTCCGAAGACTCCCACTTTCCTGCTGTTATAGATGATGTTCGCAGCACGACCTGGAATAAAGCGTGGGTCTGCATCAACGGCTGTCAGGATGTAATCCTTCTTAAGGAAATACATGAGAGTGTTAATAAGGCTGGCTGCCTCATTATAGCCGATCTGGTTATCGGAAGAGAGGAAGCCGAGGCTATTTTTCGTAACAGTACCGCTATTATCGCTCTTATCCTTGAGACAGATCTTGCCTACCTCGAATATGTTATGAGGATAGACAGCGTGGCCAGATACGCTCTCACTCTCAAGAAGGCTTGGAATGACGGATGGACGTACGACCTCGTAGTTCTCGCTCATCGGATTGAGGATGAATACCGCATCCTTTCCATCGATATGCATCCTGTCGATATACTCCTTCTTCGATCCTAGGTAGTTATACATCATCTCCTGGAAGCCAAGACCGACCATGATCTCCTTTACCTTGCGTGAAAATTCCTCAGCCGGGCTTAACCTGCCGACAGTGAAATCATGAGGCATGACAGGTTCAAAGTTCTCAAGACCATAACCGATCATGATATCCTCAATCACATCCACCTCATGCAAGAAGTCATTCCTATATGGTGGGCAGATGGCAGTAATCTCATCGCCTGAGAATGTCGCCTCGACACCCATCCTCTTAAGAGCGGCCACACACTCCTCTCCGCTGATGGAGAGTCCAAGCTTCTTCTCAACCGCCTCAATAGAACATTTCTGCTCACTCTGGAAATAGAATGGAACTGTAATCTCCTTTCCATACTTGGTCTCCTTTGCGAGGCTGACCTTCACAGGAAGGATTTCAAATCCCATATCGGCCATATCGCATGCAAGGATTGAAGCTGTAAGCAGAAGATCCTCTAGAATCGGACCAGAGAGCTCGACAAAGAGATCCGAATCCCCTACCTCAACGGCTCCGATACGTGCACTGTTTATTACAGGAGGGAATGAGAGGGTATCGTTATTATCATCATAAAGATACGGGAAGAGTGGCTTATCTGAGACGATATACCCGTAATCCCTGCCCTTAGGATGCTTTTCACAAATCTCACGGAGCGTTAAACACTCATCCATTCCAAGTGGAACAAACGAGGTCTTATCGGGATCAACTGCCGCATAATGCACTGGGTATTTGATTAAATCCGAACGATAGATACCGAGCGCGATTGTCTTTCTCTTTCTTCCGAAGTTCGTACAAAGCTTCTCCTGGCTCTGAATGAGATTTATAAGAAGATCGTTGTCAACGGTTTTTCCACGGGCGGCAAAACCGATGGAATAATCCCTTATTCCAAGAGCGCTCTTATCATCGATTACAGCACGCCCTTCGCTTTCAAGGCTGTGCTCCTTCGTGCTGAAGAAATCATAATGCTTGATTTCCTTACTCTCATATGTCCTTAAGGCACGGGCAACACCGGCTGCGGACCAGAGGTCTGGACGGTTGGTATCATTAAGTTCAATCTTAATGACATGGTCTTTCGTATCATGCCCGTCAAGCTCGGCCTTCGCCACGGGGAAGATGTTTACAAGCTCATCATCACTCATCTTCTTTCCAAGAAGAGAGAAGAATATTTTCTCAGGTGCGTCAATCTTCGGCATTAGTTACCCCTCCTCATTCTTACAGACTCGATATTAGGAGTGAAAAGCTCTCTGAGGTCATTAAGTCCTAAGTGCATCAGAGCCATCCTGTCGATTCCAAGTCCCCATGCGAGAACTGGAACATCGATTCCAAGTGCCTTTGTCACCTCTGGACGGAATATGCCAGATCCTCCAAGCTCGAACCATCCAAGCACAGGGTGCTTGATGTGCACCTCGATACTCGGCTCGGTGAACGGGAAGTAGCCAGGAACATACTTGACCTCCTCAGCTCCCGCGATCTCCTCGGCAAACATCTTTAAAAGGCCTAGGAGGTTTCTAAGGTTTACATCCTCTCCAAGTACGATTCCCTCCGTCTGATAGAAATCGGCACCATGGGTCGCATCGACCTGGTCGTAACGGAAACAACGTACTACGCCGAAATATTTTCCTGGGATTTTAGCCTTGGTCAGCTGATGGGCAGAGAGAACCGTCCCTTGGCTTCTTAAGACCTGACGACGTGTGAATTCATGGTCGAATGTATAGCCCCAGCCACGGGATCCTGTGTTCCATCCATCCTCATGGGTCTTGGCAACCTGGCTGAGCCACGGCTCCTCAATTCTCTTCGCATGTCTCGGTTCTTTTACATAATAAACATCGTGAATATCACGTGCGGAGTGGAACTGTGGCATGAAAAGTGCATCTCCGTTCCAGAACTCATTCTCTACCAGTGGCCCATCAAACTCCTCAAATCCGAGTGAAATAAGCTTATCTTTAACCCACTGAAGGTAGTTAGCATATGCGTTTCTTCTTCCTGGGATAAGTCTTGATGTAGGTGCATCTACGCCGTATGGGCGGAATGTCGCACCCTTCCATGAACCGCTTTTCAGCATCTCATGAGTAAGATTTCCAAGCTCCTCTCCCGTTATATTCGCCTCTTGGAGGGCCTTCTTTGCCTTATCTCCCAGTTCTGTAAGCTCATAGACGACTATCTCCTTCTCACTGAGCTTAAACGGGGAGAGGCTCGCACCCCTCTTCTTAGCCATCTGAGAGATCGTCTTCTTCTCATTATCAGAGAGGGATGAATCCTCAATCTCACCTGATGCCTCAGCACGCTCTAAAAGAGCTCTCTGCATCTTAATATCCTGAGGAAGTTCATCGGAAATCCTCTCTGCTTTCCTCTCTGCGTTAAGCGCTACCGCCTTCTTGCTGCTGAGAGCACCGAAAGCAGAGCCTACATCACTGTTCTCCATATTAAGGGCCTGGGCGATCTCAGGCATGGTGTGTGGCCCGTTTTCTTTAAGGAATGTAAAGATGCGCTCTGCAGGAAGCCCTTCTGTTATAAGGCTACGGCCATAATCCGTAAGTTCATAGACGACTTTAACACTTCTCTCAACTTCTTTTAAAAGCTGTTTCTGACTAAGCCAGGAGAAAGCCTGGTTACACTGCCCGACCTTGTAATCCAGCTCTTTCATGATTCTCTCATGGTCGATTTTCTCACCAAGAGATACGTGTCTTAAGAGCTTGACTTCAAGCGGATGCAGCTTCTTTACATCAATATCCATATATGCTCCTAAAAAATATTTAACAAAATCTTCTAGGATTATACAGAGTATTGGGTGAAAATGTTAAGCGTCCAAAAGCTCAAATGCCGCTTTCCGTATCTCCTCTTTGGTAGGAATGACACTCTTTTCAAGATTTCTAGAGAACGGTATGGGCAGAGAACGGGCAGAGAGCAGCCTTATCTTTTCATCCCCGGGCACCTCTCTAGCTATGATACTGATTACGCTGTCGCCCACGCTTCCATTCTCAGGAGTATCCTGGACTACGAGTATCTTATCGTGAGATGAGGCCTGTCTTATGATCTCGCTATTATCAAGGGGGCTGATCGTAGCCAGATCCATGTAGGTGATCCTATCCCTGATATCCCTGGTCGCCTCAAGGGCAGTATGAAAGGCGTGCGAATATCCGATTATGAGCAAATCATCTCCATAAGAAGAGACTATGGCCTTTCCAAGGGGAAGATAGACATTCTCATCCCCTACATCGCCAACGCTGTCATAGAGCCCCTTGTGCTCGAAGAACAATACGGGATTGTTATCGCGATGAGCACTCTTTAAAAGGGCTTTTGCGCTATAAGCGTCACTGGGAGCGACGACGATAAGGCCGGGGGTATTGAGGAACATCGCCTCAATGTTCGCAGTATGCTGACTTCCATGCCCGGTTCCACTTCCTATCGGAGCACGATATACAAGGGGGCAGTTAAGCTGACCGGCTGACATGAAATACGTCTTTGCCGCATGATTGATAAGTGGATCGGATGCAAGGGTTGAGAAATCCGCATACATTATCTCGACTATCGGATGAAGGCCGAGCATGCTAGCCCCTACGGCAAGGGATGTAAAGCCCTCTTCCGATACAGGTGTCTCAAGCACTTTACCAGGGTGTTTCAAATATAAATCCTTGCTTACACCGAAGCACCCACCATATAACCCGATATCCTCGCCCATTAAAAACGCCGACGCATCCTCCCTAAGTATCTCATCAAGCGCCTCATATATAGCATCACGGTAACTTGCCTTATGCAAAGCACCCTTTCTGTTAAGAGAGACGGGAGAAGGGGCAAAAAGAAAACTCTCCAGCTCCCTGAGGCTGAGTACATCGTCCTTTGTGGCCTCAGCCTTTTTAAATGCCTCATCAACCTCCTCATCCACACTTGAGCAAAGGGAAAGATAATCAGCCTCGCTTATGACACCTCTTTCTATGAGGCTCTCCGAATAGGCATTTATAGGATCTTTTTTTCTCCACTCATCCTCTTCCTCTCTTGAGCGGTAGAGGAGTTTATCGGACTTACTATGCCCGCACATCCTGTAAGTGTTGACCTCGATCAAGAAAGGCCTTTCATGTTCCAGGATATACGACCTTGCCCTCCTCACAGAGTCCCGTACTGCCATCACATCATTGCCATCAACCCTCTCATACTCGATTGAATATCCTTTTGCCCTGGATGCGATGTTATCGGTACTGATGGCATTATGCTCTGATGCGCTCATGCCGTAATGATTATTCTCCAGATAGAAAAGAACGGGGATGTTCCAAACAGATGCTATGTTCATCGCCTCATGAACGCTTCCACGGCTGCTTGCACCGTCCCCGAAGATCGCAACTGCTATATTAGCCTGTTTCTTTCTTTTAAGAGCGAAAGCAATGCCGGTAGCAATCGGGACTCCAGAGCCTACGATTGCGCTGCTTCCCGCATTACACGTGGAGACCTCGCTCATGTGCATTGAGCCGCCAAGACCACGGCATACGCCATGGCGTGAGCCGAACATCTCGGAAAACATCTTCTCAATATCTGTTCCACGAGCGATGTTGAACCCATGACAGCGATGGGTAGGGACAATCCAGTCTCTTGCATCAAGAGCTGCGATAAGCCCAACATGACTCGCCTCCTGCCCGATGTTCAGGTGGGTAGTGCCATAAAATACTCCCTCTTTGAATTTTTGGGAGAGTTTATTTTCAAAGCTCCTGGAGAGGAGCATGGTTTTCAATATCTCTACGTCGGTCATGAAGCCTCCAAGGATCTCGAGTCCAATTAGCCTTTTCTACGAGAATATAGCCTAATAGAGCTACTGTCAATGAATTAATTCGTACCTGGAATTTCCCATTTTAAATGCTTTTAGCCCAATTTATTAATCTAAAACACTCGCTTTTTGTAAAACAAAAACGCATGCAAAAATAAACCACTACCCTATTTTTGCATCGCATCATCATCTCATTGGCTGAGCTCTTTCTCCTCTCTTAGGGAAAAGAGTCTTTTCATAGAGGCGTTAATAATATAAAATTAAATGGTATTTTTAATAAGGAAGTTCCAATGGCACCAACATTATCGATTCCACCTTTAACAAAGGACTTAAGCAGGATTCTTATTGATGCGGACACCATCTCAAGAAGAGTGGATGAACTGGCACATAAGATTGACGAGAAATACAAGGACCTTGATGAGCCGCTGATTCTAGTCGGAGTTCTCAAAGGTTCTTTTATTTTTATGGCGGATCTCTCAAGAAAACTTACAATCAAGCACATTGTAGATTTCATCGCCATATCCTCTTACGGGGAAAAAGGTGATAAGAGAGGCGAAGTAAGGCTCTTAATGGATACAAGGGAGAACCTCGCAGACCATCATGTTCTCATTGTTGAGGACATTCTGGACAGTGGGAACACCCTCTCATACCTGATTAAGACGTTCAAAAGCCGCGGTGTCAAGAGCATCGAGACCGCTGTATTCTTAGATAAGCCTGAGCGTCATGAGATCGATGTCCCTGTTGAATATGTGGGCTTCGAGATTCCAGACGTATGGGTAGTCGGTTACGGTCTTGATTATAAGGAACAATACAGGACTCTTCCGTATATCGCGGAGATGTATCCTAAGAAATAAAAGAGGTTGATGATGGCAGAAGACAAACTATATGTAAGCTATAACACGGTTCATAAGCTGATTAAGAAGCTTGCAAAGCAGATTACGGACTCAGGATTTGATCCGGATGTGATCGTCGCTATCGGATCTGGCGGATTCATCCCTGCCCGTATCATAAAGACGTTCATCAACAGACCGATTTACGCAGTCGGAATATCATATTACGGTGTGGATCATAAGCATAGGGAGCACCCCACTAAGATACAGTGGATCGATGAGGTCCAGGGACAGCTTAGAGGCAAGAAGGTCCTCCTGATCGATGAGGTTGACGACACCAGGGCTACCCTGGCTTACTGCGTGGGAGAGCTTCTGAGCTATGAGCCAGAAGAGATCGCAGTACTCATACTGCATAACAAGCTCAAGCAGAAGGATGTCGAATTCCCACCTGAGATCAAGAGATATTACCCGGCTCTCGAAGTAGAGGACACATGGATCAAGTATCCTTGGGATGCAGAGGACATCGACGAACAGGAAAGACTCGAAAAAGAGATGTTCGAGCGCATGAAGAAAGAAGGAAAGGAGTTATTCGTATGAAGAAAACGAATGTATCAGCCGTAGTCGGAGTTCAGTACGGCGATGAGGGAAAAGGAAGAATAGTAGATTATTTCGCCCAGGATGCGGATATAGTAATCCGCTATCAGGGAGGGGATAACGCCGGGCATACCGTCATTAACGATAACGGCAAGTTCGCGCTTCACATCCTTCCAAGCGGCATCTTCAACCCAGATACGATGAACATTGTAGGAGCAGGTACCGTCGTAAATTTCGATACCATGCATAATGAGCTTGAAAACATAAGAGAAAGCTCAGGTCTTGAGATTGACAATATCTTCATCGACAGCAGGGCACACCTGATAATGCCATATCACTGCGACCTAGATGGCGCAGAAGAGGCAAAAAGAGCATCTGGAGACAAGATCGGAACCACAAAGAGAGGAATCGGCCCTTGCTATACGGATAAGGCGGCAAGATTCGGCATCAGAGCGGGAGATTTAAAAGATACGGAATTTTTGAAAAAAAGGCTTGAGATGCTGGTACCGAAGAAGAACAGGGATCTTGAGTACTACGGGCTTAAGACGTACACGGTCGAAGAGCTGATGGAGCTTTGCGACAAATGGCTCAAGGAATTCGGAAACCATATCATAGACACTGTTCCTGTCGTAAGAGAGGCTGTTGAAAGCGGTAAGAAGATACTTCTTGAAGGACAGCTTGGAATAATGAGGGACAATGACTGGGGAATCTACCCTTATACGACATCAAGCAATCCTACCGTCGGAGGTGCCTGCAACGGCTCTGCTATCCCGGCATGGGCGATCCAGAAGGTTGTAGGGGTTGCAAAGGCATACTCGACAAGCGTAGGAGGAGGTCCTTACATGACCGAACTCTTTGATGAGACTGCTGAGAAGCTCAGAGAGATCGGAGGAGAGTACGGAGCGACTACGGGAAGACCTCGCAGATGCGGATGGTTCGATGCGGTTGCCGCAGATTACGCATGCTACATGAACGGTGTAACCGATGTCGCACTTACAAAGATGGATGTTCTCGATACTTTTGAGAAAATCAAGGTATGTACTGGCTACATGATTGATGGCGAGTACTACTCCTACCTGCCAGAGACGACTCTCCAGGAGAGGGCTAAACCGATTTATGAGGAGTTCGACGGCTGGATGGAGGACACAAGCACGTGTAAGACATGGGATGATCTTCCAGAGAAGGCAAAGGCCTATGTGCTTGCACTTGAAAAGCTGATCAACACAAGAATCTCATACATCTCAGTCGGACCGAAGAGGGAGCAGCTCATCGTCCGTTAATTCTACTTGGAAGGTCTTGGGAACAAGGCCTTCTTTTTTTGCAAAAGTGGAACATATCTATGCTTTAGCCCTGTACAGAAAAATATGCATTAACCCAATTGTAACTCCATACATGAAAGTACCATATAAGGCTGAGCTCGGCCCCAAACGAAATGCCTACCTTAAAAATTATTTCAGGTGAGTTATTGCAAAAAATACGTATTTTTATATGCAAATTTGCAGAAAAAAATCAGCATATTCCTTGATTTTACAAAAAACATATACTATTTTATGCAATATGGAGGGTACATGGAAATAAATCGGGATGATTATCTTAAGAATCTGATGTCAAAAAGAAAAAACGGACAGGTGAAGGTGATAACAGGCATAAGAAGATGTGGGAAATCATATCTGTTGAAGAACATCTTCAGACGCAGGCTAATCGAAGACGGCATCAAAGACGAAAACATCATCATATTCGAACTCGACCAGCTGAGAGATGCCAGGTACCGCAACCCATTTACTCTCGTCTCTGCAGTAAGAGATGTTATAGGGAGGAAGACGGAAGATTTTTATCTCTTCATTGACGAGATACAGATGTCGCATAAAATCATCAATCCATATGACAGGGAAGGAAGGAAATTAACTTTCTACGATGCGCTTAATGAACTCATGTCAATTCCAAATCTCGATATCTACGTAACAGGAAGCAATTCGGAAATGTTATCATCGGATATCCTCACTAATTTTAGGGGACGTGGGGATCAGATACACATATACCCTCTTTCATTCTCAGAATACTATAACGCTATCGGAGGGGATGTAAGAGAAGCCTATGACAACTATTCATGGTTCGGAGGCATGCCCCTGATTCTATCAAGAACTGATGAATCATCAAAAAGAGAATATCTCGAATCACTCTTCTCAGAGATATACATAAAAGACATCATGGAGAGGGGAAATGTGGAAAATCAAGAGGTTCTCGAAACCATTATCAATCTACTATGCTCCTCTATTGGCAGCCTTACAAATCCACAAAACATAGCGAATGCAATCCACAGCAGGATGGATTCAAAGATATCCAGGGCGACTGTTGCAAGATACATAAAGCTTCTGGAAGATGCGTTTCTCTTTAAGAAAAGTCTCAGATACGATATAAAGGGGAAACGCTATATCGATACGCCATCGAAATACTATGTAGTGGATCTCGGGCTACGAAACGCACGCCTCGGTTTCAGACAGCAAGAACCGTCCCATATTATGGAAAACATCATATTCAACGAGCTTCGCATAAGGGGTAAGATGGTTGATGTTGGCTCTATAACAACAAGGGAAAGCCATGCAGGGACGCAATCGAACATAACAAGGGAAATCGATTTCATCGTTAATACAAAAGGAAAGAGAACATACATTCAGTCTGTATATACGATACAGGATGAAACGAAGATGGCGGCAGAATCATACCCATTCCAGCTCACTGGCGATTCATTTGAAAAAATCATCATACGTGCAGACATATCAAAAAGATGGTATGATGATAAAGGCGTACTGCATATTGGATTAACGGACTTTCTTCTCGATAAATCTGTTATTTCCTAGGCAACTATCTGTTTCTCATTCGAGGCTATTGCTCATCCAGAGCTGCTAAATACAAATCCTCTCCGGAAATGAGATCCACTCCTGGCACATCGGCACATACAAAACCGGATGAAGAGACCATTCCGAATCTACGTACTCCGATAAGAGGAGCCAAATCCACCTTGGCCTTCTCTTCCTGTGCCATAGTCTTTGATGCCTCTGCCTTCAAGAACTTGCATTCATAAATCTCATAGGTACCGTCCACAAGAGCCAGAGCAACATCAAACTCTCCGTTACGCCTGTTCACTTTATCATCATACCAGTATGAACCTATGCGAAGGATATCCATCCTAGCTCTACACATGACAAGGCGAAGAAAATAGGAACGTACGATATCTTCAAAGCGATAGCTGGCGTAAGTCTCAAGGGAAGGAGCGATAAAAGTCTTATAAACTAGATCCTTGTCCGTCGTGTTCTCATCTGTGATGACTCCTATATGTGAGAAATAGAAACGCACCACATTGCTTCCGATTATTACAAGTAAATTTGTTTGTAATCTTTTACATTGTAATATAATTGCGAGACAAAAAGAGGAGAATCATTATACAGACTATGATTACGGGTCTAGAGAGATAGATCGAGGGTGATATCAAAATTCTTTAAAATAGATGCGGCACTTTCAAGATTTAGGCTCACCCCTTTTAGTTCTTTAAGATTCTCTGAAAATGATGATGAAAGGAATGTAACCTTTTCCATCTTAAACGAGTTGAGTGCCGTATGAAAGAACGATGTTCCCTTGAATTCCACATTGGAGAGAAAGCTTTTATGGCTTCTTACGTTCGTAAAATCAGTATCCTTGAAAGAAGAGTCCTTGATTTCACATTCCTTCATCAGTGATGAAGAGAAGACAGCGTAAAGCCCGTTTATATCCTCGAACATGCTCCGCCTTATATCAGCATTTATGAATGAGGTACCTTTGAATAGGGAATAAGAGAAGATTGTGTTAAAGAAAAATGCTCCATCAAAGAGAGCAGAAGAGAGATCTGATGATAGAAACGATACATTCCTAACTGTCGCCTTAGAAAAATCAGAGCCGATTAATTTCACATCCTTGAAAACTACGTTCTCAAGCGTCTTTCCAGAGAAATCAAGATACGAGAGATCCTCTCCGACACACTCAATATCAATTATTTCATCGTTATCTAGAATGTCTTGCCTTAAGGACATCTATGACCTCGGAAAGCGAGCAATCCTTCTGTACGAGCAGAACGAGAAGGTGGTACATGAGATCCGCAGCCTCTCCGAGGAACAGATCCTTATCGTTATCCTTACTCTCGATTACGAGTTCAACGGCCTCCTCCCCTACTTTCTGGCTGATCTTATTAAGTCCTCTGGAGAAAAGATGGTTGGTATAGCTGCCCTCAACAGGATTATCCCTCCTGTCCTTAATCACATTCTCGAGATATAGAAGGAACTCAGATGATGAGATTTCCGAAGGCTGGTTCTCCTCGCCGAAGCACGTATCCGTTCCAGTATGGCATACCGGTCCGGAGGGGATGGCTTTTACAAGAAGTGTATCCCCATCACAGTCTGCCAAAATCTCCCTGAGATGAAGAAAATTTCCGCTGGTCTCCCCCTTTGTCCATATTCTCTTCCTGCTTCTGGACCAGAAGGTTACAAGACGACGGTCAAGGGTCAGGCGGTAGGCCTCCTCGTTCATATAGCCGAGCATCAATATCTTTCTTGTAATAGCATCCTGTACGATTGCAGGAACGAGTCCGTCCCCCTTAGCGAAATCTATCGTCATCTCTATCCTCCACTTAGATTCTAACAGCTATTCCCCTATCTTTTAAATACCTTTTGAGCTCCATGATATCTATTTCATGGAAATGAAATACGGAGGCCGCCAAGGCCGCATCCGCCTTACCATAAGTAAAGACATCATAGAAGTGTTCCGCCTTACCTGCTCCTCCAGAAGCAATTAATGGAATATCAATATTACTACTTATTCTTGAATTCAAGTCAATAGCAAACCCGTTTTTTGTTCCATCATGGTCCATTGATGTTAAAAGGATCTCCCCAGCACC
Source organism: uncultured Spirochaetaceae bacterium (assembly GCA_944390015.1). GTDB lineage: Bacteria > Spirochaetota > Spirochaetia > Sphaerochaetales > Sphaerochaetaceae > Ornithospirochaeta. The sequence goes on from CALXOL010000010.1 coordinate 22,382, forward strand.
CCTCTTCTCTGCTTCCTTAATCCAGGAAAGAGCATCAAGACCTGTTCTTTTTCTGCCACCGTCTATAACTATCTCATACCCCGATTCATGCGCATCACTTCTCCTTACATCCGCAGCAAGGACGACGCACTGACTTCCAAATGTACCACTTAGCTCATTGATTAAATCAGGTCTTCTGACTGAAGCACTGTTGATGCTCACCTTATCCGCACCACTGTTTATTACATCATATGCGTCCTCTACGCTTTTAATCCCACCTCCCACTGTAAATGGTATGCTTATGTTCTCGCTTATCTCTCTTACAAGATGTGCCAGATTCTTCCGCTTCTCTACCGTTGCCGTGATATCTAAAAAGATCAGCTCATCGGCTCCAAGCTCGCTATAAAGCCTCGCCATCTCCACGGGGCTTCCAGCATCACGGAGAGAGAGGAAGTTGATGCCCTTTACGACACGTCCATCCTTTATATCCAGACATGGTATTATCCTCTTAGCAAGCATCTGATACCTCCTTCATCTCATCAAGCGTGATAAGCCCTTCATAATAGGCCTTTCCAACGATCGCCCCGGAGAGTCCCATCTTTTTAAGCCTCTTCAAGTCCTCGATACCAGATACCCCTCCTGATGCGATTAAAGGAATACTGGTTGCGCCCATTATGCGCTCATAAAGGCTGAATGATGGGCCTGAAAGCATCCCATCCTTCGCTATATCTGTGGAAATGACATATTCAAAGCCCGCATTCTCATAGCTTTTTATGAAAGTAATGACATCGACAGAGCCATCCTCCAGCCAGCCTGAGGCCTTTACAATGCCGTCTTTTGAGTCCGCACCCAGAATAAGGCGACCAGAGTATTTCTCAAGCAGGGAAAGGGTCATCTCCCTGTCCTTGATGGCAATTGAACCACAAGTAACGAAAGAGGCCCCCGCACTAAAGGCTGAAGAGAGAGCATTCTCACTCTTTATACCACCTCCGAAATCAACGGAGAGAGATGTTCCTTTCGCAATTCTCTCCAGAACCTTCAGGTTTTGAATTCCCCCACCTCTTGCCCCGTCAAGATCCACAAGGTGAAGCCTTTTAAGCCCTGCATCCTCAAATCGCCTTGCCATGGAAAACGGATCAGATGAGTAGCTTTTAAGACTGTCATAATCCCCTTTTGTAAGGCGAACACAGCGTCCGTCGATTATATCAATTGCCGGTATTATGTCCATGCTCTAAATCTCCAGAAAGTTCTTAATGAGTCTCAGCCCATCCTCTCCGCTCTTCTCTGGATGAAACTGCACCCCATAAAAATTATCACGGGAGATGGCTGAAGAGAATGTGATGTCATCGTAATCACAGCTTGATATCGTAAAATCGGGGGCATCGGCATAGTACGAATGAACGAAATAGAAATAACTGTTATCTTTTATACCTTTAAAGAGCCGTGATGTGGGGGAAAAAGAGACTGTGTTCCATCCGACATGCGGAATCTTATAGCCCCTGTTCTTCTCAAACAGCCTGACACATCCAGGTATTATGCCGAGAGTCTCAGTTTTCCCCTCCTCTGAGGATGAGAGCAAAAGCTGCATTCCAAGGCATATCCCGAGAAAAGGCATTTCAAGGGAGCGGATGAAGTCATCCATTCCATTTCTCCTCAGATACTCCATCGCAGATCCCGCTTCCCCGACACCGGGAAAGATCACATGGTCGGCCTTTCTTATGGTATTCTCATCATCACTTAGAACGGCATCTACTTTTAAACGCCTGAGTGCGCACATCACGCTCTGCACATTCCCCGCATTGTATTTTATCACCGCTGTCATCAGAGGACTCCTTTCGTACTCGATATCTCATCTGAGCCCGGGATACGCCTTACTGCATGCCTCATGGCCCTTGCAAAAGCCTTGAATATGGCCTCCGCCTGATGATGTGAATTACCATCACTTACCTTGATGTAGAGATTCATTCCAGCGGCATCGGAGAATGATTTGAAGAAATGCTTTATCATCTCGGTAGGAAATGATCCTATGTACTCCCTTTTAAAATCCACATCATAGATCAGCTCTGATCGGCCAGAGAAATCCAAGGCCACGGTCGCAACGACATCATCCATCGTAAGAATCTCATATCCATAGCGCTCAATACCCCTCTTTTGACCAAGCGCACTCTTTACGGCAAGGGCGAGGACTATGGCAAGATCCTCCACGCTGTGGTGCTCATCGACCTCGTAATCCCCACGCACAGATCCATTAATATCGAATCTAGAGTGCTTTATGATCTGAGAGAGCATATGATCGAAGAATCCAATATTGGTACAAAGAGAGCCCTTACCACTTCCATCGAGATCCAGCGCTATGCTGATGTCCGTCTCATTTGTCTTTCTCTTTATCTCAGCCCTTCGATGCTCATATGAGAAAGAAGATGGAAGTAAAAATGATAGTATTTCAAGCCATGATGGACTTTGTAGCACGACAATGTCCTTCAAATAATCTGGGATTTCCAGTCCTTCGTTCAGCAATATGCCCTTACAGCCTATGTTACGGGCCAGGATCATATCCGTAATCCTGTCTCCCACCATGTAGGATGATGATAGCTCATATTCACCGCTCTTATAGGAATCCACCATGGCAGAAGATGGCTTTCTCGTGGGGCAGTTATCCTCAGGAAGGGAGAAATCCACATTGATATCATCAAAATAGATGTCCTCCCCCTCAAGTGTCTCTATTATCCTGTCCTGGCATTTCCTGTAATCCTCATATGGATAGGAAGGAGTGCCGACCCCGTCCTGGTTGGAGACCATGACGAACTCGAAATCACTCTCTCTTCTCAGCCTCCTGAGAGCTTCAAAGACATGGGGGATATAGACTATCTTCTCATAGCTATCGACCTGGGTCTCATTTACGATTACCCCGTCACGATCAAGAAACAAGACTTTTTTCCCTTTCACTAAGTGCCTCCAATAGTGCATCATTCTCAGCTTTAGAGCCTACTGTGATTCTGAGAGTGTTATCCAGAAGAGGCTCCCTGCTCCTGTTACGTACGATTATACCCTCCTTCATCAGATAAGCATACAGGCCATCGGCATCATCAACTTTTATCAGAATGAAGTTCGCATCACTCGGATAGACCCACCGTACGAAAGAGAATGCAGAAAGCGCCTTATAAAGACGCGCTCTCTCATTCAGGATGTCAGAGAGAATGGCTTTCCTTTGCTCCCTCTCTTCTAGTGCCTTAATGCCATCACGTTGTGCGGAAATGGAGAGGTTGTATGGTGCTTTTATCTTGTTTATCGCTCTTATGATTGGCTGAGATGCCACCAGTATCCCTATGCGGGAACTAGCAAGGGCCCAGTACTTTGAGAACGTCCTGAGGACAACAATTCTCTCATTCCGCTCTAAAAGAGAATAAGCGCTCACAAAAGACTGGTCAAAATCAGCATATGCCTCATCCACCACGGTTATCGCCGGGTTGTAATCGGCGATCTCCCGTATTTTAGAAATGGAGAAGCTCTTACCTGTCGGATTGTTAGGTGAGCATATGAATAGGATCTTCGGCCTTGAATTGTCAATCTCCATTTTGATGGCTTTGACATCCAAATCAAGATCCTCGCTGAGCATCACGTTTACGACACGGACATTGTTGATCTCTGCAAATACCTTGTACTCCCCGTATGTAGGACGCTCAATCATTATGCAGTCCTTCCCAGGATCGGCGAAAAGGCGGATCAGCATGTCGATAAGCTCATCCGAGCCGTTACCCAGTACTGTATTCTCCATCTTAAAGCCAAGGACTTCCTCTATCTTTCTTCTAAGAGCCGCACAATGCGGATCTGGATACCTGTTCTTTCCATCCCCTGAGAAATCCATCCAGTTCTCATTTGCATCCAAATAGACATCCGCACTGCCAGAGAAATCATCACGGGCGGATGTATAGCTCTCCAAGGTCAGTATATGGGGCCTCATCAAATCTTCTAACATAACCTTACCCTCATCGCTTCCTTATGAGCCGAGAGTCCTTCGGCATCTGCCATCGCCATTACGGCACCTGACAAAAGGCGTGCACCCTCTTTTGTAATCTCCTGCACTGTTATCTTCTTCAAGAAAGAATCCACGGAAACACCCGATGTGGACTTTGCAAAGCCACTTGTCGGAAGGGTATGATTCGTGCCGCTTGCATAGTCTCCAGCACTCTCAGGACTGTAAGGGCCGAGGAACACAGATCCTGCGGAGCGCACCATATCCAAAAGAATCTCAGGATGCTCGGTGTTGATTATAAGATGTTCAGGCGCATATTCATTGACGGCATGCATCGCATCTGGGATAGAGGAGAACGCAATAATCCTCGAGTGAGCAAGGCTCTCTTCCATATAACCCCTGCGGCCAAGGCTGTTTAAAAGCCTCTTAATCTCCTCCATCACTTCATTCTTCTTTTTCTCAGCCTCCGCCCTCGAGCCGATGAATACAAGTATCGCCTGGCTGTCCGCACCATGCTCTGCCTGAGAAAGAAGATCCGTGGCAATATATAAAGCGGAGGCAGATGCATCTGCAAGCACCATCACCTCACTTGGCCCGGCAAGCATGTCTATCGACACGAAACGACTCGCCTCCATCTTTGCAAAAGAGACGAATCTATTGCCAGGCCCAAAGATCTTATTCCTCTTTTCGACACTCTCAGTGCCATATGCGAATGCAGCTATCGCCTGAGCACCTCCGACTTTAAGAATCCTATGGACCCCTGCTTTCTTTGCGGCATATAGGAGAGCGGGACTTATTTTCCCCTCCTTTGCAGGGGTTGCAAGCATTACATCCTCCGATCCTGCGACAGAGGCTGGGATGGCAAGCATGAGTACGGTTGAGAAAAGCGGTGCCGTTCCACCTGGAACATACAGCCCGGGCTTGGAAATGGGAACTATCTTCCTCCATAGCCTTACCCCTTCCATGCTCTCACAATACTCTCCTTTTGGAACCTGGGCCTCATGAAAAGCCCTGATGTTATTTGAGGCAAGATCAATGGCACTTTTAAGTTCCTCACTTACCTGGGATGAGAGATCTTCCATCTCATCCTCGCTTACAAACAGACTCTTAAGACGCGAGTGATCGAATTTAAGGGCATACTCATAAAGCGCATCATCACCCCTCCTCTTCACATCATCCATGATGGAGAGTACCGCATCCCTTATCTCATCATTGCTCTCACTGTTACGCTCGAGGAGAGATGAGAGCATCGCATTATCCGGTTCATAATAGAAATCAAGCATAAATTACTCCGTCATCTTCTCAATGTTCATTACCAGGATACCCTCAGCTCCTATCGCCTTAAGATCCTCGAATACAGACCAGAACCTATCCTCGCTTACGACCGACTGCACGCTCAGCCAGGCCTTGTCCATCAAAGGCGTGACCGTAGGACTCTTCATACCCCCTATGATGCATGCGGCCTCATCGAGCCTCTCAGAAGGCAGATTAAATAGTATGTATTTCTTATTCTTAGCCTTTTCTACTGCATCCATCCTCTCAAGCAGCCTTGTAAGGATACCAGTCTTTGCGGATACCGTGTTGATAAATGACGGACGGGCGACCATGACAGCAGATGAGTAGTATATCTCCTCAACCTCCCTAAGACCGTTCATCTTAAGCGTCGTGCCGGTGGAAACGATATCGCAGATACAATCGGCAATGCCGACCTGGGGGGTAATCTCTACGGAGCCGGAGACTACTACGGCTTTTGCGTTTACCCCTCTCTCTTTTAAGATTCTCATCATTATATTAGGATAGCTGGTGGCAATCCTCTTACCCTCAAGGCTTGTTATATCCTTATAATCGAAATTATTCGGCACTGCGATGCTGAGCCGGCATTTGGCGAATCCCAGATCCTTGATGACATCAAGAGAGCAGAGTGATTCATCAAACTCATTCCTGCCTACTATTCCGATATCAGCAACACCGTCACGGACATATGTCGGGATATCATCATCACGTACGAAAAGGAACTCGAGCGGGAAATTGGTCGCCCTCTCCCTCAAGACCCTGCTGTCCGTCGTAAAATCTATTCCACAGTTTCGTATGATCTCAAGGCTCTTCTCACTTAGCCTTCCGCTCTTCTGTATCGCGATTCTCAATACATCTTCCATCTTGTTCCTCCTTTAAATAAAAAAAGGCCGACCAGAAAGGACGACCTTTTGATATGACAAAACCCACCTCGTCTGGCAACCAGTTAGAAAATACGGTGGTGATGATGTCTTCTCATTGCTTTCATAATCTTTTTTTACCTGATAGAAGGACTTTGGTCAATCTTTCTCCTCGTACTCAACGACTATTTCATCTTTTTTCCTCTTCCATGAGAAAATACTTATGGCGATGAAAAGTACGGAGAGGATCAGGATTATTATCGCTACAATCTTGATGAAAGTACTGGATATGAACGATGGGAACATGAACATTAGAATGGCGAACACGTACCTTAAAATGACATCCAGGGCAACGATGTCGTAAAAGCCAAGCCTCCTGAGCACAATGTAGTCCACACTGTCGCTTATGGCAGTAAGAAGAAGGTCTATGGCGATGATATACACGACCACATCCATCAGTACATCGGGCTTTGAGAAGGAGAGGAAGAGCACTACAACAGAAAGGATTATGTTAATAGCGTTCTTTATGACCGAGATGAGTCTCAGCCTATCTGAAAGCATATCGGCTTTCAGGATGAAATAAAGCTCCTTCAACGATCCATATAGGATGAAAATGGAGAGCATGATGAATAAGATTGAGGCCGTACGGCTTGGAAAAGCAAGCAACAGGACTGCAAATGATAGCGGTATAAGCGCATAAATAATATTCAAGATAAGTTTTTTCATATCATACCTCTTCAAAATATTAACATGATTTTGTAGCATAGTGGCATGTTAAACCTTCTTTTTGATGCGGATGGCACCCTTTATGATTTCAAAGCCACCGAGTATATAAGCCTTAAAAAAGTTTTCGAGCACTATGAAATAGCATATGACGAGCATAACATAGCACTGTATCACGAGAAGAACTCAAGGCTATGGGATTTATATGAGAAAGGAGAGATTGAGCAGAACGTAATAGCGTGGAAACGTTTTGAGGATTTCTTCTCAGCCCTCGGTGCAGGCCATGATGCAAAAGAGGCAGGAGAGTTATACACCACATATCTTGCTGAGAACGGTATCATGATTGAAGGTGCGATAGACCTTCTTGAGAAGCTATATGGCAAGCATAACCTCTATATTATCACCAACGGGATTGCAAAGACGCAGCATGGAAGAATCGACGGAACCGGCACGAGAAAGTATTATAAGAGGATATTCATATCCACCGAGATGGGTGTTCAAAAGCCGGATAAGGCGTTCTTCGACATGGTCATAAAAGAAGCTGGGCTCGATAAGAGGAACACAGTAGTGATAGGAGACAGTGAGAAGAGCGATATAAAAGGGGCTTGCAATGCAGGTCTGAGAAGCATCTTCATCTCATTTTCTGGGCAAAAAAGCATGAATGCCGACTACTCGGTCTCCTCCTATGATGAGCTTTTAGAGTATATCGACAAGCTCGACCTCGAAAATAAGTAACTCGTTGGGACCTATTTCAGATATACCACTCTCCCCATAGGCCATATGAGGGGGAATCCAGAATTTGAATCTCTCACCCTTTCTCATAAGAGTAAGTCCTTCTGCCACACCCTCGACGAGATCCGAGACCCTAAGTTCAGATACCATTCCCCTGTCATAACTGGAATCGATTATCTGCCCGTTTAAAAGCGTCATCGTATAGTTAATCAGAACGATATCGTCCATCTTTGGAGATGGTGCGCTTTCATCTCCCGAAGCTCTTAAGACCTCATACTCAAGCCCGCTGTCCCTCGTTATGACTCCACTTCTCTTACCGTTGCTCTTTAAGAATTCCTCTGCCTCTGCTAGATTCTCACGGCTCTCTTTCTCATACTCTGCAGCAGCCTCCTCGAGCATCCTGTTCTGGTATTCAATGAAGATCTCATCAATCTCCTCATCGGTAAAGAATGAAGTCCCGTAATAATCCAGAAAGCCGCGTGCGAAGTACTCGGCATCCACATCCTGAGAGGCGTTTCTAAGGCTCTCTGCAAGCAAATTTCCATAGGCATAACTGAATCTCTGGTCAAGACTTTCAGGGGCGCTAAGACGGTCTATGCCATAGGATGTATCCATCATGACGGCATCATATGGCTCACTCTTTGTGCTTTCATCCTCCTCTTTTGAGCATGAAGAAAGCATTACGGAAAGCAAAAAAACTAGGAATAAAAGCAGAACCTTCTTCATAAAAACCTCAGAAATAAGGGCATGCACCCGTACTGTCTATCACGCAGATCGTAGGAAAATCCTCGACCTCAAGCCTTAACAGCGCTTCTGGCCCCAGATCCTCAAAAGCAACCATCTCCGCTTTTTTTATCTTCTTAGAGTAAAGTGCGCCACATCCTCCAAAAGCCTGGAGATAAAGTGCGGAATAACGTTTTATGGCATCAATCACACCAGCACTACGAGGACCCTTCCCCACCATTACTACAAGACCATGCTCCATTAGAAGCGGTGAATACGGATCCATTCTGCCACTGGTGGTAGGCCCGGCCGCACCGAGCGGGAAAGGAGAAACTGAAGGAGAAGGCCCCATATAATAGATGCCATTTCCTTTGAAATCAAAAGGAAGAGTCTCACCCTCTTCTATCATGGTACTGAGCCTCTTATGCACCTGATCCCGTCCGACATAGAGGGTTCCGCTTATAAGCACGCTATCCCCTGCTTTTATCTTTTTTATTTCCTCACTGCTTGAATATGGGAGAATCAATCTTCTTTCCATAGTTCCTCCCTTACGTCTATATGCGCCTTTCTATCAGCCCAGCACGATATGGAGAGAGATACGGGAAGGCCTGCGATATGAGTCGGCTCATACTCTATGTTCACTTCCAGCGCTGTAGAAGAGCCTCCAAGACCTCCGGCACCTATTTTAAGGTCGTTGACCGCCCTTAGGATATCCTCCTCAAGATCATCATAACGCTCATCCTCGTGCCTTCTCTTACCTAGGAGAGCCTTCTTGCTTAAAAAGGCAGCACGGTCCGCCGTTCCACCAATGCCTATTCCGATGAACATCGGAGGACAGGGTTTTCCACCTGCCTGGCGAACCATGTCCAGAGCCGCATTTAAAACCCCTTCTCGTCCTGCCGTAGGATTGAGCATCCTCGTCTGGGAGCAGTTCTCACTTCCAAAGCCCTTTAAAAGTATGTCTATCGAGGAATATGGTTCATCGGTAAGTTCCACACTGATGACAGGTGGCATGTTACTCATCGTATTTGTCCTCTCAAATACCGGCTCAGAGACGATGCTCTTACGGAATAAGCCTTCATCTGCAGCTTTAGCTAAGGCAGAAAGAAGAGTATCCTCCAAATCCTTCAGAGAGTACGGTGATGAGGATGAGTATCTGATAAGAGCCCAGAACATCCCTGTATCCTGGCAGAGCGGAAGAGATGTCTTTTCTGCAATCTCTATATCATCAAGAATCGCCTTAAGAACTATCCTCGCCTCCTCCTTCTCCTCTCTTTGATACGCCTCTTCAATCTTCTGCCTAATATCCGGATCAAGCGTGCGCGAGGCTTTTATGACCTTGCTCTTTATCTCTTCTTCAAGTCTTCTCATAAAGAGAACCCTCCATAAGGCCATCGGCTTCCATCTTCGCATCCAGAAGCCTGATGAATTTTGATTTATCTGGAAAGTCACGTGGTGCGATAAGGCGATGTGACGGCGTCTCGCTTATAAGGCGCTGTATTATGATATCAGGGCGAAGCCGGGCTATGAAGAGTTCAACGGCTTGAATGTACTCATCGAGAGTAAGCAGTCTTATCATGCCATGCTCATACTCATATTGAAACCTGGTGCCACCGGCGATATCAAGATTATGGATCTTTACCGCATCAGAGTATGCATTGACCACATTGGCAGTCCTCTTAAAATCATCATCGGTCTCTCCAGGAAGACCAAGAATCACATGTGTTGAGAGAAAAAGCCCATACTCCTTCACCTTCCTCGCAGCATCGATATAACATGCCACGTCATGTCCCCTGTTGATATAACGGAGAGTATCATCATTTGCACTCTGGAGCCCAAGTTCTATCTCCACATCGAGCCCCTTCTCTTTATAGCTGGAGATAAGAGATAGCTTCTCATCGTCAAGACAGTCAGGACGCGTAGAGATTATAAGCTCCTTAAACGGACCTTCCCTGAGGGCCTCATCATACACCTCTTTAAGCTTAAAGACAGGGGCATAAGTGTTGCTGAATGACTGAAAGTAGATACTGTAGGCCTCGGCACCGTAGCGCCTCCTCAGAAATTCCTTTCCCTTTGTTATCTGCTCCCTGATGTCCTGATGGTAGCCTACCTTCGACTCTGCGACAGCCCTGTTATACTCGGCATCATGATGGAATCCGCCTTCCCCGCTTCTCTGGTAGACGGCGACGGCTCCCGTTCCATCACAGAACGCACAGCCTCCCATCCTCTCCTTCGTACGGTTCGGGCATGAGAAAGAAGCATCAACCCCTATTCTGAAGACGCTCATGCCGAATCTCTTTCTCAGATAATCAGAATAGACTTTCCATCTCATTTCAGTCTCACTCCGAATGAATATGCACCGCGATGCGTTATATCTATGAAAAGCTCCAGATTCCCCCACTCGTTATTAAAGCCCAAAGAAAGGGAAAAACCCGCCGCCCAGTCGTTTAAAAGCGAGAGGGGAACGAGGAATGCATTCTCTATGCGTGGCCAGAAACGATCAGGATAATTGCGGCTCTCATAGCCTTCAGAGAAGATGGAGACATCCATATAGATTGACTCTGAAAGTAAAACTCTTCCCCCTATGCTAAGAAGAAGATAATCACGGCTGAGATTTCCACTCTTGCCCGTTACATAACTCTCTCCTATGTTCTCATTGCCACGAAGCACATACGCCTTACCAGAGATAATGAACTTGGATGAAGGAACAGGAGAAGGAATTATGCTCTCAAAAGACAGACGGATGTCATACATGAATGGGGAGCGCAGATAAAGATCGCAATCAAAATCGATATCGATTCCGTTTGAATATAGGTTTTTCGGATCAAGGAGACGGTACTTGAGATTGAAATTAACCTTAGGATCAAAATACATCATTCTGGGACGTACCTTGTTCACATCATCGAATGATTTAAGACTTCCAAGACTTATGAGATCAAGATCCAGTGAGAGCTCAAGGCGCAGCCTGTTCATGTAGTCATAGGCTACGCCCCCTTCTGCGGAGAAGAGGAAATCGGAAGTGTCCATCCTGTTCAAATAATCGGCAATAGAGAGCATAGATAAATCCCCGACTCCGATACGAGCTGAGGCGAATGCCGAGAAGGAGGATGCGAAATTATAATAGTAGGATGCAAAGAGCGCCGTATAATTGGTTATATCAAGTCCTGCGATAAGAGTCCCGTAGTACTCAGGAAGATTGATATCGAAGAACACACTCGCATGGGGCTTGAAATAAAAGAGAGAGGGCCTTCCCTCCTCGATGCTTCCCTTGATACCTGCATCCATGCCAATACCGATAGAAACCGAAGAGGTAAGATGGGAAAAAGGTTCTGCTTTTACTATGATTTTCCCATCATCAACGGTATATCCTATACTTTTAAAGCCCTCCTCCTGCTTTATGTAAATAAGAATCTCCTCGAGCCTCATGATCGTCTCATAATCGGCAACCTCTCCGCTTAACGGAGATAAAAGATATCTGTAGTGGTTGAAGGAAGGAGGTGTTATTATCGATTCTATTACGAAATAGGGGCGCTCAGAGTACGAAAGGGGCCGCTCTTTCTTCCGTCCTTTCAACGCCTGCTCTATCTGGTCAAAGACCTCGATATTATCCTCGACGGTCTTCTTTCCGATTTCAAAGATCTCATCGACCTTGTAGAAATCCAGCACACCTATTTCCGCGATATCTGGGATTATCACGTAATCGGAGAGGGAGTAACGCTCTACTGTGTTTGGACTCGTCACAAGATCAAGAACCTGAAAGGCCACACCTGTCAGTGTGTCTATGTCATAATAGAGCTGCCCTTCATTATGCTCTCTTTGAACATCGTTCAAATCCACGGCAAGAACGATATCCGCACCCATTGCACGTGCGATATCCGATGGCATGTTATTCACCATTCCACCGTCAACAACATACCTTCCATCCTCCGTCCTGCCAGGTGTGAATACGATTGGAATCGCCATCGACCCCCTCATCGCATTATAAAGAGAGCCATCAGAGTATACTATCTCCTCTCCGCTCTCAAGATCCGTTCCTACCGCCCTATACGGTATTGAAAGTTCGTCAAAATCATTTATTCCAAGTACTTTTATCAGATTAGAGCGGAAGAAAGATGCAACATACTGGTCATCTATGATACCATTCGCAGCTCCAATGGCATCCGAGGAGAAATCGAGCGTTATGAGATTTGATGCAGGGGTTTCTCTTCCCCCTTCCATCATATAGTTTCCACTTCTTGAATAGACATGCAGGAAGAGATCCATCATATCGGTTCCCCGTATGAGAGCCTCAAGATCTTCCCCGCTGTAACCGGCTGCGTAGAATGCACCGACTAGAGCACCGACGCTCGTGCCGAGCACATAGTCAGGATAGAGTCCCCTCCTGTCCAATTCTTTAAGAATCTCAATCTCGGCTATGCCTTTTGCCCCTCCACCTGAGAGCACAAGTGCGAAGGTCTTATCGGCGGCAAAGACTGAGAAAGACAACAAGAATATGATTAAAACAGAAAGAAGCCTCTTCATAGCTTACCGCCCAAGAATAGATGAGAGCAACGCCCTATCCCCGTTTACAAAGGAGAGGGCATCCATTTCTTTTCTGCTTGGACTCTGAAGCCTCGTGACATATATGTAACTGCCCTTAGCCGCAATCTTGAGTCCCTTCTTCTTATCTATGCCAACGACAGTGCCGGGAGCATCCGAGCTGTTAGGCTCCAAAGAGAATGCAGAACCCGATACCGCACAAAGCAGAAGCTTCTCTCCTTTATATGTCGTAAACGCCTTGGGCCAAGGATAGCTTGCTCTTATCAGAGCGTGGATACGCTCTCCAGGGAGGGAGAAATCTATCTCCCCATCTTCTTTTTTAAGCATCCTCGAGTAAGTTACAGCCCCTTCCTGCTTTCGCATTTGGTAAGAGGAGACATCTGAAAACACATCAGATGCAAGCTGGGCTGCCATAACAGCCACCCTCTCTTCAAGAGATGTGAGAGTTTCTGTGCCGTCAAGAGGAAAAGATGTGGATGAAAGGATATCGCCGCTATCGACCTCTAAGGCAATCTCCTGTATGCTGATTCCACCCTCCCTATCCAGATTCACGATACTTTCATATAGTGGGGAACACCCCCTGTATTTAGGCAGCAGGGACGGGTGTATGTTAAATTTATTCTCAAAGAGGGAAAGGAACTTCGGACCGAAGATCTTCCCATAACAGAATGAGACAAGTGTGTCACAGCCTAGTGTCTTCACACACTCCCTTGCCTCAGTTCTCAAACTCTGCATCTGGTAATAAGGCAGGCCCAGCTCCTTTGCTTTTATCTTTATAGGGGGCTCAATGATTTTATTCCCCCTTCCACCCTTCTCATCGGGGCTTGTGAGAACAGCTTTAACGAGTCCTGCCATATAAAGCGCTTCTAAAGTCGGTACGGCTATGCTTCCAGTTGCGGCAAAAAGTATTTTCAATCTTTCTTCCTCTTCTTGTTCTTCTTCCTATATGCCTTTATAACCCTCTCCCTCTCATCCTCGCTCAGATGGTCTATGAAGAGCGTGCCATTCAGGTGGTCATTCTCATGCTGAATGACGCGGGCAAGAAGCCCTGAGGCATCTATCGTAAAGTGTTTTCCTTCCAGATCCTGTGCCTGAACCTTGACACTTAACGGCCTGATCACATCACGATAGAATCCTGGAATGGAAAGACATCCCTCCTCATAAGGGCCCTCTTCGATACTCGTCTCTATTATCTCTGGATTGATGAATACGAACTTCCCTTTCTCCCCCTCATGGAGGTCAACGATGAAAAACTTCTTACTTACGCCGACCTGAGGAGCGGCAAGCCCTACACCATCTGCTTCCGTAAGAGTCTCAAACATGGCATCAACCAGCATCTTAAGTGCGCTGTCAAACGATTTAACACTCTCCGTGTTCTCTCTTAATACTTCATCATCAAGCTTATAAATATCTAGCATAACAGAAATATAACATCAAAAAGGGAAATTGTGCACTAGAAGGCAGACTGCAACCAGCTTAAAAGGCTTTCAATTTGCCACCCACTAGAACATATCTATAGGATCGGTATCTATCTCAAGCTGTACATCATGATCCACCTTATACGAGGCTCTTAGGACTTCAAGAACCTTGAGAGCGAAAGAAAATGACTCATCTTTGGCGATTATAAGCACATGATAGCGATAGTAATTATTTATGATCTCAATCAAGGAACTAGTGGCAGGATACATCTCGATGCCTTCTCTCTCATCGAAATACTCTGAAAGAAATGCCTCCACCGCCTCCGCCTCAGCTCTGGCCTTATCCTCCTTGCGGCTCCTGATTCTTATATTGATAAGCCTCGAATACGGAGGGTAGCCTATTTTCCGCCTCACCTCCATCTCTCTCCTATAAAACTCCTCTGGCTCATTTAGCTCAACCGCTCTTATGGCAGGATTATCCACCTGGCTCGTCTGTATGATCACACGTCCGTCATCTCGATATCTTCCGACACGGCCGGAGACCTGCTGCAAAAGAGCAAATGTCCTTTCATTCGCCCTGAAATCCGGCAGGAATATGCTTTGATCTGCATTAACCACTCCTACCAGAGTAGCTTTAGGGAAATTCAATCCCTTTGCGATCATCTGCGTTCCAAGAAGTATGTCTATATCCCCGCGCTCAAACTGCCCGAGAGTCTCCGATATATACCCCTTGTCGTTCTCTGCGGTATCCCCGTCAAGCCTCTTGATCCTTGCAAAAGGATAGAGCGTTCTGAGTTCTTCCTCTATCATCTCGGTACCAAGGCCGGATGTGATGAGATCATGGCTATGACAGGATGGACATGTCTTGACAAGAGGCATCACATAGCCGCAGGTATGGCACTTCAACACCTTACCCTTCTTATGGTATGTAAGGCTTATTGAACAGTTTGGACACCGAACTGCCTCTCCACAGCTGTTACAGAGAACCGATGAAGAATATCCTCTCCTGTTAAGAAAGAGGATTACCCCGTTTTTCTTCTCAAGAGCCGCCTTTATCTCCGTTTGAAGTATCTGACTTATATTTCCCTTCTGTCCAAGCGTATTAACGATCCTGATATCAGGGAAAGCACCTTTACCTATTCTTCTAGGAAGGCTGAGAGTCACTATCCTGCCCTCCTTCATAAGTTTGAAGCACTCGAAAGAAGGTGTTGCGGATCCCATTATCAGGGGAGCCTCATTGTACTTGCTCCTCAACTGTGCAAGCTGCCTTGCATGGTATCGTGGTGCGTTTGAAGCCTTGTATGAGGTCTCATGCTCCTCATCCATTATTATCAGCTTAAGATTCTTAAACGGTGCGAAAACCGCACTTCTGGCTCCTATAACGATATCCACATCCCCACTCTTAACGAGCCGCGCAATCTTCAGACGCTGTGATGGGGTAAGTGCTGAGTGCATGATTTGAACTCTTGAGTTAAAACGGGCCTTAACATTCTTTGATAGCTGCTCGGAAAGCGTTATCTCAGGTACCATGTATAAAACCTGACCACCATCTCTTATCGTCTCCTCGGCCAGACGCAGATATACCTCACTTTTGCCTGAACCCGTAACCCCATAAAGATAGAACAGACTCCTGCCTTTCTTTCTCCACTCATGGTACTCTCTTATAACCCTCTCCTGGTCAGCGCTCAGATGCTCTATCGGGATGAAATCATTTTCTTCGAAAAACGGAGATGAGTCACTGTCCCTCTTGGCACTTGGAACCATCAACGAAAGGCACTGTCCCATGGAGTTCTTATACAGATAGCTCATGTCACGGCTTAGCCTGATGAGCTCATCGTTTATAACATCCTCCTTATCTATGACCTTGAGTATGCCTTTAACATCATAGCCCCCTTCAGGCTTCTCATCACTTATGGCTATGACGAATCCCGTCATCTTCCTGTGATTGAAATCAACCTGGACTCTCCTATAAAGGGGAGATGGAATCGCACTCTCATCATAGGAGTATGTGAACGTGCTGTTATATAGAGGAACAGAGAGGGTTACGAGCGCATATTTCAACTTATTGCCGTCCTGATCGCCTGAAGATCATCCCACACGAGGCGTTTAAAAGATGGGTTATCAATACATTCTCTCTGTGAATATGTGACATATGTTTTTATTCCGTTGACCTTGAAGCTCTTTTTCTTCGCCCTTATCTCCTCATAGCTTTTGTTGTTGCCAAGAATGTAATGTGCCACGTCAAGGCCGAAGAGAATCATAACATCTGGAGAGAGTGAGACCATCTCCTCTTTCAGAAAATGACGGCATTTATCGGCATTATCTCTATCCAGGCTATCGGCAGGGCATTTAAGAAGACTCAGCAATGCACGTTCAGAGCGGGCAATGGAGATAGCGGACATCTGTTTCTCATACATCTCTTGAGCATCCGGAGCCAATATCGTCTCACACACCTCGGGGAAAGCCACTACGGAGATCACCCTGGCTTTCTTAGGATTGAAATAGAAAGACACGCCCTTCCTGTTCTCCCAGAGCGGGCAGTTATGGCAGTCGGAGGAAAGGAGAGTCTTCTCCACCTTTTCTTCTTTTTTCACCCTGACATCGTACATGTACACACCGTCCTCCCCAAGAGGATCGGAGAATGCACGCTCTGCCTCATCACGCAGTTCCAGTAGAGTCTCAATGCTGTCGTTCAAACCACTCATATTTCTCCCTGTCATAACTCACATCGGACAGATAAAGACCATCCGAAGGTGCGGTCTTGTGGACCAACGTCCTATCCTTGGCATCCAATATTTTTTTTAGCTCGATTTCTCCCATGCCCTTGGAAAGGAAGGAGAGCATCGTACCGACCATGCTTCTCACCTGATGATATAAAAAAGCATTACCCGCTACTTTGTAACGCATCAGACGATAGCCGTACTTATCACTTATCTCATCCCACTCAGATACGTAGATATCACGCATCTTAGAAAGGCTCTTATCCTTTGAGGAGGAGAATGTCGTGAAATCATGAGTTCCCTTAAGAACAGAGGCAAGAACATTCATCTCAGAGAGAGGATAGAACCGTCTGACAGGCGTTATTCTCTTATCATCAAAGGGAAGCATGTCCTCTGCTCTCTTTATCAGATACCAGTACTCCCTGCTCTCGGTTGTGAATCTCGCATGGAAATCAGGACCGACCTCATCACTCGATATTATCCTGATATCCTTACTCAGATGGGTATTGAGGATTATCCTGAACTTATCTGCCGCTATGCATCTTCTGGTATCGAAATGCGCACATTGCCTGAGTGCGTGAACTCCACTATCCGTCCTACCCGAACCAAAGAGCGTAACATCCTCTTCAAGTATGGAAGATAGGGTATCCTCTATCTCCTGCTGAACCGTCCTCTCCCCATCCTGGCGCTGCCAGCCTGAGAAAAGAGAGCCGTCATATGACAGAAAAAGCCTTATCCTTCTCTCGCCCTCCTCAAGGCCTTTGAAGGAGGACGGCCTGTTCCAGTCAGAGCGTGCCATCGAGCACCACCATGGCGATGGAATACGCCTTCTCATGACTGATTGAAAGATGAATCCGTGCTTCTCCTATCATCTCACTTATCTTATCGCACCTTACTATATATGGCTTACCACTCTCTTCTGAAAGGATCTCTATATCCTTTGCTGAGATAGAAGTAAATCCTGTGCCAAGGGCTTTTGAGAATGCCTCCTTTGCTGCAAAACGGGAGGCATAATACTCCTCTCTCCTTACCGATGGGGCCGCAGAGAGCTCACGAGAGGTGAATATCCTTGAAAGAAACGCATCGCTCTTATCGAGGAAACGCCCGTTCTCAACTATGTCTATGCCAACTCCCAAGACCATCTCATTCCCCTTGCGAGAAAAGAATCCTTACCGAAGATGGCTGGGCTTTCACACTGATGCTGCTCTCTCTGAAAACATCCTGATTGAAATCAAGTACGACAGGCACCCGTGCGATACCCGAGTTATCCACACCTGAGAAATCCGCATATGCGCTGATCTGGGAAGGATCGACAAGGTAAATCAGGCTCTCACTGCCGCTTATGACGATCTCAACAGTATCAGGGACGAGGGACTCCGCCCTAAGTCCTGAAGGGAGATCAACATCCAGAGGTATCGTCACTACCCTGTTGGATATATTCGAGAATTCAACGATGAGAACGACTGCTACAGCCAGTAAGAATGAGAATATCTTAGGCCCCCAGGAAGAGAATATCTTTATGCTCTGCTTCATACCTCTCCTCCTTTAACCTGCCCCTCTGAACCATCAGATGAGCCACTTTGCTCCTTAATCTCAGATGGAAGAACATCACGGTAGGTAAAGAGGGCAAGAAGAACCTTCTTTATAGTATCGTTGGTCAGGTCATAATAGATGTTTGCATTATATGCCAGGCTTATGGCACCCGTCTCCTCGGAAACCACTATGATTACGGCATCACTGACTTCGGCAAGTCCAAGGGCGGCACGGTGCCTTGTTCCAAAGCTCGCCTTTATTCCCGTCTGCTCACTCAGGGGCAGATAGCATGCGGCATAAGTTATCCTGCCACCCTGCACGACGCAAGCCCCATCATGCAGCGGAGTATCATGATCGAATATGGTGAGGATCAACGTGGATGAGAGATCCGCATTAAGCTTAGTTCCCGAATCCAGCACGCTCTTTATATCGATATGCCTCGGGAATACTATAAGAGCGCCCCTCTTCTTCTCCACCAGTATGTTACACGCATTTAATATGGAATCTATCTGCTCTCCCGTCGTCTGCTGACCGATACGGAAGAATCTTCTCTTCTTGATGAAAGACATAGAGAATGCCCTTCTCAACTCCGGATGATAGAATACGAACACGAGCATGAGGAATGGGACGAAAAGCTCCTGCATGATGAACGTAAGCACATCGAAAGAGAGAATATAACAGACGGCATAGCAGATTGCAAAATACATAAGAACCATGACCAGCTGCTTCGCCTTACTCTGATCGAGTGCGATGTACACCCTGTAGAAGACAAAAGCGAGAATCATGGTCTCTGCCAGCAATCTAATATAATCGACTACTCCTAAAGTTGAGAGTACCTCAAACATTACGCCTCTCCTTATTCGGCTATACCCAGTCCAGCGTCCTGGATACCGCCTTCTCCCAGAATCCTACCTTTTTTTCCCTTTCTTTGTCATCCATGGTTGGAGTCCAGCGAAGCTGTTCACGCCAATATTCCCTAAGTTCATCAGTGCTTTTCCACACTCCCACAGTAAGACCTGCGGCATATGCAGCTCCTAAAGCCGTCGTCTCAACCACTTGAGGACGAATCACAGGGACGCCAAGAATGTCACTCTGGAATGCCATCAAAGGTCCGGAATTGGTCATACCACCATCGACTTTGAGGCTTTTAAGAGTGATACCGGAGTCCTGTGTCATGGCATTGAAGATGTCATAAGCCTGGAATGCGGTAGCCTCCAGAACCGCCCTGCAGATATGAGCCCTGGTTGCAAAACCTGTAAGGCCTGCGATAACGCCACGTGCATCGCTTCGCCAATAAGGAGCGAATAGCCCTGCGAAAGCCGGTACGATGTAAACACCTGCGGAATCGGGTACGGACTCGGCAAGCGCATCAAGCTCCTTAGCATCCTTTACCATCTTAAGGCTGTCCCTTGTCCATTGGACTAAGGAACCGGCAACCGCAACCGAACCCTCAAGTGCATATACCGGTGTCTTTCCCTCAGCCCTGTATGCGACGGTAGAGAGCAGCCCATGCTTACTGAGAAAGAGCTCATCACCCGTATTGGAAAGCATGAAGCATCCGGTACCATAGGTGCATTTACTCTCCCCTTTATCAAAACAAGCCTGTCCGAAAAGTGCCGCCTGCTGGTCCCCGAGTATACCACAAAGTGGGATCTCAGCCCCAAAAGGCCCATCCTCACTGGTATAGCCGTATACCACCCCTGTTGATGAGACGATCTCCGGGAGATTAACCTCGTTTATTCCGAAAAGTGAGAGCATCTCAGCATCCCATTTCAGAGTTTTTATATTCATCAGCATATAACGGCTTGCATTCGTGACATCGGTAACACATCTACCCGTAAGCTTATATGCCAGATATGCATCCATACTTGCATAGCAGAGATCTGGATTCCCGTTCATCGCCCTGACCTTTGGTGCGTTCTCTATCAGATAGCGAATCTTACTGGCACTGAAATAAGGGCTGTAAAGAAGGCCCGTCTTCTCCCGTATGAAATCCTCGGGAACCTCCTTCTTCATCCTCTCAATGATCTCTGTACCTCTAAGATCCTGCCATACGACGGCATTATGGAGTTTTCTTCCAGTCTTTCTGGAAAAAGGAACTATGGTCTCCCTCTGGTTCGTTATTCCGACTGCCTTGATTTCAGATGGATCTATGCCGGAGGTCTCTATGGCTTTTTTTATCACTTCCTCGGTATTCGCCCAGATCTCATCCACATCATGCTCCACCCAGCCTGGACGGGGGAAAATCTGCCTGTGCTCCTTCTGCGCGGAGGAGACTATCATACCCTCACTGTCGAAAATGATGAACCTCGTACTGGTAGTACCTTGGTCGATTGCGCCTACATACTCCTTTTTCATTACAACACCTCTTTTTCAGAAAATTATAAGGCATGCGCAATCAATGGGCAAACAAAACATTCTCGCCAATCTAAACGATAGGAAGGAAATATGTACCCTAACAAAAGAAAAAGGAGGACGAACCTCCTTTCTCTCCCTAATTATTAATTATCTCCATCTCTCCACTTCTTCCTGATATGAAGTGAGTTCTCTTGTAACTGCGTCTATCTCGACCTCGTACTCAATACCATCCCCGTATGCCTTTGCCTCGTATGTGTACCTGCCATCATCATAATCACGCTCAAAGCCCATGATTTCAACACCTTCGGGAAGATATGATGTGATAATAGCCTCTGCCTCTGCCCTGTCGATTACAACGGCATCACGTCCTACTCTGCTTAAGCCTCTTTTCTCTATCTGATAGGATAGAATCTCTGCTTCTGTTGAGATCTCATATTCGTATTTATAATCAGCGGAGCGGAACTCAATCTCATAAAGCGTTACTCCGTCATCCCTGTCCATCTCAACTCTTACACGACTTGCATCCTTTTCTGAGATACCGGCGTTCTCGAATGCTATCAAAAGAGCCTCATCCCTGCTTATCCCATCCTGTGACGACCTATTCCAGATTCTCTCAGCTTCCCTATCGTAGGATAGGATATTCCCATCTGATAGCGCTATCTCATAATCATATTCAACACCTGCGGCGTAGAACTCCACATCATAAACCCTCTCACCGTTCTCCCAGTCAAGACGGGTTCTCATATATTCAATATCGGAAGAAGCAATCCCACTATCTTTAATTGCGATGTTCTCCGCATCCTGCTTCGTGATTGCAGCGAAAAGAGCTGCGGCTGAAACGAGTAACAAAACTGATAAAACTAAAATCTTCTTTTTCATTTTCTTTTTCTCCTTGTATGAGCTAATGATAGGAAAGAAAAATGAGAATAAGATTAAAAACTGAAATTTTTTTCTTTTTTTAAGCGATGGGAATTGAAAGCGTGAAAGTACTTCCATAGCCCAATTTACTCTCAACACTGATTGTAGCATTATTAAGAGCGGCCATCTCCTTCACCAGAGCCAGACCAAGGCCGGAGGAAGATGAGGAACGGGCCTTATCCACCTGGAAGAAGCGGTCGAATATCCTCTTCTGGTCCTCCTCACTTATTCCTATGCCGTCATCCTTGACGCTGATTATCGCAACGCTCTCATTCCTCTTTAAAAGCAGATCAATGTGTCCATTCTCTTTTGAATATGAGATTGCATTGTTTATTAGATTTATGACGGAGCGGATTATCATATCCTCATCGGCATAGACGAAGATACCCTTCTCAAGCGTTGAACTAAATGAGAGATTCCTCTCTCTCGCCATTTGGGACATCTCTTCAGAAAGGCCTTCAAGCATTGATGATAAAGAAAAACGGCGCTTGTTTATTTTTATACTACCCTTATCCGCACGGGAGAGTTCTAAAAGAGATGAGATGAGCCTAGTCATCCTGTCCGTCTCTTTTATTATCGCAGAAAGACTTTGCTCGACTTCGGCCCTATCATCAATCGAGCTTAGTGCATACTCGCTCTCCGCTTTTATCACGGCAAGCGGAGTCCTGAGCTCATGAGAGGCATCGTCTGTGAATTCCTTCTCCTTTTTAAAAGAATCGTCAAGCCTGCCCAGCATCGAATTGAATGCACTGCTCAGCTCCCTGCTCTCTTTCGCATTTGAACTTTCAAGCCGCTTTGTAAGATCATCCCCATCTGCTATCTCTGAGGCCGTTGAAATCAGACGCTCAAGTGGGAGAAACGCCCTGCTGACGATAAAATAGCCTCCTAATGCGGAAATTACCACCATCACCAGTGCCGCGATAAGAACCAATAGATAATCAGATGAGATCATTGAATAAATAGTGGATTCTCTTGCCGCCGCCCTGATATAGTAACCATCCATCATCATGTCACTGATAATCCAGTGCCCATCAGAAAGGCTAAGCGTCCTCTGCCCCTCCTGATAGCCTATGGAGACGGCTCCTATGCCCTCCCTTCCAAAAAGCAGAGTTCCATCTGAAGAGAATACCAGAATGTATATCCCATCCTCCACCTCATCCACGCTGAAGAAGTTAAGTCTGCCTGAGCGCACCCTGATTAAAGAGGAGGCGTCACTCAAAGCCTCTTCCACGTCATGTCGAAGACTCCTTAAGGAGAGCGTATTGGAGAATGAGAAAAAGAGAAGGAATATTATCGCCATCAGTGTAAGTGTCCATAACGTATACCATGCGACGATTCTTTTCTTAAGACTCATCAGCGCCTCCTATCATATAGCCACGTCCACGGTAGGTATGTATCAAAGGCCGCTCACTCTCAGCATCTATCTTCTTTCTCAGGTATCTTATATATACGTCAACCATGTTAGACTGCCCTTCATAGCTGTAATCCCAGACATGGTTTAAAAGCATCTCCCGGCTTAATATAATTCCTTCATTGCTCATCATGTATTTCAAGAGCGCATACTCCTTTGCCGAGAGTTCGATAATCCTCTCTCCTCTTTTGACGATACCTGTGGAGAGATCGAGAACCAAATCATCAACACTGAGGATATTTGAGCTCTTATTTCCACCTGCACGCCTTAGCACCGATCGGATACGTGCAAGAAGCTCATCAAAGGAAAACGGTTTCACAAGATAATCGTCCGCACCTTCATCGAGGCCTTGTATCCTATCTGAGAGGGCATCTTTCGCAGTAAGGAATATGACGGGAGCATCACCACCGCCTGAGCGGTATCTTCTGAGTGCCTCAAAGCCATCCATGCCGGGCATCATGACATCCAGTATGGCAAGGTCATATGCCGTAGCTTCAAGATAGTCCAGAGCGGAAGATCCATCATAAACGGTATCAACCGCATAACCCTCCTTTTTAAGTCTCTTGGTTATGACATCGGCTAGAGATCTCTCATCATCTGCAACCAGGATACGCACCTTATCCCTCCTTCAGTAATAATGCACGAAACAGATTAAAGGAATATTAAGAGAAAAAAGCTCTTATCTTTTCAAGTTCAGCCGTAGTATCTGAACGGCCAAGCTCGTAAATCGCCCTTAGCTTTTCCGTATCTTTTTCAAGCCGTTTTACATGTAGATCCCTCGATGGAGCGATTATGAGAACAACCCCTTCCTTCTCCAGGGAGTCAAGATGATCTAGAGTACTATTATACTCCCTTCCCCTAGCCTCCATCCTCTTAAGCAGCTTGGGGTATTTCCTCATGGCAATTCTCATAAGAGGATTCAGCGGCCCTTCATCCTTTCTATAACCCCTAGGTCTTGTAAGCACGACAAGATTTCTCTCATAGCCAAGGCTCATGAGATAATCTATTGGAATCGAGTCTGAAACTCCACCATCGAAAAGCGTATAGCCATCCACCTGAACGGCTTTGGATACGACCGGCATCGATGCGGATGCCCTCATCCATTCAAGATCAGTCCTTCCTCCGTCCTTGAGTTCCTTATATACCGGGCCTCCTGTATACGCATCGGTTGCTACGGTATATAGGCGAACGGGGTTGGATGCGAAAGTCTCATAATCGAAAGGATCAAGCTTCTCAGGAATGTCATGATAGCAGAAGCGGGCTCCGAATATGTCCCCCGTCCTGATAAGAGATCGTAGGGAGCAGTATCTCGGGTCATGAATGAATCTGAGATTATAACGCAGAGTCCTTCCTATCTGCCTTGATTTATAGTTGCAACCGAATGTTACTCCGGCAGACACCCCGATATAACCATCAACATCAACACCATTGTCCATCAGGACATCAAGCACACCCGCACTATATAGTCCCCGCATAGCACCGCCTTCCAGGACCATTCCCTTCTTCATACTCAATCAGAGGGGCAGGAAGAATATCTCATAGCCCTTCTTCCTTAACTCCTCTTCCTCCTTCTTATCCGTGATAATGGCTCTTGCAGACGAGCCCTCTTTTATCAATGATAGCAGTAAAGGCCTCGCATCTTCCACATCGGAGAGGCTTAAATCGCTTAAATCCTTTCTCAGTCGGAAACGGTAATCATCGGTTACCAAGAAGAGTCTTCTTCTGAAATAAGTGAGCGCCTTCTGCGATGGGCTCTGAGGTTTGCAGTCTATGCTCTTAATGTTTATCTTGGCATCCTCGAGCTTTCCCTCATCAATTGCCTGCAGAGTGATGGCTCTTGAGAAATCATCGAAACTATAAAGCCCCCGAGGATCCCTGTATGTGTAGTAGAAAAGCCTCGATTCAAGATTGTCGAGCATGCATCCCGTACCGTATGCACCTCCCTTAGCCCTGATGAGATCCCAGAGCATATCGGTAGAGAGTATTGAGAGGAACATCCTTGAAGATAGCATCTTTTTCCACTCAAGCTTATCCGTTGCCGAGCTTACAGCCCCGTAGGAGACCGGGGTACTTAAAAGAAATGCGGATTTTTCAGGAAAATCTGGAACTACGACATTTCCTTCTGTCTTAGGGGAGATAGCATCAAAAGATGAGAGAAAATACTTTGCAAGATCTTGCATGTAAGCCTCATTCTCCTTATCTGAGTATGTCTGGATGGAAATCCTACTTGAAGAAAGGAGTTTGCTTTTGACGCTCTCAATCCTTCTCTTCTCACTTCTTATATCCCCCCTCTTCTTCTCTATGGTATACCAGAACGATAGACCAGAGAGTTTCTCTCCTATGTAAAGGGATGGGGAAAGAGATGCAGAGGAGGCACTGATTGCATAGCTATGACCGGACTGTATCACTCCCGACTTATAATCCGTAGAGATATCTATAAGCGCATTCTCAAGCTCATCTTCCAAGACAAGACCATCTTTTAGGAGGCTTATGAACTCCATAAGAGCATCACGTGCCGTCTCCTTTAAAGCCCTCATCCTGAAAAGAAGGTAATTCTTTACCTTACCATCGAGGCTCATTCCACTCTCGATATAGAAGGCATAACCACCGGATGTATAGCGGATATCAGTCTGCACTCTGACCATCTCCTTCTCTCTTGTGGAGCACATGGTAAGAAGCCGTGCATATACATTCAGGCTCTCAAGCTCCTCAATGGAGAAGTCAGAGACATCGAATGCGGCATCGAGATAGACTATCCCGTTAGAGAACGAAGAGACACTGACTATCTTATCGGTAAAAGAACCTGGCGTTTTCTCTGCTTTGGAAGTCGAGACATCATTTAAGGTAAGCTTACCGAAATTCGAATACTTATCCTCACTGTCTGAAGAGAGGGAGAACGCCTTGAAAAGATCATCCTCACTCTTTGGATGCTTCTTTATCTCATCCTCAAGTATCGCATCCATCTTATCTCTTATCTGTTCATCTTTCTTATCATCCATTGCCACGATGGATAAAAGACGATGATGATTATCTATGAAATTCCTTTCAATATACTCTTCGAAGTATCTTGGATTCGAAGCGCTTCTGCTCCTGACTAAGGCCATATCACGTTCTGGATAGAGAGCATCAATCATATCCTTACCATATGCGAAAGCCTTGTCCACTCTGAAAAGGACTTTCATCCCTTGAGGATTTCCACCTGAAATTTCCCTAAGGTTGAACTCACTGCGCCTGAGGGCGGCTTCTTTTTCCCGCTCAGAAAAGCCATTATGGGCTATTTTTCTAATAGCATCCATCAGATAATCAGCTGCCGCCTGATAGTCATCTCTCCTTACACCGCTAAACCCCACGGCAAAGGCATACTCGCTATAATCCCATATCATGCCGGACTCTGTCGAAATGTCCTCGGCAAAAGGACATGCGGTAATCGCATTATAGAGAGGACAGCCAGGAGAGCCGAGGAGCATATCAGTGAGAACAGTAAGAGTTGCACCCTCAACTCCGTCTGTACTGTCAAAAAGACGCCAGGAATATAAGAGGCTCGCTTTTCCATTCGCCTCCTCATCCGATGCTGCCGATGTCGCATAAGAGGATCTCGGCTGGCTCCACCTTGGAGGAAGTACCACTTTCCCAGGAGGAGAAACATACTCCCTTTTTGATAGATACTCATCATCCAAGAATCCCAATATCTTCTCCTTATCTATGGCACCATATAGGATCAGGCACATATTGGACGGCACATAATACTTCTTATACGTCTCAACATATTCATCGTAGCTGAGCCTTGCTATCTCCTCAGGAAGCCCTCCGCTCTCGTTACTGTACTCTGAATCAGGGAAAAGCCCATGACTTGAGAGGGATGAGAGCACACTCTCATGCTGACTGGTCGCACCCTGCATTTCCGAAAAGACCACACCATCAAAATGAGGTTCTCCTTCATAGGAGATCCTTATTCCCTCCTGGAGAAAGGTCTCTTTTCGAAGTAATGGATCAAATACCGCATCGGTATAGACGTAGAATAAGTTCTCAAAATCCCGCCTTACAGCACTTGCGGCAAGGTAATAAGTCCTATCAGCCCCGGTCATGGCATTCATAAAAGTCGGGCATCCCCTACTCATCTGAGTTGTGAACGCATCTTTTACCGGATACTTCCTGCTTCCTGAGAGCACTGTATGCTCGATTATATGGAACACTCCGCTTGAATTACTGCATGGCGTATATACCACATATGAGAAGAACTGCTCCCGATCCTTATTCTCAACACAAAGAACCTTGAATGCGGTTTTCTTGTGGACGTAGAGACTCGCCTTACCATCATAGGAGGGGACAGAGGCCTCTTTCACTAAGTCAAATCCTAATAAACCCATAGAAGAAAAAATAGCTTATCGAATGGGTATTTGACAATATATGCTTAAGACTATAATCTTTCTGCCATGCTATATATAGGACCCCATGTATCGATTGCAAAAGACATATCGCTTGCCCCAGAAAGGGCAAAAGAGACGAAAGCAACCACATTCGCCCTCTTTCTTAAGAACCAGAAAATCTGGACTGCTCCTGAGATAAAAGATGAGAGTGCAACAGCCTTTAAAAAGAAAGTAAAAGAGCTTGGCTACCGCCTCGACAGAATACTGCCCCATGCAGGATACCTGATAAACATGGCAAGTCCGTCTCCCGAGACAAGGGAGAAATCACTTACACTTTTAAAAGACGAAATAAGAAGAGCGAAGAAAATCGGCCTAAGCAGGCTTAACATCCATCCCGGAGCGTACATCGAAGGAGAAAGGGTGGACGGAATTAAAAGAAGCGCAATGATGCTGGATGAGGCGCTAGAGGATGTTGATGACTTTATAATCGCACTGGAGAATACCGCTGGAAGTGGTAGTAATCTGGGATCAAGACTTGAAGAGCTTGAAGAAATAATCTCTCTTTCAAAGAATAAGGATAAAATCGGCATAACTCTCGACACATGCCACCTCTATGCCGCAGGTTATGATGTGAGAAATGAGGCATCGAAAATCCTGGATAATGCCGTAAAAACCTTCGGTCGCGATAAGATAAAGGGAATGCACCTTAACGATAGCAAAGAGGAACTCGGAAGGAAGAAGGACAGGCACGAGAGCCTTGGAAAAGGCAGAATCGGGCTAGAAGCATTCAAAGAAATCGTTGTACACAAAGCCGCTGATGACTGCCCTCTCATTCTTGAAACTATAGACGAAAGCTTATGGAAGAGTGAGGTCGAAGTACTTTCAAAGGTCTATCATGAGTACATCGGCTAGAATCCTACCAGCTCTCTTAAATGCATCGGAAGCAGCTGCCTCATAGCTTGAACCGTACCCGACGGAAGAGACCGATGTCTCTGATGAGATAAGAGCCATCGTAGATGGGTTGTAACAGTTCATACTGGTATGTACGCTTACGATAAATCTCTGCTCATCCACCTCTACGATGTCAGAGACACCAAGGCGTATGACTATAACATACTCTTTCAAAGGGGAAGATGAATTCTTTATTATCTCTTCATCATCCTCTCCCTCACCCTCTAACGCCTTTATACCCCGTCCAGATTCCTCAAGAGTCGTATTAAATTCATCAAGAGCGCTTGAACCATCTTCGATTAAAGCACCATCTATATCGTATTCGGCCATGAATATACAATATGGAAGGTCCGTATAATCATCCCGCTCATCATAAGAGTATATCACCCTCTTTGAGCTAAGGGTGGATATGAACTCATCCATGAATCCCTGAGGGGCGATATCCGTTATCGAAGCTATCAAACCCTGATCAATATCAAGAGAGATGCTCATAACACCATTAAGAAGCGCATAAGGATTGGTGTTATGAAAATCATATGTGCCCTCTTCAAGGGTATTTATGCTTATCTCCTCCTCTTTGAGAACTCCGCTTGTATCCCTTATCCAGTACCTGGCATTGAGTGGTACGGAATATACCATCTGGCTTAACAGCCCCCTGTTCCTACGCACAGAGATAGTTGCATCCATTCCTCCGCTCTTCTCTCTCACCCTTATCTCAATGGGTTCAAGATAGTACATTACGACGGAAAGTATCTCATCAGGAGAGAATGCCTCATCTACAAGAGGCTCCGAAAGAGAGATGGAAAGGGCCTCAAGCGCACTGATGAGAGCATCCACATCATGGCTAGACATATAGCTTGCTTTCGCCTCATCAAGACAATGCCGTATTTCCGTCTCCTTCTCCCTTGCTCTTACCAAATCAGGGCTCTCAAGGGAAAGGAAGGCCTCCTCGCTGATATCAAAGAGGATATAACATGAGAAACGACCACCGCGGTACTCCCTGACATAACTCGTCCTGATGCTCCCATCAAGCTCCTCCACGTAGGCTGAACCGCTTAGCTGCCTGTAGTATCTTGTATAGGCATCAAAGCCCAAATCATCGCTTATCTCGAGCAATACGTTCTCTATAGCGTTATCCCTTGCACTTTCCGCATTTTCCCCGCTTCCCTCCGCTACATATGCAATCCTGCCACTTGCGACAGATGGATTTCTTATCCAGGAAGGAAGTCCCGATTCATCAAAACTTGAAAAAGAGGAAAACGATGAACAGCTGAAAAGCAACATTGATATAATCAGAAAAAGATAGAAAAACTTCCTCATAACAGAACTCCGCAGGAGAGCATCAAAGATCCCACGCTTATCGTACCTCCTTCGTACCCAAGACGCCAGAAGAAACGGCTTGTGGCATGGTGCTCATAAAAGACCATGAACTCAGAATCGACGGCAAACGATCCATCATATCCCATATAGAAGATGGCAGATGCCGATATCGAGCCATCCTCTATCAAAGTGAAACGTGTATTGATTATACTCTTAAGAGGGAGCCGAACCTCAGCTCCAAGCCCCCCATGATACGATACGATTCCATCATAGTTGACCAGAAAAGATGCGAGCAGATTAAAATAAGGAAACAGTGGGAGGTATGCAAGATCCACGGCAAAGCCGAATGCAATGCGACTCAGCGGTGAGAAAGCCCTGGCAGAGAGCGAAAATGTGGGCCCCTTTCTAAGAGAGAGTCCGGCTCTCAGGTCATTCTCGTAAATCGGTGAGTATATGTTGATACCGTCCATGCTGTCGGTAACCTCAAGAAGTCCCCTTACTTTACCGCTCTCATCATAAGACTCAATAATCTCCCCTTTTGAATATTCCGTCCTGCTTGCTACGATATCATCCGTAAGATAGAAAATATTGGGCTCATCCATGTAAAGGTGCTTCTCAAGAGAAAGTGCGTTGACAAGGAAAGTGCCAAGCTCCGCCTCATTCGATGCGCTTATTACCCTCTCCTCCCCTTCGATGGAGAATGTAAGACGGATAAAGTCATCATTTCTTTCAAGGGATGAGACTGAGATCTCAGCATCTTTTCTTCCTCCGACAGCCTCATCAAAAAGAGGTGTGAGAAAGGCACGCTCCGAATCGGAAATAGAGGAAGAGAAGTCCACCGATGAGAAGGTGGAAAATGAGATGAAAAACATCATAATCAGAATCGCTGCTCTCTTAATCCCCATTTTCTACAATCCCTAGAATCAGATTCACGGCCTTATTCATTGCCTCAAGACTCACCCACTCATAGAGTGAATGAAAATTATGCCCGCCAGTGAAAATATTCGGGCAGCTTATCTTCATTACCTCTGCAATCCTCGCCCCATCAGTTCCTCCTCTTATAATCTGCTCGTAGCAGTCAATCCCAAGCTTTGATGCAGCAGAGAATATCGCATTGACGGCAGAGGGATCCATGCTGTTAATCTTAGCCATATTATGGTAGCTTACAGATGTGGAGATATCGGCCTTACCCTTATAAATGAAAGCTATCGCCTCAACAAGTTTTCTGACAGCCTCAATACGGTAATTGAAAATCTCATCATCATGATCGCGTATGAAGATTTCTAAAACACCTTCGGCCCCATTGCTCTTCATTTCCAAAGGAGAGTAATAGCCAAAGCGCCCGTCCGTTGCCTCAGGGCTCTCAGATTGAGGAAGCGTGGAGACAATCTGTGATAGAATCGTAAGGGCATTGACCATCACACCCCGGGCAGAACCAAGGTGTATTGATACACCACTGACGCGGACAGTGACGGTGGCGGCATTGAAACACTCCGTCTCTATCTCCCCCTCCCTTCCGCCGTCAAGGGTATAACAGACACCGGCTTTCATCTTTTCATAATCAAAGCCATCCATACCGGCACCTGTCTCCTCATCAGGGGTGAAATACACCTCAATATCGGGATGTTTAACCTCAGGATGCTCTACTAGGTATTTCACGGCACTCATGATAATAGCAACTCCCGCCTTGTCATCAGCACCCAAGAGAGTGTTTCCATCACTGGTGATGATCTTCGAGTCAACATAATCACGCAAATCGGGATTGTCTTTCTCACTGATTATAAGACCGGAGGAAAGCCTTATATCGCCTCCCTTATAATCAATGACCTGGGCCTTCACACCGTTTCCCATCACATCATCTGCAGTATCGACATGGGCCATGAATGCTATCGTACGCCCTTTACTATTTCCTTTAAGTAAACCCTTCAAGGCCCAGTCATCGTTCAGTGTGGTCTCGATAGAAAGTGCTTTAAGTTCCCTCTCCAACTCCTTAAGAAGTACCTCCTGTCCTTTTGTGGTAGGCCTTCTTAATCCGACCTTCGAAGGATCACTCATCGTATCGAAACCTGTATAGTAAACAAACTTATCAAGCAGTTCATCTCTGAAGTCTTTCATAGAAGAAATTATTGCATAATCCATGAAAAAAAGAAATTATCATCATTTCTTATAAGCATTCAGAAGTGGCTTTACATCATCTATTATTCCATAGATTGCAAATACCGCAATGATGAGAGCTGCGGTAACAGGGGATTTCCCGATTGCGCTGTTTGTCGCTATTATTCCACTTGCAAGCGCCCAGGCAGCAGCTGGTTCACTTGTAATCTCCTCTACCCATTCTTCAAACGTTGCACTTGACTCCCCTGTTTTCACATACTCAAAAATCGACATAAGAGTTGCCGCAACCACACCAGCTGCGATAGCGACCGCACTTGCGGCACTTACCTTGCCCCAGAACATCAGATTAGGCACGAAAGCATATACAATGGCTGCGGTAAGCAGGACTGCGGCCTTTACGACGAGTTTCCTCAGCTCCGAGTAAAACGCCTTCTTCTGAGCCGCAGTCATCAATCTTGATGCGCCCTCTGCCTCATCGAACAATCTCTTCTCAAGCTCTGCTATATCGCTCTTAACACCTTCCAGTTCCTCTGGCGGGACAAGCTCGGATGCGGCAGAAAGAACCTCATCCACATCCTGGTAATCATTCGCATACAGCGTGAATTCCAGGTAACGCCTTCCACCTTCCTCTCCCAAGGTACGCCGGGCAACGTCCTCTGCGCTGAATCCCCTCTCATAGGCCTGCTTAAATCCGGGCAGCTCGTCCTCCGTCATGGCAGATGCCACCTCATCGATGTAAAGATCCATTAAACGTGCGGATCTGCTTATAAGCATACGCTCGCTAAGAGCCTCTGGTCCAGAAATGCTCATCGTGCAGGAACAGATAGAAACCAGCACCAATAGAGCAACAACACGATTGAGTTTTTCAACTACTCTAGTCATACTTTCCTCCTAAAAACGCACTCCGATAAGAAGTTGCGCGTAGTAATCGAAATAGAATGGAAAGTGGTCATCCAGAATAGCGGTCTCGTTCTCTGCGATTCGTGCCGGATCCTGTGCGATGATTCTTGGTTCGATGAAAAAATACGAGAAGGAAAACGTGTATCCTATCGAGATTGAAGATAATAACACATTCCTCTCTTGAGGGCTTGAGAGGCCGAAAAAGCGTAAATAACGCAGAACATCGACTCCGAAGAAGAGCTCAATATCCCTGAATGGATAGGCATCAACCCGAAGCGCCACATCTAGAGCCGAGATGTCATCATCAAGACAGAAGGAATAAGAGACGGGAAGGGAGATGCGGAAATCACCAAACCTGTATGAGAAATCAAAACTCACCCTATTGCCATCTGCAATGAAGGAATCGAGAGACATCACGTCAAATGCAACGTAAAAAGAAGAACCGAAAACCGGTAATAATAGAAAAAGAAGCAGCAAAATCAGATAAACCAACTTTGCCATGGTCTAATACTAAGCTACTTCTGATGATTTGAAAAGAAAAATCTAAAAATCTTTTCAGCAACTATGTTTTAGGTTAATAAAACCATTTATTCAGTTTAAAACTACACTAAATTATAAAAAATGTAGTTTAAAACTACAATATTCCCTAGTTTACTAAATCCGATATTAAGAATTCTATTCCGTCACATTCCAGCCGATTTCAGAGGTAAAGAGCGATTCTGCTTTCAGCATCTGCTTACACTTTATAGAGAACTCCCTCTCCCCTTTCGCAACAAGCCTTATCCCACTATGATATTCATTAATCTTTCCTATGCTGTAACTCTCAAGCTCAGAAACCGGTAGACTGAAGCACTCTGAAACTCCACCAAGGTCCCCCTTCCTCTTATAAAAGACGATCTTTTCCTTATCAAATGCGAGGCGGCCTGGAATCAAGTCATTCTTATCTACAAGTCCACCTTTGAATGAGGAAATATTCTTTCCTTCCTTCTTATTGACCATCTTCCTTGTAACTATGCTTGTCGTCACATAGTAAAGAGCTGCAAAGAGTGCAAGCAAGAGAAGCATCGGTGTAAACACATAGCCCTTATACATCGAGGTATAAACGACGTACAGAATTGAAAGGAGCGCACCGACAATTGAAATCTTATGTATCATAATCAGAAAAAACCTCCTCCATCTCCTCGGCACTCGTAGCGGACAGCAATCTATCTAAAGCGTCCTTGTTCTCAAGTATCCTTGCCACATGTGAAAGGAATATGACATGCTCACCACTCGCATTTACAGGAGAGAGCGTCAGAATTATTATCTTCGCCCTTCCTCCGTTCCAAGAAACGCCATCCACGCTTCTTGCCACGGCGTACGTGAGCTTATTAACACACCGGCTCTTTGAATGGGGAATTGCGATAATCGGATTGATAAGCGTTGAAGAGAGGGCCTCCCTCTTCATTATATCCTCATAAGATTGCTGGAAATTATCAATCTCAAGTGCTTTGAGAATCTCCATCACCGCATCTTCTTTCGTCTCTGAGAGGAGGTTAAAAATAAAAATTTCACTGTTCACGGAAAAAATTATAGGAAAATCAAGATTTTTTGTTAACAGGGTAAGCACTTTTTGGAGCTAAGAGGTATGAAAGCAAAATTTAAAAGGAGTCGCACATGAGAAAGACATTTAATTTTTTAATGGCATTTCTTATGCTCATTGCTCTTTTCACGTCCTGTGAGGAGAGCTCGGGTGTCGCCACGATGAGAATAAACCTCAGTTCCGACACATCACGTCTTATCGCCCCTGATGATATCCCACTGGAAGTCGTTAGCTATCATATCACGGGATCAGGCCCGTCCGATGCCACTTTCGATATCACAACCACAAAGACAAGTACGTCATTAAGCGGAGTTGCCGTAGGAAAGTGGACGATAAACGCAACCGGTCTTAACAGCCTCGGGCAGGCGATTGTTACGGGAAGCACTACTTTCACGCTGAGCGTCAATAATCCAAGCGTAATAGTACGTCTGAGCAACCTGGTCGGAGAGGGAAATCTCTCAGTCTCTATGAAATGGAACACGGAAGTAGTTTCATCTCCACGCATAGAGCTTGAACTCACCAGGCAGAATGAGGAAGAGAGTGAGAACATTACCGCTCAGATGAACAGCGCAGAGGGAAGTGCATCATTTACGAAAACAGGACTTTCTGCCGGCTCATACATCCTCCAGGGCAGACTGTACTCCGGAGACATCCTGATGTCAGGTTTTACAGAAGCTGTAAGAATTGTTGGAGAGGCGACAAGTTCCAAGGAGATAGAGTTCGATCTTGATGATTTCCCGTACGCACCGGGTACCATACAGCTTCTCGATCAGTCAGGCGTTCCTGTTGAGTGCACGGTAGAAGGGCTTTCCAGTGAAGTGAGCGCTGGAGAAGAGGTAACGATATCCCTTGTTCCATCCAGGGCTAACCTGAAAGATCTTACGGTAAAATGGTATGTCGATGGAGAGTACGTGGCTACAGGAGAGAGTGTGGATATAACATTCCAACCAGGATCTCACCGTCTTGATGCCGTCGCATACACCAATAAGATAGGCTCTTACGGCTCATGCTCAATCTCATTTAACGCTCTTGTAAAGACCGAAGTCGGAGTACCGGGAAACGCAATCAGGCTCGACACATCCACAACAGGGCTTAAAATGGGAGCAAACACTGTCATGAAGTTCCTTCCTGACGGCAAACTCATGGTAATCAGCGGTGTACATAACAGCTTGCAGATTGCTTCCATGTCCAGAAACACCATAGACGTTGACAAGGAATACGGGGTTGCTTCCCTTCCTTCCCTCGCCAGCGATCCAGTCGGAATGGCTTACAACCTGATGGACAGCAGCGGAACATACGCCGTAGTCGTAGCGATGAACAATCCTACCACATCCGTAAGGTTCAACTACCACTCAGCTACGGGAGAGGTCGAACAGATTGAGGCATGTAACGGAATAAGGACATCGCTTAACAACAATCCTGGAACTTACGCCGCTTCAGTCGGCCATGTCGGTTTCGATTCAATCATGAACAGTTTCGTATTCCTCGGCCTTAACACGGATGGAAAGAGCAATTACGTAGTAGAGCGCTATGTACCGTCACTGACTGCATCAAAGGATTACGCATTCCGTGCATGGAATGTCTCTGAGCAGGTCGAAGACAATCTAGCCATGGATATGATGAGCGCAACAGGATTCGCAGTATCTCCAGACAGCACATACTACCTGATAGGAAACGCCGATGGTAATGTAGCACGTCTCGGTCATCGCTCATTCCCTAACGGAGCAGCAATGAAGAGCAACTACTCCATCCCGACACTCGACAATCCGAAATATGCAGGACTCAAGAAGATAGAGTTCTCAAATTCCGGTATCGCATACATAATGGGAACGGATTATATCGCAGGATATAACGGTGCGACGGATAGGGAGGTTTTCTTCAAGAAAGTCAGTGGAGCATCCTTCTCTGATTTCACAATCAACGATGTAACGGGAAACATCTACATACTGAGCGAGGATACGATGGAACTCTATTCGTACCCGTTAAACAGCGATGGAAGCGTTGGAAATGAGACAATCATCGACACCCTGAACTCGAACAGCGATGTCGAATTAAGTGTCGATGGTTCATATCTCATACTCTACTCAAAAGATGCGGCTTCAAACATCGAGCTCATGAGAATAAGAGTTAATTAAATATTTACCTCCTCTCCGTCTTTTATCAAAATGGCGGCAGAGGAGATTATATCCTCTTCGATTTTAAGGCCCAGGGCATCTGCTACATCAAGATTGACATAGATTTCAAGGCTGTCCTGGTCCAGATAAAGGGTTCCTATATCCTCAAGACTCTCCCCTTTGATGTACCTTTCTACTATTTGCCCAGTCAGCAGACCCGATGCATAGTAGTCAAAGCCACCGGCAAGAAGAACGTCAGTAGCATAACTGCTGGTGGTATCGGCACTGAAAAGAGGAACTTTATGTGCCATTGCGACATCGGATAGAGCTGTAATCGCGCTTATGACCGTATTATCCGTAGCAACGTAGAATGCATCCACACGGCTGGCAATAGACTCTGCCGCCATCCTGACCTCGCTTGAATTCGAAACGGATGCACAAATAAACTCAATACCCGCACTCTCTGCAGCTTTCTTCATCGCCTCCATCAGGACGATGCCGTTAGCCTCCGATGATGTGTAAATCATGCCAAGGCTCTTAATGCCAGGTACAATCCGCATAATCAGGGAAAGATGGGCATCAACAGGCACCATGTCAGAGACCCCCGCAATATTCTTCAAATCTCTTCCGACAAGACCAGCGGCAACGGGATCAGTAACGGAAGAGAAAATCAGAGGCGTATCCGCGCACACGTTCGCCAAGGCCTGAGCAGTTGCACTTGCAATACCGATGTTTATGTCAGTCCCCTCTGCCTTAAAGACCTGTGCTATCTGACTTGCAGCCGTCACCTCACCGTTAGCGTTCTGCACATCATATTTAAAAGAATACTGTGTGTCATCAAGATAGTCCTTTATACCCTTCTCTATCGCATCGAGCGCAGGATGAGCAAGAAGTTTGGAAATCCCGATAAAATATACATCATCATTACTCTCTTTCGCCCCTTCAGCGAAAAGGAAACAAGGCATAAGAAGTAGAATGGAAATAATAATGATTCTCTTCATAGTAACACTCCTGTTGTTACTATACAAAAGAAGAATCAGAATGTAAAGATACTATTTATAGAAACATTCGATTATTATATTCCTCCATGGCCCACGCCTCTACTCTTTGAACAAATTCTTCCTTTCCATCCGAGTAAGATTCAATGTCGTAAGGGAATTTCATTGCAAGATCCTTCTTCAGCTCTGCATATTCAATTGCAACCTCTCTATGAGACCTTAGATAATCGCGAAAGGCCAAGTGCCTTATTATGTTATGATCGTCCCCAAGCTGAAAGATGTGAATCTGATGGGTTCTCTCGTCCCCTCCTTTTCTCAGATATCGCCTTCCTTCAATACCGAATGACCCGAGATACTCATAGCCTATTTTTACAAACTCATCACTGACGGCATCGACGGCAGAGAGGTCTTTGACAACCGGCATGATATCGATAATAGGTTTTGCAGCAAGAAAGGGAACAGAGGTGCTTCCGATGTGATGAATTGCTACAAGGTTGTCCTTAAGAATGCCTTTGATTAGAGAGGCCTCCTCTTCAAAGAGAAGTGGCCAACTTGGATCATACTCTACTACTTTAATATGTTGCGCCATATTCAAAAAACATCCCTCCTGAAGGAGGGATTAAACCAATTATTATTCGTCCTTATAAACCTTCTGGCTCTTATAGGATGTATGGAGAGTCTCATGCGCCTTATGGCTTAGAGGCTTTCCAAGGAAATCATCATAGAGCTTGATGATTGAAGGATTCTCATGGCTACGCCTGAGTGTGCATCTCTCATCATCGGTATAAAGACCCTTTGTCCTCTTTGCTCTGACCTCGTCATCCGTTCCGATAGGCTGACCGCCACCTGCGATACAACCTCCGCGGCAGGCCATTATCTCGATGAACTCATAAGGAGCTCTCTCCCCTTTAAGCTTGGCATTCTTGACCTCTTCAAGAATCTCCTTGGCATTAGCCATTCCATGGACGACTGCAACACGAACCGGTGTCCCCTTGAAATCGACGGTGCCTTTCTTGACTTCGCTCATTCCTCTCACAGGTGCAACCTCGACATTATCGAGTTCAGATCCTGTTACAAACTTATAGGCAGAGCGAACTGCGGCTTCCATAACACCACCTGTGACTCCGAAGATCGTAGCGGCTCCCGTGTACTCGCCGATTGGACTGTCAACTTCACTCTCCTCAAGATTCTTAAAATCTATTCCGTACTGGCTGATAATCCTTCCAAGTTCTCTTGTGGTAAGAACGACATCCACATCCTTATAATCGGATGCGTTCATAGGACGGCGAATCTCATCCTTCTTGGCTGTACATGGCATGATTGCTACAGAATAGATCTTACTAGGATCCACACCGATCTTCTCAGCCCAGTATGTCTTTGTGATAGCACCCTGCATCATCATAGGGCTCTTAGCCGAAGAAAGATTCTCAAGAAGCTCTGGATAGTACTCCTCAACATAGTTCACCCAGCCTGGGCAGCATGATGTGAACTGTGGAAGGACTCCGTTGTCCTTGATTCTCTCAACAAGCTCGCTTGCCTCCTCCATGATGGTAAGATCCGCACCGAAGTTCGTATCGAATACATAATCGGCTCCAAGCCTTCTGAGAGCCGTATAGAGCTTACCAGTGGTAATCTCACCTGGCTCAAGTCCGAACTCCTCTCCGATTGCAACACGTACCGATGGTGCCATCTGAACGGCTACTACCTTATCAGGATCACTGATGGCCTTCATCATCAAAGACACGTCATCCTGCTCATAAATAGCTCCGACAGGGCAATGCGTAATACACTGGCCACACTTAATACATGGACTCTCATTGAGAGGAAGGTTCGCAGCCGGACTCATAGTAGTTGAGTCACCTCTTCCGATGAACTCAAGAGCATATACACCCTGAAGCTCCTGGCAGACCTGTACGCAGCGTCCGCATTTGATGCACTTATAAGGATCGAGTGTGATGATATGTGTCGAATCATCTACAACCCTGTCCCTGAGCCTTGGTTTGAAAGGCTGCTCACGGATGCCGTACTCGATTGCGAGCTTCTGCAGCTCACACTTATTGTTCCTTACACATGTGAGACATGATGTAGGATGTGTACTCATTGTAAGCTCGATTATGGTCTTACGTACCTCATAGAGCTCCTGGTCATGTGTTATAATCTTCATGCCTTCCGCACAAGGTGTCGCACACGCCCTTAAAATCTTAGCAGAACCCTCCTGCTTGCAGACACAGAGTCCGCATGAGCCGAACGGCTTTAAATCAGGATGATAGCAGAGGGTCGGAATCCTGATTCCCACCTGGCGTGCAGCTTCAAGTACGCTGGTTCCTGCTTCAACTTCTACTGGAATACCGTTTATGGTTAAATGAATCTTCATCTTCTACACCCCCATTACTTCACGCTGATAGCAGAGAACTTACATGTTTCCTTACATACTCCGCACTTGATACATACCTGTGGGTTAATGCTGTGAGGTTTCTTAAGTTCTCCAGAGATGGCTCCGACAGGGCACTTACGTGCACAGGCGGTACATCCGATACACTTCGTCGGATCAATGGAATATGTGATAAGTTTCTTACATTTTCCTGATGGGCACTTCTTATCGCGGATATGTGCCTCATATTCCTCCGGGAAGTACTTGAGAGTCGAGAGTACAGGGTTTGGTGCCGTCTGGCCGAGAGCACAGAGACTTCCCTTCTGCATTGCAAGTGCGATCTGGCGCATCTGAGCGACATCCTCATCGGTTGCCTTACCTTCAGTAATCTTGCCCAGAAGTCCGTTAAGCGTCTTTCCTCCAATTCTGCACGGCGCACACTTACCACATGACTCATCGACGGTGAAATCAAGATAGAACTTGGCAACGTCTACTATACAGTCATCCTCGTCCATTACGATCATACCACCAGAGCCCATCATCGATCCGATCTTCATAAGAGATCCGAAATCAATCGGAGTATCGAGATTCTCCTCAGTGATTACACCACCGGAAGGACCGCCGGTCTGAACGGCTTTGAACTTCTTTCCATGTGCGATTCCTCCTCCGATGTCAAAAACGATTTCACGGAGCGTCGTTCCCATAGGAACTTCAACAAGACCGGAGTTACAGATCTTACCAGTCAGAGCGAATACCTTCGTTCCATGGCTGTCGGCCGTTCCAATTGAAGCAAACCACTCGCCACCGCGTGTGATGATTGCAGGGATATTAGCCCATGTCTCTACGTTATTAATGACAGTCGGCTTTCCCCAAAGACCCTTTACAGCAGGGAATGGTGGGCGTGGCTGAGGCATACCCCTGTGCCCTTCGATGGACTGCAGAAGTGCCGTCTCCTCTCCGCAGACGAATGCACCTGCGCCGAGGCGGATCTCGATATCATAATCAAAACCACTTCCGAGGATATCTTTACCAAGAAGTCCGTACTCCCTAGCCTGTTTCATTGCAACTTCAAGACGGTGAATCGCAAGTGGATACTCAGCTCTGATGTAGATGAAGCCCTGATGAGCACCAATTGCCTTACCGCAGATCGTCATAGCCTCAAGGACTGAGTGCGGATCTCCCTCAAGCGTGGAACGATCCATGTACGCTCCCGGGTCTCCCTCATCTGCGTTACATACGACGTATTTGACATCTCCCTCGGCCTGTTTCGTGAAGTTCCACTTCATCCATGTCGGGAAGCCCGCTCCTCCACGTCCACGTAGTCCGGCTATCTTGAGCTCGTTGATGATATCATCCTCGCTCATCTCGAAAAGTGCCTTCTCAAGCGCCTTATATCCATCACAGGCGATGTACTCATCTATGTTCTCTGGATTGATCTTTCCGCAGTTTCGGAGAACAACCCTCTTCTGCTTCTTATAGAACTGGATGTCCTCTACTTCCTCGTATGCTTTTCTTACATGATGACCGTATTGAAGACGAGGAATCTCACGCCCCTTAATAACGTGCTCGCTTATAATCTCTTTCGCATCTTCCGGTTTTACCTGTACATAGAAGCTGTCCTCAGGAAGGATCTTAACAATAGGTCCCTGCTCACAGAAGCCGAAGCAACCGGTCTTTACGACCTGCACCTTATCAGCGACTCCCTGCGCCTTAGCCTCCTCTACCAGGTTCTTGTATATCTGGTCGGATTTGGATGATTCACATGCCGTTCCTCCGCAGACCAGGATATAGTTCTTAAATGCCATATCTCCCTCCTACTCCTACGCTTCAACCTGAAGGTCCTTTATGACCTTACCGTTCATGACGGTCTCATCCAGAATCCTCTCGACATCGCTCTTTTTAACTGATGCGTATGTGACAAGACCCAAATCAGGAGTGTGAATCTGGATCGCCGGTTCGGCTACCCCTTCAATCGCACCTGACTGTGTGACGATGACATCATCAAGTCCTTTCTTCTCAGCAAGGTCAACAATCTCATCAAGTATGATCTTAGCCCCATTCTCGATTCCGCTTGTGCCCATTGCCACGACAATATGTCTTTTCCTTCCCTCAATGTCACGCTTTTTCATTTTGGCTTCTTCACGTGCCCTGAGGCTATGAAGTTCTTCAACTGTAAGCTTTGCCATCCTATAATCTCCTCTGTTCTTTTTCTCTGATAATCCTTTTCAGCCTTGCAATATCTACGGCTTTTTCAGGGTCAATTCCCATTTCAAAAAGGGTACTCATATCCATCAGATACAGCTGTCTGCCATCTTTCATGCTGTGGTAGACGACCTTTTCTGTAAGATTGAAACAGTAAGGTATGACCTTTTCCGCTTCAATAGGATAGGAGAAAACTCCCTTTAAAACCGTCTTTCCGCTCTCGCGTGTGATAGAGCAATTGCCGCCCGTCGCCTCGAAGAGAAGAAACAGGGCCCGCCCTCTTTTCTCCCCCTTTGAAGAAGTTCCGTCCTTGAAATCCGGAATCAGGCACATCTTACCATCATCCACCACCTGGAAAGCGCTCCCATCTATGTATATATCTATAGTGGTCGCACCCGATTCA
This sequence comes from uncultured Spirochaetaceae bacterium, assembly GCA_944390015.1. Lineage (GTDB taxonomy): Bacteria > Spirochaetota > Spirochaetia > Sphaerochaetales > Sphaerochaetaceae > Ornithospirochaeta. Next base: position 64,885 of record CALXOL010000010.1, read on the forward strand.
AGGCTGTTCTTAACTCCTTCAAAAACGAGGTCTTCTATCTCCATCAGGAAAACTTATCCAGAACTCCCGCCACCTGATCCTTGGTGACCTTTCCAAAAACCTCACCTGCAATAGTCATTACAGGAGCCAAACCGCAGCATCCTACGCACCTGACAGCCTCAAGAGAGAACTTTCCGTCCTCTGTCAGTCCGCCAACTTTCAGATTCTTCTGCTTTTCAAGTTCCTCAATGATGATATCACCGCCCTTAAGATAGCATGCGGTACCAAGACAGACCTGAATATTATACTTACCCGGCTTATTGAGCTTGAAGAAATGATAGAACGTGACAACTCCCCAGATCTTAGCCAGAGGAATTCCAAGACGCTTTGAAACCTCATCTGCAGCCTCTCTGGAAATATATCCGAATTCCTGCTGCACATGGTGAAGAACCATGATCAGATTACCCGGCTTATCTTTCCACTCGTCAACGAAAGCATTCAATTCTTCAGAAAACAAATTCTGAGACATATATCTTCTCCTTTCAATCCTAGTACATAATAGCTAAAAATTTATTTATTAGCAATTATAAGATTGGAAAGAACATATATACACATTAAAATTGAATTATTGACATCATAATCAAATTAATATAATGTATTTCACATATTTTAGAGGAATAGACATGAATAGTGACATGCTTACCAGAATAACAAGATATTATCGCGCACTTAATAGACTAAGGGCCATAGGTTTAGAGAAGGTTTTCGCACATAATCTCGCAGATGCGGCGGGAGTAAATGCCGTAATAGTCAGAAAAGATTTCTCACTACTTGGCATCCATGGACAGAAAAGAGGCGGCTACGACATCCTTCCCCTGGTGGAAAAGCTCGGTGAGCTTCTTGGAAAAGGAGAGGCCCAGAATGTGATAATAGTCGGCTGTGGACGCATAGGTAAAGCGCTTATGCACTATTCGGGATTCGAGCCGGACGGAATAAGAATCGTCGCAGGTTTTGACACGGATCCTCTGGTATATTCCGATGCATCCCATCCTATTCCGCTCTATCCGATGAGCAGGCTTGAAGAGGTCATCGAGGCACTGGATGTGAAGATCGCCATAATAACCGTCCCTGAGAACGCAGCCGCAGACTGCTTTCAGAAACTAATTGACGCCAATATCAAAGGAGTGTTAAACTTTTCACCGGTCACGCTTAAGAGCCAGAACGTCGATGGAGTGCTGCGTCCCGTAGTGCATAACATAAACATCGCACTTGAGCTTGAGCAGATCTTCTACGAGATCCAGTATCCAAAGCAGGCTAAAGAGTGACAAGCATGGGGAAATAGCTCATCTGGTAGAGCATCAGGTTCGCAATCTGAGGGTGGAGGGTTCGAGTCCCTTTTTCTCCATCAGTCTAATGCCTCGTTCGAAAAGGAATGAGGCATTTTCTTTTCTCTTCCATAAGCCGAACTTTCACCGTCCAAAGGTCGCATTAAGCCCTCAAAAAGCCTCTTAAAACCCACTAAAAAGAGATGAGAACAGCGACGTTTTTCCTGGAGGGCACACGATTATAGACTGAAAATATAAAAATTAAAATATTAGATTTTGTCTATTTTATAACTATTTATATTGTAATATTTTATATGCGCAGTTTTTTTTAGCTAAATAAACCCCGCCGTTTCACCTTAAAACATGGAATTTAACATGTTTACGAATCGTTTTTATCAGGTTATTCTAAAAAAAAGGAAAGAACTATGAAAAAGGAAGAAAAGACCAGAATCAGCAGGGAAAGGATACTGCAGGCTGCCATCCGGGAATTCGGAAAAAACAGCTATGCAAGTGGATCCATGAACTCCATCTGCGAAGACAATGGCCTATCTAAAGGACTCATATACCACAACTTCAAGAACAAGGATGATTTGTATCTCTGTGCTCTAAAAAGATGCGTTGATGACTTAAACGGTTATATCAGCGAAGGGGATTACGATGACAGTTCAATGGAGAGTAAGGCATTATGCATCTTAAATAGAAGAATAGAGTTCTTTGCTACCAATCATTCCTATAAAATACTCTTTTTCTACTCGTTCTATGAGCCGCCGAAGAATCTTAGTAAAGAGATAAGCGAGATCCATAAGGAATATGTAAAAACCATCGTCGATCTCTTATCCTGCTTTAAATTCCGTAACGGCAAGAGTAATGATTTCATTCTGGAATACTTCAACTTATCTGCAGGCATGATAGTCCGTTATACAAAAGACAACATCCCGGACGGAATGGACATCAATGAGATTGCAGAAGAACACGACAAGAATCTTAAGATTTTCATCGATACGATTTTCTTCGGCGTAGCAGAAAAGGAGTAATTTGTTTATTTTGCCTGGGCATTGAGCTCAGGCATTATTATGCCGATTCAATAAGGTCATGAGATATCCCTTATCCAAGAGAACAGATACTGCTGGCAGAGCGCCTCGTATGGAGAAAAATAGGACTTGTCCTTGCCTGGATAATAGGTATTCATGACCTTCTTCATCCACACATCCATTGGAAAGCCCTCCCTCTTCTGATACGAGAATATGAGTATGCATGATGCGACCTTCGGCCCTATGCCTTTGATTTCCATCAGAGCCGACATAGCCGAATCAAAATCCATCTCCTCTATCCCATCAAGGATGTCGGCCTTGCCAACTGCATCCACAAGGAATGGGGCACGGAAACCACAGCCAAGCGCCCTGTATTCTTCTGCTGAAACATTTTTCAATTCATCTTTCGTGGGAAAGGAGAAATACCCAGGCTCGACCTCGTGCCCGTAATTCCTGCTAAGCCTGTCATAAAGCCCCTTTATCCTCTTTATGTTGTTGTTCTGACTGAGTATGAAAGAGATCGTCGCAACAAAATGATCCTGTTTCAGAAGACGAAGAAGTCCAATTCTATCAACAGCCTCCTTCAGAATGTCATCCTTTGCGGAAATCTCCCTCATCGCCTTCTCATAATCGTAATCGAGATCGAAATAAGATCTCAGATACTGGTCAGATGAGGCATCCTCAATACTTTTTATCCTGTAAACCTTCTCATTGAGCACTGCGGAGAAAACTCCGTCTTCCTCCTCATTCCAGGAGAAAGTCTGTCCGCCCATGAGAATCTCCCTTAAATTCTCCTGCATGTCCTCAATGATACTCCAGTATGCATTTAATCGCTAGATGGTCAGAGTATCCAGCATTACTTTGAACCTCATATCTTATAGGTCTTCCAAGCTCATCAACAGCTCCCTCTGGATATACTAGATAAGATGTAACATATTCCAATCCGATTCCGTCGAAAGCCGCAGCTGAGAGGATTATGTTGTCATAGCTATACCACCGCTCCTGATAGAAATACGTATCAAGCTCCCCATCCAGAGATGGAGAATAAAAGACTGACAGGGAAAGTCCATCAACGGATGAAGTCACTTTCAGTGGGTTATCTAGACCAGCATCAGAGCGCAGGAAATCCGGGCCTTGACGTGGATCCTCGTTAAAATCCCCCGCAGCGATGGAAAGAGAGGGATAAGAACGGCTCATAAGATAGCTAAGATGCTCAAATGTGCTTCTTCTCTCCTCCTGACCTCCATCCAGACGACTTTTCGCATGGATTGCAAATATTTTTATTAGGGAACCGTTGATTATAAACTCAATCTCAAGGATATCCCGGGGGCCATCATTAGAATGAACCTTAACATCTCTTATAGGAATTCTACTAATAAATCCTACCGATATCGGACTATCATAAGAGCATATTCCATAGTATTTATACCCTTTTCTCCTCATTTTCCCCTTCATTAGGTCAACAAGAACATCCTCTGATTCAATTTCCGAGAGAATGTAGATATCAGCCTCCCCTTCATCTGAAAGGAAGAAATCCCTGTATCTCCTTATCCTGGACTCATACTCTGCAGAGCCATACCCTCCACTATGTGTAAAAGGATAATACTCGTCTCCATCCTCATTGGAATCGAACAGGAGATACATATTATATGCTAAAATCGAAAGCCCTCTATCAGCTTTATCCTGAGAGCATGATGAGAGGAGAATAAAAAAAGGGATAAGAAGTAAAAACAATCTCTTCATATCCCTTATAGCTCCAAAAACCTAGATGTTGTTAAATTTCGCTTTTTCTAGTGATGATCCTCGATACTATTCCGTACTCAAGCGCCTCATTCGCCGTAAGCCAGCAGTCACGCTCCGTGTCACGGGATACGGATTCTACGCTTTTTCCTGTTGCATCCGCAATCAACTGATCCAAAGCAGCTCTCAGCTGTTCCATCTTCTGGGCCTGTATTGCCATATCAGAAGCAACACCCTTCATCTGGGAAAGAGGCTGGTGTATCAGGTACGTTGAATGAGGAAATGCCAGACGCCTCTCCTTATCAGCGGCAAGGTAAATCAAAGCTGCCGCAGAAGCTACCAAGCCTTCACCGATGACATAAACAGGGCTTGAAACATACCTTATCATGTCATGGATTGCGAATCCCGAATACACATCCCCGCCGGGACTGTTTATGTAGACATAGATCGGCTCTGCGCTCTCGCTGTCCAAGATAAGCATCTGCTTAGTGAAGCTGTCAGCCTGATCCTTGTTGATTTCACCAGAGATTAAAATACTTCTTGTCTTTAAAAGGCGATCGGTATAATCCGGGCCTTTATTCTCTTTCTTTTCTTCTTCCATGAGATATAAGTTAACACATATGAGCGGCAGTGGAAAGCTTTAAAACCTTTCATTTTTCCACTATGATACTAGTTATGAAAAGCGCAACAGTATCCGTAATAGGCAGACCAAGTGCAGGAAAGAGCACGATGGTGAACACAATCTGTGAGATGAAGGTCAGCATTACAAGCCCAATCCCACAGACGACACGCAACAAGATCAGAGGAATTTATACCGACCAGAGGGGACAGCTTGTATTCATCGATACCCCGGGCTACCACATATCAGAGAAAACGATAAACAAAAAGATGCAGGAAGTGACGGTATCGGCACTAAGTGAATCCGATATAATCCTTTATATTCTTGACGGAAAGAGAGCCCCGAAAAAAGAGGAGGAGGTCATCGCCTCCCTTATAAAGGAAGCAGGAGTATCTACGGTATGTGCGATTAACAAGAAAGATATTCTTACGAAGGAGGAAGAGGAAGACGTTCGCTTCTTCCTTAAAAACAGGTTCGAAAAATCCCCAATACTCCTGACTTCCGCAGAGAAGGATGATGGCATAGATGAACTTCTGATAGAGCTTTTCCGCCTCGCACCTGAAGGGGAGCTGATGTATGATGAGAACTCATACACGGATCAAAATCTTGAATTCAGAATATCGGAAATCATAAGAGAGAAGACGATAAACCTACTTGAGGATGAACTGCCCCATACAATTTTCGTAGAGGTCTCGGATCTCGAATACGATGAGGATGAAAACAAGGTCTGGATCAGGGCTTTCATAAACACAGAAAGAGATGGGCAGAAGGGAATCATCGTCGGCAAAGGCGGGGAGAATATCAAGAAAATCAGGCAGGCATCTTTTAAAGACATAAAGAAGATTTTCCCTGGCTCAAAGCTGGAATTAGATCTCAGAGTCAAGGCTGTTGCTAAATGGAGAAACAACCAAGCCGTGCTGGATAAAATTTTCAGAGACATGAATAAATAGCTATAATAAAAAGAGATATTTATAGTTAATTTTACTAACTAAATATAAAAGAGGAGCTTAAAAACTCCTCTTTTTTTCTATCATCCTAATATGCAGAACATATTAAGTAAGGATTATTAACAATAAAGGTTAATACTTTGAGAGAATCTCAAGAATCTTGTCCTTTCCTACCGTCTTGATAAAGCCTGCAAGTTTCGGCCCTTTCTCCTTATTTATAAGGACACGGTAAGTAAGCGTAAAGAAATCCGCATTCTCCATCACATTATCAGATGCAGCCTTATATATGTACTGGCTGAACTCCTTCTCACTAAGGCCGTCCAGATAATCACGCACATATCCAGCGAGGTCATTCAAAGCCTTTCTTTCATTCTCCGATACGGCAATAGCATCGTCATCGGCTTTTCTGAGAGACCATTTGAACTCCTCTGGTGCATATTTCCTGATCCAGTTCCATGCGCACCTCAGCCTTGTCTCAAGACGTGCTTTCTGCCCCTCAGTGACATCACTCAGGCTTTCCATTACCTTCTCGATGCTTCCCTCATGAATCTGTAAGAGGTTGCATAAATGCCTGAACGGTACCTGATAGCCAGGCTCTGTCGGAATGTTCTTATCATCCACCTGACTGAGCTCATAGATTCTCTTCTCTTTCTCCGCCCTCTGCTCCTTTACATTCATCAGGCCGAAGTAAATCCTCTCGCAGTTATCATAATCCTCGTAGATTTTGAGAACATCGAGATCGAACGAGATTGCGAACTCAGAGTTCGGCCTTGTTCCTACGAACATGTATCTGACAATCTCCGGAGTATAGATTTCAAGAACATCATATAGATCGGCAACCTCTCCACCGGAACTACTGATCTTACCGCCCATGCCTTTGAGCTTGATGAAATCATAGCGCATGGATACAGGAGCTGTTCCTCCGAAAAGCTCAACAACCTTCTTTGAGGTATCGTAACTGCCCCCCTCTGTGAGATGATCCTTTCCACCTGGCTCGAAATCAACGGATTCACGAGCCCATCTCATGGGCCAGTCCACCCTCCAAGGAAGCTTCGTGTTGGGAGTCTCTCTTATGTCTATGGTCTCACTCTTATCAAGCTCATCATCATGGTATGTTATCTTATATCCACCATCCCAGCCAGTGACGGTCGTCGTATCCTTATCTGTGAAGGATGAGAATACCGATACAGGATACCAGTCGTCCTTCAAAGGTTCGGTTCTCCATTCATTAAGGATCTTCTTTATCTCATCCTTTTTCTCAAGTGCTCTCTTTATCCCTTCCGCATAATATCCGCTTCTATAGCGTGCCGCCTGATAGATATATTCAGGATAGATTCCGACTGTAGGAAGGATGTTCTCAACACGCACCTCATTCGCTCTGGCATAATTCTCTGCAGTGTTTGATGTATCGGGAACAAGCGTAATCGGCTTGCGCAGATATGTTTCAAGAAGCTCTGGATCCTTCATGTTCTTAGGAACCTTTCTAAAAACATCATAGTCATCCCACGAGTAGATGAACCTCACATTCTTACCTTTTTCTCTTAAAGCTCTTACAACGAGATCTACAGTTATGATTTCCCTGAAATTACCGATATGAACCGTTCCAGAAGGTGTTATACCGCTTGCACAGGTATATAGTTCCTTATCACCCTTCTCACGGATGATCCTCTCTGCCATCTGGTCTGCCCAGTGGGCATTATTACTCTTATTCTCACTCATGGCATACATTATCTCAAAGTAGTAGTTTTCTTGCAAGCTAGTGCCTAGAAAAGCGGTCATGGTTGATGTAATATTGAAGCCATGAGAAGAGCAGCATTATTGATAACGGTATTTTCAATCATTTCCTCATCACTGTTTTCAATAGGAACAGGTTTCTACATCCCAGACAGGACAAACTATGAAGCGAAAGAAGGAACGGTATATAGCGAAAGCGAGGGTAATGCAGCTTCAAACCTATACCCGGTAGGAACAATACTTGAAATAAAGGATAAGAGTGGCAATAGCGCATCGGTATATGTGAACGACAACGTGGAGATGCCACCGGATAGGAGAATACTCTTAAACCGTAAGGCTGCCAGCGAGATTGGCCTTTTGGATAAAGGCTATGACGATTACTCTGTAAGCGTTGTGCTGCTTGGGAACGTGGAAGACAGCAAGGATGGCGGATGGGTCAAATATCTTGTTGCGATAGAAGAGACAAATGAACAGGCGTTTTTGACATACGACAAACTACAGAAGAACGGGATGAAAGCCTCGGCTGCCATAACTTCTGGAGGGATAGAAATCTATGCCAGATATATTCCGCAGTACCAGAGTGCCCAGGTAAAAAAGAGCCTCTCCGCCCTTGGTTATCCCGATGCCGTCCAGATGGACGAAGAGAACCCGTACCTTTGAAAAAGCTCCTTATCGAACTGTTCGTTCCGCTTACGGGACTTCCACTTGCGATTCTGATAATCGCATCAATGTTCCTCTCTTCATACATCGTGAATGCCCTTGACTATGATGATCTGAGAAAACTTTCTCACCTTTACAAGTCACGTAAATGGGAAAAGGATGGGAAGGTCTATCAGAAACTGTTCAAAGTCAAATACTGGAAGGATTATATTCCTTCCATAAGTGCTTTTGACAAGAAAAACCTATCTAGGGACATTACAGCCGAATATATCGAACAATATCTACTTGAAAGCGTACGTGCGGAGCTATGCCACGATATAATCATACTATTCGACATCATTTTCATTATTCTTACCCCGCACAGCATGAATGCAAAGATAATAACATGGGCTGTCATTGCGAACATTCCATGCATAATCATCCAGAGATACAACAGGCCAAGGTTTGAAGCCCTGGCCAAAAGAAGTCTTAGAAATCAAGGAAGAAAGTAAATCTTGTTACAACCCTATCACCAGGAGCTGTCATCTTCTCCCCTGTGAATATATATGCAACCTCATATCCAAGATCTATGAAATCGAAGAATGAGACTGTAAGTTCTCCACCGACACTGGAGAGGAAATTAACACCGCCGTCAACAGGTTTAGAGGTATTGAAATAATTTCCAGCACCAAGGCCCATATCGAAGAAGAGGTTTATCCTTGGTCTTATTCCATCAACGCCGATTCCAGGGCCGGCGAAACGGATGTCGAAATTATTTACAACAGAGAACTGGGTATTATAGCTGTATGTATTATAACCTCTGACCTTCCTTCCAAGAGATACAGGTCCCTGCCCATTAACAGGAATAGAGCCATCGGTCCAGTTCACGTTAACACGGTCAATCATAACGATGCTCAGCCAGTCGTTATTCTCAGTGCTGAGAGTATATAGAGTCTTAGAAAAGACGGCGTTAGCAGTCAGGGAGTAATAATCTGCCGTTCCATCAAGCCAGTTATTGAGGAATAATGGTGCCCACTTCGCCTCTACGTATGCAAGTATTCCATCGTTTGTGAAAAGAGTATCCTCCATGGCATCGTATGTAAGTCGAAGAATCAGTGAAGTTCCTAAGAACTGTCTGTTTCCAACCAAATCAGGATAAATTGCCTCATTAAAACTCGAACCCTTTAGCTGATCATCTAAGGAAGCATTCTTATCCTTCTTCCAGCTGTCAAGATTAGCCTCATACTGAGTTTCAATACCGGCTCTTAAGATGAGAAGATCGTTTAAAAATCCCTGATCATAACGCAGGAAAAGATCTCCCTGTGCCACATCGTATGTTATTCCTCTTCCCTCAGGCTCTGTATAGAACGGATCTCCATTCATAGGATCCTGGAATACCATCCTCTGATTATATCCCCCTCCTACGAGTACCTGAAGCTCTGATGTATTACCCTCCAGGAATTTAAAATCAGCACCCATTCCTATAAGAACATAAGTTGGCAAAAAACCTCCAATGACCTCGGTATGCTGATCAAGGTCTGCGAAAATAAAGCGGAATTCCGGTTTAGCAGAAAGACCGGAAACAACCATTATCATAATAAGTAGAACAGTTAGTATCTTTTTCATAACAGAGTAATTGTACCAAGAAAACATGGCATTGAGAACAAAAAACATATTGAGTTAACAAAGCCTTAACAATGCTAAACTTTTTTGAAAAAACCATTGCCCCGATTTTCTAAATCTGTTAAAGTACTATAGCACGTCGATTAGGACGGCACGGGCCTATAGCTCAGCGGTTAGAGCAAAGGACTCATAATCCTTGGGTCGCCGGTTCAAATCCAGCTGGGCCCATCAACAAACACAGAAGGTGATACAACGCCTTCTTTTGAAAAGCAAGGAGCGGTATTCCAAGAAGCCGCTCCTTATTTCTTTATGTACAAAGAATTGCAATATGACTTGCTAGGATTAGGCTATCGAATGGAAGTCATCAAGAACCCTGAAATCAGGCGTTTTCAGGATTCGCTCCAGCAATCTCTGTATTATCCTTGGAAATTTAGCCACCCCTCTCGGAGTTTCGCCCAATTGTATCGAGTTTTGCCCAATAGTGTGAAAAGACGACTACAACTATTAATTGGAATCAAAGCTATTGATCATGTGATGTTTACACTTTTGATACAACCGGGATTTTGAGACATATCTCAGAAGTGGCTTAATCACAAATATTATTCTTTTTATTACAATGAGTTATAAATTAGGCATCGTATTTGCACAAACATCTTTATAGTGATTAACAAGAAGACGTCAAAGAGGAGAATCTACTCTCTTCTGTATTTTTAAATCCTTTAGCCACACCTATGGGTATTTTCGTTTCATAGTGTGAATTTCGTTTGAGAGTTCAATTTGATAGGCGGAGCACCTACCCCGCCTCATCTCATCACACATCATGAAACACGGAAGGTGATACAAAGCCTTTCAAAAACAAACGAGGAGCCGCTCCTTATTTATTGTCCTGCAGTATAAATGCGGAAGGTAACTATCATACGTCACGGACAGTTTCCTTCCGATTGTTGACAGAGAAACCGGGGAGTTCAGACATCTTCCATTCCACGGCTCCACGATGGATTTGCTTTACATGACAATGCAAATCCTGAAGCTCATTCATACTCTGCGGATACATTACCTTGGATGATGAGATGACAATTTTCGATTGTGCCTTTATTCGTCCTCGCAACAACTCCCACATAATTATGATTCCCATCACATGACACTTCTACGGTCAGATTCTTCACAACCGCATTTTCTAAAATGCCGAAGAACAGGCCACAATTTGATCCTTGTGCTTTTATTTTTAGATTGCTTATCTTATGCCCTCTGCCATCGAACGTGCCAGCATAGCCATCAATACAAACCGGAGTCCAGTCTTCAGTTAGCGTGATATCATCAAGAAGCACGCAGTTGAGAGAAGTATTGTTTGTTAGCGCATCTGCCCAGTCTAACAATTCCTCTTCCGTACTAACATAATGCGTAGAACCAATCACTCCTGAGTGGGTAGAGGGGTTACGGTTACTATGATATTGTCGCTATTTACAGTGGTATCTTTCGTGAACTTAGCGCCATCAGTGGTCGTAAACTTAAACTGCGCAGTAACGTCGTTTCCATCCTTATACAGGGTTGGGAACCACTCGTCTCCGAGAGAATAGCCATGTTCTACAGCGATTAATTCAGAGGAAAGAACATAGCCATCATCTGATGAAATGGAATCATCGAGCTGGAATGAAACAATATGCAGTTTAGTTTCCTCTTCGCTGGAGATTCGTTCCAATCGAAATTTTCCAGCGGTTGTTTCTTCCATTGAAACTTCAGCTTCCAGCGTATTCCGTTCATCGTCCACGAATCTGTATTTCATTTCAGCTTCAGGATCTAAAAAATCCAACGAAACAACAAACCAGCCATCTTCTGTTTCTGTACGGTCTGATTTAACAGGTGCCCCGATCACATGATCTTCATCGGTATGCACAATAATCCAGTATTCTGGCAGAGTATGCTGGATATCAATCAGGTTACCAGTAGGCTGAAAATCACCGGAAGGGTCCTGCATAGATACAGTCCACTGCCCTTCTAGAAGCTCTTTATCAGTAGGAACTGAACCGCCTCCACTACCTCCGCTGCTCTCTATTGTCCAGCGAGCTGTGAGCGTGAAGCTCTCTGTTACCGGTGTTTTGAAGGCATACAGCGTGCCATCCGCAGTGTACCAGCCATCGAACTGATAACCATCCCGGGCAGGATCCTCGACAGGCGAAAGGATGGAACCATCCTCTATCTCTATCTTCTCAGGTGGCGATGCGCCATCATATCCAAGATCGAGCGTCACGGTATGGATCTTGATATCAGAGCTTCCCGGACAGGAAGTCAGGAGGGCTAGAAGAAATATTACCCCCCCCCCATTGAATAATAGTGAACAAAGACCTCTTTTTCATAAACAATCTCCTTTTTTCTACAAGAAAATGTTAACAGACGAAAAGGGATAAGAAAAGAAAATTCTGCAAAGCGCATCTGTAGCCTTCCTGTTATAAGGAAACGCCATGCCCACACAGGCAAAGTCATAATCAAGGTTGAGAACAATATCTCGTCAGCGGTCAAGGCCGTAGCAAGAGACCTCAACTTAAGGCTATGCTTGATTACGTAAGATATGAGGACACCTTTGTCGTGGAATCATACTTTATAGACCAAAGACATTCTATCAATCGTTGAGGAGCTTGAGAAGAAAGGAGTAGCCTTCATTTCCTTAAAGGAGAACATAGACTCTTCTATATCGCAGGGAAAGCTCATGCTTACGATCTTTGCAGGATTGGCTCCACATCTTATTAAGACACGGAAGGTGATGCAAAGCCTTTTCTTATGAAGCGAGGAGCGGTATTCCAAGGAGCCGCTCCTTATTTCTTTATATACAAAGAGTTGCGATGCAAGCTACCGAGATCCTGCTATCATCTGGAGACCATCAGCAGCCTAGGAAACAGGCGTTTTCAAGACTTGTTACGGCAACCTCTGTATTTCCTTGGAAATTTTAGCCACTTCTCTCTGAATTTCGTCCAATAGTATCGAGTTTTGCCAAATAGTGTGAAAACGATAGAATTTACTGGGATTTGGTGTCCTATTCTTTAATAAGCAAGGTTTATTATAATAAGCATATGGAGTATCGGAATATCCTCGCATTTACCACAAGGCACGAATTCAGGAAATGGCTTGAAGAGAATTCATCTGTAGAATCTGAATGCTATCTTTTTTTAACAAGAGGAAAACCTGTGGACAATGAGCATTTCTGGTATCTCGATGCTGTGGAAGAAGCCCTCTGTTTCGGCTGGATTGATAGCACCATCCGGATGATATCAGGAAAGGCCATGCAGCGCTTCTCACCAAGAAGGGCGACATCAGGCTGGACAGAACTCAACAAAGAGAGGGTACGGAGACTTGAAAAACTCGGACTGATGACAGAAGCGGGTAGAGCCGTGCTTCCTCCGATGGGGCAGAAAAGCTTCAAACCAGACAAGGAAGTCGTGTCCGCATTGAAATCAGCAAAAGTCTGGTCAAGTTTCCGGACATTCCACCCTTTATATCAGCGTATCAGGCTTTCAAACCTCGCCTTCTGCAAAGTCCGTCATCCCTCTTCTTACGCAAGGATGCTTTCTCATGTAATAGAAGAGACGAGAAAAGGAAGGATGTATGGCAGCTGGAATGATTACGGTAGGCTACTGGATTATTAACGGGAAGTACTTACTCCAATTATTTCATAATCATCCCATGAACAAGTTTAAGAATCTCTCCTGTCCTCAGCGGTAGTCTGTTTCAACGACAAGCCTTTCATCAGGTTCCAGCTTCATAAGAAGATCCTTAGCTTTCGCCAACGCTTCTCGCACGTCGAGATAGCATCATGTCCAGGTGTCATCATTGTTTCCGAACTCGACACAAACCGCTTTAACAACGCGGATATGATCCGGTCTTTTGTATTTTTCTGACATAGAAATCATAGGCATGAATTTTGAATCAGATTTATTTGCATTGCATTTGCAAATTCAGTAAATGGTGCTATATTTTAATCAGGAGAGTGCAGTATGCAGACACAGAAAAGCAACCTTACGATTCGCATAGAACCGGAACTCAAGAAAGAGGCTTCAGCTCTCTTCAAATCCTTAGGCTTAGATCTTAGTACAGCAACAGGAATTTTCTATCGTCAAGCCCTCAGGTGCCACGGACTTCCGTTTGAAGTCAAGTTGGATGAACCCAATGAGATTACATATAAAGCAATGGATGATGCGGAAAATGGCAGAGATATGCATGGACCATACAACAGTGTGAAAGAGCTCATGGAGGCTCTCAATGCTTAAGCCTGAATTCACAGGACAATTCAAGAAAGATTATAAACGTGCTGTGAAAAGAGGCTGCAGGCCAGAGAAGCTGGAAGAGGTAATCACTCTTTTATGCGAAGAGAAGCCTCTTCCGGAGAAATTCAGGGATCACCAATTGCAGAATTCACGGAATTACAAAGGCATGAGGGAATGCCATATAGAGCCAGACTGGCTTCTGATATACAGGATTGAAGCGGAAAGGCTTATTCTTGAACTTATCAGGACAGGAACACATAGCGACTTATTCTGACCAAAACGTCAAATATAGCCCCCATCAGATAACTCCAGCTCAATGAAGGTGAACTGAAATTCTTCTGTAAATGAGAGCATGGATAATTACCACTAGCCACATTAGATTATTTCAGCCATATCTTAAGACATTCCGTTTGAATGTATCATCAAGTATGTCCATACACATGTGATGTTTTCACTTTTTGATACAATCGGGATTTTGAGACATATCTCAGCAACATTGAAGTTAATAATATTATTCTTTCTATTAAAAGGAATTACAATTCAAGTATCACATTTGCACAAGCAACATCATGGTGATTAACAAGAAGGTGTCGATAAGGAAAACCAGCTCTCTTATGTGCTTCCAGATTCTTTAGCCACCCCTATGGGTATTTTCGTTTCATAGTGTGAATTTCGTTTCAGAGTTCAATTAAAACAGAAATGGTATTATGCCAGCGATTTCTTCATCCAGAAAATTCCAGTTTCATTAAAGCTGGAGCAGAACACAGTCATTGCCTGACATCGACAGTATGCATATCCCCACATTCCGAATAAACTCTGATTATTCAACTTGTAAGAAGCGATACCGATAATCTGTATTTCAAGAAGTCGGGCAATGATTCAGGAAATTTGATAGCATTTCTTTCAGGAGATATGCTAATGTTGGAGCAACTGATTGAGACAATAGACTATATCGAAGATCATTTACTTGATGATGCCGTCATTGATAACGCCCTTGGTAATATCAGCGTATCAAAGCTGCACTTCAAGAACATCTTCTTCTTTCTGACAGGAATATCATTGAATGAATATGTCAGGAATCGAAGACTGGCAGAGGCGAATTACGACTTGGTGAATGGCGGAAAAGTAACGGATATCGCATTCAAGTATGGGTACCAGTCCATAGACGGATTTTCACGAGCATTCAAGAAATGGAGCGGATTGCTTCCTTCAGAGGCAACAAAGCAGAAGAAGTGCATATCATTCCCAAGATTCAATTTCTCGATAACTGTAAAAGGAGGAAACAGAATGGAATACAAGCTCATTGAAAAAGCAGCATTCAATTTTGCTGGCGTGAGCGCAAGAGTACCAATGCAGTTCGAAGGTGTCAATCAGGAGATAGTAAAGCTGGCGCAAAGTATTACGCAAAGGCAAAAAGATGAACTGCATCGTCTGCAGAATACAGAACCATTTGAAATAGTCAACGTATCCTACAACTCAGATACGGATTTCATGAAAGAAGAAGGTTATCTGACGCATCTGATTGGTATTCTGACAAAAGAAGAAGACATAGGGGAAGGCTTGGAAAAGATTCCGATGAAAGCCTGCACATGGGCTGTATTTCCGAATGAAGGGCCTTATCCTTCAACGCTTCAGAATACTTATGCAAGAACCTATTCAGAATGGTTCTTGACCTCAGGGTATGAACTGGCTGAATCTCTTTCATTTTCTTTCACGAAGATGGACAGCAAGAAAGAGAATTACGCATATAGTGAGATCTGGCTTCCTGTGATAAAATGCAAGGAAAACAAAAATGAATAATACAAATTGGAAAAGAACTTTTTACATCTTGTGGGCAGGGCAGGCAGTATCCGTCCTTACAAGCTCTGTTTTACAGATGGCATTGATCTGGTATTTGACTGCAATAACGCAATCGGCCTTTATTCTCTCCATGGCATCACTGGCCGGCTTTCTTCCGAGTGCTGTATTAGGAACAGTAGCAGGAACTCTTATAGATCGGATGGACAGAAAAACCGTACTGATTGTTGCAGACCTCTTTATCGCACTTGTCAGTTTGATAATCGCTGCCGTCTCTTTCTACAGTTCTTTGCCTACATGGTTGGTGATTGCTGTGCTGGCAGTTCGGAGTATAGGGACAGCATTTCACACTCCTGCAATAAATGCTGTGGTTCCGCTGATTGTCCCAACAGAGAAATTGACAAAGTGTGCCGGTTATACGCAGTCCTTACAGACAATCGGCTATATAGCCGGAACGGCGATTGCCGGTGTTTTGTATCCAATCTGGAGCATCAGTGGCATGGTAGCCCTTGATGTCGCAGGCGCGGTCATCGCATCACTTGCTGTATCACTTATCAGAATACCGAAGCCAGAAAAAGATGCAGAAACACGTTCTGATACAAGTTTCTGGATTGAAATTAAAGAGGGTTATAGTATTGTAAAGCAAGACAAAGGCGTGTTTGCTCTTATCTGGATTGCGGCAGCCTTTACGCTCTTATACTCCCCGATCAATGCTCTTTTTCCGTTGATGTCCCTTGATTATTTCGAAGGAACAACACTGCAGGCATCTGTTGCAGAAATCGCCTTCTCGGCTGGCATGATTATCGGCGGCATAATTCTCGGTATGTGTGGGGGATTCAAAAACAGAGGAATTGGTATCTCAATTTCGATTGCACTCATGGGAGTTCCGATTTTTATTTCCGGGTTGCTACCACAGAATGGCTTTTGGGGATTTGCATTTCTGTGCGTAATCATGGGAATCGCCTGCCCATTTTATAACGGACCTGTAACAGCACTTATGCAGGAGAGAATTGCCGCAGATTATTTAGGGCGTGCGTTTGGGCTATATAGTAGTGCTGCCTCACTTGCAATGCCTGTCGGTTTGCTTATTTCAGGTTTTTTTGCTGATGGCATTGGAGCAAATAAATGGTTTCTCATTACAGGTATTCTAATTGTATTTATTTCTGTGCTTTGCCTTGTCATACCCTCCATAAAGAATATTGATAGCAATGGGACTGAAAATAAATAAGAAAGCATTTTGGATAATAGCCTCGATATTGGCATTTTCAGAATATGATTCATTTGAGAGTTCAATTTGAGAGAGGTGGAGCATCACTACCCCGCCTCTTTCCGTCACACATCACCGAAGATATGCTTAGGCTTCTCTTCCGGCCTGCTTCTGAAATCAGTCGGTTCAATCCAGAGGAGTTCCTCTTTGTAATCCGCGTACTTAAGTGTGAAAACAATAGAATTTGTTGGGGTTTTGCATCCTATCCTTTAATAAGCAGGATTTATTATAATAAGCATATGGAATATCAGAATATCCTCGCATTTACCACAAGGCACGAATTCAGGAAATGGCTTGAAGAAAATTCATCTGTAGAATCTGAATGCTATCTTTTTTTAACAAGAGGAAAACCAGTCCTCTTATGTGCTTTCAGATTGTTTAGCCACCCCTATGGGTATTTTCGTTTCATTGTGTGAATTTCGTTTCAGGGTTTACATTATGTTATGAACAACTTAGTCAAACCAATATAAATGCTAAAATCGCCATAAAACGCAGAAGTCAGATATATACTGCCTTTAAGAGTTCTGCCTCAATCTGCCTTTATATTCGCTCCTGAGAATCTCCATCATATCCTCAGGACTTTCTTTGCATCCATTCTCCAGCCACATCCGTATAATCCTTGTGATTCCTGCCCTGAAGAATTCCATATGATATTCGATAAATTTATTATCGAAGTATTCCTCTGCAGCTTTGGTGTTGTATCCAAAGCCTTTAAGCTGTGAATCATATCCAAGCTTGAAATATGTACGGTAGAAAATCTGATTGTCCTTTATATGGCGGAAAAGCCGGAGATAATCGCTCCTGCTCTGTCTGCTTTCAATTTCTTCCTGATACATTGCAATCATGTTATCCTCAAGCTCTCTGCGTATCGAATCCGCAATGTCATGGAGGTTATCATAGCAGGCATAGAAAGTTGTCCTGTTGATACCTGCTTTCTTGCACAACAGTGATATTGAGATCTGATCAGGATCCTGGTTTTGTATCAACTCCACAAATGCCTTCTTTATTACCTCGAGCGTCTCTCTTCTTCTCTTGTTGTTCGCTGTATTCATTTTTCCTTTATCTCAACAAATGTACTGTTAATTGTCGTTGTACCTTTCCAGCAATTAAAAGTATAGTGTGGCCAGATTAAAACAACAACTGTTGAGTTATAGGAGTTTAATTGAAATGAAGAAGAGCATTTTCATAACAATGATACTGACTACGATAAGCATCATATTCTTTTCACTTGGAATGTGTATGGCACTGATTCCGGAATGGCATGCATTCAGACAAGGGATCGTATTCGGTGTCATAGGTCTAGTTCTGGGATTGGTGACAATCATTGTCTACAGGAAAATGACGAATAAGACACCAATCGAGATTTCCGGGCGTATGATCCTTACAGTCATCGCCGGTATTCTGGGAACCCTGATATTTGGCTGCGGCATGTGCTTCACGATGATATGGAACAACATGATTCTGGGCATCATCCTCGGCCTTGTCGGGATAATCATCCTGCTGATGCTCATTCCGCTTGTGAAAGGAATTGAAGACTGAGGCAAAGACATGTCGCTGGGAGAATCCTGGAGATGGCTGAAGATAGACAGGTCAACAGAGATATCCTGAAAACCAGCCTTTCGTTGGTATTCAATGCCAGTTATGCGGTGTTCAACCTGGCTCTGGCATGGATTTTTCAGTCTGAATGGTATTTGATGATGGCTGCATTCCTTGCACCGCTGTGCATCATCCGGTTCCGGATTCTCATATTCTGGAAGAAAGATGGAGCTGCCCAGGATGGGCATGGAATACTGTTTTTCTCCGGCATCATCCTGCTTCTTCTGGATATGCAGATTGCAGCAATCGTCTATGTCTCTTCAATACGACAGGTTACGAAGGGACACGGTGAGATCATCATGATAACCGTCGCTGCATATACCTTCACGAAGCTCGGATTCGCAATTGTCAGAGCAGTTAATGCCAGAAACGACAGCAGGCCGATACCCAGAACAATCAGGTGTATCACCTATGCTGAGGTTGCGGCCTCGTTGCTCAGCCTCCAGCGTTCGATGATAGTCTCATTCGGAAATGAAAATCATGAATGGGCATTACTGATGAATATTATCTGCGGAAGCACAGTATGCCTTTTCATAGCAGCTACAGGAATCTCAATGATTCTATATGGGAGGACTAATGAAATCAAAAACCGTAGAAGCAAATGAGAAGACTGCAGAGGATGTCACGACAGGTTTCCAGAAGATTCAGGATGGGGTCGTGAATGAATTCTCGAAAATAGAGGATTCATTCATCAGCCGCTACCTTTTGAGAGAAGGAGAGAGCCTTGATGAGGCTAAAGAGCGGCTCAAGAGAGAAGAACAGGAAATAAGAATTAAATAAATATACAGGAGATAGAAAATGAAAAAGAGAATCTTGATTATCGCACTTCTCACAGTCGTGGCGGCCAGCTCAGCCTTCGCTTCCTTTGACGGGCTTACAAGCGTGGGTGTGAACTATGAGTTCAGAGATGGTGAGCACATGGGAGGTCTTTCATCTCTGACTTTCGGCTATGTCAATGACTGTCCCGTCGGCTATCTTATATCGGTGAATGCCGATTTCAATCTGGCAGACAAGTCGATGGCAATCGGAATGCTTGTCGGGCCGAGCTATCGTTACCTGCTCTCAAACGTACCGATGTCAATTGATGTCGCCATCGGAGCCTCTCTTGCTGGGCAGTATATCGGTACAGAAATATTCAATCTTGGAATCGGAGGATACATTGGTGCAACATATTATCTGAACAATGCCATTGCGCTACTCATCGGCTGTAATCTCGGATATGACATGCTTGGTGTTGATCTCGATACAGGAGACGTTGGATTTTCTGGTGATTTTTATGTTTCACCATCGCTTTCAATTGGAATCAGGTATTAACATAATTAAGAATACTCACATGGAGGCGGAGCACACCTACCCCGCCTCTTTCCGTCACACATCACCGAAGATATGCTCAGGAGTCCCTTTCGCCCATCAGCTGAACTCAGCCGGTTCGATCCTGAGGAGTTCTTCTTTGTAGTCCCGCACTTAACCCCGCCGATTTCAAGATAGTCCTCTGCTGGGACAAGCTCGAGAATCTCCCCTGTCCTCAGATTCTGGCCGCAATAAGCTGTCCCAATGACAAGCCTCTCATCCGGTTCAAGCTTCATCAGAAGCTCCTTGGCTTTCGTCAGTGCCTCACCGAAGATTATGATCAGAAGTGCTCTCCGGCGTCAGTAATAATCTTTTCGATGAATCCAGCTTTCCCTTCCGTATAAGCCCTGCGGTTATCCGGGAAAGAAGAAGCTAGCTGTTTCTTCAGCTTTTCATATTCAGCAGCTTTATCTGGATGTGAATTCATATAATCACGGAACATAATATAGTTATTCCATGCTTTCCCTCGCCATTTCACAATATGGATATGATGAGTGCGTATGTTCCCCTCTCCTATGATTAAGAGAATCTGCCCTGGTACATCACTTCCTCTGTATATAATCCCGTATCCTGCCAATTCTTCGATATGTGAAGTCACTGATTGAACATCATCAAGCGCTACAGCTATATCCACAATGGGCTTTGCATCTATCGATCTTATTGCAGTGCTTCCTACATGCTGGATATCCCTGGCCTCAGGAATGAGTTTCTGCAAGGTCCTGATTGTCTTTTCCGCCACAGATTCCCATTCGTTATCATGAGGGACCAATTCTATCTTTCCCCTCTCGAGCCCAAGATACATCGATATCTCCACATTTTCCCTGTATTTCCGGAAATTATAGCAGAATCTAACAATACAGGACATAGTTACGATTGATTGCATACGAATACAGGAACAGAGAATCTTATGACACACTCATTCTTTCTGCTATCATATGAAATGATGAAAGAGATAGGAGCAATCAGATACAGCAGTTCTGTTCAAGGAAAAATCTTCATGACTGTTTTCTTCGCACTATCTGCACTTATCGGCATCGCAATCATCATCTCTGAAGAGCTTGCCGATACCAGCACGGTGGGGATTTTGTGGATTATTGTCTCATGTGCCGTCTACATGATTCTGCATGAAGGACTTCACCTGTTTTTCATGAGGATGCTCTCAAAAAAGAAACTCAGGATATCATTCGTTTTTCCTGCAGTCTCAGTATCATGCGACGGGCTTTTCCCCAGAAAACATTTCATTGCCATCGCCTCTGCACCAGTCCTGATTCTTGGCATCATCCTTATCCTGCTTCTACTTCTCATGCCAGAAGGATATGCATTTCTAATCAGCATACTCCTCACGCTCAACACAGCAGGCTCAGGTGGCGATTTCCTGCAGATATTCCACGCCCTGAGATACCCTAGGGCTGCACTTTTCCAGGACAGAGGCGATGAGACTGCCGTCTACTACTCAGAAAGTCTATCTCTATGAGCCTACTGTCCACGAATCTTCCCCCATCATCTTTCATCTTTGCCAGTGAATATCTCCATGTACTCAATGAGCAAGAAGACCCGGTTTCTCTTTCCGCCTGTGATTTCGCCAAGGATTCCATCTTCAACCAACATATTTACTGCAGAATTTACATTTGCGATGCTTATACCTGTCATTTCAGAAAGCATTGCAACCGAAGCTATCGGACGGGAATACATTTCCCTGATTATAGATCCAATCGTCGTATGCATTTTCTTCTTACCGGCAATGTACTGATTATATTCATCGACCAGATGCAGAACACGGTTGAAAGTGTTCTTTGCTTTCCGGGCGGTAGCAATGGAGGCCCTAAGGAAGAAGCAAATCCATCGTTCCATATCATTGTGCACCCTAGTATCCTGCAATGACGAGTAATACTCACTGCGATGTGTTTCAAAATAATCGCTGATATAGAAGCAGGGCTTCCTAAGAATATCCTTAGCGAGAAGGTATAGCGGTATCATCAGACGTCCGATGCGTCCATTGCCATCAAGAAACGGATGTATCGTCTCAAACTGATAATGCATAATCGCCAAGCGTATCAGGACAGGAAGGTTGTCATTACGATTCGCGAACTTATCGAAATCCTCCATTGCAAGATCGAGATCAGCGATGGAAGGCGGCACATATAACGCATCAGAGGGCTTGCTTCCACCAATGAAGTTCTGCGATCTCCTGAACTCCCCTGGAGTCTTATGTTCCCCTCTTACGCCTTGGAGAAGAATCTGATGAAGCTCCCTGAGAAAACGGCTGCTGAAAGGAAAACCATCTTCAACAATCCTTTTCACTCCATAGTCCATTGCTTTGATGTAATTCTCTATCTCCTGGACATCATCCCGCTTTTCAGAGATAAGATTTTCTTTAGGAAGCATATCTTCTTCAATAGAGGTTTTCGTTCCCTCAATCCTATTTGATTTGTTTGCCTCCACCCTTATATGCATCCTGATGTATATATCCAAGTCGGGGATAAGCTCTGAATATGCACTCAAAGCCCCGATTTCCCGATCCGCCTGAGAAAGGAGCTCGTTGATTTCAGAAGATGCCCATATCCATGAATCATTGATTGAAGATGGAATGAAAGAGAGAAAATCGCCATTGTTCCTGTATGTTCCTGAATTGAAGTTTTCAACTGTAATCATACGTTTCTCCTTATTTCTAATTTCCTGAAATAATAATAACAAAACCTAACATTATTATCAATAAATCTGATTTTCAATAATAACAAAACTCATTATTACAGGATTTTGCTTAATCTACATAATTAAAAGCTTAGCTATTAACAAAAATCAGAAAAAACAGCTTACTCTATGTTTATACAATCACAATCAAGAACGTTTATTGTCCGGGAATACGTACAATATGGCGAAAAATTATAAAGACAAGGTCATCATACAGAATACCGAGAAAACTGCTACAAAAAAGCCGAAAGGAGAATTCTTTTGTACTAAGCATAAAGCAGCCTGACGGCTGTATCTTTTGGGGATATACCCATTCCCCTATTGGAATTCCCACCTGTTCGCAGACGGCAAAGGAAATTAACGTAGTTTGACCGGGGAGAGAACTAATCTCCACCCGGTTTCATCACACATCAATGAAGATATGCCATCTAGCTCTGTTTGACGTGATTTCCTCTTATCTACCCACAAACTCAATGACAACATCCCCGTTATTTGCCTTGACATTCAACATCTTCTCGCCACCATCTTTGTGTGAAGGGAGATTACAGTCACCTTTCTTGGTATCACAGAGGATGGAGAAATCATCCCACCTTCCGACGATGCTTCCACTTATATTCCCATTCTTCACATCCAGAGTTATGGATTTCCCTGCATCAAGATTCCCGAATAAGATGTTTCCACCATTTGAAGATAAGCTTATATCCCCGGCTGATAGAGCTTCACGAATCAGGATATCCTCATTTGTAGTCTGCAAAGAAATCCTGTCGAGCATAATTTCTGGTATCTGCAACGATATCCTACGATTATCTGCAGAAGGTTTCCTACCGATGAAATCCATCCATTCCTTATTGCTCGTCCCTGAAACTGAGAGACGCCCATCTACAATATCGATAACATAGCCTTCCTTGCTGCTTTCAAAATAATAAACATGAATCTGATTGTCATCGGAAGGCGACACCTCAATCCTTCTATCCCGCACATCGATGGATACATCCTGTACGTCATCCATACCTACTGTGTATTCCATCGGCACAAACAAGTCTTCAGCATCACATGCTGACAAGGCAGAAGTCATTGCTATCAGAAGCAATAACACTAGCAGATTTCTTTTCATTTTTCATATTCCTCCATTGGTATTAATGAATCACGTATGCTAAGATAAAGTTTTGTGTAACACAAATGTCAACAATGAATGGAAAAGATAATAAAAGATTTTATTCAATCGGAGAGGCGGCCTTAATCGTACACACAACAAGTGAGACGCTCAGACATTATGACCGTATAGGACTTGTCAAGCCAAGCAGAAAAAACGAGTGGACGAATTACCGCTATTACACAGAAGATGATATCGTCCGTCTTAACACTGTACGTGCTTTACAACTTATGGATCTGCCTCTGAAGGAAATAAAGAAAGTCCTCGAATATGACAGTCTGGAGGAAATAATAGCCTTCCTAAAACAAGCAGAGAAGAAAGCTGACGAAAAAATCGAGGCATTGCAATACAGCAGGAAAAAGATAAAAGCCGCAAAAGCAGATTATGAGAGAAAACTGCGTTTGCGTGAAACATCATCAGGTATGTTTATCAAAGAATTTCCTGAAAGAGTCATACTCCTCTCCGATTCACTGACGACCCCTACCTTGGACAACTTGTGGAATTATCTGGGCAGTTTCTACAAGCAGATACCTCAAGTGACGAAAGAGAATTTTGGTTTTGAAGATCAGGCATGAATATATACAGATGATAAAGTAACAAGACTTTTCGCAGTCTGTACTCATTACAGCAATAACATTGATGGATTAAAAGTGCTTCCAGAGGGAAAATATCTCTGTTTGGACTGCAATGAAAATGAGAGATATAAAGCAATACAGGAATTGGAACGTACCGCGATGATGGAATATGGCATAAAACCGGCTTTCATTATAGAACTGGTAATAATCTCTGGAATACTGCAATGGAATTATCAGATACAGATTCTGATAGAGTAAGAAGAAATATTCTTTATATGTCTGGAATCTGCCGATTTATCTAGAAAACTTCTACGTTTCTGATAACAATAAATCACATTATTATTAAAAATAACCATTTTCTGATAATAAGCAATTCCCTTGTAGAATCAGACATATAAAAAAAGGAAGCCTCTTATATGGAAAGTTACCAGTTTTCCAAGAGGTCTTCCTATGATGAAATTTACACATAATATACTGCCATATTTTTCAGAAGACTATAATATTCCTGTCATTTCATATCACCTTACAGCATCTGCTGATTGATATGAGAAAATGCTTTTAAAACATTTCTATAATAGAAAAGTGCAACATGTAGCAAAAATCTTTTACAACTTCAGGTCATATATTATTGTTTATCACAATATCTTCAGGTATTCTAGAATAAAAAAGTGCAACATGTAGCAAAAATCTTTTACACAGGAGACAAAGATGGAGATTAGTAGAGATACTTACCTTAACAGATTAATAAAAAGGAAACACAACGGACTGATCAAGGTGATTACCGGCATACGCAGATGTGGTAAGTCCTATTTGCTGAACACCATTTTCTATCATCACCTGCTTGAATGCGGAGTAGATTCTGAGCATATAATTCGCTTTGCATTCGATTCTGGAGAAGACCTTCATCTGATTGGCGAAAACCTTATTAAGATGGAAAAGGAAAAACGCGGAGCAGATCCAGAGAAATTCATGGCATATGTCCACTCCCAAATTGTTGACGGAGGAATGTATTACCTACTTCTTGATGAAATCCAGATGCTTGATTGCTTCGAAGCCGTTCTGAATGGATATCTCCGTAAAGATAATATTGATATATATGTGACTGGAAGCAACGCTAGATTACTGTCAAAGGACATTGCTACAGAATTTGCAGGGCGTGGAGATGAAATACATATGTATCCTCTGAGCTTTGCAGAATTCATGACTGTCTACAGAGGGGACAGATACATGGGACTGTCGGAATATATGCTTTACGGAGGAATCCCTATGATTGTCCTGAAAGAAGGAATAGAGGAAAAATCTTCTGCGTTGCAGAACCTGTTTTCTGAGATTTACATATGGGATATCACTCAACGAAACAAAGTGAAAAACATCGGAGAGCTTGAAGAGCTGCTTGACATCCTTTCCTCCTCCATCGGTTCTCTGACCAATCCTGAAAAACTGAAGAACACCTTCAGAAGCGTAAAGAAATCCAAAATCACATCAGCAACCATAAAAAAATATCTGGATTACTTTGAAGACTCATTTCTTATTAATGCCGTGCAGAGATATGACATCAAGGGAAAATCCTATATTGAAACTCCGAAGAAATATTACTTCTCGGATTTAGGGCTACGCAATGCAAGAATCAACTTCCGTCAGTTTGAAGAGACACATTCCATGGAGAACGTGATTTATAACGAACTTAGCATGCGTGGTTACAACGTCGATGTAGGAGTAGTACAGATTGCCGAAAGAGACCAGAACGGCAAGGTGATACGCAAGCAGTTGGAAGTGGATTTCGTATGCAACCTTGGTTCATCCAGATA
>CALXOL010000011.1 GCA_944390015.1 uncultured Spirochaetaceae bacterium
TCTTGGAACATAAGGGTCTTGCCGCATTCATCCTGCAGGACGAGCCTGTCAGGTTTTCTGACGGCATATCTTATAAATGTAACAAGAATTTAACATCTTTTTATGAGCAAATAATGTATCATGATAGTAGTACTATTTTCCTATGAGGTTTTTATGAGGATTGCTTTGGTCTACAAAAGTTCAACGGGTTTTACGGAGCGCTATGCGAAATACATTGCAGAAGAAACAGGTGCGGACCTTTTTAAATTCGCAGAAAGAAAGATAATCAAAAGTTGTGATTACGACATCCTTGTTTTCGGTTCATCAATTATTGCTGCAAAAATCTCAGGTGTGGAGTGGTTCGATAAGGTGAAAAAAGAATTTAAGCACTCATTTCTTTTTGTAACAGGAGCCAATCCAAAAGAGAATAATCCCGATCTTGAGAAGTATTTGGAAGCTGAGAAGGTAAAAGGACATGATGTTTTCTACATGCCAGGGGGCCTTAATTATGAGAAAATGAGCACACCGATTCGCTTTATAATGAAGAAGATGTTTCTGCCCATGGTCAAGAAAGAGCAGGGGGAGGACAGCCTCATGTACAAGATGGTCTCTTCCTCATACAGCCTCTATGATGAGAAATATGCTCAGCCTCTGCTTTATGAAATTCAAAGAGTTGTTGTCTAAAATGGAGACTGATCTGATCTAAGCATGAATTTCTTTGCCGTTGATAATTGGAGCCTCAATTGACATTGAAATGTTACATTGTCATCATGTGAATATAAAGGAGAAGTCGCCAGCAGACGGCGACATCAAGTATTAAGGGAAACAATCCATCCTTACCATTTTGGTTTACATGTAAACCTGGAGAAATTATTTAATTCTGCTCAAGCGTAGTCTGGATCGATGTTAAACTGGAATGAGTAGGTTGGGAATTCCTTTTCCAAAGCTTCCGTTGCTTTTTTCCTGAAATCTGAGATGTCTTTCAGATTAAAGTCTACAACCACATCGAAATGAACTCTTGAGTCGTTGAAATGTACGTGGAATGCGTGCATGCCTATTACCGAAGGGCTTACGTTTTTAAGCACTTTCAGAACCTCTTTCTTCATAAGACGTACTGTCGGGTTTATATCGTTTACCGCATACATGCCGAACGTGAAATATATGCCAAGCTCATCCATGATTTCAATCTGGGCTTCAGTCATGGCATCGAATATCTCCTCTCCTTTTGCATCCGAGGGAACTTCCACATTACAGGTTCCAACCGCCCTCGTAGGACCGTAGCTATGAATCTGGATATCATATCCACCATGAAGCGGGGGATGACGGTTTATAATCGCCCTGATTTCATTCACCGTTGATTTCTCCGGCCTCTCTCCGACAATTGAAGAGACCGTGATGAGAATGTTCTTTATCCCAGAATAGAGGATAAAGAGCGATACTACAAGACCCGCCCATCCATCGAGATTAACTGGGGCTATATAGGAGATGATTACGGCAAGAACAGTAACAGATGAACTTAAAGCATCTATGAGGGAGTCTGTTGCGCTTGCCTTTAGTGCGTCGGAGTCCGTCTTAACAGCAGCCTTGCTGTTCATCCTCCATAAGAAGAGTTTCATGAATATCGTGATGATGATTATGAGCACCATCATCTGGCTCATATCCATCATTGTAGGTTCGATTATTTTTGAAATCGAAGAGGAGAGAAGTTCAAATCCTGCAAAAAGTATGATGAAGGAGACGATAAGCGCAGATAGGTACTCAATTCTTCCAAATCCGAGAGGATGTGAGTGAGTTGGCCTTCTCTTTGCTAAGATGTTCCCCAGCATAGTCACAAAAGATGAGAGGATATCCCCTGCGTTGTTGATACCATCGGAGACGATTGCAACCGAGCCGCTTATGAGACCGATTATGATTTTCACAGCAGCCATAATTGAGTTAAGCACAATTGATAGAAGTGATGTCTCTCTTATTATCTTATCCCTGTCGGGATTCTTACCTTTAAGCATTCTGTCCTCTTTTAAATTTAAGAAATGATAGTTTTCCATTCATTTATTTGCAATAGAGATTGCTAAATTCTATAATTTATTCATGCAGCTTACTAAAGAGTTATATTCAGCGGTGGTGAAAAACGGAGGCGCGGTCGTTGCAATAACGGGCGCAGGAGGGAAGACCACGCTTTTAAAGAAATTCTCAACATATCTGAAAAAACAGGGGCTGAGCGTTCTTATTACCACGACAACCAAGATTCAAAATCCTCTTTTCTACGATTATGAAGCGGATTACGTGTTCAAGGATGAGCTTGGCGTTCTTACCCATGATGTTAAGAAAGGGGAGAAAGTTTTCTATGCTGAATCATCTAAATATGACATAAAGAAGGCGGTCTCTCCCAGACTGGAGCTCTTATCGGTTTTAAAAGATAGATACGATGTCATTCTCTATGAGGCTGATGGCTCAAGGGGGCTGCCTCTTAAGATACACTCAGAGCGTGATCCCGTCATAGTGGAAGGAACTACGGCAGTGATTGCAATAATGGGACTCGGTGCGATTGGGAATAAGGCATATTCCGTCGTATTCGGAGATGACAGTGAAAAAAGTGTGGATTCAAGATATTTAGAATCATACTTAAAGAATCCTGATGGACTTTTGAAAGGGATGAGCACTGGTACGGAGAACATTATAGTCGTCAACCAGGCTGACAGCTATGAGGATAAGATTGAGGAAGTGAGGAAAGTCAAATTCCCATATCCTGTATTTATTGCTTCGGAGGAGATGGATGAGATCTACCTATCTATTTGATGGCGCAGAGCAAAAAGAGAGAGAAGGGCTTGGAATAGCGATAGTGACACTGCTTAAAAAGAGTGGAATTGCCTCAAGAGACGTAAGCCGCATGATAGTCTATTCAGATGGTTCAACCTCTGGGACGATTGGAGGCGGAGATGTTGAACGTACCGTTGTGAAAGATGCCATGCTCGCAATTAAGGATGGAAAAAGTGGAAGAAAAGAGTATCGGAACAGGCATAAAGGTGTGCTTGATATCATGATTGATGTCGTATCTCAGGAGAAGAAGGCGATAATCTTTGGAAGCGGGCATGTATCAAGAGCATTGAAGGAAGTGCTATCGTTCCTTCACTTTCATGTTCTCATTGTCGATTCCTTCCTTTCTGGAAGAGGAGATGATTTTTCATCTTCCGATGCTGATTTGAATACTGCAATCATCTTCACGGATCATGAGAGCAGGAACATGTACTACGATGAGGCGCTAAAGAGCGATGCCTTCTATATCGGAGCACTATCATCAAGGGTGAAGCCCCCTATGGAAGGAGAGAGAATATTTTCCCCTTCAGGCCTTGATATCGGAGCAGAGAGTCCAGAGGAGGTTGCCGTAAGCATCGCCTCTGAGGTGCTGGCATCTCTGAATAAAAGGAGAGGAATCAGCATGAAGGAGGAGAGAAGACGGTTTATAATCGTGCGTGGAGCAGGTGACCTTGCCACAGCCGTGATAATAAGGCTAAAAAGAGCAGGATATAATGTGCTTGCCCTTGAGACTGAGAGGCCGAGTGTTATCAGGCGTACTGTGAGCCTTGCTGAGGCAGTATACGATAAAGAAGCTGTAGTCGAGGGGGAGAAAGCGGTATTAATCGATTCTATTCACGAGGTCTTTCAATCTTTTGACCGTGGTCTGATTCCCATACTCATAGATGAAAATGGATCTACGATTGAGGCATTAAAGCCTACTGTTGTCGTTGATGCGATAATAGCAAAAAGAAATCTTGGAACAAAGATTGATGATGCACCTCTTACTATTGCGCTTGGTCCTGGCTTTACTGCAGGATGCGATGTCGATGTTGTAATAGAGACTAAGAGGGGGCACTCCCTTGCTCGAATAATAAGAGAAGGCTCTGCTATAGAGAATACAGGAGTTCCTGGCATTATTGAAGGTTACGGCAAAGAACGTGTCATCCATAGTCCTGCAGACGGGGTGATCAGGAATATGAGAAAAATAGGTGATATCGTAAAAAAAGATGATATCATCGCATATGTCGGACCTACA
Organism: uncultured Spirochaetaceae bacterium; assembly: GCA_944390015.1. Lineage (GTDB taxonomy): Bacteria > Spirochaetota > Spirochaetia > Sphaerochaetales > Sphaerochaetaceae > Ornithospirochaeta. The sequence continues at coordinate 4,031 of CALXOL010000011.1, forward strand.
CCTGTCATGGCCTCAATCGATGGCATGCTCCGTGGTCTTATCAGGACCGGGTATGAGTGTCATAAGGGTCTTAAGATCGCAGACATCGATCCAAGAGGGGATAAGGCCGAGTACACTACGATGAGTGATAAGGCACGATCTATTTCGGGATCTGTGCTGGAAGTCGTTGATTCGTTCTTTTCTTGCCCCAATAAGTGGAAATAAGGTATCATCATAAGGTATATGGAAAAAGAAGTTTTTGAAAACAATATTGCAGCTTTGAAGAAAGCACAGCTTCACCTCTCCGCTTCCTCAGAAAGTGTGCGGAATGGGGCGCTTCGCTTGATTTATGAGGAGCTGGAGAGAGATAAGGATTTTATTTTTGCTGAGAACAAAAAGGATTTGGAAGAGGCAAAAGGAAAGATAGGAGAAGCCGTACTCGGGCGGTTAAAATTCGATGAGAAGAAACTTAAGAGCGTTAGAGATGGAATTCTTGATCTCATAGCACTTAGTGATCCAATTGGAAGAATCGAGGAGAAAAGGGAGCTTGATTTCGGTTTTATTCTGACGAAAAAGAGCGTTCCAATCGGCGTGATCGGTATGATATTCGAAGCCCGTCCAGATGCTCTTGTACAGATAGCCGCACTATGCATAAAGAGCGGAAACGCAGTGATTTTAAAGGGTGGAAAGGAGGCTGTGAACTCAAACAGGGCGCTGTTCAAAGTCATATCGGCAGCACTTGAAAAGACATCCCTGACATCGGCATTCCTGATGCTCATTGAAAGCCATGAGGATGTCGCATCGATTCTAAAAATGGATAAGTACATAGATCTCATCATCCCAAGGGGCTCTAATGCCTTTGTGCGTTATGTCATGGACAACACCAGGATTCCTGTTCTTGGTCATGCGGATGGAATCTGCTCGATATATGTTGATGAATATGCCAATATGGATATAGCGGTTCCTATCGTATTAGACAGTAAGATCCAGTATCCAGCAGCATGTAATGCTGTTGAAATGGTTCTAGTGAATGAGAAGATAAAGGAGTGCTTCCTTCCTAAAATCAAGAAGGTTTTCAACGATAATGGTGTCATCATCCACGGTGATGAAGAGGTAAGGAACATCATTGAATGTGAATCGCTCGGAGATGACGACCTCTTTAAGGAATTTCTTTCTCTCGAGGTATCCATAAAGTGTGTGAAAGACACGGCAGAGGCGATAGACCTCATAAACAGAAATGGCTCTCATCACACCGATGCTATCATCACGGAAAATGCAGAGAACAAGAATCTCTTCTTCTCCCTTGTTGATAGTGCGGATGTCTTTGCAAACTGCTCAACCAGGTTTTCCGATGGCTATCGTTTCGGTCTTGGCGCTGAAGTCGGCATCTCCACAAGCAAGATACATGCCCGTGGTCCTGTGGGGCTTAACGGTCTTATGAGCTATAAATGGCTTTTAGAAGGGCATGGGGAGATTGTCTCTGATTACGCTAATGGGAAGAAGGTTTTTCATCATAAGGATCTGGTATGAGGGATTTTTCAAAGATTAAGAGAATCGTCGTAAAGGTCGGAACCAATCTCCTTACGGATGAGAGCGGCATAAACGAGGAAAGGATAAAAGAAATATGTTCACAGCTTGCTGAGCTTAAGAACATGGGCTACCAGGTCATACTCGTTTCTTCCGGTGCGATCGGAATGGGTGCAAAGGTCCTTAAGCATACGAATCCTGTAGTGCATATCCCTCTTAGACAGGCTTTTGCCGCTATCGGTAATCCTATACTGATGACTGCTTATCAGATGGAGCTTGAAAAGTACAATATCATAGCCGCTCAGGTACTTATTACCAAGAGCGTTCTGAATAACAGGAAAAGCTATGTGAATCTGAGAAGCTCGGTCTCCACGCTTCTTGCCCTTGGAGCCGTGCCGATTTTCAATGAGAACGATGTCGTATCGACAGCTGAGATTGGGAATGTCTTTGGGGATAATGACAGGATGAGTGCCATGGTCGCATCAAAGATAGAAGCCGATCTTTTGATTCTTTTAACGGATATTGACGGCATATATACGGCTAACCCTAAGAAGGATAAGGATGCGACTCTTATTAAGACCATCGATAAGATAACACCTGAGATCATGTCTTTTGCAAAAGGAAAGGGGAGCGCTTTCTCTACGGGGGGAATGAAGACCAAACTCTATGCCGCGGAGATCGCCCAGGATGGAGGATGTGCGACGATAATCGCATCGGGCTATGAGAAGGACGTGCTCACCCGTATCGTCAAAGGGGAGGATATCGGAACCCTGATACTCCCGTCAAAGCGTCTTAGTGCCAGGGAGCGCTGGATAATGGATGCCTCAGTAAGTGGTACGATTGTTGTCGATGATGGTGCTAAGAAGGCTCTTTTTGAAAATAAGTCGTTGCTTCCTTCCGGTATTGTTTTAATAAAAGGTAATTTCAATGAAAAGGACGTTGTGCTTGTAACGGACAAGGAAGGAAAGGGTTTACTTAAAGCAGTTACAAATTTCAATTCTGCAGATCTAAGGGCCTTGGCAGGGCATAAGAGCTCGGAGATTGATGAGATACTTGGAAAGGGGAGAAGGGATGTTGTCTTCCGCCCGGAAGATACGAGTCCTGTAGAACACAATGTCTGATTACAAAGTCATTCACAGAAAACAGGATCTGGAGATGAAGATATCCAGCTTATACCATCAGGCTCAGCTTGCAATCGGCCTGATTGATTGCTCAAGCAAGGATGATCTGATCTCCTCTCTTGACTGGTTTACTGCGAACATGAATTTCTGCCTCCATCTCATTACGACACAGGAGAGGGAGGAAGAGATGAACCTCTCTGACAGGTATCCAGATGTAACTTTCATCCTTTTCAAAAACACATCAACAACCGGAGAGTATATCAACGCACTCTCTGATGAGTGCTATACGACTTATTTCCTTGTTTTGAGAACAGATACCATTCTTATTGAATATCAGGGGCAGGAATTGATGAGGATTATGAGCGATAAGAACCGCCCTGCAATCATAGCACCGGTGATGCTCTCCAGTCAGCTCGAGGTTATTCCAACCCTCCGTGCCCCTCACCTCAGCGGGAAGGATTTTGATCCGTTGAGCTTCACTCCAACAGTCAGCGAGGTCAGAGAGGAGGAGAATCTGTATCCGCTGATGGGACTAGGGCTGTATGACAGGGCACTCTTCCAGAGGCTCAGGGTGTATGACAGCCAGATAACCGGGGAGTTCTTCCAGATGGCGGATTTCGGCATCAGATGCTACCTTTTAGGATACAGTATCATTACGACAAGGAATATCGTGATACAGTTTCCACAGAAGCTTAGTATCGTTGAGGATAGAAGCCCATGTGAGGGGATGAACCGATTCTATACCAAAGCGATGAGCATCAGGCGCATAGCGGGGAAGAACATGGTTGAGAAATGGAAGCCTTATGTGGATAAATCACTGCTTAATGAGGAGATAAAGAAGAAGCAGATCATATTGCAGAAGACAGACTTCTTTACTCTCATGGATAACTGGAAAGAGAAAGAGTGAAATCAACTTTTTGTTGTAAGATATGTTCCTGCTGCCATTATCGCAAGTGCAATCCAGAAAGTGGAATTCGGTACTTCCTTAAATATTAAGAGCGCAAGGATTACTCCGATGAATGGATTGATGGCGTAATATGCGCTGGTCTTCGCCGCACCTAGAAAGCGCTGGGCATATACGTAGAAGAATATGCTAAGCCCATAGGAAATGAAACCTAAAAGCAGAGCGGAGCATGCAAGCGGAAATGAAGGTAGCTTCTCTTTCATGTAAAAGGCTATTAGAAGCGATCCGATTCCCGAGCCAAAACCTTTGATTGCTACAATTTCCAAAGGATCGCTTTTGCTAAGCATCCTGGTACAGTTGTTCTCAAATCCCCAGAAAACGGAAGCAAGCAGTACTAGTAGGGCTCCTGGAGAGAGGGCAAATGATTGTATGTCCTCAAAAGAAAGCAGTATGCTGGATGCCGTAATGAGTGCTATTGCAAGCCAAAGTCTTAAACTGACTTTCTCTTTGAATATTACGAGTGCTATCAGGCTTGTTGCAACTATCTCAAAATTATTTAGGAGGGACACGCTCTCGGCACTGGCAATAGCAAGGCCTGTCATGAGCGAAATCGGGGCTGCTATGTCGAGAGCAATCATTGAGGCAGTGTATGGCAAATCGCTCTTTGATAACGCTTTCTCATTTTTCCCAATGCCAAGTATTTTCCTGATAATGAGTATGAACAGCATGCCTATTCCCGCACCAAGATATAAGAGACCTGCCATGATAGTACTTGGTACATCAGCAAGCAGTACCTTTGAAAACGGTGCGTTGAGCGAGTAGAATAGGGCTGCAAGAGCTGCTAGTAGTGCTGCTTTGTTTTTTCTCATACCATGCTTAAAAAGAGGCTGCACAAAACAGCCTCCTTAGATTCAGTTGTCTTTATCTTCTTCTATCTTTGCTTCCATTATGAGTTTCGTCTTAAGCTCTCTGAGCTTTGAAGAAAGACTTACCTTATAGATGTGAGGATTAATCTGTCTCTTATAGCTCTTATCGAACTCGGTAAGAAGCTCAGCACTTCTTCTCTGAAGCTCATGAATGTTGATCTCGGGGTAGACTCTCTTTCCTCCCTCCATCTTCTTATTCAGCATGGCTTTAAAGTGAGAATACTTCTTTTTCTTCATGATGAAGAAGTCCTGGGTACTAAACGGATGGTAGAATGGGATGTTAACACCCTCTTCAAGGTGCTCATCATCAAGCGTGATTAAATCGGCCAATGCAGAGCCGAACTCATCATAGAACCTGTATACCTGTTTGATTCCCGGATTCGTGGTTTTCTCATAGCTGCTCGATACTTTGAGCGTAGGGATGAATACACCGTCCTCCTCTTTTGCAGCCAGTTTATACACTCCGTTTAAACTTGCCTGGTTTCCTCCTGTGACGAGATGTGTTCCGATTCCCCATGAATCAATAGGGGCTCCATCGTTGACAAGATTGAGGATGATTTCCTCTGTCAGATCGTTTGAAATGCAGATGGTTGCATCAAAAAGTCCAGCCTCATCAAGCTTTCTTCTTACGGCCTTTGAAAGATAGCTGAGGTCTCCGGAGTCGATCCTGACTCCGATTCTCTTCCCTTTCTTCTTCATCTCAAGGCCGACCTTGATTGCACTTTCTATTCCACTTGTAAGCGTGTCATATGTATCGATGAGGAATATCGCATTATCTGGATAAAGCTCTGCGAACGCTCTGAAAGCCTCGACCTCGTTCTCAAAACTCATGATCCAGGAATGTGCCATCGTACCTGCAACGGGTATGCCGTATTTTTTACCCGCATAGGTATTGCTTGTAACCTTTGTCCCTCCAATGAATGAAGCCCTGGATGCGGAGTGCCCTCCGTCCTCACCTTGGGCACGCCTTAGTCCGAATTCCATGATTGCCCCACGTCCTTTTGTCGCAATGGTCATCCTGCTTGCCTTAGTCGCAATCAGTGACTGGAAGTTGATGGTGTTGAGAATGATAGTCTCAACAAGCTGGGCATCAATTAAATCCGATTCAACCCTGATAAGCGGCTCGCCCGGGAAGACTGGTGTTCCCTCATCGAAAGCGTATATGTTTCCATGGAAACGATACTCCGAGAGGTAGGAGAGAAAAGATTCGTCAAACTGTCCCAGACTTCTTAAGTAGTCGATATCCTCTTTAGAGAAACGGAAGTTCTCCAGCTTCGTAAGTAGCTCTTCCAGTCCTGTGAAAATCAGGTATCCACCATTAAATGGATTTGTCCTGTAAAACATGTCGAAGACGACACGTGGGTTGTGTTTCTTTAAAAAATATCCCTGAGCCATTGCAAGCTCATAAAAATCGGTTATAAGCGCGCTTGTCATTAGTCTATCCTATCAAAACCGCAGTACGGTACAAGAGCTGGAGGAATGGATACCGATCCATCCTCATTCTGGTAGTTCTCCAAGATTGCTACAATCGCCCTTGAGAGTGCGACCGCAGTTCCGTTGAGCATGTGCACGAACTTGATTTTCCCATCATCATCACGGAAGCGGATATTAAGGCTCCTTGCCTGATAATCCGTACAGTTACTCGTACTTGTCACTTCTCCGTATTCACCCTCATCCCCGCGTCCCGGCATCCATGCCTCGATATCGAATTTGCGGTATGCTGGAGCTCCGAGATCTCCCGTCGCCGTGTCTACGACGCGGTATGCAAGTCCAAGTCCAGAGAAGATCTCCTCTTCGATTGAAAGAATCTCACTATGGTATTTCTCAGACTCCTCAGGCAGGCAGTATATGAACATCTCAAGTTTTGAGAACTGGTGAACCCTATATAGCCCCTTTGAATACTGCCCGGCTCCACCGGCTTCTCTTCTGAAGCAGTGGGAGAGACCCGTCATCTTAATAGGAAGGTCCTTCTTATCCAGAATCATGTTGGAGTAGTATCCACCAAGGGTTATCTCAGCCGTTCCAACGAGACATGTGCCAGTACCTTCTATCGTATATATGTTGCTCTCTTCTCCGCGTGGATTGAAGCCTATGCCGTTTAGGATCTCTTCTTTTGCGATATCAGGGGTGATGAATGGTGTAAATCCATGCTTTAACACTATGTCCATCGCATAGCGCTCAAGTGCCATCTGCAGTATTACGCCCTTGTTCTTTATGTAGTAGAATTTCTGTCCTGCGACTTTTGCTCCGCTATCAAAATCAAGAATATCGAGGCTCTCTCCAAGTTCAACATGGTCTTTTGCCTTGAAAGAGAACTTCTTCGGCTCACCTACGAACTTGATAGCGAGGCTGTCCTTGTCCTCTTTCCCAACGGGTGCCTTTGGGCTTGCGTAGTTGGGAATTGTTCTTGCTTTCTCCATGAAAAGGGCATCGAGCTCACTCAGCTTCTCCTCTTTCTCCTGAAGAGAGGCCTTGATTCTTTTTCCTTCCTCAATAAGCTCCGCTCTCAGACTCTGCTCGATCTTGCCTTTCATCTTCGCAGCGTTCTCATTTCTTTTTGCCCTGAGAACCTCGACCTCCTGAAGGATTGTGTATCTCTCATCCTGAATTGCGATAATCGCATCCAGATCGACATTCATATAGCGGTCTGCTATGTTTTTCTTTATCTCATCATATCTTGATTTCAGTTCCTTGATATCTATCATGCTAATCTCTCCTTGCTCTCTATTTCTAATTCATCAGACCTAACGGCCGATGCTTTTACTGCCTTATATAATGCATTGGCAAATCCATTCTCCTCAAGAGCTTCCATACCTTTTATCGTGGTTCCTGCAGCTGAGCAGATTGATGGGATTACTTCTCCTGCGCTCTTTCCATCCTTTAAAAGTGTTAATGCCGATGAGACTGTGTCTGCGACTATCTTCTCAGCTTCCCTATATGGGATTCCCATGTTCACGGCTCCCATCGCCGATGCTCTTATGAATTCCAAGGCAAATGCTATTAAAGAACCGGATGCACCTATGAAAGCGGAGAAGCTCTTTTCTGGTAGGATGAATGCGCTTCCAATCGCATTGGCAATCTCCATGGCATCGTTTTTGAAAGCATTATCTGCCTCCGTTGAGAAACATACCGCCGTTACCGCTTTCCTCTCCCGTGCTGCGAGATTCGGCATGAATCGTGCTATGTTCCGGCTCCTTAGATTCTTCTCAAGAGAAGAGAGTGGGATGCCTGCGGCTATCGAGATATATGCTTTGCCTTCTTCCCTGATGCTTGAAAGGAAATTCTTATCAATGAACTGCGGCTTAATTGCGATAAGCACGATATCTGCATCTTTAATCGCCTCTTGAATGCTCTCACACGGTTTAAAGCCGAGAGCTTCAACCTTTGCTTTGTCTATATCAAATGTGGTTAATGAGAATCTGTCTTTGATGCTCTGTGCTATGGCAGAACCCATGTTGCCCATTCCTATTACTGCGACTTTTCTCATATGGCATCCTCCCATGAGTATTTTCTTAAATTACCTGCTCTCTTGAAAGAGGGGAAACCCTGCTGTCTCAATACCTCATATACGGCGATTGCCACACTGTTGGATAGGTTCAGGCTTCTGGTCTCTCCTATCATGGGAATTCTTACCGTGTGGTCTTTATGTGCAAAAAGGATATCCTCTTCAATTCCCTTGCTCTCTTTGCCGAAAATAAGATATATGTCTTCATCCGGTAAGCCGTACTGGATGTCCGAATAACATTTCTGAGCTTTGGTTGAAAAGAAATAAAGGTGCTTATTCTCTTCATGTTTTTTTAAAAAATCATCGACATCCGTATATTCGAATATCTCTACGTCCTTCCAGTAATCGAGTCCCGCATGCCTTACGGCTTTTTCTGAGATACTGAAGCCCAGAGGGTGTACCAGATGCAACCTTGTTCCAGTTGCGGCACATGTTCGTGCTATGTTCCCCGTGTTCTGTGGAATCTCGGGCTCGAAAAGACAGACGTTAAGCATATGCTAGTTATATACTTTTTCCTCATATTACTCAATAAAGAGCAGGGGAGGGAGAGATGAGTACTTGCTAAGAAAAGAGAGGATTATGTAAACTCGAGCTATGGAATTTATCAAGGTAGCAGTCTTAGGTATCATACAGGGGATCACCGAGTGGCTTCCAATCAGCAGCACCGGTCACCTTATCCTCGCAGATGAGTTCATTCATCTATCTGGAAGTGATGAGTTCAAATATCTTTTCAACGTTGTCGTCCAGCTTGGATCAATACTTGCAGTAGTCGTGCTTTATTGGTCCACTTTGAATCCTTTTAAACGGGATAGGAATGAAAGGATTAAATGCCTCACTCTTTGGGCAAAAGTCCTTGTAGCCTCCATTCCTGCAGGCATTGTTGGTATTCTTCTTGATGACATCGTGGATGAGAAGCTCTCCACATGGTACGTCATTGCCGCAGCTCTTTTTATTTATGGAGTGCTTTATATAATTATAGAGAAGAAAATAAAGATAAAAGTACGGATAAAGGATACGGAGAGCGTAACATATATGGATGCCCTTAAACTCGGCGTATTCCAGATGCTTGCCTTGATTCCAGGAACAAGTAGGAGTGGCTCAACTATTCTAGGTGGTATGCTTCTGGGTTTTGACAGAACCGTTGCCGCCAGATTCTCTTTCTTCATGGCGATTCCTGTAATGGCGGGGGCCTCCCTTCTTCGTCTTTTAAAGAGCGGCTTTGCCTTAACTGGAGAGGAGTGGATTCTGCTTCTTGTCGGAACTCTTGTCTCTTTCCTGGTATCATTGGTAGTTATAAAGAAGCTCGTCGATTTCGTAAGAAGTCACGATTTCTCCGTTTTCGGTGTCTATCGAATTATACTTAGCGTATTAATTGTGATTTATTTCTTGATGTTCTAAATAAATGAAAGCCTGTCAGAAATGTTGCTGATAGGCTTTTCATTCTTTCTTTTTCATCGTTCCCGCTTTTACTATTTTTATATCTTTATTCTTTGTGTTTATATCCAGTATGGCTTTTTCAATCAGGCGTTCCTTCTCACTTTTTTCCCTAAAGAGTTCCATCTGTTCTACGTTCTCACCTTCATAGACTTGTGCGAGTGTAAGTCCGAGTAGGCGTACCCCTTGGTTGTTATAGACTTTCTTAAGCAATGCTTCAGCATGCTTAAATATATCTGAAGAGGAGTAGATTGCCTCATCAGGGGTAGTTTGTGCATTAAATGTTGAGAAATCACCATAGCGTATTTTTATCCCGATTGTTCGTGGTATTACCTTTTCTTTAAGAGCCCTTAGTGATAGCTCCTGTGACATCTCAAGAAGTAGGCTTGATAGCGTATCTATCCCATAAACATCGGGGTAGTAGGTATTCTCAGTTGAGATTGAGTGGCTTTTTGCCTCTCCTTGGTAGATGCCTGGATCTATTCCCCGTGATGCATTATACAGGTAATCTGCAAGAGACGAGCCGAACATCGATTCAAGACGTTCGTACGAGATAGCCCTGATATCCTTCGTGCTTGTAATTCCTTTTTTCAACAGGCGCTCATATGTCTTTTCCCCGATTCCCCAGAGTTTTCTAAGTCCAACCTTGTCTACGAACTCCTCGTTTCTCGAAGGTGGGACAATCGTAAGTCCGTCAGGTTTATGATAGTCTGAGGCGAGTTTTGCAACGAACCGTGAGGATGCGACTCCTATCGATACGCTAAGCGCGGTCTCTTCTTTTATCTTCTGCTTTAGAATTCTTGCAGCTTTGCCGGGAAGACCGTAGATGTTCTCCATATTGCTTAAATCAAGAAACGCCTCATCCACGCTTACCTGGAGAAAGCCAGGGGCGAAATCTCTTATGATGCTCATCACCTCATGGCTTTTCTCACTATATCGCCTCATCCTCGGCTCTACGACAAGCGCATTGGGGCAGAGGCGTAAAGCGGTTGACATCGGCATTGCAGAGTGAACACCGTATTTCCTTGCCTCATAAGAGCATGTAGAGACAACGCTTCTTTCACTTCTCGAGCCGATAATCAGAGGTTTTCCCTTGTACTCGGGATGGTCAAGAATCTCAACTGAAGCGAAAAACGCATCCAGATCTATGTGAAAGAATACCACGCTCATACTCCTATGATAGCACAAATGATTCTTTTCCCGTTACACTCTGCGTTCTTTCTGCTATAGTAGGAATATGCGTAAGAAGGCCACTATCATTTTCATATTTCTATCTGTCATCTTATGTGGGGCATATTCCATTCCTCATTCGGCATACGGATATGACGATCTTTCCTTCTCGGCGCTTTATAACCCCTCATATTTTGGACGATATGGCGATGCAATGGTAAATCCCGCAGAATTCAGCAGGGTAGAGGAGGACAATCTCTTTTATTTCACTTTCATCACTTCCGAGAGCTGGGATATCGACCTGATGAGGCGTAATGAGGATTTATCATATCTACAGAATCTTAATACGGAGATGTACTTCAGCTTCGTAGGTAACTCCCTCAGCTTGACCGCCATGGCTAAGACATGGTTTGCAGAGCGTAATTTCAGCCCTGATTCGCTTACTTTCGATATCTATAACAGGCTCGGAATACAGATTGACTGGGCAGAGTCGTTTGATTTCTTCTCTTTCGGCATCAGAATTGAGGGCGGTGGTGATATGCGCAGGCGAAACAGGCCGATTACAGGATTTGTAAATGCCATTGAGAATGCATATTTCGCATCATTTGACAGCCTCGATGGCTCAGAGTATTTTAACCTGGGGGCATCCCTTGCTTTTAATTTTGAGGTCATATCGGCTACTTATGCGATAGAAAACATAATCAGCTACAGAAGCAATGAGTTCTTCATTGGATGGAATGAGCTCCTCGATACCTCTTCCTTTGCATTCTCTCTGCGCTATCCTGAATTTACTGCTATGGGGGATCTTACTCTCTTTAGACCGAAAATAGGCTTTTCCATTCATGGCAATCTTTTTACACTCTCCACAATCACGTTTAATGCGGCATTGGAGATGCAGCTCATGCCGACTCTCTCCCTCGAGCTTGCCGCGGCATACCGTGAGTATGATCATAAAGTTTTCACCTTCAACAGGTATAACGGTGTAATGATGTTTGCTTTCGCCATAGAGAGTGACGACTGGGCTTTGAGGCTGATGTGCAATGTGGATACAGGGGATTTCAAGTACGTGTATCCCTCTCTTTCCCTTACTCTCATGAGGTGATGGGATGCTTTATCTGAGAGAACTCGATTATAGGTGTGATGCAGAGGCATTGAAGAGCGCATACGAATCGTCTTTCGATGCTCGAGTGAAGGCTGAGGAGAAAATAAGGAAAGAGAACAGGAAGACACCTTTCATCCTGATAATAACCTGCACAAGGGTTGCAGTTTATTCATACGGAAATCCTATTTCTTTTGAGAGCATAGAGAGGGCATTGTCCCTTAACCACATCAGAAGCATGGATAAGAGGAGGAAAGCTGAAGGAAAGGATGCTTTAAGGCATTTCTATACTCTATCTCTCGGGATTGAGTCCCCGCTTTTCGGGGAGGCTCTTATACTCTCTCAGATAAAGGAGGCCAGGGAGAGGGCGATAAGAACAAGAAACGCATCATCTTATCTTCTTCGGCTATCTCAGGATGTGATTGCCTTTGCAAAAGAGATGCATTCCCGTTTTAAGATAAGGGTGTTTGATGCTCAGATTGGAGATGCAGTGGCCTCTTATATCGATAAGGGAAAGAAGGTATTAATCATCGGCAGTGGAGAACTTAGCCGGATTGTTGCTGATGCCATGGTAGATAAAGGATGTAAGGTCTCAATGACGCTTCGTGATATGGATAAGACGTTTCTTCTCTCTGTCGGTACTTCTGCTCTCTCTTATGATGAGAGGCATGACAGGCTTAAGGATTTTGATGTTGTCATCTCTTCATCCAGTGGGATTTACCATACACTTGATGAAAACGATGCTGAAGCATTATGCGGCAAATTGCTCTTTGATCTTGCCCAGCCTTATGATATCCCATCATCACTTAACCCGATAAGGCTTTCTGATATGAATGTCGAAACTCCTTTAAGAGATGCATTGCTCTCTGAGTTGGAGGGACAGATTGAAGCCAGGATGGATAGGTTCAATAAAGATATAGAGATGAAGGCTGAGGCTATGAGGGCTGAGGATTTCTCAGCATCGGTGCTAAAAAGGATGAGATTCACCATTAGGGATCTTTGCTTGGATGATGAAAAAGAGAAAAGCCTTGAAGAAACCCTCTTTGAGAGCATCCGCAAGGCTTATATCGAGAATGAGAGGAAAATTAGAAGACAATGAAGCTGTTCTCGTAAGTCTCTGTTTCTCCCTTCTTCAGGAGTCTGGTCTCCTTCATCTTATCGATATCGAACTCCCTGGCTGTATCTCCGAATGAGAGCATCGGCTCAACGCATAAGAACTGTGCCCACTTGTTCAGCGTTGTCCATGCGGTAAACGTAGTCATCCTTCCCATGGTTACAGTCACGCCGTGTTCTCCCAGGGAGGAGGTGAGGGTAACCTCTCCACTCTTTATGTTGTCAAGCGTGATTGGACCCTTGTCCGTCTCACTTCTCTTGAGTTCTATCTGATCTCCCACCAGATAATCCTTCTCGTAGACGAATACACCATCTTTAGCATATTTCCTGTCGGCTTTCTCCTCCTGCTCGAAAGAGAGTGTATATGTCTCAAGATCAGCTCCCTTGCCGTTTATATCCAGGCTGAATGCGGGATGCCAGCCGAATGTGTAGTATAGATCTTCTTTCGCCGTAATCTCCGCTTTCGCCTTATAACCGTTTTCAAGAAGCGTATAAGTCACCTTTAGAATAAAACCGAATGGATAGTACTTCTCTCTCGTCTCCTCGCTGTCCTCAAGGACGAATGTGGCTGAATCCTCTTTCTGTGAGACGAGGGTGAATTCAGTGTCCCTTGCGAACCCGTTCCCCGGCATCTTATATTCCTTTCCCTTGTAGCCGATCATGTCGTTCTTCGTCGGCCCGATAATAGGGAATAAAAGGGGGGCTCTCCTGAACCAGTATTCCTTGTCCCCGTTCCAGATATATTCACGTCCCTCTGTTACAAGGCTTTGAGGCTCCGCACCGAGGGTGGAGATTATCATAGTCATTTTCTCGTTTTTTAGTGTTACAAGCATTTTTTCCTCCGTTAACAACTATATCATAGAACAATGGAAAAGAAAAAAGATATTATATGCTCATATGAAGAATGTGTTGGCGATTACCGCAGACCGTAATAGCGGAAAGACGAGTGCTGCCTTAGGTTTGATTAAAATGATTCCTGGCCTCAAAGGCTTCATAAGCCTCAGCGAAGGGAATAAGGATGAGATAACCCTGCTTGATGTAGAAAATGGGAACCGTCTTCCCCTCATGTCGCGTCATTTTACTTTTCCTACGCGTGTCGGGGCATATAGCTATCTTGAAAGCACATTCTCTTATGCAAATGAGAAGGTTTTTAATGATGGCGATGTTATTATCATCGACGAGATTGGTCGCCTCGAGTGCGAGGGTAAGGGTTTTGATGCTCTTATGAGGAGATCTCTCTCTTCATCATCTAATCTAGTTATAACGGTAAGAACCCAATTCATTGAGATGGTAGAAAATCATTATGGTATCAAGATAATTCCGTGCTCTCCTGATAAAATAATAGAAAAAGCCTCAACCCTGTTAAGAGCTGAGGCTCCATACGCCTGATTGGGATCGAACCAATCACCTACTGCTTAGAAGGCAGTTGCTCTATCCAAATGAGCTACAGGCGCATTTATCGTTAGCTCAATTACTATACAAACTTTAAACTACAAATACAACCCCTTTTTCAAAAAATATCAATTTTGTTCTTCAGGATCTGTCATCGGTTCCAGTATGCCTTTGCCTTTTTCCCTCGTCGTGATGGTATAGCGGTACTCAGTACGTTCAAGATAATTGGTATATGTGTGTCCGAGCGAGATATATCCTATGATTGTGGTCGAGGAATCCTTGACATTCAAATCTGGATATAAGTTCTGTATGAATGAGTATTCTGGCTCTCCTTTCTCTCCGTTCCTGACGCTATAGCTCTCGTTAAGCGTGAATATCGGGCGTGTAAGATATAAGCCTATGCGCAGGCTCGTATGGATGTCTGCAGTGAGCCTGAAGCCGAAATCAACATCAGTTGATACGAGATATGATACATCCACGCTTTTCAGTGTCGTGTCGGTGATGAATGTCGTGCGGTCAATCTCGGCCTTAACACCTAGTCCCATGTACCAGGATAGTGTAGGGGAGACGAAACGGCGGAAGGACGGGCCTAGGGCGATGAGGAACTTGTATTCTCTCATCCTGCTTTCAAGCTGAGCCTCCGCACTCTGTATTTGTCCTGGAACTTCTGAAATGGAATCTGTTGAACTCTCTTGCTCCGAGCCTCCAATTAGGTCATCCAGGGTGTATAGCAGGGTTGAATATGGAGCCTGCAGCCCAAGGCGTATGAAAATCCCCGTAGTCATGTCCCCCAGATAGCCGTATCCGGTGTAATCAAGGCCGATACTATCAGAGGATGAGGTTGCAACGGAGTTTGCTACTGATTTAAAAAACGTGAAATCATAACCTGAGAAAAGCGATGCTGTTACCTCAGCTAGGGTAATTAGGAGCATTAACACGGTGGTAATCACTTTTCTCATAATCATTATGATAGCAATTTTGCCATGATGTTGTAACTATTTTGTTTTTAAGGGATAATAAATAAAAAAGTGGTACTTCTCAGTACCACCAAGTCGGGATGAATGGACTCGAACCATCGATATCCTGCTCCCAAAGCAGGCGCCATAGCCGCTAGGCGACATCCCGGACAACGAGAGAGATGATAAAACAAAAATGGAAAATAAGTCAATAGAGATTTTCAAGAAATTGGATGAAGCGTATCCAAAAGATATAAAATTCATAAAAAGAGATGATCCTTTCAGATTCCTCTGCGCCGTAATCCTCTCCGCTTCAAGTACCGATCGGGAGGCGATGAGGGCAGAGGAGAGGCTTAATTCTGTATTTGATACTGCGAAGAAAATCGCAGAGGCGGACATTGCTCAGATTGAGAATCTGATTAAAAGTGCCGGATTATATAAGAACAAGGCAAAGAGTATTAAAGCACTGGCAGAGGTATATGTCCGTGATAACAAAATTCCTGAGACCGTTGAAGAACTCATCAAGATACCTGGCATTGGAGTCAAGAGCGCAAACTGCTATCTCGTTGATGTTCTCGGCCTGCCCGGTGTGATTGTGGATACACATTTTGCACGGGTTGTTTACAGGCTTGGGCTTACAAGCAGCTTAGACCGGGATAAGGTATATAAGGAGATAAGAAAAACTTTTGACTCTTCTCTCTGGTCGCGTCTGAGTATGACTGCGAACCTGCATGGCAGAACATATTGCAAGGCATCTTCACCGCTATGCTCTTCCTGTTTCCTCTCATCTATATGCCCATCGCGAGCTTCTTTCTGTAAAGAATCCTGAAACTATGCTCATCAAGAAGCGCTGATGCTATCGCCCTGATTCTGATTTCCTTCATCTCGATAGGATATTGAATCGGCTCGGCCTCCATGTCCAGATGAAGACCCGTCTCAAGTATCTCGAGGTTCAACAGCCGCTCAATCTTTTCGATCTCATCATTTTCCCTGATGGCGAAAAATGATCCGAATTCGTTGCACTTTACTTCCCCTGAGAGATGGAATGCTGCGCTTAGTGGGATATGCCTGCTTATATCCGCTTTTCCTCCTAATACGATCACAGGATCCATGAGATAAACGCTTTTTCTTCCCGTAGCTCTGAAATAGGAGGTATAAATCTTTCTCATCCTGATTCTTTCAGATTCTGCAAGTTCAAGTACGGTGATGATCTTAGCCTTCATATCTGTTGATTATAAATATTGGAATTTTGAGGGGCAAGATGTTTTGTATTCTGATATAATGCAATTGAAATGGATTGTTTCAGCCCCAATGATAGAAGCATCATAATGTCGAGAATAAAAGGAAGGGATACTAAAATAGAGGTGTTACTGCGCCGTTTCCTCTTCTCCTTGGGATACAGGTTCAGGAAAAATGATAAGAGATACCCCGGGCATCCTGATATTATTCTTCCCAAATATAGGGTTGCCGTCTATGTTAATGGATGTTTCTGGCATGGTCATGACTGCGCTCTTAACCGTGGTGTTAAGAGCAATGTTGAATTCTGGAATGAAAAGATTGAGAAAAACAAGGCAAGAGATGAGAGAAACCATGAAGCGATGATGGCTCTTGGCTTCCGTGTGATAGTCGTATGGGAGTGCGCAATCAGATTAAGCCGTGATGTTCCCTCCTTTCTTCTCTCTTTTGAGGAGGAGATTAGGGAAGGAAGGAACGGCTATGTCGAGTTTCCAATTATTAACAGTAGCAGTGATTGCTCTTAAGACACTCCTCCTGACTGTCTATAGGAGGGGACAGCGTCTCTATTTTCGAGTACGTGCCATCGCTGTTCAGCCTTCTTCCTTTCACTGTATCGCTCAGTATCAAAGTAAGCAGTGCCTTGATTCTCTGATGGACACTCTTATCCAGAACCGGTGTTGCAATCTCAACTCTTTTGTTGATGTTCCTCGTCATTAAATCCGCAGATCCGATATAGAGCCTCTCATCCTTTCCTTTTCCGAACGAGTAGATTCTTGAATGCTCGAGGAACCTTCCTACGATACTTATAACGCTGATGTTCTCCGTGCTTCCCTTGACTCCTGGCAGCAGGCAGCAGATGCCTCTTACACAGAGGTATATCTTTACTCCCGCCTGGCTGGCTTCAATGAGTTTCTCAATCATGTCACGGTCTGTAAGGCTGTTCATCTTTGCCATGATTAGGCCGTCCTCACCTTTTTCAATCTCCTTGTCTATCTCTGCCATAAGGCCTTTTTTAAGACTGTATGGTGCGACCAGCAGACGTTTGTACTCTCCATCAAGGTTCAATATCGCAAGGTTGCGGAAGAATGCGACCCCGTCTTCTCCGATTTCCCTGTTGCTCGTAATGATGTTCAGATCCGTATACTGTCTGCTTGTTCCCTCGTTATAGTTACCCGTCCCGATGTGTGTGATATACGATACCTTCCCATCCTTTTCCCTGGTTATGCTTATTATCTTACTGTGTACCTTGTAATCACCAAGTCCGTAGAAAACAGTACATCCCGCATCTCTGAGCTGGTTCGCATAATAGAGGTTGTTCTCCTCATCAAAGCGTGCGCAAAGTTCCATTACGGCAGTTACGTCCTTACCTCTTTCCGCAGCCCTTAAAAGTGCATTTGCGATTCTTGAATGATCCATGAGGCGATAGATTGTGATTTTTATGTTTGTCACGCTCTTATCCTCTCCAGCCTGCTCAAGCAGGTTTATAAGAGTATCCATACTGTCATACGGGTAGGAGAGGAAGATATCTTTTTTCTCCACGTAATTAAGTAGATTTACCCCCTTGAGCTTAGGATCAATCTGCGGCTTAAATGGCTTATATTGAAGGTGAGGGAGGACTTCATCCGAAAAATAAGATGAGAGCTTGAACAGGAATTTGAAATCGAAGTATGTCCTGCTTTCAAAGATGTGGTTCTTCTTTATTCCCGTCTGTTTCGCAATATAGCTTTTTATCTCATCTGATGAGCTGTTTATCTCGACCCTCACAGGAGATAGGTTAGTCCTTTCTTCTATTTTAGTTTTTATCAGCTTGGAGAAATCGAAGTTGTAATCGACATCGGCTTCTTCCATGCTTGCCTCGAAATCCGCATTCCTGGTGATGCGGATTAGAGCCTTCTCTTTCACGCTATAGCCTGGGAATGCAAGATTTCCAAAGAGGTATAGCAGCTCCTCAGAGAGTATGAGATGTACTTTTTTCCCCCCGTCGATTCTGTATATCCTTTCTATGCTCGGAGAAAGCGTTATTACTCCGAACATCTGGCGATTGTTCCTCTCCAGGAGTAGGACCATATAGGTCCTAAGATTCTGGAATCTTATCATCGGATGTTTCTGATCCAGAACAAGGGGGTTGATGCGGGGAAGAATGTATGCTGAGAAGTGCTCAAGACATTTTGTTTTCTGTTTCTGACTCAGATCCTCTGCCTTGAGTATGCTCACACCTTTGTCGTACAGCTCGGATTTAAGAAAGTTGAACGTATGGTCAGCTCTCTTATAGAGCTTAGGGTAGATTGATAGGATTGCCTCAATCTGTTCATCCGCAGTTAGGCCGGTCTTGTTCTCGGTCTCATCCGGGCTTGATAGCTTCTGGTTCTCAAGGCTTCCAAGACGAACCATCGTGAACTCGTCGAGGTTGCTTTTGAATATGGAAAGGAACTTACAGCGCTCCAATAGCGGATTCGTCAGATCCATTGCCTGGTCGAGTACCCTGTTGTTGAATTCGAGCCATGAGTACTCCCTGTTTATTGTATTGCCTTTTATGAGTCTGGAGAGAATCTTATTCTGTGTCATTTTTCCCTCTCTTCGTTATAATGAGCGGCTGAGCATTTACCGCTCCTTTCTTTATCAGTTTTAAAAATCCTTCCTTTACCCCATAGCTGGATACTGTGATGTTCCCTATGTTAAAGTATTTGAGCATCACTTTCAGGCAGATGGCGCTTGGAACGATCAGATGGGTCTTCTCTGGAACGTTCTTAATGATCAGGGTGTTCCGCTTCTTGTCATTCATGAGCACTTTTATGAGCTTCTTGAGTTTCTTATATTGCATGAGGCGCTCATGTCCCTGAGGCACGTCATAGTAATCCTGATAGATCTTATAAAGGGCGTTCATATTGCTTCCCGAGAGTATGGCATTCTCCATCTCCCGCTTTTCAACGTGTTCTTTTAAGATGCCCTTTACGTACGCTTTTATCTCCTCTTCCTCTTCTTTTGTAGGGTAGACGTCTTTTACGAAGGCGTTTCTTATTGTGCTTGTTCCGAAGTCGAGGCTGATCATGTCACTCTCATATGGGCGGGAGAAATCGCATATTTCGGTACTCGTTCCTCCGATATCGAAGAGAACGGCCTTCTTCAAGACCTTATAATTCTCATTCGCATACCATGCCGCATATGCTTCCTCTTTTCCACTGAGGGAGCGGATGTCCAGCCCTGTCTTCTCTTTTATTGCTCTTGTTACTTCTTCGCTGTTCTGTATGTTTCTCAGCAGTGTGGTACTAATGCCATAGATTTCATCGGCATCAAGATTCCTCGCACTTTCGATAAGCTCCTGGGCCTCGGTAATTATCTTGTTCATTCCCTTTTCCGTGAGCTTTTCCTTCCTGTTTACGAGGTCCCCGATTAAAATAGGACGATACGTCTTAAAAACTATCTCAAGACGGCTCATCTCCTCATTTGCTACCAATAAGGAGAGGCTTGTCCTTGAGAAATCTATGACAGCATACTTTTTCACTATCTGATCTCCTTGAATTTCTTTCCATCCCCGAATGTTATTCCGATGGAGCGTGCTACTTCAACCATCTGGTGATCCTCAGGGACGAATTTTGTCTTTCCTGCGATTGAGGAGAGCCTGTTATAGGTTATCTGGTTGTTCTCAAGAGCTACAGTGGTACCGAAAATTCCATCTTTTGCTAGTTTTCCTGCAAAAGATCCCATCTCTGTTGAAAGCAATCTGTCGTAGGGACTTGGATTTCCACCCCTCTGCAGATGTCCAGGTACTACCGTTCTTGTTTCAACATCGGCATGCTCGCTGATGTATTGAGCAAGAGCGTTCGTTATTGTGGCATCCCCACCTCGCTTTTCCAGTCTCTCCTGCTTCTTCATCTTGCTTTCATCCCTTGTCATTGCACCTTCGGCGATTGCGATGATATTGAAATCCTTTCCACTGTCTAAGCGGTGCTTTACGGTCTTTACGACCTCATCTGGATCGAAAGGAATCTCTGGAATGAGGATTATGTCCGCACCTCCGGCAATACCTGAGTAAAGCGTGAGCCATCCTACCTTGTTACCCATGATTTCGATAAGCATTGTTCTTCCATGGCTTGCAGCAGTGGTGTGAATCCTGTCTATGCATTCCGTTGCGATATCGACAGCAGTATGGAAGCCGAATGTAACATCTGTTCCGTAGATATCGTTATCAATAGTCTTTGGAATTCCGATGACGTTTAATCCGTTTCCTGAAAGAAGGCCTGCCGTCTTATGGGTTCCTGCGCCTCCGAGCGTTACAAGCAGATCAAGACCAAGCTTCTTATAGTTCTTTTTCATCATATCAAGCTTGCTCTCTCCGTTTTGATCCTGTGCTGTCATCTGCTTGAAAGGCTGCCTGCTTGTTCCCAATATGGTTCCTCCAACGTTCAATATACCGGAGAAATCCGATTCTTTCAGACTTTTTGCCTCACCCGTGATAAGACCGCCATATCCATCTGAGATTCCTATGATCTCTGCTTTTGGAATGTTGTTGTAAACGTATTTAGCGAACCCCCTTATTACGGCATTCAATCCGGGGCAGTCTCCTCCGCTGGTAAGAATTCCAATTTTCATATTTCACCTCTTTTTTTGTTGAACTTTCAAATAGTATACAACCTAAATTAAGAGTTTGTGAAAATTTGTTTTCTTCCCTGTTAAATAACTTGGAAATGTTTTAAGGCATTGTATATGCCGTCATCATCAATGTCGCTTGTAACATAAGAGGCATGCTTTTTCACCTCATCAATGGCATTGCCCATAGCTACAGAGTAGGGTGTCATCTCAAGCATCGGAATATCATTATGACCATCTCCGAAAGTCATGATTTCGCTCTCTTTTATTCCTAGCTCGTCAATCAGCGCCTTTACGCCCTTGTCTTTGCCTCCTTCCAAAGGGATGATATCTGCGCTTTTCTCATTCCACCAGACGGCTTTAGCATTTATCTTCGATGTAACTTCGTTTATCTCGTCAACGCTACCATAGCATATCAGCTGGTAGAGAGGCTTTCCCGAGAGAGTGCCAAGCTTTGGAACTGGGATTGCAACGGCTTTATTCGCCTCCTCAGTCTCTTTTGTGACCGTATTCATGTACACATCATCCTCTTCAACCGCCATTATCGAGATCTTCTTCTGGTTGAAAAGATCATCTATGTTTTTAAGGTCTTCTTTTTTGAAGGGGAAAGCTTTGATTATCCTGCCACTTTCATCTCTTATCATCTGGCCGTTAAGCGTTATTACGTAATCGAATATGAGCCCATCAAGATCAAGCTTGACAACCTCAGATGTATGTCTTCCCGTGCATATTACAGTAATGATTCCTTTTTCCCTAAGTGCCCGTATCGCATCTGATGTTGATTGCGGAACCCTGTTGCTGTTATGGGAGAAAAGAGTTCCGTCTATGTCGAAGAACGCCGCTTTTATACTCATAGTCTATTTAAGAATTCATCCAGCTCATTAAGCTGATTCTCATCGTATGAAGAATCTTCTATCTTCTTTATTATCCTCTTCTTGAGCTTTTCCCGGTTGTACTTATCTCCTTCACCTGAGAGAATCCACTCGTGTGAGTAGCCATAAATATATTCGATTAGAAGCGCGAGGGTGGGGGAAATCAGTTCTTTTTTCCCATGAATGATCATGGAAATGTAGTTCGGGGTTACTCCTACGGACTTTGCGAATACGGTCTGTTTGATGCCGCACTCATCTATTATTATCTCCATTCTCTCTGCAAGTGTACTCATCTCTTTCTCTCCTATAAACGCCCCTATGTCATGCCTATATTTTAGCATATCTTTAATACTTCTTGTTATAAACATTTCAATGTGTTTTTTCTTTGTCTTTTCGTTGTGGAATACTGCTATGGTCAAAGAGAGAGCATACCTTTTATAATAGTGGGCATGAAAGATAGAAAAGCTGTGATTGATTTACTTGAGTTTATAAAAAAGAGTCCTACATCATTTCATGCCGTAGCCAATTTTGAGAAGATGGCAATGGAAAATGGATTCATTGAGCTGGATGAGAAAGAGCCTTTTTCTTTGCAAAAGGGAAAGAAGTATTATATTAAGAGGGGTGGATCCAGTATCATCGCATTCTGCATTCCAAAGGCTGGGCTCAAAGCATTTTCAATAATCGCAGCACATACCGACAGCCCTACATTCAAGCTGAAGAGAAATCCTGAGAGCCGTATCACGCCTTATTATACGGCGCTGAATGTCGAGGGGTATGGCGGCATGATAATCAGCACATGGTTTGATAGGCCTCTCTCAATCGCGGGAAGATGCTTTTATAAAATAAATGGGGCAATCCAGGAGAGCCTAGTGGATTTTGATAGGGATCTTGTACTTATTCCAAGTCTTGCAATCCACCAGAACAGGGATGTAAATAGTGGCTATCATTATCACATCCAGAAGGATGTGGCTCCGCTGATTTCTTTAAGCGGAAGTGGGTTTGATTTTTCTTCACTTCTTGAAAATTTACTCGGGGTAAGGAAAGAGGATATCCTCGATTATGAACTCTACTTATATAATAGGACACCTTATTCTGTCTGGGGCGCAAACGATGAGTTCATCTCATCTCCTCGACTTGATGACACTGAGTGCGCATATTCCGCTTTCAAAACTCTTATGGAGGTAGATGGCTATTCAGCATGTCCCATGGTCGCCCTCTTCGATAGTGAGGAGGTGGGGTCATCCTCTTTGAATGGGGCACTTTCTGATTTTCTTATGAGCACTGTGGAGCGCATATGTCTATCACTCGGTCTTGATAGGGAGCATCAGATGATGGCTCAGGCCTCATCGTTCATCATAAGTGCGGATAATGCTCATGCCTTACATCCGAACTACCCGGAAAAATCGGATCCGACCAATAAGGTAGTGCTCAACGGCGGTATCGTTATAAAATATTCTTCAAATAAGAAGTATACTACGGATGCGTATAGCGCAAGCGCAATCCGTCTTCTGATGGAAGAGAATTCAATACGCCATCAATCCTTTTTTAATAATTCTGACATCCCAGGGGGATCTACCCTCGGAAATCTCAGCATGGAGAAGATAAGTATTCCGAGTGTTGATATCGGGCTTGCTCAGCTTGCGATGCATTCAAGTTACGAGAGCGCAGGAGCCGAAGATCTGATTGAGATGGATAAACTTTTCAGGATATTCCTATCAAGATAGTCTCTTCAGAAAGGGTGGAAAAGCATTACCTGAAAATTGAATATAATGAAAAAGTTGTCTGTTTTTCGAAATTCAGATGTCTGAAATAAGTATAAATCTGATGAAAGATCAGAGCTTTCTTTTGATTTATATGAAAGAAAATATTATTGATGATTCATAAGAATAGTGTATTTTCAATAATAATTATTTCTTATTTTGAAAAAAATTAAGACGGTTTTATTATAATTTACTCGTTTTAGTTCAAAAAAACTTACATGAAATATTGTTTCAAAAATATTAATAAATAGGGGATAAATCAATTTTTTCTCTTGTGAAAAATATAGACATGTTTTAAGATTCTACCATACAACTTTTGTTACTTAATCAGTAAACAAAAAGGAGAAAAAGATGAAAAAACTAATTGTTATGTTGCTTGCAATCATGATAGTGGCTGTTCCTGTATTTGCAGGCGGAGCAAGTGAGGGCGGCAGCTCAGAGACTATCAACCTCGTACTTTCCGAAGTACACGCAGAGGGCTATCCAACGACTCTCGCAGACTACGAGTTCGCACGTCTTGTCAATGAGAGAAGTAACGGAAGGATCAACATCCAGGTCTACTCCGGTGGAACACTCTACGGGGAGGAGACTGGATCAATCGAAGCTCTTCAGATCGGAGACCTCGCATTCGCACGTGTATCCGCATCCCCAGTTGCATCATACGTACCTGCACTGAACGTTATTCAGCTTCCATACCTTTATAGGGATGCTGACCACATGTGGGCGGTACTCAACGGAGAGATCGGACAGCAGATGCTCGCAGACATTCAGACATCAGGATCCGGACTCGTAGGACTTGCATACTATGACGCAGGAGCAAGAAACTTCTACACTGTTAAGCCAGTAAGAAGCCTTGAGGACATGAAGGGACTCAAGATCAGGCTTCAGAACAATGCGATGATGGTAGAGATGGCTGAGCTTCTCGGAGCAAACGGAGTAACGGGAATCGGACCGAACGACGTATACTCGGCAATCCAGCAGGGAACGATCGACGGAGCTGAGAACAACTGGCCTACATACGAGTCGATGGGAGACTACGAGGCTGCTCCATACTTCACGCTCGACGCACATACAAGGGTACCAGAGATTCTTCTCGCATCAGAGGCGATCATGAACACGCTGAGCGAAGAGGACCAGCAGCTGATCAAGGAATGTGCAAAAGAGACACAGGAGTACGAGATCGAGCAGTGGAACCTCAGAGAGAAGTCGGCAGAGGAGAAGGTAACGGCAGCAGGAGTAGAGGTAATCGAGCTCTCAGCAGAGGAGCTTGCCAAGTTCCAGGAGAGGATGGCACCTCTGTATACCAAGTACGGTGCTGGTTACGAGGATATCATCGCTTCTATCCAGAACGATTATTGATTTAGCTTAGTTTCAAACTTTTGGGGGAGAGGCGTTCTCCCCCATATTAGATAAAAGGGGGAAAACTTTGTCAGGTTTTTCATTTTCGAATTGGCTGGAGAAAAACAAGATAGTTTTTCATCGCGAGAACTGTAAAAGCGCATGGGGATGGATTAAAGAGATCTTATTGCTTGTTAACCATATCTGCCATAGGATCCTGCTCTCTATTGCACAGCTTTCGCTAATCATCATGCTCGTGACGGTATTCATGAACGTAATTCTACGTTTCTGCTTCAATTCCGGTATCAAATGGGCAGAAGAGGTACCAGGACTGCTGGTAACCTTATTCACATTCCTTGCATGTGCGATCGGATGCCGTGACCATATGCATATATCAGTGGGAATTATTTACAACCGTTTTAAAGAGGGCGGCAAAGTAAGGAAAGCACTCGATGTTTTATCGGATATCGCAGTACTCTTCTGTGGAATCGCACT
The DNA here is from genome assembly GCA_944390015.1 of uncultured Spirochaetaceae bacterium. Classification (GTDB taxonomy): domain Bacteria; phylum Spirochaetota; class Spirochaetia; order Sphaerochaetales; family Sphaerochaetaceae; genus Ornithospirochaeta. The sequence goes on from CALXOL010000011.1 coordinate 29,445, forward strand.
TTTTTATTACGGTCTTACATATATAATCAAGCTGCGACCGGGCTCGATGCCGATGACAGGCTGGCCTACATGGCTTAGGTACATCCCGGCTCCGATCGGAGGTTTCTTAATGACGTTCGACCAGCTCTTATTCCTCTTCGGCATAGTCGATAGGAACGATCTTCTCTATTCCGAGGCCGAGGTGGACTATGCGAAGCTTGTGAAGGAGAACGAGGCGGAAGCCGCGAAGGGAGGTGCTAAATGATTACTAACATACCGGCAGCAATAGTACTTCTGGCAGGATTCATCGGCCTCATGCTTCTGAGGGTGCCAGTAACATTCTCGATGCTGATTGCGGCATTCGCATCGGCGCTGTTCGTTCCTGGGACGAACCCGACAACGATGATCCGCATGATGCTCGACGGAGTAAACAACTTCACGATGCTCGCGATTCCGTTCTTCATCGTAATGGGCGAGATCATGGCGATTGGAGAGATATCGGACAAGATAGTAGATCTTGCGAACCTGATAGTCGGACGCTTCCGCGGAGGACTGGCGTACGTCAACTGTATCGACTCGATGTTCTTCGGAGGAATCTCAGGCTCTGCGGTAGCTGACGTATCATCTCTTGGATCCGTAGTAATCCCGATGATGGAGAAGCAGGGTTATGACAGGGAGTTCGCGGTAGGACTTACAGTAACTACGGCATGTCAGGGAGTTCTGATTCCACCATCGCACAACATGGTCATCTACGCACTCGCAGCTGGAGGCGGAGTCTCGATCGGAGATCTGTTCATAGCGGGATTCGCACCTGGAATTGCACTCGGACTTGCATTCATGGTTCTCTGTTTCTTCCTTGGAAGGAAGTACAACTTCCCGAAAGGCAGCAAGCTGTTCGTAGGAGACAGTGCAAGGTGGCTCAAGTTCAAGAAGCACAGTGGGGACAAGGCGTTTGCGGCCCATAAGGTTGAAACCAGCTGGATTGAGCTACAGACACCGTTATTTGATCTTGAGATGGGAAAGTGCATCCAGGTAATCTGCAATGCAATTCTTCCTATGATGACGCTCGTAATCATCATGGTCGGTACTGGTGTAGGTATCTTCACGGCGACAGAAAGTTCTGCTGTAGCATGTTTCTATACTTTCATTCTTACCTACTTTATCTTCCGTAAGGCAAAAATTAAGGACTTTGGAAACGTTCTAAAGAACTCGCTCAAGACACTTGCTGTCGTACTTACGCTTATTGCTACGGCAAAGGCGTTCGCATACATGATGACGCTCTTAAGGATTCCTACGGCCGTTACGAACGGACTTATCGGAATCTCGGACAATCCGATCATCATCCTGCTGATCATCAACCTTCTCCTGATGGTACTCGGATGCTTCATGGATATGGCACCGCTGATTATCATCATGACACCGATTCTGCTTCCTGTAGTTGAGTCGATTGGAATGAGCAGGATACACTTTGGAATCATGCTCATCTTCAACCTTGCAATCGGACTTTGCACACCACCGGTTGGAAGTGCGCTCTTCGTAGGATGTGCAGTTGGTAAGACGAGCCTTGAGAGTACGGCAAAGAAGATGCTTCCTCTTTTTGCATGTATGATCTTTGTCCTTTTGGTTGTTACCTATCTTCCGTTCTATGTGCATATGCCATTGTTCGGATATTGATTGATAATATTTTTAAGGCTGGGGGAGACCTCAGCCTTTTATACAACTTTAAAATTAATTTAATTTATCTTGTCTAAAATACTTAGATACAAATTTTCTCCTAAAATAAAAACTTGTCTATAAGAAAATATTCTAATTTTAGTTTGTCTCTAATTGCAAAATTCTAATATATAAAGATTTGTTGTATTTCTCATGTTTTTATTCATTTGAAACCGTGTTTCAATAGTGAAAAATTAAATATTGCATGCACTTTTTTTCTATTTTAATCTTTTCAGAAGATAATATTTTACTCTGAAAAAGGAGAGAAAAATGAGAAAACTAATTGTTATGTTGCTTGCAATCATGATGGTAGCTGTTCCTGTATTCGCAGGCGGAGCAAGTGAGGGCGGCAGCTCAGAGACTATCAACCTCGTACTTTCCGAAGTACACGCAGAGGGCTATCCAACGACTCTCGCAGACTACGAGTTCGCACGTCTTGTCAATGAGAGAAGTAACGGAAGGATCAACATCCAGGTCTACTCCGGTGGAACACTCTACGGGGAGGAGACTGGATCAATCGAAGCTCTTCAGATCGGAGACCTCGCATTCGCACGTGTATCCGCATCCCCAGTTGCATCATACGTACCTGCACTGAACGTTATTCAGCTTCCATACCTTTATAGGGATGCTGACCACATGTGGGCGGTACTCAACGGAGAGATCGGACAGCAGATGCTCGCAGACATTCAGACATCAGGATCCGGACTCGTAGGACTTGCATACTATGACGCAGGAGCAAGAAACTTCTACACTGTTAAGCCAGTAAGAAGCCTTGAGGACATGAAGGGACTCAAGATCAGGCTTCAGAACAATGCGATGATGGTAGAGATGGCTGAGCTTCTCGGAGCAAACGGAGTAACGGGAATCGGACCGAACGACGTATACTCGGCAATCCAGCAGGGAACGATCGACGGAGCTGAGAACAACTGGCCTACATACGAGTCGATGGGAGACTACGAGGCTGCTCCATACTTCACGCTCGACGCACATACAAGGGTACCAGAGATTCTTCTCGCATCAGAGGCGATCATGAACACGCTGAGCGAAGAGGACCAGCAGCTGATCAAGGAATGTGCAAAAGAGACACAGGAGTACGAGATCGAGCAGTGGAACCTCAGAGAGAAGTCGGCAGAGGAGAAGGTAACGGCAGCAGGAGTAGAGGTAATCGAGCTCTCAGCAGAGGAGCTTGCCAAGTTCCAGGAGAGGATGGCACCTCTGTATACCAAGTACGGTGCTGGTTACGAGGATATCATCGCTTCTATCCAGAACGATTATTGATTTAGCTTAGTTTCAAACTTTTGGGGGAGAGGCGTTCTCCCCCATATTAGATAAAAGGGGGAAAACTTTGTCAGGTTTTTCATTTTCGAATTGGCTGGAGAAAAACAAGATAGTTTTTCATCGCGAGAACTGTAAAAGCGCATGGGGATGGATTAAAGAGATCTTATTGCTTGTTAACCATATCTGCCATAGGATCCTGCTCTCTATTGCACAGCTTTCGCTAATCATCATGCTCGTGACGGTATTCATGAACGTAATTCTACGTTTCTGCTTCAATTCCGGTATCAAATGGGCAGAAGAGGTACCAGGACTGCTGGTAACCTTATTCACATTCCTTGCATGTGCGATCGGATGCCGTGACCATATGCATATATCAGTGGGAATTATTTACAACCGTTTTAAAGAGGGCGGCAAAGTAAGGAAAGCACTCGATGTTTTATCGGATATCGCAGTACTCTTCTGTGGAATCGCACTTTTTTATTACGGTCTTACATATATAATCAAGCTGCGACCGGGCTCGATGCCGATGACAGGCTGGCCTACATGGCTTAGGTACATCCCGGCTCCGATCGGAGGTTTCTTAATGACGTTCGACCAGCTCTTATTCCTCTTCGGCATAGTCGATAGGAACGATCTTCTCTATTCCGAGGCCGAGGTGGACTATGCGAAGCTTGTGAAGGAGAACGAGGCGGAAGCCGCGAAGGGAGGTGCTAAATGATTACTAACATACCGGCAGCAATAGTACTTCTGGCAGGATTCATCGGCCTCATGCTTCTGAGGGTGCCAGTAACATTCTCGATGCTGATTGCGGCATTCGCATCGGCGCTGTTCGTTCCTGGGACGAACCCGACAACGATGATCCGCATGATGCTCGACGGAGTAAACAACTTCACGATGCTCGCGATTCCGTTCTTCATCGTAATGGGCGAGATCATGGCGATTGGAGAGATATCGGACAAGATAGTAGATCTTGCGAACCTGATAGTCGGACGCTTCCGCGGAGGACTGGCGTACGTCAACTGTATCGACTCGATGTTCTTCGGAGGAATCTCAGGCTCTGCGGTAGCTGACGTATCATCTCTTGGATCCGTAGTAATCCCGATGATGGAGAAGCAGGGTTATGACAGGGAGTTCGCGGTAGGACTTACAGTAACTACGGCATGTCAGGGAGTTCTGATTCCACCATCGCACAACATGGTCATCTACGCACTCGCAGCTGGAGGCGGAGTCTCGATCGGAGATCTGTTCATAGCGGGATTCGCACCTGGAATTGCACTCGGACTTGCATTCATGGTTCTCTGTTTCTTCCTTGGAAGGAAGTACAACTTCCCGAAAGGCAGCAAGCTGTTCGTAGGAGACAGTGCAAGGTGGCTCAAGTTCAAGAAGCACAGTGGGGACAAGGCGTTTGCGGCCCATAAGGTTGAAACCAGCTGGATTGAGCTACAGACACCGTTATTTGATCTTGAGATGGGAAAGTGCATCCAGGTAATCTGCAATGCAATCCTTCCTATGATGACGCTCGTGATCATCATGGTCGGTACTGGAATGGGTGTCTTCACGGCGACGGAGAGCTCTGCAGTTGCATGTTTCTATACGTTTATCCTGACCTATTTCATATTTAGAAAAGCTAAGGTCAGAGACTTTGGAAATGTTCTTAAGAACTCACTTAAGACGCTTGCTGTCGTACTTACGCTCATTGCTACGGCAAAGGCGTTCGCATACATGATGACGCTCTTAAGGATTCCTACAGCCGTTACGAACGGACTTATCGGAATCTCGGACAATCCGATTATCATCCTGCTGATCATCAACATTCTTTTGATGCTCCTCGGATGTTTCATGGATATGGCACCGCTGATCATTATCATGACACCGATTCTGCTTCCTGTGGTTGAGTCGATTGGAATGAGCAGGATACACTTTGGAATCATGCTTATCTTCAACCTTGCAATCGGACTTTGTACACCACCGGTTGGAAGTGCGCTCTTCGTAGGATGTGCAGTTGGTAAGACGAGCCTTGAGAGTACGTCTAAAAAGATGTTCCCTCTCTTTGCATGCATGCTCGTAGTTCTGCTCGTGGTTACATACCTTCCATTCTACGTGCATATACCATTATTCGGATATTAACGGTTTAAGAGGGCTGCTTCGGCAGCCTTCTTTTCAGCAGTAACACTCCAAAATTCTCAAGAGTGAATTCCTTAGTGCCGTCGAATTCAATCTCTATAGTGATTAAATCACCTGATTTAGCTTCGAAATACATTGGTTTCATATAGCTTTCAAAACCTTCAAATCTTCTTGATACCATCCCATTTATATTTAGTGTAATAGCGCTTATGCTTTCAAAATCTGGATCGGTCGAGAAGAAAAATGCGGCGATTCTGTCTACTCCTTTTTCAATTACGTAATAGCCAAGACTTTTCGTCTCTATTTGCTTATTCCCGCTCTCCTTCTCGTATACTAAATCGTTAAAAGGATGAAAGAGAATATCATAGTCTTTCTCAGCGTTCTTTAAGAAAGCTGTTCTTTCTTTCATGGATAAGGAATAAATTAGCGATTTCTCTTCTTCGCTTAGCGCCTTCAGTCCTTCTTTTCTCTTCCTTTCCCTATCAAGCCTTTCAATCTCAAGTCGTTCACTTTCTTTTTTCTCACCTCTTTTTCTTAAAACGACAAACAAAATTATCAATAAGACAAGCAGAAGAATAAGGATAGACTCTCTCATTTATTTACTCCTTCAATAAATATAGCATCAGAGCATTGGATGACATAGTCTCAAATTGAATATGTTTTGATTTTCCTAGCCAACGGTCATTTAAAATGGTATAAATAGGTATGGCCGATAGATATAGTGCGAAAGAATATGTTGATGCGATTGCAAGCGAGATTGATGAGGCTGCAAAAGCTGCTTTGGATGCTACTAGAACGCTGATAGAGACAGTCCAGAATACAGAGCAGGATCTTGCCGAGCTTAAGAGCGATGAGGAAAAGGAGTATATGCTGGCATCTGGTTTCCTTTATATTTCTCCAGCTATGGTCTCTTTGGAATTGGCGGTCAATAATATCGAAAGGCTTCTGAACATAATGAATATAACTGCCTCTTTAAAAGGTCTTGAGCCAAAGGAGGCATCGGTAATCGATAAAGAGGGGTATTCGATTTTCAATTACTACATTCCGTTTGTAGATGATGAGTATGTGCTTCTGGATTACTATGAATCAATTATGAATATGGATGGTTCTAAGAATTCTGTTCAGCTCTTGGAAAAGCAGCTTAAGGATTTGAAGAGTATCGCAATGAAGATTATGAGTGATTATGGTAATATTGTTGTAAGGAGGAAAGGGCGTGAAAAGTAAATCTCTGAGCTTGTATGACATAGCATTTAATGAAGAGGAGTATGTGAAGGATTCCACTTCGGAGGCATTTGAAACCTTATTTTCAATCATTGATGAACTTGATGGAGTTCTTCCACTTTATGAGAATGTAGAGTTTGATGCTGAGAGCTTCATTCCTCTTTTCTCTTCCTATTCATTCATAGAGACTGCGCTCCTGCATCTTGATGATCTCATGGATGACATACTAGATTCCGCTAACAGGATTCATCCTCTTTCTAAAATTGAAGGAATTGATAAGAAGGAAAAGAAAGCCATAAGGGATCTGGCAGATTCTACGATATCCGCTGTGGATGATTTTGTTTCAGCAGTAGATGAGCTGCTTGATTATTTTGCTGAGAGGAACCCTGAGGAAATCAGGAGTAGTGCACTTGCCCCACATTTCGTAGAGACTCTTGAGAACATCCTTCCTCGATGTGAGGAGGTCGTTGAGAGCTATTACGATACTGCGATTTGGGCAAACCCTGCTTTTGAAGATTATTATAGCGAAGAACAAGATGAAGAAGATGAGCAATGATCAGATGTAGTTTCTAATCTCTTCAAGCGCACAATTGATTTTCCATATTGATTTTCTGATGTCATCCAGACTGTCATAGAGCCCATCAAGTTCCTGATAGTCTGGATTCTCATTTGCGATATCATCGCTCTTAGAATCATTTTTGATATCATTCATCTCATTTTCTATCTTCTCCTCAAGAAGGATTATCTCCTCTTTGTAACAAGAGATGATGTTTTCCACGTCCATGGTGAAAGAATCAGAAAGATGACTTATTTTCTCTTCAATCTTCTCAATTAGTCCATATTCCATTCTCTGCTCCTTTAATGCAGAATAAATCAGAAAACATGGAAATGATAGCAAAATCTTTAAAGCATAGCGAAATGGTACTAGCTTTACTTATTATTTATAGTTTTTAAATATAAAAACAAATTAAAACGATACTGTAATTATATTATTTTAATTTATTTAAATTTGATTTTGATATTCAGTTTTGAAAAATCGAAAAGTGTTAATTCATATCTATATTTTGATTCCTTTCATCGAGTTTCCAAAATAGTGGATATTAAGTTAAAAGGCCAGGATTGCTGGCCTTATCAATGAATAGTGCTTATATCAGGTGTTTGTAAGAACAACACGCTCACATACGTCTGCAACATGCTCGGTAGCATCGGTACATTTTTCAAGGTAAATGAGGATTTCCCTCCATGTGATTACCTTCAAAGGATCTTTTTCCTTTGTGTGAAGTTCTCTTAAACCTTCAATAAAGAGTCTGTCTCCATCCTCTTCAAGAGTGTTGATTCTTATGATTATGTCCTTAAGATCTTTCGACTTCTTGAAGTTCTTGAACTCCTCGAGCATCACGACCATCTCCCTGCAGCTGTCGATTACTACGCGGACCATCTCTTTCGCCGGTTCGAAAATCTCGTCGATATCGTTGCAATACATTCTGAGTGCTACATCCTCGATCTTATCGGTAACCTCATCAAGACAAGAGGAGAGGAGAAGGATGTCATCCCTCTCAATAGGTGTCATGAACGCCTTAAGCAGAACTTCAAGCATCTCATGCTTCTTCTTATCTCCTGAGTGCTCGATCTCATGCATCTTATCAACATATGACTTGATGGTATCCTTGCTGTAGTTGTTCATGATCTCATCAAGAAGATTAGCTGCCTTTAATGAATACTCCGCGCACTCCTTGAAGTTATCAAAATAGAAAGTATCCTGTTTTTTCATTTTTTCCTCCACTTAGAACAGAAGCATGAATAGCTTCGCCATTAAGAAACTTATAAGCCCGCATCCGGGGAATGTGAATATCCAAGTAAGAACCATCTCCTTTACGACGGAGAAGTTGATGGCAGAGAGCCTCCTGGAAGCTCCGACTCCCATTATTGCACTGGTCTTCGTATGTGTCGTAGAAACTGGTATGCCGAATAGGGATGAGAAAAGCAGGCAGAGGGATGCGGAGATATCCGCACTGAAACCCTGGTACTTTTCAAGCTTCACCATATCCATTCCAACACTCTTAATTATCTTCTCACCGCCTACGCTCGTTCCAATTCCCATGACGAGCGAGCAGAGCAGCATCAGCCATACTGGAATCAGAACGCCTTCAACGCCCGGTGCACCGTTTGAAAATGCTATGGCGAGAAAAAGAACACCGATGAATTTCTGTCCATCCTGAGCACCGTGCATGAAGCTCATGGATGCCGCTCCTGCGATCTGCGCATAAGTGAAGAATGTGTTTGCTTTTCTTCTTTCAACCTTTCTGAATAGGAAGGCTACGCCCTTTGCAACGACGAATCCAATTGCGAATCCTAGAATCAGGGATGCGAAAAGGCCATATATGACCTTTACCCATTCTTCTCCGTTAACACCGCCAAGTCCATTCTGTGTCGCAATGGCAGCCCCTGTGAGTCCAGCTATAAGAGAGTGGCTCTCACTAGTCGGAATTCCGAGTTTAGATGCCCCAGTGGAATAGACGACAATGGAAAAGAGGGATGCGGAGAGTGCGACCAAAGCCGTATGCGTGTCAGATCCGAAATCAACCATGTTGGATATAGTCGATGCGACGCTCGCATTGATGTGCGTCATTATCAGGACTCCGAAAAAGTTGAAGACGGCACTCATCATGATGGCCTTTCTCGTTGACATGCATCTGGTAGTTATGCACGTCGCAATCGCATTAGGAGCATCCGTCCATCCGTTTACGAATATTACGGCAAGCGTCAGCAATGCGGATATAAAAAGCATCGGAGAAGAGAAAATCTCATTTACAAAGTAAGAAAATGTTACGTCCACGTATACTCCTGATGTGAATAAAATATTACATCCATGTTAATAGATTATCACAAGTGTAAAGTACTTAAGTAGGACTTAAGATGATTTTTTGCAATTAAATTTTATGTTTTACCCAAGAAAGAGGTGGAAATCATGGATTTAGACCACTTTTGTTGAAAAAGAATTCAGTAATGATGCTGTTTCTTTCCATCTATTTTAGCCGTTGTCTAGCCAATTACTTATAATACCAATTATATCAATATTTTTGATTAGCTATGTCTCATAGCGCATAAAGTCAATGCATATATGTAATTATAATTTAGTTGTATTGAAACGTATTATGATGTTATAATGGTGTTATCATGATAACAGCTGATTTGCATATACATAGCAAGATGAGTCCTGACAGTAAGGAGGAAATCGATAATATCTGTTTAAGAGCTATAGAATTAGGTCTTAAGACAATTGCAATTTCAGATCATTATGAATTTTATTGGCCAAATAGATATCATAATGTTTTTAACCCAAAACATGTCGAAGAAGAGCTGAAAATCATAGAAAAAGCTAAAATTCGTTATAATGGAGAATTAAATATCCTTTTCGGTATTGAAATAGGTCAGCCGCATTTTGATTACCATAACGCCTTGAATCTTATTTCTTCTTTCGATTTTGATTTCATACTTGCATCCTATCACAAAGTGGGAGGCTCAGACCTAATGAGCCATGATTATATCGATAGCGATGACAGGAAGGAGACTCTTTACTCCTATCTGGACGGGCTGCTTGTAATCGCATCTCTTTTTGATTTCGATTCAATGGCGCACATCGATCTTATAAAGAGGTATTCTTTAAAAGCCGGGCATATTGAGAGAATCGAGGATGAGGAGGAGAGGGTCAGGCGAATACTAAGGACTCTTGCCGAGCGCGATAAGGCGCTTGAGATAAACACAAGCCTGCTTTGTGATTTTTCAGAGCCGATGCCTGGTGAACGTGTCATAAAGTGGTTCAGAGAGGAAGGGGGAAAGAGAATCACAGTCGGTTCCGATGCCCATAGGGCGGAGCGTATTGCCTATGGTTTTGATGTGGCAGAGAATCTGATTAGAAAGTGTGGATTTGAAAGCTTTACGATATACGAGGGTAGGAAACCTCGATTTATAAGCTTGGTTTAGGAGGAAGTATGTTGGAATTGAACTCGTCCGTTCCGCTTTATGAGCAGCTTATGAACGCCATACGTTCGGATATCGACTCCGGCCTATTCAAGGCAGGGGAGAAGATGCCCTCGGAGATGGAGCTTGAAGAGAAGTATCAGGTGAGCCGCATAACGGTACGCCGGGCCATTAAGGAACTATGCGATGATGAGATCCTCGTGAAGAAACAGGGAAAGGGGACGTTCGTCCTTCAGTCCTTACCTCCGATTCCTCTTGTGGAAAATGTCGGCTTCCATGATTATTTTGAGGCGAAGGGGCTTAAGGTAACCAGCAGCCTTGTGGAGAAGAAGATTGTCAAGGTAAAGAAAAGCATAGCAGAGGACCTAAGGATAAGCACGGATGACGACGTGCTCTATTTAAAGAGGGTGATGTATGCCGGTAGTGAGCCGAAGATGGTGGATTCAAACTATCTTCCTTTGAAACTGTATCCTTTGATTTATGAGAAGATAGCCGGTGATTTCTCCCTATTCAGAATTCTTAAAAGTGAATACGGTGTCGAATCCTATCAGCAGAGGAAGGTCATGAAAGTAAGGGTGGCGGATAAGGAGCTCTCCGAGCTGCTCGGAACCAAGGAGGGCGCTCCCTTGTTTGACATGTACAAGGTTTCCTTCATGGCGAATGGAGATCCAATCCACGTTTCTATCAGTTACATCGATGGGAAAAATGCGAGTTATGTGATTTCCGGTGATGATAACAGCCGTCAGTTCTATAGCGGTTTTAACTGGAAAGATTGATATATTATTAATTCTTTTTAGATTCCTCAGCATGGCCTGAGGATTTTTTTGAAAAGTTAAAAAAATTTTTATTGACAGATAGAATGTCATCATTCATCATATAACCATATATAACGTCTTATATAGGTTTTAGGAGGTAATAATGAAAACCGAACATGTAAGCGCAATTGAAAATGCAGTAAAAGCTGTAGTAGGGAAGGAGAAAATCAATCATTTCTACTTCGTCGCATGTGGAGGATCCCTGGCGTTCATGATGCCTGCTGCCTTCATCTTCTCAAGAGAGATTGACATTCCTGCCAGCTATCATCCTGCAAATGAATTTGTTCATATGCAGCCGAAGTCTCTTGGAAAGGATTCCGTAGTCATCACATGTTCTCATTCTGGAACAACCCCTGAAACAGTAAAGGCAACAGAGTATGCCCGTTCCCTTGGTGCGACTACCATTTCCCTTACACATCTTGAGGACTCTCCTCTTTGGAAGGCTGCTGAGTATCCTCTGCACTACGACTGGGGAAAGGAAGCGGATTCAAGCGATCTTAATAAGGGCGTTCTTTATAGCCTTATATTCCGCATTCTTGATGCCATCAGCCCCTCAGAGAAGTACAAGAAGGGAATCAGAAGCATCGATGGTCTTGATAGTGCAATGAAGAAAGTAAGGGAGCAGTACAAGGATATCACGGCTCAGTGGGGAAAGAAATATAAGAGGGAAAGCCTCATCTACACGATGGGAAGCGGCGTTGACCTTGGAGAGACATATTCATTCTCCATCTGTCTTTTGATGGAGATGCAGTGGATCAATTCAAGCTGCATACACTCTGGAGAGTACTTCCATGGGCCGTTTGAAGTTACAGATTTTGACGTTCCGTTCATTATCGTCAAAGGGCTTGGATCGACAAGACCTCTTGATGAGAGAGCGTATAACTTCTGCTCAAAGTACAGTGAGAAGATCATGCTCGTCGATGAGGCTACATTCGACATGTCCGATATCGATGAGGAGGTAAGGGAGTACTATGCGCCACTTCTTACCGGTGCTGTCCTGAGAAGCCTCGCAGACGCTCTTGCATATGAGAGAGGACATGATCTCGGAGTAAGACGCTACATGTGGAAGATGCAGTATTAATCATCATTCATTAAAAGGAGGAGATAAATGAAGAAATTATTAGTGGCATTAATGCTTTTGCTCGTACTTGCACCTATCTTCGCAGGTGGAGCATCCGAAGGACCTGAAGAGGGTCAGACCGAGATTTTCTTCTTCCATCGCTGGCCAAACGATCCGAAGAACTCGATGTTCAACGAGCTTCTTGCCCAGTACATGGAGGAGAATCCTGACGTATATATCAGCATGGACTGTATTCTTAACGACCAGTACAAGGAGAGAATCCGCATGATCGTTCCGACGGAAGATGTCCCTGATGTATTCTCATCATGGTCTGGCACATTCGCTCAGGAGATGGTCGCATCTGGTAACGTACTCGCTCTCAATGATATCTATGAGGCGGATCCAGAGTGGTCGGAAAAACTGGCAGCGGCATCCGTTGCGGGCTTTACATTCGATGGCACGATCTATGGTATTCCATGGAGCCAGGATGGAAAGGTATTCTTCTACAATAAGAAGATATTCAACGAGCTCGGTCTTGAAGAGCCTAAGACATGGGGCGAGTTCATTGAACTTCTCGATACCCTCAAGGCAAACGGTTATGAGACACCGGTCGCAGAAGGTCTTGTAGACCAGTGGGCTGTCCTCCATTACCTTGGAACAATCAACCAGAGGATGATTGATGAAGAGACACTGGCAAAGGATTATGATGCGGCAACAGGCGAGTTCACGGATCCAGGCTATGTGCGTGCCCTCGAGTACTGGCAGCAGCTGACTACTTACATGGGAGAGGTTGCTTCTGCTATCGACCATGAGACTGCCAGGAACACGCTATTCGCAACAGGCGAGGCTCCGATCATGTACCTGCAGTTTGCGGAAATCCCACAGCTTGAGCAGGTAATCCCAGATGATTTCGAGTATGGATTCTTCAACTTCCCAGCATTTGAGGATGGAGAGGGAGACCCGAACGCACTCACAGGAGCTCCAGAAGGATTCATGATCAGCAATAAGGCTGAGAACATCGATGCATGTGTCGATTTCCTCAAGTGGCTCGTAAGCCCGGAGAGGGGATACATCCTTTCAACGGTCGGCGGAGACATGTCATGTGTAGCCGGTGCCCTTGACGGGGACGGCGTTATCGATGCGCAGAGAGAGGCTCTTGAGATGATTCAGAACGCTTCTTATCTCGCAGCATGGTTCGACAATGCTTGTGATCCTTCCGTATACGTAGTATATGGCCAGGGTGGACAGGCGATAGCAACAGGAGATGCAACACCAGAAAGTGTCATGGCGCAGGTAAGGACTGCAGCAGCATCTCTGCACTAAGTTTTCCTTAAGGCTGGCGGGTCTTATTCGCCCGTCAGCCTATGTATTAAAAAAGGAGGGATGAATGAATACAAGAAAAAAGAACCTGGGTGCTTTCATCTTCTGCATTCCCGGGTTGCTCATACTGGCGATATTCGTCTACTTCCCGCTTATCGAGAACATAATATACAGTTTCCAGGGTTTCTCGCTCTCTTCTACGAGCAAGGAATTCGTTGGACTGGATAACTATAAGGAACTCTTTAGCGATCCGATTATATGGCAGTCGATAAAAAACAACGTCCTTTATGCTGTCATATCGATAATATTCCAGGTCATGTTCGGCCTTGTAATCGCTGCAATTCTTGAGGATAAGGTGTTCAGGAAGAGCGAGAGGTTCTTCCAGACGATTTTCTTCATTCCGACGCTTCTTTCTCTTACCGTCGTATGTCTTCTTTTTGAATTCATATATAATCCGCAGATGGGACTGCTAAACAGTTTCTTTGAAGCTGTCGGGCTGGACGGCCTAACCAGGATATGGCTCGGAACGAGAGATACAGCGATGCTCTCAATCATCGCCGTCTCACAGTGGCAGAGCTTCGGATATATCACGATGCTCTTCATCGTTGCTATTCAGAAGATTCCAAGTGACCTCTATGAGGCCGCGATCGTGGATGGTGCTGGTAAGATAAGGAGGTTCTTCACCATCACATGCCCAATGGTAAAACAGATGTTCTTTGTAACGATGGTACTTACCGTATCCGGTGCGTTCACCGTTTTCAATGAGCCGTACATCCTCACAGGTGGTGGTCCTGGAACTGCAACGATGGTGCTTTCCCTGCACATGTATCAGACAGGATTCGTAAAGAACAGGATGGGATATGCATCCGCGATAGCAATGCTTATTTTCGTAATAACCGCAGTGCTCTCGTCCGTGCAGTTCTTCTCATTCGGAACAGGAAAGGAGGAGAGGGAATGAAGAAGAAAGAGACTATTATTCCTAGAAGCATACCAGGGCTGCTGATGTTCCTTTTCTGCATCATACTCTCAATTGTGATAATTTATCCTCTGCTTTGGATCATCATGTCATCATTCAAGGATTACATGAGCATCTATCAGGATGTATGGGGCATGCCGGAGGAGTGGCTGTTCTCAAACTATTCAAGGGCATGGACAAGGGGAATCTCACAGTATTTTCTGAACAGTATAATCGTAACGATCTGCACTCTGATAGGACTACTGTTCGTAGCATCCACGCTCGCATTCGGAGTCACGCAGCTGAGGGGCAGGTTAGGTTATGCGGTATTCCTTGCCGTGATGATCTGCATGCTGCTCTCTCCGCAGGTATGCGTGCTCCCGCTGTTCATTCTTCTTAGAAGCGTCGGCCTGAATAAGACCTATCTTGCCATGATACTTCCTTATATCGCATTCCGCTTACCGATGTCGGTCATGCTCATCCGTTCGTTCTTCGTGGGGATTTCGAAGGAGATGGAGGAGGCTGCGGTTATAGACGGTGCGACGCTTTGGCAGATATTCTACAAGATATATGTTCCACTTTCAAAGCCGATTCTTTCCACTGTTACCATCATGACGATCTACTATGCATGGAATGAATTCCTTTTTGCGACCATCCTTGTGGACAGTTCCTCTCTAAGGACTATTCCTGTAGGATTGATGGTATTCCGTGATGGACTGATGACAGAGTGGGGCGTTGTAATGGCAGGAATGGTAATCTCATGCATTCCGCTGATCATCGTATATCTTTGCATGTCACGAAATTTCATTCGTGGACTGACTGCTGGTTCGGTAAAGGGGTGATTGGGTATGAAACTTATTTGTATCGGAGACAATGTCGTAGACTGCTATCTGGATGATGGAATTTACTATCCAGGGGGAAACGCCGTTAATGTCGCAGTAAACGCAAAGAAGGATGGAGCTGAGAAGGTAGGCTACATCGGAGTTTTCGGAGATGATGAAGAAGCGGAGAACATAATAAGAGACCTTCATCTGGAAGGTGTTGACACTACGCGTTCAAGAAGGGTATACGCCCCTTCCGCACACCCTGGGGTCAAGCTTGTTAATGGGGACAGGGTGTTCGTAAAAGGGCTGAGGGACACATGTCAGCACCTTTTTTCGATAAGGATTGTGGATGAGGATATCTCTGTAATAAAAGATTATGATCTGATCCATACCAGCTGCTTTTCAAACCTCGAATATGAGCTTAGCAGTCTTTCAAAACTTCTCGATGTCTCATTTGATTACTCTGAGAGGATGGATGATGAGTATCTTGAGCGCACGATAAAGTATGTGAAATATGCGTTCTTCTCCGCATCTGACTTCTCAGATGAGGAGGCAAGAGCATTTCTCCGCCATGCCCATGAGATGGGGGGAACCGTCATAGGTGTTACAAGAGGAAGCAAGGGTGCGCTCTTCTATGATGGAAAAGACTACTATGCACAGCCTGTTAAATTCGTCCCTCCTGTGGATACCATGGGAGCAGGGGATAGTTTCATCGCTGGGTTCCTGGTGAAGATAGCCGACGGGGCAAGCATTCCTGATGCCTTGGATTACGCTGCCTCTGTCAGCGCCCAGACATGCCTCGTGCACGGTGGATGGGGTCATCCACATAAGCTTTAGTCCTCCTTTTTTTTTCAGAATAAACTTGGTCGTAAGGAGTTCCTTGCGGCCATTTTCTTTTTCTTCCCTCCCGATTTCGTGCGATAATCGATAATGGAGGCACATCATGATAAGAAAGGCTTTGTTCAAGGGAACTTGGTATCCATCATGCGGTGAGACACTTGATCGGATAGTCAATGTGGCAGGATCCGGAGAGTACGTCTCTGCTGTCCTTCCACATTCGGGGCTCTATTATAGTGGTCCTCTGATTTCAGATTTCTTTCGCAATCTGAGTCCGGGTATAATGAAAATCCTCATAATCAGTCCTTCTCACTATTTCATGCTGGAAAAAGACACTTTATATACTTGCTCTCACACGCTCTCCGAGACTCCATATGGAAGTTTGGAAACATTAGCTTTTCCTGTTTCCGGAGAGAGATTCGATATTGCCCTAGAAAAGGAGCATGGCATAGAGATGTTTCTTCCGTTTGTTAAGAGGAAAGGGCTTAGTGTCTCCTATGCGCTTCTTTCCTCTTTTTCATCTCTAAGCGAGGTTGAGAGGATGGCAGAGAAGTTCTTAGCCATACTGGATGATGAGACTGCGATAATAGCTTCAAGCGATTTCACACATTACGGCAAGCGTTTTGGTTATATGATCTATGGCGAAGATGCCCATGCAAAGGTCATCAGCCATGATTATGAGATTGCATCCCTTATCGCCCAAGGAATGGTCGATGATGTATTTGCCGTCCATGAAAGGACCACGATATGTGGAATAGCACCACAGATGCTCCTTTCTATGATCATGAAAATAAAGGGTTGCATTGGAAAAGTCGGAGGGCACTACAGCTCGAATGATGTATATGATGCGGGCTCTTTGGATTTTGTCTCTTATTTTGATGTTTTCTGGAGCAGAAAATGAATGAAAGTGAAAAAAAAGAAATTCTGGATTTTGCCTATGATGTACTAAAAGGACTTTTTACTGGAAAGAGGGTAGACATACCGACCTATACTGAGAGCTTTGGTGCTTTTGTCACGCTGAGAAAGAAGGGCTCTCTCAGGGGGTGCATAGGGTACATGGAACCGGTTGCACCTCTTTATCGGATGATAGCACTTCTAGTAAAGGATGCGGCGTTCAATGACTTCAGATTCCCACCCCTTGATGAGAGTGAGGTAAATGATGTGAGCATTGAGATATCATTGCTTACACCTCTTAAGAGGATAGACAGTCTGGATGATTTCATCCTTGGCAGAGATGGTATTATCATGAGCTTGAATGGAAGG
Organism: uncultured Spirochaetaceae bacterium; assembly: GCA_944390015.1. Classification (GTDB taxonomy): domain Bacteria; phylum Spirochaetota; class Spirochaetia; order Sphaerochaetales; family Sphaerochaetaceae; genus Ornithospirochaeta. Next base: position 46,815 of record CALXOL010000011.1, read on the forward strand.
AAAGCGGCATTCCTTCCTGAGGTTGCAATTGAGACGGGATGGGATAAGAAGACGTTTTTAGAGCAGCTATCTCTCAAAGCTGGACTTCAGAGCTCTGCATACCTCGATCCTGGTGCAGAGTTCAGAATCTTCCAAGCGGAGGTAATCAGGGATGATTTGTGATTTCTGCTATCGCCATTGTGATATAAAAGAGGGAAATTTCGGAGTTTGCGAATCCAGAATGTGTAAAAATGGGCAGATAATAAGTCCTTATTACGGCGCACTTTGTGCAATAGCGATTGATCCTGTTGAGAAGAAACCTCTTTATCACTATCATCCGGGAAAAAAGACAGTCTCGATTGCTCAGGAGCGGTGTAATTTCTTTTGCTCTTTCTGTCAGAACCATACGATAAGCCGCCATCATAGGATGCGAGAGAAGGTGGCAGAGGATGATATTGTAAGCTATGCCATTCAAAGAGGTTTCCCATCAGTCAGCTATACATATTCAGAACCACTGGTCTGGCAGGATTATATGCTCTCTGTTTCAAAAAAAGCAAAGGCTAAAGGGTTGGAGAACATAATGGTGAGTAACGGAAGTTTCTCAGATGAATCACTTGAGCGTATCCTTCCTCTTATTGATGCGTTCAATATTGATTTGAAAGGAGATGAGGCCTTTTATAGAACTTTTATTAAGGCAAGTTCTGATCCCGTAAGAGCATCCATCAGGAGAATTGCCGGATCCTCTGCTCATCTTGAAGTCACCACCATGGTGATAGAGGATATCCACACTCCGAATATGATTAGCGAGCTTGGATCTTTTCTAAGGGAAGCCGGGGTAAAAGTCTGGCATCTGACAAGATTTTTTCCTTCCTATCTTCTTTCGGATAGAAAGGAGACGAGTGAGAGCTATTTGATGAAGATATATGAAGTTGCAAGAGAAAGCGGAATCCCATATATCTATAGGGGAAACACGGCTTTTCATGATGAGGCCATATGTCCAAGCTGTGGAAAAAGAGTAGATAGATACCGTATAAACGGGAAGTGCCCGAATTGCGGAGAATTAATTTACGGCAAATTCTGAATATTTGTACGATTTTAGTAACCTGTTTATATTTTCTCTGTTATACTTATAAAAAAACAAATGGCATTGGAGTAAGATATGAAGAAAACATTATTAGTCTTATTGTTAATCGCATCCTTAATTACTACTGCTTTCGCAGCAAAAGGGCAGGAGGTCATGCTTGGTGTGTCTTCAGGTTTTAATGAAGAAGTAGAATTTCATGAAAACTTCGATCCTACTACTAGGGATATAGTACCAATTAAAGCAGATGCGCTCTTTTATTTGGGAGACAGTCTTGCATTTAATACCGCACTAGGTATGGATATTTACATCCATAATAGCGATTCTAGCGATCCTTCCGTAGGTTTTGTTGCTGACATTCTTGCTTATTACCGTATGAACATTGGAAAGAATGCAGATTTCCTCGTTGGAGGCGGCGCTGCTTATAAGTATAAGGGTGAAACGACAGAGATTGGTCCGCTTAATATGACAACATATAAGCACACTCTGGCTTTACTTGCATCTCTTAGACTTCAGCTTGGTATCACAGACAATATTTCCGCATTTGCTGGTGCGGATATCGGTTATAACATTGTGAACATCGTTGGTGGTAGTTCTGATTTAGGCAGTGGTGGAAGCTCCGACGATACAGGAGAGACAATAATGCCTTGGGCTATTAAGGCAGGAGTCAATTACAAGTTCTAATAACGTTTCATAGCTCCTGAGAGATCGGGAGCTATATTTTTATCTGGAGATGATATGAGAAGATTGTTAATTGTTTTTGTAATTTCACTTACAGTCATCTCAGCCTCTTATGCTGCTGAGACTACAGTCATGGCTGGAGGAGAGAGCGGCTTCAGTCAGCTTGTAATGTTTTCTAATGATAGGGGTGATAGGACAGGGAATATCGTACCTATAAAGATGGATGCACTTTTCTATTTGGGAACTAATTTCGCTCTGAATACAACCGTAGGAATGGATATCTATCTGCCGCAGAATAAAAACATGGATACTTTTCTTGGCTTATCTGCAGATGTTTTTGCTTATTACAGACTTCCTATTTCTGAATCCATAAGTTTTCTTGCAGGTGGAGGATTATCTTATAGGCTCTGTAATCTTCTTTCCTTCCGTGGTGAAAACTCTTCTGCGGAGATAAATCTTCATATGCTTGCTCTTCTTGCATCAGCTCGTATGCAGTTTGGAATAACGGAGAACATATTTGCATTTGCATCGGCTGACATCGGATACAATGTGCTTAATATTACATCCGGGCGAGGAGGCGGAGTTTCCGGATCTGGTGTCGTAAAAGGTATGAATGCGATGCCATGGGCTATAAATGCAGGAATAAATTATAAGTTCTGATATGGAGGAGATGATGAAGAAAGTAGTTTCAACAATGTTTGTTATCATGATGGTTATTTCTGGTGTATATGCAGCTATCGATACCGATATCATGCTAGGACTCTCCAGCGGATACAACCAGCTCATTCCTATTGAGAGCAAAAATGAGGAAGATGGTGATATTAAAATCCCACCAGGCTCTTTTGATGGCGATTATGTGCCTGTTAAGGCAGATTTGCTGGTTTATATGGGAGATGGCTTTGCCTTCAATACTGCACTGGGACTAGATATCCGTCTTCCTGATAATGATTTTTCAGAGGTTGATCTTGGATTCATCGCTGATGTTTTTGCCTATTACAGATTGCAGCTCATAGAGAATATAGATTTACTTGCAGGTGGTGGCGTCTCTTATAAGATGTATGTGGTTGACGAGGAGGCTGGCGCTACACTGCACTCTGTTTCCCTTATGGCATCAATGAGGTTCCAGTTCGGCGTTACAGATTTCCTCAGCGTGTTTGCTGGTGTGGATGCAGGTTATAATATACTGAACGCAGTATATGGTTCGATTCCTGGAGGTGTGAATTTGGCCTTCTCTTTGAAAGCGCCTGTAATACCGTGGGCTGTTAAAGCCGGTATAAGTTATAAGTTCTAAATTTGGTTTTTCTTTCCAGCTCCCTTCTGTTGGGAGCTTTATTTTTGTCTTTTTTTGTGTATCATGTAGCCTTAGGGAGGAGCCATGGCAGATATCATAATAAGGGCCTCATTCTTCTTTGGAATGATAGTACTTGCATATGTCTTAAAGAAAGCGGGAGTTATAAAGAAGAGTGATGCGGAGGCTCTTGGCCGCATAATAATGAACATAACCCTTCCTGCGGCGATCCTATCATCTTTCAGAACTTATGTTTTTGATGTCTCTATGATGCTTTTAACCTTAGCTGGTTTCCTATCCACCATATTTATGAGTGCTCTAGGGTATTTTATTTCAATGAGGAAAAGCAGAGAAGAGCGAATATTCTACATGCTTAATCTTCCTGCTTATAACATAGGAAATTTCACCCTTCCGTTCGTCTCGGGTTTCTTAGGTGCGGTTGGTACGGTTGCAACATGCCTTTTTGATATGGGCAATGCTTTGATGTGTGTCGGTGGCAATGTCGTAGTTACGGAACTCGCAGTGGACGGAAGAAAGAAGGGTAGGAGTATACCGCTTTCTCTTCTTTCTGTGTTTACAAAGCCATCTGTTGCGGTTTACACCCTTATGACTATATTTGCCATAGTCGGATTTAAGCTTCCAGATGTAATATTCGATTTTGCTGCTGCAATAAGCCCTGCAAACGGGGTAATTGCGATGTTCATGATAGGAATAATGTTTGAGTTTACATTCAGTAAGGAAAATCTCAAGGAAGTTCTGATTGTAAACATCATCCGTCTTGCTCTTGCCGCTCTTATCGCATATTTCTTTTATGCAATGACCGATTTTTCATATGAGGTGAGAAAGGCAGTCGCGATAACCGCTTTTGCACCTATAAGCAGTGCGGCAAGTGCTTTCTGCCAGGATTTAGGCGGTAATCAGGAGCTAGAAGGATTCGCAAGTACTCTATCCATAGTGATTTCCTTGGTAATTATTCCCATACTGTTGATGGTGCTTTGATTGCCCGTACTGCGATGAATGACGGGATGTTGAGCTCATCCAGAAGGCATAGCCGTTTGTATCCTCGTAAAGATCTGTGATGATGAATCCAGATTTTACTAATCCTCCGATCTGTTCTGTTATGGAGTGGGAGAACTGCATGCCGTCTTCCTCCCTGAAAAGGGAAGGATCTTTTAAAGGATTGAAAGGAAGGGACTGTGCAATCTTAGATTCATCATTGATATCAGTAATGTAATTGATGCCGTTCTCAAAGGTTATCATCAGAATTCCCTTGTCTTTTAGTATTCTTGCACATTCATTCAACAGAGGTTCCACTTTCTCAATATAGCATAGGGAAGGTGGGCAGAATATGATATCGAAATGGGCATCAGGAAAAGGAAGCGGCTTTGACATGTCAGCTTTTACGATATCTACGCTATATCCCTCTCTTTTTGAGACTATACGTTCCGATTCAAGTTGCATGTCATTGTAATCAAGAACCGTGCATTCTGCTCCAAGTGCAGAAAAGATTGGAATCTGCTGGCCTCCTCCTGATGCAAGTCCAAGAAGTCGTTTTCCTTTTAAGTTTCCAAACCAGGAATGTGGGACATTCTTCTTCGGGGTAAGCTTTACATCCCATTCTCCTTGTAATGCTTTTTTATATGTTTCACTGTCGATGGGGATCCCCCATTCCCAGCCATCCTTGATCCAATTTGAAATAGTCTCTGCGTTTATATCCTGATAGTTCATGATTGAATGCTAACATAATTGTCTTTGCATTGCCATTCATCTTCAAGAAGGTAGCTATAACTTTGGAAGAGATCCAGAAATAAATCCTGAAACATTGAGAATGCTGAGAAGAAATCATTACCATCTATATCATTGAACGTAAGGTATAAAACAGGAATTTTGTTCATCCAATTTTTGCATGCTTCCATATCCTTGCGCACTGATAGGCCTTTAAAAGCCCTTCATTTCTTTCCCTTATATCGAAAAAATATCTGAGCATTGTTGTGAAAGTTGTTTTTCCAAAGCGTCTAGGACGAGTAAAAAGAATGGCTCTGGAACTGTCGTTCATAAGTTCTCTTATTGAATCTGTCTTATCTACATAATAATCTCAGAGGCCATGATATCCCTAAAATCCGCAGATCCTATTGGTAAAGCTATTTTTTTTCATAAAATCTCCTGGATAAGCATAACAGAAAATTCAGTTCTTGATTTTCTTACTTCTTCAAAAACTATAAAAATAAGTAAAAGTATCAATCAAAAAAACAGTACATCATAAAATAGATAAAAAAATTTTTACAAATGTGTTGACATCTCTCTTTGTTTTTGGCATATTATCGTACGTTGAAATTGCACTGGCAAAGCCATGGAATTTCCATTATGGTGGAAGTAGTTCAGTGGTAGAGCGCCAGATTGTGGATCTGGTTGTCGAGGGTTCGAATCCCTTCTTCCACCCAAAACCTAAGCGCTCGTAGCTCAACGGATAGAGCGTCGGACTTCGAATCCGCAGGTTACAGGTTCGAGTCCTGCCGGGCGCATAAGACATTTGGGCCGCTAGCTCAGCTGGTAGAGCAGCAGACTCTTAATCTGCGGGTCAAAGGTTCGATCCCTTTGCGGCTCATAAATATACCAAGCACTACGAAAGTGGTGATTAACTGCGAGAGTGGTGGAATTGGTATACACGCTAGTCTTAGGAACTAGTGCTTCGGCTTGCGGGTTCGAGTCCCGCCTCTCGCAAGACCAAAATATGCGAAAGTAGCTCAGTGGTAGAGCTCCACCTTGCCAAGGTGGATGTCGCGGGTTCAAGTCCCGTCTTTCGCTCTTTGATAAGTCCTTACATTGTAAGGACTTTTTATTTTCTTCATATTAATTTAACTGGTTTACGGGGAATTTCTGGAGTATAGTGGATTTAAATGACTTTTATCTTCATAAAAATCAAATTGAAAATGATTTTTCTGGACTTAAAAGTCATTTTGATGTTAAAATAACGGTGTGTATAGGAAAATCGAAAAAATACTTGCGGAGTGGAAGAACGAAGCAAGGCGCAAGCCACTTCTCATCACAGGAGCACGACAGACTGGAAAGACCTACATTATGGAGAAGTTCGGTAGAAAAGAATTTGATGCCGTTATTGCCGTTGATTTCGAAAAAAATCCAGCTGCGAAGACTGTATTTGATGGAGACCTTGGACCTGAGTCCATCATCCCTCAGCTTGAAGCGTTCTCCGGCGTTAGGTATGTTTCTGGAAGGACCCTGATGATATTGGACGAGATACAGGTGTGTCCGCGAGCCATAACAGCTCTAAAGTACTTTTATGACAGTGGTCTCGACCTGCACGTCATAGGTGCTGGAAGTCTGCTCGGTGTCGCAATAAGCAGGCGTGACTTCTCATTTCCCGTGGGCAAGGTAAGAACTGTTAGGTTGTGTCCTCTTGATTTCGAGGAATTTCTTATTGCATCAGGCGATGAGGCCCTGATTATCATGTGCCGGGAGGCGTATGAGAAACGATCTCCTCTTCCATCTGCCATTCATGAAAGACTTCTGGAGATTTACAGGACGTATCTCGTCATAGGTGGAATGCCTGATGTCGTCTCGACTTATCTGGAGAGGGGAAGCTACGTCGATGCGGGGGAGGTACAAGAAGGCATACTCTTGGATTATAGGGCGGATATCGCCAAATATGCGGATGACACGCAGAAGGTGCTTTCTCAGCGTGCATTCGATACGATCCCAATGCAGCTAGCGAAAGATAACAGGAAATTCCAGTACAACTTGATAAGAAAGGGTGCGACATCTACGATATTCGGGGAGTCTCTAGAATGGCTCTGTGCTGCTGGGCTCACACTTAGATGTGGGAAGGTTACGAATCCTGAGATTCCACTCAAAGCCTATGAGAACCTCTCATCGTTTAAGCTCTATATTCTCGATCCTGGACTTCTTGTGCGTATGTCCGGTATGCCGAGGGAGAGCGTGCTTAACAGGATGGGGGAGCGTTTCATGGAAGGGCTGACAGAGAACTATGTGGCCGCCATGTTCACTGCGTCAGGAGTCCCGCTTTATTACTGGGTGTCGTCGGGGCAGGCTGAAATAGATTTTCTACTGCAGTCCGGCGTCTCTGTAGTACCTGTCGAGGTCAAGGCGGGGGAGCATGTGCGTTCGCGAAGTCTATCCGTCTACAGAAATAGTTTCTCGCCTTCACTCTGTATCAGACTTTCGACTCGGAACTTCGGATTAGAGGATGGACTTTTCTCTGTACCTCTATATGCAGCATGGCTGGTTGCCGGAGAATACGGAATCTGAGTTGACAGAAATCTCTAGTTCACGGTTGCTCTCTCATTACATGGTGCGTAGCCGTATTTTTATATTTGCAGAGTATCCTGCAGAGGCAATTACTCATTGTTCCTGTGGATAGTGGGGCAATCTGTGTTTTCTTTTAAGAATACATTATGTTCTGCGTCGATGATTCTTAGTTGAATCAGATGAAAAAGGATGATGTAATTAGTTTAACTAGAAACTTAATCAGCAAAACAGTTCTTGCCAAACCGACATTATCGTTTCAGAATATTCTCCATGAAAGGTGTTATAATTGATGGCTATTCTTTAAATCCAGGTGATTTATCCTATGATATTCTCTCATCCCTAGTTCCTTTTGATGTATATGATAGGACGGATGATAGTCAAGTGTTGGATCGCTGCAAGGATAAGGAAATAATTATTACAAATAAGATTCCGTTTTCTCGAGAGCGGATGCTCGCCCTTCCAAATTTAAAATACATTGGAGTTACTGCAACAGGATACAATATAATAGATGTTGATGCTGCTAAGGAGCTCGGAATTGCCGTTACTAATATCCCGTCATACAGTACAGATGCGGTTGCACAGCATGTCTTTGCATTCATACTTTCCATTTCAAATGCTGTGATAAAGCATGATGAGGCCGTGAAGAGGGGAATGTGGGAGAATTGTGGAAACTTCTGTTTCTGGCTTTCTCCTCTTTTCGAGTTGAAAGGAAAGACCATTGGCATCATAGGACTTGGCAGCATAGGGAGAAGAGTTGCGGAGATTGCAAAGACCTTCGGCATGGAGGTCCTCTCATATTCACCTCATTCGAGAGTGGAGGGAATAAAGTCCCTAAGCTTTGATGAAGTACTCTCAAAAAGCGATATAATAACACTGCATTGTCCTCTGACAAAAAACAATGCAAAGATGATAAACGAAGAGAGCCTTAAGAGGGTGAAGAGGGGAGCTATTTTGATAAACGCCTCCCGCGGAGGTCTTGTGGATGAGGCTGAGGTCATAAAGGCTTTGGACGACGGGGTTCTCTCACATTACTGTGCAGACGTCCTTTCTAAGGAGCCACCGAAGAACAATATTCTTTCTATGCATCCGAAAGCGATTATCACACCGCATATCGCATGGGCTCCACTTGAGACGAGGAAGAGGTTGCTTGGCATGGTATATGATAATCTTAAGAGCTTTATCGAGGGTAAAAGCCTCAACAGGGTGGTGTAGTCTATGAGCCGAAACGTGTTCGACAATCCTTCTTTCTTTTCTAAGTACATGGAACTTAGGAAGGACTACAATCATAATGATTTACTTGAGCATCCTGAAATGGAGAAGCTCTGTCCTGATGTAAGGGGTAAGAGGGTTCTGGATCTTGGATGCGGATACGGCTCCTATGCCCGCTCTTTCATTGAAAGAGGGGCCTCTTATTATCTTGGCATTGATTCTTCTGAGAGCATGATAAGAAAGGCAAATGCGGAGAATGCTGGAGATAATATAGAGTACAAGCTCATGAATCTTGAAGATCTCGACAGCTTTGAATGTCGTTTCGATTTGGCTTATTCTTCGCTCGTCTTCCATTACATCGATGATTTCGATAAGCTGCTACGCGCCATCCATTCCATCTTGAACAATGACGGGATTCTTCTTTTTTCCCAGATGCATCCGATCATCAGCGCAAGCAATGGCTATAGTGGATATTTCGAAGGGGAGTATTTTGCCTTCTCTTCCTACCAGGAGGAGGGGAGGAGAGAGGGGCATTGGTTCAAGCAAAAAGTCATAAGCTACCATAGGAAGATGTCTACAATCATGAATGCCCTCGCTTCAAATGGCTTTCTAATTGAGAAGGTTTTGGAGCCTCTCCCATCTCTAGAGGCCGTAAGAGAACTTCCAGCGCTGGAGAAGGATCTGGTGCGTCCTACTTTCCTAATCGTAAGAGCGAGAAGGATTTAGCTTTTCATTTTTCCAAAAACAGAGAGAGGAAGTTTCTCCGTACCTTCTCTCTATTTCTGTACTCGTTTTTTTTTAAGCCATCAGGTTGTTGTTTTTTTGATGTAAAAGGTAAAAAGTAGTATTTTTAGTAGTATTAATTGTTTTCGTGTAAAGATGTTATAGTTTTAGTATGAAAATTTTTTAAAAACTTTTATTTAATGCAGGGAATACTCGTTGCATATTTATTCACAAAATGTATATTATAGGCATAATAAAAATATTCATATTTTTTGAGGAGGGTGAATATTATGAAAAAGATCTTAGCAATAGCTTTAGTTGCTTTCATTGCTGTTTTCTCCGTTTTCGCAGGCGGCGCAAGCGAAGAGGCTCCTAGTACCCTTAAAATCGGATTTATCGGACCTCTTACTGGAGATAACGCAAACTATGGTATCAGATGCTCCAATGCGGCTCGTCTTGCTATCAATGAAATCAATGCTGCTGGTGGTGTAAACGGAATGCAGCTTGAACTCATCGCAGAGGACAGCCAGGGTTCTGTTGATAGGGCAATCTCAAGCTATGAGAAGCTCGCATATACTGACAACGTAGTCGCAATCATCGGACCAGTTTTTACTTCTCCAGCTCTCGCAGTTGCACAGCGCTGCTTTGAGGATGGTGTCGTAATGATTTCTCCAAGTGCAACACATAAGGATGTTACGGCTCTTGGCGACTGGGTATATAGAACGGTTCCTTCCGATTCCCTTCAGTCTGAAGTAGCGGCACACTATTTCTATGAGGTTCTCGGATACAGGAATATCGCATGTCTCTATGCTATGAACGATTACAGCCAGGGACTTGCAGAAGGTGTTGAGGATACATTCACATCTCTTGGTGGAACGATTACCAGCATGCAGACATGTATGGTAGGAGACAGGGACTTCAGAACTCAGCTCGGAGAAATCAGAGCTACTAACCCTGAGGCGATTTACATCCCTAACTATACTGTTGAGGATGCTCAGATTCTCGAGCAGGCTTCACAGCTTGGCATGAACATCCCATTCCTCTCATCCGATGGTTTCTCAGATCCTGAGATCTATAATCTCGCTGGAGATTTTACAGATGGTGTAATCTACGTAGGACCTGCACAGGCAGAGGCTTCAACAATCCTTGTTGACTTCCAGGCTGCTTACAGTGAGGCTTATAACGGAGATGCTCCGGACAGCTTCGCTACGAACTCCTATGATGCTACATACATCCTCCGCGATGCTCTTACAAGAGTTTTTGAGAACGGTGGAGATCTTGCGGATATCGACGCATTCAGAGCTTCGGTAAATGATGAGGTTAAGGCTACGGACGATTTTGAAGGTGCTAACGGCATCATCAACTTCGCTGCTAATGGAGATATGGTTGCCAGCCAGGGCGTATATGACGTAGAAGGTACAACTCCTGTATATGTCGGATCCTTCCAGGTTGTTGACAATCACATCGTTCAGGTAGACTAATATAGTATTAGCTTGACAACGGCTGTCCGGCATTCCCGGGCAGCTTAGTCATTTAAGAGAACTTATTTTTCGGAGGATGGTATCTTGAATACTCTTATCCAGTATCTTCAATATTTTCTCAACGGTATAACACTTGGAGCGATTTATGCACTTATCGCACTGGGCTATACCATGGTTTATGGAATATTGAAATTCATCAATTTCGCTCATGGTGATATCCTCATGATCGGTGCCTATACGGGACTTTTTACCTATCTGGCTCTGCTAGGGGAGAGCACAAATGCGGCATGGATGCTCATTTCATTCTTCATTGCGATGCTTGTGAGCATGGTCTTCTGCGCCGTTCTCGGCATGTTCATTGAGAAGATAGCATATAAGCCGCTAAGAAATGCGAACCGTCTTGCTCCGCTTCTCTCAGCAATCGGAGTATCCTTCATCCTCAGTAACGGTGCTGCATGGATGTTTGGAACACAGTCAAGACGTTTCCCATATCCTTTCGATGACACCCCGATTGTCATTGCAGGGCTTTCAATCACGCCACACCAGATTCTTACGATAGTCGTATCCATCATAATGATGATTGTTCTTACATCCTTCGTTAATAAGACCAGGATGGGTAAGGCGATGAGGGCTACAAGCCTTGACCAGCCTACAAGTGAGCTGATGGGAATCGATGTAAACAGGGTAATCTCCATGACTTTCGCAATTGGATCCGCACTTGCCGCTGTAGGCGGTATTCTCGCTTCCTTCGATTTCAGGGTCTATGCGAGCATGGGAACGATGACGGGACTTAAGGCGTTCGTAGCCGCTGTTATCGGTGGAATTGGAAACATACAGGGGGCTATGCTCGGAGGAATCATATTGGGCATTCTTGAATCCGTAGGCGCACCTTTACTTGGTATCCCAAGTGCTTTGCGCGATACGATTGCATTTGCAACCCTGATTATAATACTGCTTGTGAAACCGGATGGAATCTTAGGCAAGAATGAGAGGGAGAAGGTATAATGTTAAATTTCTTTCAGTTAATCATAATCTATGCCGGAATTTATGCGCTTATGGCCATCGGTCAGAACTGCATAACCGGAAACACAGGTATGCTTTCCCTCTGCCATGCCGGCTTCTTCTGTATCGGAAGCTATGCGACGGGAATAATCTGTAAGATACTGGGCCTCTCATTCTGGATTTCCCTTCCTGTTGCGGCACTATGTTCTGCTGTTGTCGGTTTCTTAATCGGAGTTCCGACTCTCAGACTTAAAGGCGATTACCTTTGTATTGCGACGCTTGGACTTGGTGAGATTATCAGGAATATCGCAACGAACATGAACCCTGTTGGAATGATGTCCATCCCGAGGGCTGAGCTCTTCGGTTATCAGTTTTCATCCAGGAACAAGGTTACCTTCATCATTCTCGTATGGGCATTCGTTCTTGTCGCTTATTTCATTTTCAGACAGCTTGCCCACTCTCGTATAGGAAGGGCGATGACTGCGGTAAGGGAGGATGAGGTTGCGGCTCAGTCCAACGGAATCAATGTCGCCACATATAAGATCGGTGCGTTCACTCTCGGTGCTGCCATCGGAGGAACGGCTGGGTGTTTCGCAACAGCATATACGCTGACAGTTCAGCCGAGTTCTTACACTTTCATGGTATCTGTAATGGTACTTTGTATGGTAGTTCTTGGTGGAATGGGTAACCTCAAGGGTGTAATCGTCGGAGCTTTCATAATCGAATTCATCCAGTATTTCCCACAGCTTGTAGGATTATCTAGTGTTATTCCGGCTCAGGCAACACAGATCATATATGGGCTCTGTCTCGTTATCCTGATGATCTGGAGACCTCAGGGAATCCTCGGGCGTGACAAGTACCGTTATGGGGATCCAAGGAGTACAAAGGAGAAATTCATCTCTTATTTCAAGAGGGAAGGAAAGAAGGGAGGTAAGGTATGAAGATTCTGGAAACGGAGAACCTCTCAAGGATTTTCGGAGGCGTTGTCGCCGTAAACGATGTGAATTTCTCTGTATATGAGGGGATGGTTAACGGTCTGATCGGGCCTAACGGAGCTGGTAAGACCACGCTGTTTAATCAGATAACTGGTATGGATAAACCAACCCGTGGTAAGATCCTGTTCGACGGAAAGGATATCACGGGGCTTCCTGCTTGGAAGATCAGCAGACTTGGAATTGCAAGGACATTCCAGAATATCAGGCTCTATAGGGAGCTTACTGTTGTTGAGAATGTAATGATGGGTCTTCACTTCAAAGTTGGAAAGGATCCTTTCAAAGGGCGTTTTACCCAGGCTGTTAAGAGTTATTTCAGTGCTTCAAAAGAGAATAAGGAACTTTACATGAAAGCCCTTGAATGGCTTCGGTTCTTTGATCTTGAGAATGAGGCTCAGGAGTTTGCCCGTAATCTTCCTTATGGAAGGCAGAGGGAGCTTGAGATTGCAAGAGCTCTTGCCGCCGAGCCGAAGGTGCTCTTCTTGGATGAGCCTGCGGCTGGTATGAACCCGGCGGAGACTGAGCATCTGATGAACATTGTCGATAAGATAAAGAAGCATGGAATCACCGTGGTTTTAATTGAGCATGACATGAAGCTCGTCATGAATATTTGTGACAACATAACCGTGCTTAGTTTCGGCCAGAAGATTGCTGAGGGCAGCCCTGAGGAGATTAAGAAGAATCCAATGGTTATTGAAGCATATCTTGGCAGGGAGGAGGACTGATGGACGATTTATTGCTTTCTATAGACAAAATCAGTGTGAAGTATGGATCGATTGAAGCTCTTCATGAGGTCTCCATGCACGTTAAGAAGGGTGATATCGTCTCTCTGATCGGTGCTAACGGTGCAGGAAAAAGCACTCTTTTAAAGGCCATCATGGCTCAGGTTCCACTTTCAAATGGATCAATCTCTTTCGAAGGGGAGGAGATATGCTCGGTAAAAAAGCATGGAAAGACAACTCATCAGCTTGCAGCAATCGGCATGGCCCTTGTACCTGAGGGGCGTCATGTGTTTGCCGACATGACCGTTGAGGAGAACCTGGACATGGGTGCATTCCTGGTTAAAGATACGAAAGAGATTGCAAGAAAGAAGGAGGAGATGTTCGATTTCTTCCCAATCCTTTCTCAAAGAAGGAAGCAGAAGACCCGTTCTCTCTCTGGTGGAGAGCAGCAGATGATGGCCATCGCAAGGGCATTAATGTCGTCTCCAAAACTACTCTTGCTGGATGAACCCGGACTTGGACTTGCTCCTCTCATCGTACAGGACATCTTCCATAAGATAAGAAAGATTAACGAGGAGGATAAGGTTACCATCTTCCTTGTTGAGCAGAATGCCAGAATGGCTCTTAAGAACTCTACGACCGGCTATGTCATGGAGACTGGCAACATCGTACTCTCAGATACAAGTGAGAGCCTTTTGAATAACGACAAGGTAAGAGCGGCTTATCTTGGAGAGTGAAAAAAAGCTAACAGGGTTGATGCCTTTTAGAGTATCATTTTCCTAAAGGAGGAGAATATGACGATAGAACGAAGAATGACCCTCAATCCAGTGACGATAAGTCCTGATGCAAGCGTTGTGGAGGCTTCCGAGCTGATGAAGAAGGAAAAGGTCCACCGCCTTCCCGTTCTTGATAAGGATAAGAAGCTCGTTGGAGTTATAAGTGAGAAGGATATCCTCTATGCTTCTCCATCTCCCGCATCAAGTCTTTCCATACATGAGATGGCTTATCTACTAAGCCAGCTTACCGTACGTAAGCTCATGACCAAGAATCCTGTTACGATAAGCAAGGATGTTCCTGTTGAGGAAGCTGCAAGGATAATGGTAGATGAGGATCTTTCCTGTCTTCCTGTCGTAGAAGGGGATAGGCTTGTAGGAATAGTAAGCAAGAGCGATCTTTTTAAAATCCTCATAGAACTCTTCGGTGCGAGAACTAAGGGCGTCAGGGTAAGCTTTCTTGTCGATGATAAGCCAGGGCTCATCGCAGATACCTCAAGGGATATTGCGAACGCAGGACTTGATATCATCTCTTTTGGAACCTTCATGGGAACGGATCCTACGAACAGGATTTGTACAGTAAAGGTTGCATCGACCGATTCAGATAAGGTCATTGCACTATTAAAGCCTCATGTCAAGGCGATTCTTGATGTGAATAATGTCTGACTTATGGGCGCAGGATTCTGCGCCTTATTTGTTAGTTTTTATCTGCACGCTCTGCCATTCCAGAGTACTTTCATTTACATCGGCATGTGTCTTTGGGGGTATTCTGCGGATTATTGCCGATGTGGATGAGAACGGTACATCTCTGTCTTTCAGAGCTGAGATGAATTCATCTTTTAAAGCAGCATCAAGGTGTTTTGAGTAGGATTTTGTCCACCATGATGAAGCAATCTTCTCATCAATATGCCGGCTCTCCCTCATCGTCATATATTCAATCTTTGCCCCAGGGATGTATTTGCCTATAAGAGATTCAAGATCTGAATCATCCCATGAGGAAAGCTTCGATGACATGTAGATTTTCTTCTCCGCTCTCTCAGCATCTACTTTTAATTCTCCGCAGAGGAAAGAGCTTACCCTCGATGCTCTTTTCGCAATTGATGTGGCTATGAGGACTACTGTCTTTGAGTGAATAAATTTCTCAAGCTTCTTTAAAACAGCCTCTCCTTTTTCAAGATCGACAAGGATGTCCCGCGCAGCAATTAGGGAGAAGTCCATGTCGCTCTCAATACTATCAATGGCGTTTACGTAGCTCTCGTCTATAAGGATGCGCGGGCGAAGCAGCTCTTCAAGCTCATTTGTTATCTGAGCTATCGCATCTTTTTCCTCTTCCTTCCTGACTATTGCCGTAACCGAGCCTTCGGGTGTCATCTTAAGCGCAGGATAGATTAATAGTCCTGTTCCCGCATTTACTATCAGGGCATTCGCATGCCTTGGTATCGTTATATCCTGATAAAGCGCATCCCTGATTCTTTTAAGCTCTCCGCTTCTCTGGCTCATGGCACGGCTGAGCCATACATCCTTTTTCTTATCTCCGGGAGACCATGTAAGCTCTTCATTACCATCATCGATGTTTATGCTTTCTAGCTGGCTCATCCTGTGCTCAATTACACTTTCCTTTATGCTCTGCTCATATCCAAGGTTGCCAGGACGGTAGTATATCTTTCCTACAAGAGAGGAGGGCAGGTACTGCTGGGATACCCAGTGATCCTTATAGGAGTGGGGGTAGAGATATCCCTTTCCATGGCCAAAGCCGTCCTTGTCTCTGCTATCATCCTTCAAATGATTGGGAACATCGTCCCTGGCTTCCTTCTCCACATCGCTTAGAGCATCAAAAAATGCAAGAGTTGAATTACTCTTTTTTGTGGTTGCAAGATATAGTGCCGCCTCTGTCAGATGGAATCTTCCCTCTGGCAGTCCGATCCTGTCAAAAGCAGATGCGCAAGCTTCCACGATTCTTATCGCATCAGGGTCTGCTAGCCCTATGTCCTCACTTGCGCTGATCAGCATTCTTCTGAATATGAATCTGGGATCCTCTCCTGCGGCAACCATACGTGCAAGCCAGTAGAGCGTCGCATCGGGATCGCTTCCCCTTATGCTCTTTATGAAGGCACTTATAACGTCAAAATGATAATCCCCTTCCTTGTCATACAGTACGGCTTTCTTCTGTATCGACTCCTCAGCCGCTTCTTTTGAAATAAATATTTCGGTTCCGCTTGGCGGAGGAAAGGAGTCTACGGATGTCTCTACCGCCAGCTCAAGGGCATTTAAAAGGCTTCTCGCATCCCCTGATGCGACATCGATAAGATGTTCAAGAGCACCGGATTCGAATGTTACAACATATTCACCATACCCCCTCTCCTTATCTGAGAGGGCCTGATGAGCAATTTTCTCCAGATCTTCTTTCACAAGCTTTTTTAACTGGAAGATCCTTGAACGGGATACAAGGGCTGCATTGACTTCGAAGTACGGGTTCTCAGTCGTGGCACCGATTAATATCACGGTACCGTTCTCAACCCATGGAAGCAGTGCATCCTGCTGTCTCTTGTTCCAGCGGTGCACCTCATCTATGAATAGGATTGTCTTTATACCATGCAGGCTTCTTCTCTCTCTTGCTGCGTTAATCTCCGTCTCAAGCTCTTTTAGTCCTGCGAGTACCGCGTTGAGCGTGGAGAAATAACTTTTTGTCGTATTGGCAATCACACGGGCCAGCGTGGTCTTCCCCGTGCCGGGAGGGCCGTAGAATATGATGGATGAGAGCTGATCGAGCTGGATGGCGCGCCTTAAGAGCCTGCCTTTCCCAAGTATGTGTTCCTGTCCGACATATTCATCGAGCGTGCGTGGCCTCATCCTGCTTGCAAGCGGCTCACTCTCCTTTGCTACACTGGATTCAAAAAGATCCACTTCGGATTTCCTCCCAGAAGTAAGTATACAGCATGTTGCTCTGCTGGCTCAGCGGTCTGTTCCTAAGCTCCTCCTCGCTCTGCTGGAGGCTATGGTAGACCATTGATGAGCAAAACAGTGCAACCTCATCCCAGTCGAAGTCCTCAATGGGGCGAAGATTGTCCTTTACGCCTACGTTCTCAAGATTCAAATAGTTCTTTCTGAGAATCTCGCACTCAAGCAGGATGGCATCATACACTGAAAGGAAATCATCCTTACCATTTTCGATGTTCTCTCTAATCATCGGAGTTATCGCATCTATGAGCGCATTCCGGTTCTGCATGAAAAGATTCGCCTCGATAAGGCTGTTCGTTGCCGATGCCACCTGATATTGGTATGAGCTTAGATAATCGAAGACGGGCAGCGATGCTTCTGTTAGAAGTGAGGCAAGCTCATCGGCTGCATTATTTAACAACTCATCATATCTTACTATGTCCATGCCATAATCATCCAAGGCCGGAGAGAAGAGGGGAAGGACATCCTCTGAGTGGATGGTAAAGTTCTCCTTTGAAAGGGCTATGGAGTCGGCATAAAGCAGTGAAATCGCCTTTTCAGCCTCTTGTTCACTGACGCTGACTACTTTTATGTTTTCAGTGCTCTCACAGCTTGGACTAAGCAATATGAAGAGAAGAAGATATATAATTTTCGTGTACTTATTCCGTTTCACCTTTTTAAATATAGATAGAATCTTGGAAAATCGCAAGTTTCCAGTTATATTAATAGCATAGGAGTAAAAGAATTGAACAACACAGGAGTATTACAGGATGTTCAGGCTCGTGAGAGCACCCTTTTAAGAAATGTTTATTTATATCTTATCGGTGGCCTTGCTTTAACGGCCATCGTATCATTTGCACTTTCCCAGAGCGAGAGCCTGATGAGGCTCATCGTTCTTAATCCGATTGCCATGATGATCGTCGTGATTGCACAGTTTGCCGTCGTAATGGTCATCTCAGGAAGGACTGAGGGGATGAAGGCAAGTACTGCGGTGCTTACTTTCTTCTTATATGCGATTCTCACTGGAATCACTTTTTCCATTCTATTTATTGCATATGCACCTGAGGCGATGGCGAAGGCTTTTATCAGTGCGGCATCTGTATTCGTGGGAGCAAGCATCTATGGAGCATTCTCTAAGAAGAATGTAAGAAGTTGGGCACGTTATCTCTTCATGGGCCTTTTCGGTCTCGTTATTGCTTCATTCTTAAACATGTTTTTCTTCTCAACGATGATGGATTTCATGATTTGCATAGCAGGAGTCGTTCTCTTTACC
The DNA here is from genome assembly GCA_944390015.1 of uncultured Spirochaetaceae bacterium. Lineage (GTDB taxonomy): Bacteria > Spirochaetota > Spirochaetia > Sphaerochaetales > Sphaerochaetaceae > Ornithospirochaeta. Next base: position 65,240 of record CALXOL010000011.1, read on the forward strand.
GCACTTACCGTCTGGGATACCAATAAGATCGTTGCGATGAACAGAGAGTACGGCGGGTACATCAGTCAGGCCGATTATACTAAGCTCGGCATACTTGGTGCTCTCGATCTTTATCTCGATTTCATAAACATCTTCCTTTATATCCTGAGATTATTCGCTCATGGAAACAGGGACTAGGATTATTGATGTTACGGAGGACTATGTTGTCCTCTGTAAGGAGAGCGGGCTGGATACGGTACCGCTTAAGAAGGAGAGGGGAAAACCCTCTCTTTTGTCTTTTGCCTCAGACTATTACCCTGAGTGCCTCTTCGTAGGTGGTGATAACTTCTGGGAGGGTGGTGTTCTTCATCGCCTAGACCGCCCGACCTCGGGACTCGTCCTGATAGCCAGGAAACAGTCTTTTTATGATAAGATGATTGAGGAGCAGGAGGAGGGGAGGTTCTTAAAATATTATATTGCAGATACGGAGAGGACAGAGCCTCTTTCTGGAGCCCCACCGTTTCCATTTACTCTTCATCCAGGACTTGTCATACATTCCAAATTCAGAAAATATGGTCAAAAGGGTAAGGCTGTGCGGCCGCTTGTCCCTTCGGATTATCTTTATTCAAAGGAAAAAAGGGAGTATGAGACTTTTGTTGAGAATATTGATGGATCTATATTCAATTTGCGCCTTTATAGGGGATTCAGGCATCAGATACGCTCCCACCTCGCATGGAGCGGTAATGCGATAAAGGGCGATACCCTTTATGGGGCTAAGCCTGATAGCGTTTTCGGCCTTACCAGTTACGCCATTGAATTTCTTGGGGAGAGGATAAGCCTTATCTAGGCTTCATCCTCGGCGATTTCTTCTTTTTCAAGTTCAAACTCATCATCGCTCGTTACTTTTTCTATCCTTCGTTCAAGGGAAGAGAGTGTCTTATTAAGGCTTTTTGTGAGTTTTGATGCCTCCTCATAGAGTTCTATTGCCTTCTCAAGCCCGGTGTTCTCATCTTTGAGAAGCTCTGTAATCTCTTCAAGTCTTTTTAAATCAGTTTCAAAGCTCATTCTTGTCCTCCGCTTTAACAAATACGTATCCATCACTCAGACGGACAGTGTAATCATCATCTTTTTCTATCTGTGAGATTGATCTCACGATTCTACCTTTCTCATCCGTCATGATCGAGTATCCTCTTTCAAGGATGGAAAGGGGGCTTAAATCCTCTGCTCTGCTCATCAAAAGCTGTGCTTGGCTCTTCTTATTTCTGAAAAGCTCCATTACAACAAGCCTGCTTTCCACTTCATTTTCCTTGAGCCTGTTTGATGCTTTAAGAGTAATATCCTTCATGAGGGCTGAAAGCTGCGAAGATGATTCTCTGAGCCGATCTCTTATCCTTCTATTTCTCTCCTCCATGGATCTATTAAGCCTATCATCCAAGGCGGCCTTCTCATAGCTCAGCTCGTTCATTCGGCTTCTTATTATCCTTCTAAGTTCATAGGAAGAAAGGATTATGCTCTTATAACGTTCAAGTTTTTTATGCATGAAGGCGGTATTCATCTTAAGACTCGATAGCCAAAGCTTCTTATCGAGCAGTATGTTCTTTATATCATCATGAAGCTCTTTTTCCATCCTCTCAAGCATCAGGCGTTTCTTATACGCACCCTCCGTTACCAGTTCTGCCGCCGCAGAAGGGGTAGGAGCTCTCAGATCTGCGACGAAATCAGAAAGAGGGAAATCCGAATCATGACCTACCGCACTGATAACCGGAAGTATGCTATCATGTATCGCTTCTATCACAGCAGTGCTGGAGTATGGGGCGAGATCCTCCTCGCTTCCTCCGCCACGGCAGACTATCAGAAGATCGCAGGGGGAGAAATTATTCGCCTGCCTTATGCGCATGGCTATGTTCTCTTCTGCCCCTTTCCCCTGTACGAGGGATGGAAAGAGCAGCAGGTTTATGCTTGGTGCCCTGCGTTTCGTAACGTTCATTATATCGTGTATTACGGCACCTTCCGCGCTTGTTATGATTCCTATTGTGCTGATATTCTCCGGCAAAGGCTTTTTTATATCGTCGTCAAAATAACCTAGGCTCTTGTAATATGCCCTTCTTTTCTCGATTTCAAGGCGTAAATCTCCCTCTCCCTTCAGCCTTATGCTCTCTGCGTTGAACGTAAGGCTTCCCCCTTTAGGCCAGAATGATAGACTTCCTTTCAGAACGACGAGTTCTCCGTTTTCCGGTCTTCTTTCCTTCCAGTTGTTACCTGCGAAGCATGTGCAGTTTAAAAGACTTCCGTCCTTGTCCTTTATTGAGAAATACCAGTGCCTGGACTGGTTGGTACGGAAATTACATACCTCTCCCTCAACATTAAGACCATAGAACATCTCAGAAACGGTCTCTTTTATTATCTGTCCGATCTCGGAGACGGTGAAGACTTTATCTAGAAGGTATTCGCAGTTCATGGTTTGAGTATAGCACAAAAGGTGTTCATTTTATATTTGGACGAAAAAAAACGGGTAGAATCCTACCCGTTACAGCGATTTGATAATGGCTTATGCCTCTTCAATAGCACCTGTAGGGCATACGCTTGCGCATGTTCCGCAAGAGATGCATGTATCAGGATCGATTGAATAGATGTCGCCTTCGCTGATTGCGCCAACTGGGCATTCACCCTGGCATGTTCCGCATGCTACGCATGTATCTGTAATCTTGTAAGCCATAGTTCATCTCCTATTATTTTAGCTTAGTTCCTTTGCCTGATTATAAACTCTATGAAGGTGTGCGGTCAATCGAATTACCCGTTTTTTTGCTAATATTGCTTTGCGAGTCCATGCATACTTGTTTTTTTAGTCAGAACGTATATTAACCCAAATTATTGTTATTTTGCCTCTCTTTTCATATACTCAACCAGGTATGAAGAAACTAGTTATCGCAGAAAAACCCTCCGTAGGAAGGGAGATCGCAAAGACCCTGAATCTCAGAGACAGGGGAAATGGATATATAGAAGGGCCTGATTACATAGTCACCTGGGCTCTTGGACATCTTGTTGAGCTTGCACAGCCAAGTCATTATTCTGAGCGTTATAAGAGATGGTCACTTAACGACCTGCCGATGTTGCCTGAGAAGCTGGACGAGGAGGTTATCGAGGAGACAAAGGATCAGTTCTTCGTCATAAGGGATCTGCTCTCAAGACCCGATGTCGAGTCCGTGGTAATAGCAACGGATGCGGGTAGGGAAGGAGAGCTCGTCGCCAGGTGGATTTTGAAGGAGGCATCCTATGAAGGTAAGTGCGAGCGCCTCTGGATATCGAGCCAGACGGAAAGGGCGATTCTTGAAGGCTTTGCCTCCCTCAAGGATGCATCGGATTACGACAATCTCTATTATGCCGCCGAATGCAGGGCCGCAGCAGACTGGTATGTGGGAATGAATGTTACCAGGGCTCTTACATGTTTTTATGATGCCAAGCTCTCTGCGGGAAGAGTTCAGACCCCGACGCTTGCACTAATGACTGAAAGGGAGGATGAACGCGATAAATTCCTAGGCTCCTATTATTATTCGGCACGTGGAAATTTCGGACTTTTCAGCGCCTCATATTATCCAGAGGAGAACTCAATCAGGTTCCAGGATGAATCCCTTGCTGAGGAGTTCTCTTCGTGGAAAGATAAGAAGGGTAGCGTCATTAGCCTTTCCAGTGAGGAAAAGAGGGACCTTGTTCCTCAGGCATATGATCTAACAGAGCTGCAGAGGGATGCGAACATCGCATTAGGTTTTTCCGCAAAAGAGACGCTTGATGTGCTTCAGCGCCTGTATGAGGTCCATAAGATAGTCACATATCCAAGAACCGATTCCAGATACATAACAAAGGACATAGTTCCGACACTCAAGGAGAGGATTGAGGCTCTTTCCAATACCATATTCTCCCGTGTGGTTGACGAGTATCTTTCATCCGGCTGGAGAGAGGATAATCCGAGGTTCGTTAATGACGAACTTGTCTCGGACCATCATGCGATAATTCCTACAGAGCAGAAGGTCGATGTCTCGAAACTAAGCAGGGAGGAAGAGGAGCTTTGGAAGTTGATCGCCATGAGATTCTTAGAGGTAATCGGTGAGGATTATGTCTATAACACGACTACCGCACAGTTCTCAGTGGAAGGAAAGATTTTCAAGACCCGTCTCACACTCCCAGTGCGCAAAGGCTACAGGAATGTCGCGGAGGCCTCTGGCTTAAAGAGCGTTGCGGCACTGCTTGATGACGATGAGAACTCATTCGCACTGAGGAACATCAAGCAAGGGGACGAGGTCACTCTTCAAAGCGTGAGGGTCAAGAAGAATGCCACGACTCCACCAGAGCGTTATACCGATGCGACACTGCTCTCTGCCATGGAGCATGCAGGACGGTTCGTTGATGATAAGAGCCTTAAGGAAAATCTGACAAACGGACTCGGAACACCAGCCACAAGAGCTGATATGATAGAAAAGCTCCTTCAGAACAGATACATCGTAAGGGATGGAAAATACCTCGTTCCGACTGCGAAGGGAAGGGAGGTAGTGCGCCTTAGCCCACTCGTGCTTCGCTCTGCAGAACTGACGGGAGTCTGGGAAGGAAGACTTGAGAGAATCAGTAAGGGCAAGGAGGATAAGGATCTCTTCATCAGGGATATAAAGAAGATGGCCGCAGACCTCGTAAGGGAGGTTGAGCAGAGTCCTTTAAAGTTCTCCCCTCAGTTTACCGATGGAAAGAAGTGTCCATACTGCGGTGAGATGATGATGAGAGCCCAGGATGCCGATGGCTCTATACATTACATCTGCCAGAAGCTCTCATGCCAGTATGAGGAGAGGGAGGTGAAAGTCGCTATCGATACCGGGGCAAGCATAAAGAAGATTAATCCGTATACACAGGATGGCAAGGTTCGCCTCGTAATAAAGAAGAGTGCCGCACAGCTTCCGAAGAAAGTTTATGAGACGAAGATAGAGGTCGTTCGTCCATCCAAGAAGTCATTCCGTCAGGAGAAACCTAACGGGGTGAAGATGGTGCATAAGGATAAGGAAAGCTCAAGCGCCTATTCAGGTGGAACAATGGCGGACTTCTTCCTCAAGAGCCAGAAAAGAGCGGAAGAGGATAAGAAAAGAAAAAGACGTTAAGCAGAGAGCGGTAGCATGCATTCCAATGTGCCGTCATATACAAGTGCTTTCATGAATGAGAGGAACCTCTCATGGAATTCTGTTATCTCATAGAGGCTTTCAGCGAGGCTGGAGGCCTCTATGCTTTGCTCTCTTTTTGAGGGACTGTCATAAGTTAAGAGGTCTTCTGCTTTTGAATAATACGGTTTTCCAGAGATGTTAAGATACGAGGATGATAAGGCGCTAAGCTTATCTTCTAAAAGGGTAATCAGACTTTTTATCTTCTCCTCCTGAACCCGTCTTACATTCCCATTTGTTGAGCAATTTATAATTCCGCTTTTCTCAAAGAGATTTTTAAGATACAACTCCCATTCCAGCCTTCCGATTGCAAGGCATCCTTTTTTCGCTGAAATATACACTCCCGCGTTGTTGATGAATCTATAAATCGGTATTCGTCTCATTCTTTCTCTCCTTTTCTATACATTAATCCTTTATATTGGACATATAATGTCCATTAGAATTATTAAAATATGTTATAATAAAAACATTATGTAATAATATAGACATTTTGTTTCTTATTTTGCTATTATTTCCTTGGAGGTAAAAATGAGGATTGCAATTGTCGGTTATGGGAAGATGGGAAGAATTGTAGAGGAGGCCGCACTTTCATCTTCAAATGAGGTCGTGGCGGTAATCGATCCATTCTCTGATAGTCCGAATGTCACAGGTAGAAGTCTTTCTGATCTGGATGTTGAAGGCGTTGACGTAGTAATTGATTTCTCATCAGCGGAGGGAGCATATGAGAACATGCTCTTTTATGCCGGAAGCTCATTAAGCGCTGTCGTCGGGACTACTGGGTGGTATGATCGCCTTGAGGAACTTAAAAACAATCTAGCTGGGAAAAACTGTTCGATAATCTATTCAGGAAACTTCTCCATAGGTGTTGCCATAATGCTGAGGGCATCAGCATACATCTCATCGCTTATGAACAGGGCAGCATCATACGATGTGGCAATTGAGGAAATCCATCACAGGGCAAAATCAGACTGTCCCTCAGGAACGGCCAAGATGATTGCCTCCACGGTACTTGATAACATGGATCGTAAGAAGAGCATCGTTTACGGCAATCCTGAGAAGAGAATCGACAGCTCAGCGCTTCAGGTGTCCTCATTGCGCCTTGGCTGTGTCAATGGAATACATTCGCTCATCTTCGATTCAGAAGCGGACACAATAGAATTAAAACATACGGCAAGAAGCCGCATTGGCTTTGCCGAAGGAGCTTTGAGTGCTGCCGCATGGATACATGGGAGAAATGGATTTTTCTCATTTGATGATTTTATTTATGATTTCATAGGAGTTTGATTATGGATTTCAAGGGTGTTTATACGGCGCTCATCACGCCATTTACGGAATATAATACGGTTGACTATGCGTCTTTGGAACGTATTGTCGAATTCCAGATTGAAAACGGCATAGACGGTCTCGTTCCCTGTGGAACGACGGGGGAAAGCCCGACGCTCTCCCATGAGGAACATGACCGTGTGATTGCGCAGACGATTAAGTTCGCAGGCGGGAGGGTTCCCGTCATCGCAGGAACTGGAAGCAACGCCACCAGTGAGGCGATAAGGCTCAGCCAGCATGCAGAGGATGCAGGCGTGGATGCCGTGCTGCTTGTAAACCCATACTACAACAAGCCTACGCAGATGGGACTCTATCTGCATTTCAAGGCCATTGCGGAGAGTGTCTCTGTACCATGCATACTCTATAACATCAAAGGACGCACGGGTGTGAATCTTGAGACGGATACTCTTTTAAGACTCTCTAGAGAGTGTTCGAATATTGTGGCTGTTAAGGAGGCCAGCGGGGATATTGTGCAGATAGAGGAGGTCATCAGGAGAAGAGAGGAAGGTTTTTCCGTACTCTCTGGAGATGATAACCTCGCCCTTGATGTGATAAGAAGGGGTGGAGATGGGGTGATTTCCGTCGCATCAAATCTGTTTCCCGCAGAGATGGAGGCCCTTGTGCATAGTGCCATGAGAGGGGATTTTGAGACAGCAGAGCACCTTAATTCGTGGTTCGTTCCTTTCTTCAAAGCCTGTTTCATAGAGACGAATCCCATCCCGATTAAGGTTGCAATGGCCCGTTTCGGTTATTCTAAGGAGATATTCCGTCTCCCTCTCTGCACCCTTGAGAGCGAGGAGCACAGGAGAGACCTTTTTTCCGTGGTAGATAAGATGATGGATGATATAAGGAGGGGTGATATCTGATGGCACATGTTAATGCAAATTTCCTCAAGCTCGCATCGGGCTATCTTTTTCCAGAGGTTGCAAGGAGAACCCGGGCCTGGCAGCAGAAGAATCCTTCTTTCAAGCTTCTCCGCCTTGGTATCGGAAATACCACTGAGGCTATTACTCCGCACATATGTGAGGCGATGCACCATAAGGTAGACCTTCTCTCAGACAGGAGGACATATACCGGCTATGGGGATGAGCAAGGTGATCAGGATCTGAGGGAGGCGTTATGCGATTTCTATCAGAGGGAGTATGGCGTACGCCTTAGCGTCTCTGATTTCTTCATCTCTGATGGGGCAAAGAGCGATGCTGCGAACATACAGGAGCTGTTTTCTCCCTCTTCTGTGGTCGCCATTACCGATCCTGCATACCCTGTATACGTCGATTCAAATGTCGCAGGAGGCAAGAGCGGAGCATATAACGGAGTAGGCTATGACGGCCTTTTATATCTTCCTGCAAGAAAGGAAATGGGGTTTGTCCCTGAGCCGCCTAAAGAGCATGCTGACCTGATATACCTCTGTTCTCCGAATAATCCTACGGGCTCCGTTGCCACAAAAGAGGATCTTAAGGCGTTTGTGGATTATGCCATCAGGCATAGGGCGATCATAATTTTCGATGCCGCTTATGCCGATTATATCAGAGAACCGAGGCTTCCACATTCGATTTATGAGATTGAGGGAGCTGAGAGATGTGCGATTGAGATTAATTCATTCAGTAAGAACGCAGGATTTACAGGAATACGCCTGGGCTGGTCCATCGTTCCTGGAAGTCTTGAGACGGAGGATGGAGAGGCTGGACTGCTAAACAGGCTCTGGAACAGAAGACAGAGTACGTTTTTCAACGGAGCTTCGAACATAGCCCAGGCAGGAGGACTTGCCGCCCTCTCTTTAAAGGGAAGAGCTGAGTGCAGGATGCTGGTTGATTATTATCTTGAGAATGCGAGGATTATAAAAGAAGGACTAGAGAAAATAGGGCTTGTCTGTTACGGAGGCGTAAACAGCCCTTATGTCTGGGCTGAGTGTCCCAATCAGATGAGAAGCTGGGATTTCTTCGACCTATTGCTGGAGAGGGCCCATGTGGTCGTGACTCCGGGCTCTGGTTTCGGTAAGGAGGGTGAGGGATATGTGCGTTTATCCAGTTATGGTCACCGTGAGGACATAACAGAGGCTGTTGAGGCAATCAAGGGGGCACTTTGATGAGTGAGAAGAGGCTGCCGATAGCAGAGCAAAAGCTTAATGAGCTTTTAAAAAAGATAGATACTCCTTTCTATATCTATGATGCGGATGCGATTAAAGAGAATGCCACTAGACTTTATGATGCATTCTCATGGGCACCTGGCTTTACCGATTTTTTTGCAGTCAAGGCTCTTCCAAACATCCATATCCTGAGCTTTCTTTCCTCTCTTGGCTTCGGTGCCGATGCATCAAGCCTTCCTGAGTTGCTTCTCTCAAAAGACGCCGGAATCAGCAGCGACAGGATCGTATTTACAAGCAATGATACAGATGCCAAGGAGTTTTATGAGGCGATCAGGATGGGTGTCATATTGAACCTTGATGATGAGAGCCACATCGACAGGGTTCTTGAGACGGGTCTTCCTTTCCCTAAGACCATATGTTTCCGTTACAATCCAGGTCCAGAGAGAACGGGGAACGCCATAATAGGAAATCCCGTTGAAGCCAAATACGGGGTGACAAAAGACCAGATTATCGGATGCTATGAGAGAGCTGCGAAGCTTGGGGCTACGAATTTCGGCCTTCATACGATGGTCGCATCCAATGAGCTTGATGAGAGCTACATAGTTGAGACCGCGAGGATGGTCTTTTCCCTTGTCAAGAAGATAAGGGATGAGGCGAAAGTGAGAATCAGCTTCGTCGATCTTGGTGGGGGAGTGGGAATCCCTTACCGCCCTGAGGATGAGGCGATAGACTTCTATAGCCTCTCATCCCGTATCCATGAGCTTTATGACCAGATGATCGTTAAGGAGGATCTGCACCCTTTGAGAATAACGTTTGAAATGGGGCGTGCCATAACAGGTCCTTATGGGTATCTGGTCTCCAGGGTGCGTCATGTGTGCCACAAATACAAGGATTTCGTCGGCCTTGATGCCTCAATGGCGGATCTCATGCGCCCTGCGCTCTACGGGGCATATCATCATATTACCGTACTGGGTAAGGAGAATAAGCCGAAGGATCATGTATATGACGTTACGGGAAGCCTTTGCGAGAACAACGATAAGTTCGCAATTGACAGATCTCTTCCTAAGATCGATAGGGGTGATGTGTTTGTAATCCATGATGCGGGGGCACACTCCCATTCAATGGGCTTTAACTATAATGCGAAACTCCGTCATGCAGAGTACATGATTCTCAACAAGAGGATTTACAAGATAAGGCGAGATGAGACATACTCCGATTATATCAGCACAATGCTGCCCGATATGGAGGAGATTGATGGAATTCGTTTATAAGGCACGTGTCTACTATTCAGATACTGACTGCGGGGGGATCGTATACCATGCCCGATATCTCGACTTTGCGGAGCATGCACGTACCGAGATGCTTCGTACTGCGCTTCCCTCCCTTTCCCAGGATGAGATGAGAGGCGAGGGCCTTATCTTCGTCGTAAAGAGCATAAAGATAGATTATAAGAAGCCGGCGCACCTTGACGATGAGCTTGAAGTCCATACAAGGCTCTTGAAAGCTGAGCATTTCAGTGTCGTCTTCTCTCAGCAGATCAAAAGAGGGGAAGATGAGATCTGCTCTCTTGAGGTGAAGGTTGCTTCCATATCTTCGGATGGAAAGAGAATCCTGATGATTCCCAAAGAGGTCATCGAGGCCCTCAGTTGATATTTGTTTGCGTATGAGAATTATTGGATTTGAAAAACTTACACTCGTTGATTATCCTGCAAAGGTAGCATGCATCCTTTTCTGTGGCGGCTGTAACATGCGCTGTCCATATTGCCATAACGGGGAGCTGGTATTGCATCCTGATTACTTTCCTCCGTTTTCTGACGATGAGATATTCTCATATCTTAAGAAGAGGAAAGGAATACTTGACGCCGTCGTCATATCAGGAGGAGAGCCCACCCTGCAAGAGGGATTGGGAGAATACATGGCGAGGATAAAGGATGAGGGGCTTTTAGTGAAGCTCGATACCAACGGTACCAGGCCTGATGTGATACGCTCTTTAATAGATGACCACCTTGTCGATTACATTGCGATGGATGTAAAGAACAGTATCGATTCCTATGCCGCTACAGTAGGCATCAAGGGCTTTGATCCTACTTCTGTAATGGAGTCAATCACCCTTCTGAAGGAGGGCAGGGTCGATTATGAATTCAGGACGACTGTCACAAAAGAGACTCATAAGCAAGAAAATTTCATCGCCCTAGCGTCTCTTTTGGAGGGTGCTAAGGCGTATTATCTGCAAAACTATGTACCAAATGAAAATACGATAGAAAAAGGCAATACTCCTTTAAGTTATGATGAATTGCAGAATTATATAAGAATACTAAGAAAAACTATTGGAAATGTAAAAATTAGAAATATTTGATACCGCTATATATGGTGTTTTAAAAAAGATACTACACTTTATATTGAGTTTTCTATTGCATACTTTAAATTTGCATGATAGATTAATTATTACGCAGATTTGGAGGACTTATGTACAGTGTATTGAAAAGAGACGGTGCAGTAGTAGATTTTGACATAAGGAAGATAAGCACCGCGATAAAGAAGGCATTTGATGCATCTAAGACAGAGTACAACGATGATATCATCGATTTCATAGCGCTGAAGGTCACGGCTGATTTTACAAAGAAGATAAAGGATGGAAAGATCGCCGTTGAGGATATTCAGGACTCTGTGGAGAGCGTGCTTTCCCAGGCCGGTTATACGGAAGTTGCGAAGAGCTACATCCTCTACCGTAAGCAGAGAGAGAAGATCCGCAATATGAAATCGACGATTCTCGATTACAAGAACGTCGTAGATAACTACTTGAAGCTCAATGACTGGAGAGTAAAAGAGAACTCAACGGTTACATACTCCGTAGGTGGTCTCATCCTCTCAAACAGTGGAGCTATTACCGCAAACTACTGGCTTAGTGAGATTTATGATGAGGAGATTGCAAATGCGCACCGCTCATGCGACATGCATATCCATGACCTGTCGATGCTTACTGGCTACTGTGCGGGTTGGTCGATCAAGCAACTCATCCAGGAAGGGCTTGGCGGAATTCCAGGAAAGATCACATCCAGTCCCGCAAGCCATCTCTCAACGCTCTGCAACCAGATGGTCAACTTCCTTGGAATACTTCAGAACGAGTGGGCGGGCGCTCAGGCATTCAGCTCATTCGACACATACCTCGCTCCATTCGTAAAGAAGGATAAGCTCACATATAATGAGGTTAAGAAGAGCCTTGAGTCTTTCATATACGGTGTCAACACACCATCAAGATGGGGAACTCAGGCACCATTTTCAAATATCACGCTCGACTGGGTATGCCCGGATGACATGAAGAATGTTCCTGCGATAGTAGGCGGAAAGGAGCAGGATTTCACTTATGGTGACTGCCAGGGTGAGATGGACATGGTTAACAAGGCTTTTATCGAGATCATGATCGAGGGGGATGCGAATGGTAGAGGTTTCCAGTATCCTATTCCTACGTATTCAATTACGAAGGATTTTGACTGGTCTGAGACCGAGAACAACAAGCTCCTTTTCGAGATGACTGCAAAATATGGAACCCCATATTTCTCAAATTACATCAACTCTGACATGAGTCCAAGTGATGTAAGGAGCATGTGCTGCCGCCTACGCCTTGATTTGAGGGAGCTGAGAAAGAAGACCGGAGGATACTTTGGATCCGGGGAGAGTACGGGAAGTATCGGAGTCGTTACGATCAACATGCCACGACTCGGATATCTTTCAAAGGATGAGAAGGATTTCTATGCCCGCCTAGACAGGATAATGGATATCGCGGCCCGTTCCCTCAAGAGGAAGAGGGAGGTTATCACGAGGCTTCTTGATGAGGGACTCTATCCTTATACGAAGAGATATCTCGGCACGTTTAATAACCACTTCTCCACAATAGGACTGGTTGGTATGAATGAGTGCTCGCTCAATGCCAAGTGGCTCAGATGTGACCTTACGGATAAGAGGAGCCAGGATTTCGCAGTGGATGTTCTCAACCATATGAGAAACAGGCTCTCTGATTACCAGGAGAAGTATGGAGATCTCTACAACCTTGAAGCTACTCCTGCTGAGAGTACGTCATACCGTTTTGCAAAGCATGATGTGGAGCAGTATCCTGACATCATCACAGCAAGCAAGAACGGAGATGCACCGTACTATACGAACTCCTCACACCTTCCTGTCGGATACACGGAGGACATCTTTACCGCCCTCGACGTGCAGGACCGCCTTCAGACGCTCTATACGTCCGGTACGGTGTTCCACGCATTCCTTGGGGAGAAGATGCCGGACTGGAAGTCCGCTGCCAACCTTGTAAGGAAGATTGCGGAGAACTATGAGCTTCCTTATTACACAATAAGTCCTACATATTCAGTATGTACGGATCATGGATATATAGCGGGAGAGGAGTATGCATGTCCTATCTGCGGTAAGCCGACGGAGGTCTATTCCAGAATCACGGGATACTACCGTCCTGTGCAGAACTGGAATACGGGAAAATCCGAGGAGTTCAAGGAGAGAAAGACATATAATATCGAGACAAGCATCCTGACCCATGGTGCTCCAAAGCATGAGGAGCATAAAAAGGAGAGGACGATAGAGGTCACGGAGACTCTTCTATTTACTACCAAGACTTGTCCGAACTGCAAGGCTGCAAAGGCAAGCCTGGATAAGGCTGGAATAAACTACAAGGTCGTCGATGCCGAGGAGAATCCTGAACTTGCCATCAAGTACGGTATCATGCAGGCTCCGACCCTTGTCGTGAATGCCAACGGAGTGGATAACATTCTTGTAGGGCTCAGCAAGATCAGAGGTTATATCTCAGAAGCTGTTTAAGTCGCATCCCGTGGAATTTCCACAATGTCATTAAGTTGGGACTGGCTTTATTGTCCCTGATGGTGGCTTGTTTGAAAACTCACGTTAAGTTAAGAACGACAGTTTTGAACCAATTTCGATGCTGTAACAAAGGAGACCACAGATTCCCAGTTTTCATGGGCTGTGGTCTTTTTTCTGCTGTGTTATCTGATGTAATTTATGGATTAGTTGCATTTGCTCAATAAATCGGAGTATGGAGCTTTATCCCTTTATCGATATCGAACTCTTTAAAAGGAGCTTCAATAATCTCTTTTAAAAATTTGGTTCTTCACGGAAAGATATGGGATGAAGAGCTAGATTGAAAAGAAGAGCATGTGCGTTCTAAAGTTTAGATACCACTCGAAAACTAAAGGACGGACACATGCTCTTAGAACAAAGTATAGCAAACTACCTATCTCTTCAACCCTATGAATACATCAACACAGAAACAGCAGAAGATGGAAAGCAGAGGCTTCTCCATCTGAAGAGCACCAAAGAGACAGAGGATGTGCAATGTCCCTTCTGCAGCGGGCATGTGCACATCTGTGGCAACTACAGCATGAGACTCAGGGACATGCCTGTGTACCCGGGGACAAGGCAGGATGTGGAAGCAAATTACCACCGTTACCGCTGCCAGAAATGCTTGAGGACCTTCAGTGAAGAGATTCCTTTCAAATACCCTCAGACACGGATAACTGAACGTGCAGCTTCATGGATAAGCTCCTTCTTACGCTTCAATATTCCCATAACCACAGTACAGAAGATTACAGGTGTTCATTGGGATACGGTCAAACATCTCCACAAAGAAGTAATGGCTGAAGCCATCGCTGAAAGGAAGAAGGAACTGGCGAAGAACGGATACAGGCCAAAGCACCTTGCCGTTGATGAGTTTGCAATCCATAAAGGGCATAAGTACGCAACCTGTGTGATGGACTTGGATGAAGGTGATGTCTTGTGGGTTGGAAAAGGCAGGACAAAGGCAGACTTTTCCAGGTTCTTCCAGGAAATTGACATGAATTACCTGTCTGAAGTTGAGGCTGTGGCAATGGACATGAATGCATCCTACAACCTCCTGGTTACTGAACACCTTCCCAAGGCAAAGATTGTCTACGACAGGTACCACATGCAGGCACAGTTCGCAAAGGATGTCCTCGGTGTCGTGAGGCTTGAGGAAGCCAGGAAGCATAGTGCTCAGGCCAGAAAGATGGATGAAGAAGGATTTTCCAAGGCCGAAGTGAAAGCTGAGAAGCGTCTGTACTCAGAGGTGAAAGGTGCAAGATGGATTCTGCTTGCAGGAAGAGACAGCCTGTCTGAAGAGAAGTCTGCGGCACTCATGAAGATTCTCGATGACCATGCTGATCTGTCGCTGTGCCATGCAATGAAAGAAGAGATGTCCAGGCTGTTTGACCTGAGAGATGCGCTGGAAGCCAGAACTGGATGGAAGGCCTGGTTTGAAGGAGCCAAAGCAAGTGGAATACCTGCTCTGGTAAGATTCGCAGAGTTGAAAGAGAAGAGGATTGACGGGCTTGTGGCCCATGCATCTCATCCCATATCTACAGGCAAGCTGGAAGGTTTCAACAACAGGATTAAAGTTGCCAAGAGAATTGGGTACGGATACCGGGATGAAGACTACTTCTTCTCTCTGATTCAGTACTTCTCCATCTCCTCAGTGAAATACAAATCCCCTAAGAAAACGTGAAGAGCCAAAAATTTTGCATGAGCTCTAAATAGATAGTCGCAATTGCTATCTGTGATTGTTGCCAGTAAATCAAGTGAATTATATCCTCTATCTGCCAAGATGATATTGGAACATGAAGATTTGCATAGTCGTTTTATCATTATCCTAGCGGCTTCAATTTCGTGCATCTTTGGGCTTGGTTAAATTACAGCATCAACATATGTCGTAGAGAGCATTAAGATGAAATTGGTTATAGCCTTTTCCAGAAGAACTGTACTCTGGGCCGAAATAGGTGTCAGAGTTCTTGTTGAGTGTAATATTGATATCGATCCATCAACGACTAAAAGGCGGTATCCTTCATAAAGATTAAGATCATTTATTGCAGTCTTTTCATTAAAGATATTGAA
Source organism: uncultured Spirochaetaceae bacterium (assembly GCA_944390015.1). GTDB lineage: Bacteria > Spirochaetota > Spirochaetia > Sphaerochaetales > Sphaerochaetaceae > Ornithospirochaeta. Next base: position 80,756 of record CALXOL010000011.1, read on the forward strand.
CGCTTCCTCAAATGCTTCACGCTTGATCTTTCCCCTCTGCTGAACAAAAAGCAGACTTGATAATAAACATACTATCGTTAAAGTTATGGATATCACATAATTCTTTATTGAGGAAGTTCCTTTCCATAATAGAGATTGTTTTCATCATCTCTGCAAATGGAAACTTTCTTTTTCTGCTAAAATCTTTTCCTGGGGGTATGGCAAATTCATCGGATCTTTCTTCAAGCTCTTCGAATATGTGATTAAGTATGATCCTGAAACTATCCTCTAGTCCTGCCATTCAACGCCTTTATAGTGACTTGGTATAATGAGTATTATTTTATCGACTTGTATTATTAGTATAAGTGTATGATAGCAAATCTTCAAGAAAATTAGCTTAGAATTATAAGATAGTTATTCAATTTAGTTAAAAAATGCATACAAAAAGAATTAATAAATTGAGTCTTTAAAATAGTCTTAATATAATAAGCTAATTTTAGTTACATGATACATGTTATCTGTTATACTTCAGTCAGAGGATTATATATGAACACACCGAAGAACGGGAAATACGATAAACTGGCAAGTATCTTCTGGAGCAATGTCGATTATGTTCTTAAGGAACGCAATATGACATGGAGAGAACTTGCAAATAAGCTTGGAATCGATCCACGGACTCTGTCATCGAAAAAGACATCTAACAGCAATGTATCCATCGGTAGTGCCAAGGAAATGGCAGAAGCTATCGGTACAAGTGTAGATCGCCTTCTCTACGGACGGGCAGAATAATTTGAACTTGATTCATCATATTCCCAGTACAATGACTCAATATTATATGTTACAATCTCATCGTGTCAGAGGAGTTGTCGCTATGGTTTCTGAGAAATGGGAAATAGATGATATGGTAACTGAGCTATATGCTCGCATCCATGAGATTATCAAGATTAGAGGTATTAAATGGGCAGATCTTGCAAGGCTTATAGGAATAAGTCCAAAGACTCTTTCTCCAATGAAATCTCAGAAAGTAAATCCTAGTTGGACTACGATAAGAAAAATTACAAACGCACTTGATGTTTTAATGGATGAACTGACATACAACAATTTCGGATCGCCTCATCTCTACGAGCTTTACTGGGCTATTCCAAGAGAGATAAGAGATATTGAATTACAGGATATGACATGCAATCAGATGGTCACGCTTGCTTATGTAACCGGTAACGAAAACCTCAAAGAAATTCGTCATCGTGATGACATCTGTAGAGATGAAATCCATGAAAAGTTAAGTGTTCTTAAAAAGAATACGAAAAGAAGGCAATCACAACATTTGGATAGCCGTAAAGATATAGAATAATAATTGGCAGGTTGATAAATGGATTACCCACGTTTAATTGATAATATGAGAGTTTCTTTGGGAAACACTCTCTTAAAAATTGCCCCAGACTTTTCAGAACTTAGTATCGCAACTGGATACTGGGATCTTCCCGGAACAGCAGAAATTATAGATTCAATAAAGGATTACAAATCCATACGCCTTCTTATTGGTCAAGAGCCAATGTCTTTACGCTATCAGAAAAAGCTTTCATTAGATTTCTCAAAGCCTGATTCTCTTTTTCCTGGAGATGATATTAAGGCAGATTTGGTCGATAGCTATACTAAACATATTGAGTTGGACAAGCTGAAAGATACAGTTACAAAACTCTGTGACTTGATAAACTCCAAAAGGCTTGAAGTTCGAGTATATAGAAAAGCAACTTTACATGCCAAAGCATATATCTTTGGAGATTATACATCCAATTCATCAAAAGCAATTCTAGGTTCAAGCAACTTTACCAAAGCAGGCTTGTTTAATAATACAGAGTTAAATGCCTTTGAAAGTGATTATAGAGTTGTCAATTTCAAGCCAGTGTCAGACGATCAAGAAAATGGTTATTTGTCATGGTTTGATACTCTTTGGAATGATGAGGAATGTGTTGACTGGACAGGAGATTTCAGAGACACAATACAACATTCCCCTGTTGGAAACCTGACATACGGTCCATACGATGCTTATATAAGGGCTCTTATGGAAATTTATCCAGAAGAGATTATTCCTCCTCAGATTTTGAATAAGGATACAGCGGATATTCTTTTCAGTTTCCAAAATCGCAACGCAGGAATATTAATCAACAAATTAAACAATAACGGAATCGCAATTCTTGCGGATTCAGTTGGCTTGGGAAAGACAATCACTGCAGGTGCTGTAATAAAATTTTATATGGAGCAGAATTCCAAATGCAATATTTTAATTATTGCTCCTGCTGCTCTTAAACAGCAATGGAAGGATGACCTTGCAAATGTTCTGGATATATTTGAAGTCAATGGCGATTATCAGATTGTCTCTCAGCAGGATTCAAATGCAATAGATAAAATTAGAACTGATTATGAGCTTGCGAAGAGACGAAGCAGAAACCTGGATCTAATTGTAATCGATGAAGCGCATAACCTTAGAAGTAAAGCGGGTAGACATCATGATTCTGTTCTTGAACTTTTACAGCAGCATCCTGATGCCAAAGTACTATTACTTACAGCTACCCCGATAAATAATTCTCTTATGGACCTCGCAAATATCATCCAGCTCGCTTCCAGAGGGCGTCTTAGCTCTGTAAGTGTATCCTATCCAAGAGCGGATGGACAGATTGATGTAATAGATTTTTTTGATGCGTTAAAGAAGATTCAATCTGGGATCAAAAAAGCATCAAATAACAAAGAAAACATTGAAGGATTCCTTTTACCTTTTAAACCTACAATCCATGAGGGATTAAGGCATTATCTTGTCAGATCAACACGACAAGGTGTCGAGGCGGAAGGTGGAATCATTGATAAAATTACAGGACAAAGAAGAACTTTCCCTAAGACAAATATTTCTGCTCTGACCTATGCTTATCCACCTCAAGTTGAAAACGAGATTTATAACACTATGGGAGATTCTGTTAATACGATTTTTGAAGGAATTGATCCTAGATCTGTCAATTTGGAAGAGCTTTCAACTAGAACACAGATGACAAGTCATCCTTTGGAGTTTTTAAAAGATATTGATAGCAGTATATATTTCTCAGCGAACAAGAAAAATCTTATTCAGAATATCCTTCAAGTTGTCTTCATGATGGGATTCACTCCTTACCGACCATTTATGTATCAGCATAAATATTGGAACAAATCTATTCAGGATTTACGGGAGTTAACTATTCCTGAAAATATCAAGATTCAATTATCGGTTCATAATATAATGCATATAACATGGCTTAAGCGGTTGGAATCATCCGCCTCTGCACTTTTATATTCAATAAGAAATTATGAAAAGAGACTCGATTTATTTGAGAAATATCTAAACAAGGGATATATCGTAAATATTTCCGATACAAGCCTGCTGGAATCTGACTATAACAATGGTGAAGATATAGAGCAGGCATTTAATGACTACGATGAATATCTGAGAAAGAAAGAAGAGGTCATTGAAAATGGAGAAAACGCTGATGATTTAAAAAAACAGGGAATTGAAAGAATAGTTGCTGATTCTCAAATCTATAATATTAAAGAAATGAGAAAGGATATTGAGCGAGAGAGAAACATTATCAAATTCCTAAAAGACAATATTTCAAAAGTTATATCACCTGAAAACAATCCTAAGATCAAGGTTCTACATGATGAGATAAAAAAGATTCTTGATTCGGGCAAATATGGAAAGAAAGTTCTAGTATTCTCATTTTTTGCTGATACTATCAAATATATAGAGCAATATGGTTCTTCAATTTTCAGCGATATAGATAAAGATTTTGATAAGCATTCAGGCTTTATCTATGGACAAGGAATTGATTCGGAAAATATAGCAAAAAGATTTTCTCCAAATTCAAAGCACTATACGTTAAAAGATGGAGAGCAAGAGATAAACTTCCTCTTCTCTACTGATGTGTTATCCGAAGGACAGAACCTTCAAGATGCAGGTTACTTGATAAACTTTGATCTTCATTGGAACCCTGTCCGAATGATACAGAGGAACGGAAGAATCAATAGACTTGGTTCCCCTTATAACGAAGTTCAAATCTCAAATATGAGACCTACTGAAGATCTTGATCTGTATTTAGGTCTTGTAAATAGATTGGAAAGAAAAATAAATACCATCAAAAACACAGTTGGTTTGGATCAAGGGGTACTTTATACATCAGAAGTCAATCCAATTCAGTTTATTGAGAAATATTATACAGATGGAGAACTTCCTTCTGATGAAGATGAGTCTCTTTTATCAAATTCAGATAAGCATGTTATGGTACTGAGAAAGTTTCTAGCCGAAAATCCCACTGGTAGCGATTCATATGAAAGAATAATGGGTATCCCGGAAGGTAAATGGAATTATCTGCCTAAAACTTCTACGTTCGATAAGATGGCAATATCGCTGATAAAAGTAAAAGGAAAAACTGCTGATGATGAAAATATGTCTGAGGGGGTTTTCTTTGTGGATTCATCCCAGAATTATATTGCTACATACATAAATAGCACAAAGGCATTAGATTATATAAAGACTGATTCTGCTGACAATGCTCCTGCTGTTGATGCAATAAACTTTGATAAAGCTAAGCTTGCAAAAAGAGTAAAAGCTGTAGCAAAGATGCAGTATGAAAATCCAACAAACTGTTACAATATCAAGCCTCAAGCAGAAAAGGCCTTGAATATTATAATACCGTATCTAGCAGATGTAAGCTTGCGTGAAGATTTTTTTGGGAATATCAGACTCGGAATTGTAAGATCTGACTTGCAAAAAGATTTCGAAACTATTGTAAGAAAGATTGTGAATGAACAGAAAAAACAGCAAAGCCTGTCGCAGAGTACCATTTTTGAATTCACCAAGGTTTATACAAGAATCAAAGAGAATGTTATGGAAGGAAAGATTGCAGTCGAAATGAGTGAAGTTCTCAACTACGCACGTTAAAAAAGGTGCTTAATCTGCTATAATATAATCAAAGAAATATTAGGAATTATGATGGAAAACAACAGATACGAAAAGATAAACAAAGCCCTACATAAGCTTGCTACCACAAAGGACAAGGAAGACATTATTTATTCAGGCATTGATGTTGCAAACGAAGTTATGCACGTTCTTGGCATTCCTTACGATAAGATGGAAAGTGGTGAAGACGCACTTTATTCTCCTATCAAAAACAGCAGCTTCAGAAATCAGAAAATGGAAGAATGGTTCCAGGAGCATTTGTTTATACGTCCTGCTAGGCTTGCTTTCCGTCAATATGATGGTGACTATCCAATTGAGAGCATGTTTTATGTGTTATCTTCAACACCTAGAAAGGATAGGATCGCTGCTACTACGCAGCTTTTTCCAAACTGGGAAGATGGAGCACTTTACATGATTCCACAATATAAGGTCGGAATTGATTTTTTCCTCTCTCCGAAGACTCGTTCTTTACTTTTTGTCGTTTCCCGAAAAGGCAGTTTGAGGGTCATGGAGCTCTCGGAACGGCTTTCAAATACACAAGTAGAGATTCTTGATAAGATTCAGAGCTGTGCAACATTTACTGGAATAAATCCAAAAACAGGAGAAAAAGAACCCCTAGAACCACAACGTACAATACATAAAACAATATGGGAAGCCCTTGAGCTAAAGAGCGTAAACAAGAAGTTCTACGAAGGAATTTCTGAACACTTTATGCTTTTATGCCAGCATCTCAAAACAAATATTCCAGAAGGCGTATCGGCAGAAGAGATCGTAGAAGCTTCAAAGGTATTCTCCAGCAGATTGATTGGTAGATTGCTATTTGTATGGTTTCTTAGAAAGAAAGGAATTATCAATAAAGATTACAAGTACTTTGAAGTAGCAGATATTGATGCATCAGAGTACTACGAGAAAATGTTAAAGAAGCTTTTCTTTGCTACTTTAAATGTTCCAGTAAAAAGCAGAACTGAATTGGATGCTGATACTAAAACTCCATATTTGAATGGTGGACTTTTTGAGGCCCATGATAACGACTGGGCTGATAAGCATATCAGTTTCCCAGCGAACTGGTTTGTTACACTTTACGCCCATTTAGATGAGTTTAACTTTACAACAGATGAATCATCACCAGAGTATGAACAGGTAGCCATCGATCCTGAAATGCTAGGACGAGTATTTGAGAATCTTCTTGCGTCAATCGTCCCAGAAACATCAGAAGTTGCTTCAGAACGTAATCAGAAAGGTACATTCTATACTCCAAGAGAGATTGTATCTTATATGTGTAAGACCTCTTTAAAAGAGTATATAAAGAAATGCTATCCGTCAGATATAAATTATGATGGTATAGATAAACTGATTGATATGTCTGACTCTGATTACCTTTCCTATAAGAGTTCTGGAATGGCAGAATTATGGGGTGTTCGTTCAAATGAAGTAAAAGCAGAAATCATTGAAATTCTTAATAAGATGAAGATCATCGATCCTGCTTGCGGTTCTGGTGCATTCCCAATTGGTATGCTACAGCTTCTCATTAAGACATACGATAGATTAAATGCTATGTATGATGAAGAGCTTGGCAAGATGAGACTTACTAAGCCAAACGAACATAATAATTTATATCAGACAAAACTTTTTATCATTAGAAATAGCCTTTATGGTGTTGATATTGAACCTATGGCAATTGAAATATCAAGACTTAGGGCTTGGCTATCGTTGATTATCGATGATAAACAGAATGTCGATCCTCTTCCAAATCTTGATTTCAATTTCGTATGTGCAAATACACTTTTACCTCTACCTTCAAATGATAGTGGATTGGTATTATTCGAAGATACAAGCTATGAGAATAGGTTTAATTTATTAAGAGATAAATATTTTGATACCCATGACAAGAAAGAGAAAGATCTCTTAAGGACTGAATTTGAAAAACTTTATAGTGAGAAAACCGATGATGAGCTTGCTCAGTCTGATAGGTTCAAGAAATTAACTACATGGGATCCTTTCAAAATATCAAAGCCAGCAGAGTTCTTTGATTCCAAGACTATGTTTAATACTGAAAGCTTCTCTATCGTTATAGGTAATCCTCCTTATGTTCAGCTGCAAAAAGACAAGGAGAAGTCTAAGAATCTCTATAAGCCATTGAACTATGAAACATATGAGGCTACAGGTGATTTATACTGCCTATTCATTGAAAAAGGTATAGCCTTGCTAAAAGAGAAAGAAGGTGTTCTCGCTTTTATTACTTCAAATAAATGGATGAGGGCAGGATATGGAGAAAAATTAAGAGGATTCCTTGCAAAGAATAATCCTATGTATCTTATTGATTTTGGCGGAACCAAGGTTTTTGATTCTGCTACAGTAGATACTGATATTATTGTAGCTTCAAAAGAAGAAAATAAACTTGCAACAAAAGCTTGCAGAATCAATCTTGATAAAGAGAAAGGTGAAACGCTAGATAATTTGAGCGATTATGTTCAGCGAAATTTTGTCGAGAATCGGTTTCCTAATTCTGATGCTTGGGTTTTATTATCTCCTGTTGAAAAAAAGATAAAAGAAAAGATTGAGAAAATAGGAACACCTCTTAAAGATTGGAACATTCAAATCTCGAGAGGCATAATTACAGGTTTAAATGAGGCTTTTATAATCTCATCAGAAAAGCGTAATGAAATATTGAACAGTTGCCGAGAAGAGGATGAAAGAAAACGTACTGAAGAAATTATACGACCAATTCTTCGGGGCAGAGATATAAAGCAATATTCATGTGAGTGGATGGGACTATATCTGATTGCTACTTTTCCATCCAGAAATTATGACATCAATCAATATCCTGCTTTAAAAGAATATCTTTTAAAATTTGGACAACAGAAACTCGCTCAAACTGGAGAAAAGAATATTAATGGAATACCTAATAACAATGCGAGAAAAAAAACAAATAATGAATGGTTTGAAACTCAGGATAGTATAAGTTATTGGGACGATTTTAATAAGCCCAAAATAATGTATCCAAACATGACAAAATACATGCCTTTTTATTATGATAAAAAAGGAT
>CALXOL010000012.1 GCA_944390015.1 uncultured Spirochaetaceae bacterium
AGCGTCCGACGGGAATCGAACCCGCATCTTCAGCTTGGAAGGCTGAGGTAATAGCCATTATACAACAGACGCATATTGCTAACGGACTAGATAATACGAAATTTCAAACTAATACGTCAAGTGATTTTCTTAAAAATTTTAGTATTATGAAACATCATCGAAATTACTTTTTTTATAGCAAAAAGATAATCAGATAATTCCAGTAATCTCACCACTATCGCTGATATCAATATTAACAGCCTGTGGAACTTTAGGAAGCCCTGGCATCGTCATTATGTCCCCTGCATATGCAACGATGAATCCTGCCCCTGCTGAGACTTTTATTTCCCTGATTGTAATTTTAAAATTCTTAGGAGAACCGATTTTCTTTGGGTCGTCAGAAAAAGAATACTGGGTTTTCGCAATACAGACCGGATAATCTGCAAACCCTTCCCTCTCTGCTAAGCCTATGCTTTTTAGTGCTGATGGAGAAAAGTTAACGCCATCTGCCCCATAGATTTTTGTTGCAACAGAGATTATCTTATCTTTTATTGAGATGTTATCTGGATATGTGTAGCTTGCAAGCGTCATATCTGAGGAGGAAATGCCCTTTATTACACTATCTGCAAGAGCCAATGCACCTTTGCCTCCTTTAGCCCAGACATCAACAAGAATAACTTCAACCCCGATAAAAGTGCAGAAATCCTTAAGCAAAGCTATTTCAGATTCAGTGTCGCTTTCAAACCTGTTTATAGCGACTACGACATTCAAATGCCATACGCCTCTTATGTTATTCACATGATGCTCGAGATTGCCAAGCCCATTTTTAAGAGCATCGAGATTCTCAATGGAGAGATCCTGCTTCTTTACTCCCCCATGGCTCTTTAAGGCCCTGATTGATGCGACCAGTACGACGATGGATGGCATCATGGATGCAAGTCGGCATTTAATATCGATGAATTTCTCGGCCCCAAGGTCTGCACCGAATCCTGCTTCCGTTACTACGATCTCAGAAAGTTTGAGCGCCGTTCTGGTTGCAATTACGCTATTGCATCCATGTGCGATATTCGCAAAAGGGCCACCATGGATGAAAGCGGGAGTTCCATAAAGCGTCTGTACCAGATTTGGTTTTATCGCATCACGCAAAAGAGCCGCTACTGCCCCTGTTGCCTTAAGATCCTCAACCCTGACCGGTTTTCCATCATAAGTTCGGGCAACAACGATCGAGCTGATTCTTCTCTTAAGATCTGATATGTTTAAAGAAAGGCAGAGTGTTGCCATAATCTCACTGGCGCTTGTTATGTCAAATCCCTCTTCACGCGGATTACCGTTAACCTTTCCTCCAAGGCCCGATACGATGTATCTAAGCTGCCTGTCATTCATATCCATGCAACGGCGGAATGTTATACTCCTTGGATCGATATTCAACTCATTATTCTGCTCTATAGAGTTATCTAGAATAGCTGCAATAAGGTTGTTTGCTGCTGTAATTGCATGAAAATCCCCTGTGAAGTGAAGATTTATTTCCTCCATTGGAGCAACCTGCGAATAACCACCACCCGTCGCACCACCCTTGATGCCGAAAACAGGACCAAGCGAGGGCTCTCTAAGAGCGAGAGAGACATTCTTTCCACGCATTCTCAGAGCATCGGCAAGTCCGATTGAGACCGTAGTCTTTCCCTCCCCTGCGGGAGTAGGATTTATTGCAGTCACAAGCACGAGATTGCCATTTTTTCTACGGCTCTCCAGCTGTGTGAAATCGACTTTAGCCTTATACCTGCCATAGTTTTCAAGCAATTCTGACGGGATGGCCAGCTCTGCTGCCACATCCTCTATCCTTCTGAGCTTAAACTCCTTTGCAATTTCCTGGTCAGTCGGCATACTTCCTCCAATGAAAAGATATTTTCAAAATAGAAAAAAGAGACATCAATAGTCAATCAGAGTAATCCTAATTATCAAAAGATTTATTTTCTTTCATTTTTCTTAAGTTTCTTTTGTAAAATATTAAAGCTGCAAGATCTGCAACCGCCCATCCGATGGGAATTGCTGCCCAGATTGCCATATAGCCGAAGAGAGGTGAAAAAGCGTATGCAAGAAGTACTCTCAATCCTAGTGATATAATTGTCAGCACTAATGATACTGAAGGCCGTCCATCAGCTCTGAAATACCCGTAGAAGAGGAAAAGAATCCCGATAAGAGCATAAAAAGTGCCTTCGACCCTAAGATATGAGATACCAATTGAGAGAATCTCATCACTTGGAGATGAGAAGAATATGCCGATTAGCCATGGAGCAGTCAAATTGACCAGGAAACTGATGAAAAGAGAGAACAGGGTTGATATAAGTATGGCGCTCCTAGTTCCTCTCATAATTCTTTCCCGCATCCCCTTACCGCTGTTCTGTGAGATGAAGAAAGAGTATGCATTACCGAAATCCTGCGTAGGAAGATAAGCAAAAGAATCTATCTTCACCCCTGCGGCAAAAGCAGCCATGACAGAAACCCCGAAGCTGTTCACAAGCCCCTGAATCATCAATATTCCGAAGTTCATGACACTCTGCTGTGCCGATGTAAGCAATGAATAACTTAGGACTCTTCTTAACTCTTTCCTCCACTTGGCAATCTCTAAAAAAGATGGAATGAGATTTTTGTTTTTTACGAGTGTAAGTATCATCAATCCGAATCCTGTGAAATACTGACTTATAATAGTTGCAATCGCAGCTCCAGCAATTCCCCAGCCAAGGTTGATGATGAAGTAAAGATCCAAGAATATGTTCATAACTGCGGAAATAGCAAGCATTACAAGCGGTGTAACACTATCTCCAACACTTCTTAGAAGGCAAGAGAAATAATTAGTCAGGAACACTCCTATAAGACCAAGAAAAATCCAGAAAAGATACTCTTTAAGCATCTCCTCAAGCTCATACGGGGTATTTAATGCCCTGATTATCCAATCGATTGATAAGAGGGAGATGATTGTTATGATAAGAGAAAGGAGGAATATTAAAATGAAGGATGATGCGATCGTCGTATGCATCTTCTCCCTCTTTCCCGCACCAAAATAGTTTGCAACAAGAGCGCTCGAGCCAAGTGATAGTCCAAGCAATATTGATGTGATGAATACCATGAGGGTATATGCTGAGCCCACTGAGGCAAGGGCATCTTCACCTATGAAGCGTCCGACTATCATCGTATCGGCAAGATTGTAACACTGCTGTAATATGTTTGCCGCCGTCATCGGCAGGGAAAAGAGAAGTAGACGTGATAATATCGGTCCCTCTGTAAGATCTTTCTGCACCTTATAACCTCTTGGAAATACTAACAATTTTCCATATGCTATGGAACAGATAAAACGTAAAAAGTATAATCAATTCCGTTTCAGAGGACAAAGCTATGGACTATTTCTACGAGCTGTATGCTTCATATATTCTAAAAAGAACTATCAAACTTACCGAAGATGATATCCTTTCGATAAACACTGAGGAGCGCTATGTTCCATTTGCAAGACTGCTTGCGCAAAAAGCGAAAGAAATCACAGGAAATGGTTCGTACCTCGTAATAATCGAGAATAAGAAGGCAAAAGAAGCCGTTGAGATTTTCTCTGATTATCTTATAGAAAAGTCTCCCACCCTTTTCATCTACCTTCAGGGAAGGGATGAAGAGCCAATGTTTGAGAATGAGAAGATCTATAGCGCCCGTGAGGCACAGCTTTTCGGACACCTTGCAAGCCCGACAATTCTTCCAGAGGCGTCAGTCTCTTTCCTTACAATTCCAATGCCATCGCCTCATTGGGCGAAAAGAATCTTTGAAGAGGCTGAGGAAAAGAGCATAGCAACCCTTATTTCCGATTTCCTGGGCCTTAATTCTGAAAAGGAGATACCAAGCCTTAGAGAGGCCATAGAGATCGATGAGTATGACAAGTTAAATTTAAACGGACATAAATCTCGTAAGGCGAAACTCTACTCTGATGACGGTATGATTGATTTAAGCTTCTCTTTCGTTGAGAATAGCAGATTCAATTCCCTTATCTTCGAGACAAAGAACAAGAGAAGATTCATGCCTCATCTCTTCCCCTCATCATATTTCAGGGCAATTGATAAAAACAGCGCAAACGGCCATATCTACACCAGCATGCCATTCATTCTGTTCGATAAGGTGATAAATTCTGCAGGATTTGAATTTGAAAGAGGAAAAATCACATCCTTCTCTTCATCAGAAGAGGATGCAGAGAGAATCAGGACCTATCTTCTTCAGGATGAGGAGGCTGCAAATCTTGCAGAAATCTCTGTTACGGAGACTTTCTCAGAGCTTGAAGAGATTCCTCTCTTCAACTACAGCGAATGGGATAAACTCAGGGGCATAGTACTTACCCTAGGATCTCCACGTAGCGAGGCTGTTCCCTTTAAAAGCGAGGATGAGGCTTCAAGCAAAGGAGTTGCAACGAGCCTATTCACGCTCTCAATACCGCTGGGAACAGCAGTAACCCTCTCTGTTGAGAGCGAAGATGGGGATGAGGAAGTAATTTACTCTGATGGATTTATTGAGGACTATCAGTAATCATTGAGCTCTGATAGCAGAACGAGGCCTTTGAGCGTGTGATAGCCATCGACCTTCTCAAAACGGTCTATCAGGGGGCTTATAACCTTACTAAGTCCTCCTGTTGCAATTACATTAATACTCTCTCCTAATTCCCGCTCAGTCCTTTCTATGATTGATCTCACAAGCCCGGCATACCCCAGCATTATACCGCTTCGAATAGAATCCTCACTACTTCGCCCCAATACCGATTGTGGAATTTTCAATTCAACCTGAGGAAGCTGTGCGGTGTTTGAGAAAAGTGAGTTCACAGCGGTAACGAGTCCAGGCGCAATCGATACGCCGAGAACTTTGCCGTCTGCGCCAACGGTGCTGAATGTTAAAGCAGTTCCGAAATCCACGGTCATAACCGTCTTTCCAGGATAGCTATGATGGGCATATGAAAGGTTACAAAGGAGATCTGAACCGAGCTCCTCAGGGATACTTTCCTCGATAAGACCGGTCCTGATATTCCTGGATACTCTCAACGGTTCTAGAGAAAACAACCTCTTGATTATTTTCTCAATGCTTCTGGTCAGATTCGGAACGACCGATGATACGATTGCCTTATCTATCTGAGATCTTTGAATACCGCTTTCCCTTATAAGCGTCTCAAGGATAACCATGTATTCATCACTTGTCTTTTTTTGGTCACTATAAAGCCGGAAAGTCTCTACGAAAGACTCTCCGTCATGTAATGCTATTACGATATTAGTGTTTCCGATATCTACAGCCAAAAGCATTTAAAGGATCACCACCTGCTTAAGACCGGAATACGCCTTATCCCTTATTGCCTTAACCCCTTCATCAGAGATATAGCTCTCAAAGTCGGTCATCCTATCGATTACTCCGCTTGGCGTAAACTCAATGATCCTGTTCGCAATAGATGATACGAACTGATGGTCATGGCTGTTAAAGAGTATTACACCCTTGAAATCGATTAATGCGTTATTAAGCGACTGTATCGCCTCAAGATCAAGATGGCTGGTCGGCTCATCAAAGATAAGGCAGTTAGCACCTTCGAGCATCATCTTAGCCAGTACTACCCTAACCCTCTCTCCTCCGGATAGAACCTTACAGTTCTTCAGTGCCTCATCACCAGAGAAAAGCATTCGTCCGAGGAATGAGCGGACATATGTGTCATCATCCTCCTTACTGTACTGCTGTAGATAATCAGTGATGCTCTCATCATCCTTGAACATGCGGCTGTTATCCTTCGGGAAATAAGAAAGGCTCGTAGTTACACCCCAGCTAAACTCTCCTTCATCCGGCTCGATTTCTCCAGAGAGAATCTGGAAAAGCACTGTCTTCGCATTATGATTCGGGCCAACGAATGCGACCTTGTCAGTTGGATTGATTGTAAGAGTAAGGTTATCGAGAACCTTCTCCCCATCTATCGTCTTAGAGAGGTTTTTAATCTCTAAGGCCATCTTTCCTATCTCCCGGTTGGGTTTGAATGCAACATACGGGAATCTTCTGCTACTGGGTTTGATATCATCAATGGTGAGCTTATCAATGAGTTTCTTACGGCTCGTTGCCTGACGGGCTTTAGCCACATTGGAGCTGAAACGCTGTATGAAGTCCTTAAGCTCGGCAATCTTCTCGTCACGCCTCTTCTTCTCATCCTTCATCTGCTTAAGAGCAAGCTGGCTCGACATGTACCAGAAGTCATAGTTACCAACATATAGCTGGATCTTACCGAAGTCGATATCACAGATATGCGTACAAACGGTATTGAGAAAGTGTCTGTCATGGCTTACTACGATAACCGTGTTATTGAAATTCTCAAGATAGTCCTCAAGCCAATGAATGGATTCAAGATCGAGGTGGTTGGTAGGCTCATCGAGCAGGAGGATATCAGGATTTCCAAACAGTGCCTGTGCTAGAAGCACACGTACTTTGAGATTATCCTCAATCTCATCCATCCTTTTCTCATGAAGGCTCTGAGGAATTCCAAGTCCATCCAGCATCTGGCCCGCATCACTCTCAGCTTCCCAGCCCCCGAGTTCTGCAAACTCTCCTTCAAGCTCAGCTGCCTTTATACCATCCTCTTCCGTGAACTCTGATTTAGCATAAATCTCCTCTCTTTCCTTCATGACATCATAAAGCCTCTTATACCCCATAATGACGGTATCGAGAACACGATATTCATTAAAAGCGAAGTGATCCTGCCTGAGTGTCGTAAGACGTTCCCCGGGCGTGATTACAATCTCTCCAGTATCAGGTTCAATCTCCCCCGAGAGAATCTTCAGGAATGTTGACTTACCAGCTCCGTTGGCACCGATGATTCCATAACAGTTGCCTGGAGTGAATTTAATGTTGACATCCTTAAAAAGTACCTGAGTTCCATATGAAAGACTGATATTAGATGCTGTAATCATTGATTTCACCTACCGTAAAGATTTTAGCCTTGTTAATACTACCAGAAATAAAAGTATTTGTATATTAAGGCACAAAAAAAGCTTCCCAAAGGAAGCTCGTATAGTTCCTAGGGGAGCATATTAACGTTTTTTTCCTTATTTAATCAAGATATAGCATCCATAATCATCTAAATTTTCCATCTCATACAAAGAAAAATATAAAGACAAAAATATTTTGGTACAGAAATGGTACACCTGATACTTAAGATATTTATTCGTGATTCGAGAGAATATAAGGTACAGGTGGCATTATGACTTTTATTAAAAGGAGGTTGCCGCCACCTGTACCAGAAATCAGAACATCCAGCCTAATCCAGCTCGGAATGTAAGATCCTCCATCGAGAAATCCAACAGATCAGCCTTGCTTGAGCCGAGCATGTAATCAGCTCCTGCTTCGAGCATTAGGGAGTTCCCGACCCTCGTTCCGAGAGTAAGCCCTATCCCATAATCCGGCAGCTTCTCATCGAATCCCATGATCGCATCCACCATGAGATAGAATTTCGTACCGCTCTCATCCTTGAGCCTCGTCATCTCAGCACTCAGGCAGTCGATGACAGCATCCTTCTCCTTGGATACGAGCTCAAGTGATGCCAGGTCTTCCTTTATGAGGATGAGATCATCCTTCAGTTCCGATATCATCGAGTCGTCCGATGACGCTGTCGATGCGCTCTCCGACATCCATCCAGAGTCTGTCCTCAGCCCTTCTTCCCGGACTTCCTGAACCGAGGTATCTGAAGGGGCTTTTTCCTGCGATCCTGTCACACGCCCTGGGAAGGCCCAGAGCGAGAAGGATGCCACCGATAAAACCAATAAGAATATTCCTAAGCGTCTGCACAATTCATTTTCCTCCTGTGATTCTTGCTATGTATTCACGTCCTTCCGCCGCTTTCTCCCGCTCTCCGGCCTTCTCGGCCTCCTCAACTGTCATTGCCGTACCCTTGACAAGACAGAGTGGAGCATCAAGATTTGGTGCGCCACCGAGAACATCGTCAACAAAGCGGTAACGCAGAGTACGTTCCAGGCTGGAAGTAGCCCTCTGTTTCGACACCTCCTTGCAAAACCTGGTACCAAGTGCCATGAGTATGCCTATGCACATCACGGAGAGCCATAAGGACACCCATCCCCAGGTGGTTGAGAGTACTGCACCTAACCACCCTGCATCGGAGAGTGCGATATAGATGGTAATCTGCCACATCTCAGGCGCGTAATCCTTCAGTGATAGATGGTATGCGAGTCTTGCTACAAGCGCTGCGATGACGGCTCCGAACAGGCCGAAGAAAACGGAATAAAGCACCGTTTCCTTGAAAATTATTCCGGCAACCAGGGATGAGATCAGGAACCCTGTAAGCGCCGCAGTCCCGTAAATAAGGACTTTCTTCTCAGTCACATTCATCATGCAGCCTCCTTTCTACCAGCCTTGGCCTTCGCCTTCTTGAAAGCGCCATGTGCTATGTCGTAGATGATGAACGAGAACCCCGTATAGATGATTCCGTTCCCGATGCCATAGAGCAGAACCCGTACAAGCCCACTCCAGGACTCCACCTCATACTGCAACCAGCCGAAGACGAAGCCCACGGCCAGATACATTGCCAGAAGCAGAACCGGGAGTGGAGGGAACCACTCGGGCAGACTCATCCTCTTGAGCCAGTATCCGGCGGTCATTATCACGACGATCCATATCGCCATGGCAGGATCCACGTAGGATACGAGCAGTTTGAGGATTGAAAAAATTGGAGCACCCATAAACCCCTCCTCTATGAGAATCTTAATGAAAGTAAGAACTGCGGAAAGGAATGATAGGACCGGTGCGAACACCCCGTTGCTCATATGGTCAATGTCTTCTCTTTCCCCGCTCATAAGAGAAAGCCTAGCAGTGATTACAAGAGGAAGAAAGGAGACCTGTGCAATCTTCGCACAGGCTGTAAAAAGGTTGTATATTCGCAATGCTTGGCTTATACTGTCTCAGGCACTGCTTGAAACGGTGGACGGCTGACATCGACCGACAACGTCTTGATACTTCGGACGGAAGGAGGTGATGTTCTATGGACACGTATCAGACCCTGATGATTGTTCTCACAGTTATCGGTCTTCTGATAGCCGTGAGAAAATAGATAAGCCGCCCATTGATCTGACTCATCAAGGACGGCTCTATGCTATCTTTTTTGTTTAAGGTCAGCCGTTCATCGGCAGTGCCTCTTCTTATCTAAATACTAATCCATTACCCCCAATGCGTCAAGAAAACAGCTCGAACAGGATGGAGTTGTCGGCAATCATGGTCTCTCCAGTCTGAGGGTCATCATAAACAACATAGTTGCTCGATATGAATCTTCCTGAGAATGTCAGGTTTCCTGTAGCCTCATCCTCGATATCGATGGCCACCACATCATTGTACCTCATGTTGAGATTCGGATAAACACCCTTGAGTGATACGTTGAGCCTTCCCTCGGAAAGTCCATATCTGCTTATCTCGTTCGAATAGATAGGTTCACTAGTACGGTTTGTTCCTGAATAACATTTTATCTTCATCAGAATGCTCCTCCTCTTCCTGCATTCAGTATGTCTCTTGTCAGGTATGAGCCTGTAAGCCTGTTACCTGATGTCTTGAAATCTTCATACATCGTCAGCTTCATTCCCTGAGTTATGTTTTTCTGTGCAGGGTAGTACGTTGCCCAGACCTGCGTTCCGGGGGAAGTGTGCCCCTGCACCCTGTATCTTCCTTCGCCAAGCGTTGCAGTATATGTTCCCTCCTTGGTCTCGCCGAAGAAAACAGCCGCATCGTACAGCGTCTTCTTATTCACCCATGTGCCGTTCTCATATTTGTATATGTAGATCTCCGCACCTCCGAGCATCGCATAAGATGCTTTCCACCATATCTTCCAGCTGGTGCCGTGGAAGTACATCTCATCCCATGTGTAGTAGCCGTTTCCGCTTCCCTTGTAGTGATATGCGAAACTGGTTGCACCATTTATTTCATTCAGCTTGGTTGCCGTGATATGTTCTCCTGCCACAAATTCAGCCATGCGACCTCCTTATGCGGCAAGGAGTATCAGCTTACTGTACCCCTCCCCCCCCCATAAGGAATTACGGACTGTCCGTCCTCAAGAACATCCGAGAACTGTACGTTCTTCAAATACTCCTTGATGAATCCATAGGCGATCGATTTCGCCTCATCTATGACCGAAGGTATGCCGTCAGGATACACAGCAGACACAGGGAACATCGCATTCCATTCATAGAGCACCGCATCATACAGCGGTCTTGCACTTCCACCGAAATCTGCAATTGTTCCAACCTCGCTCTGGCTTTCCGTAAGAATGCTTGCCTCTCTGGATGGATATGCGGAAAGCTTTATCGAGACGACATAATCGCCGTTGTATTCACCGAAGCCGAAATTGGAAATCTTCCAATATGCCTCATCAAACCTGCATCCCATGAAGTTCTGGTCTGCCTCCAATGTCATCTTCAATCCCATTTTTCAAATCTCCTTAAATGCTATCCTGTTGTCTCCGAGGCTCGCCAATATCGGGGAACCCCTGTTCTGCTTAGTGTTGTAGAGCGAGTAGATGTTCGAATCGGTGGGCTTCCAATCCTTACCCTTGTAGGACTTGCCCCATTTCATCTGCCCTGAGCATATCCTTAGATACTGCCCTCTTATATTGTTGTTGTATGTGGATTCTTCGCCTCTTGCGTATCCTCTCACATATGCCGAACCGTAGAGGTATTCCAAGAACTGCCCCGAATAGCTCCTGTAGCGTAAGCGCCAGATGTGGGTGTTTGTTCCATCATCGGTGAATGTGAATGTACCATTGTCCACACGCTTCTCACTTCCGACATTCACCCAAGAGCTTCCATCCCATTTCTGTGCGATTGCATAGAATACTGGAGTGCCGAAGAAGTTGTAGTCGGTCTTCAAATCTACCTGCCATCTTACAGCCCCGATGTATGCGTAGTAGTACTTGTTCTTGCCTGACTCGGCCAGGGCCTTGTTGCCGGAGGAATAGCTCTGGGTCCAGAGGTTCCCCTGTGTTCCATTTGCAAAGTTTATAGGTTGTCCTTGTGTCATCAGTTCGCCACGGCCCCCCAGACCACATCAAAGAAACCTTCCTTGCAGTACGTGTTTCTGATTTTCTTCTCTTCAGATCCAATATCATACGTCTCATTTTCCTGAGGTTCTATGTTTCTTGTAAGGATTTTGGATTCAGATGCAAGCGGATAGAAAAGTAAGGATAAGACATCATAGAATCCAAATGATGAGGAGACCGCACCATTCATCAGATAGATTATTACTGTCGTACCATCACATATCAATTGGTATCCGTTTGAAATCTTCTGAATGCTTATGAGCCTCGAATCATGCGATGTACCATACGAGACATCATCAATTGATAAGGATGATTCCTCGTTCATGGAGAACTGTGCGCCTTTAGTGAATCCTTGGGCATCAAGCCAAGAGCATACCGTGGTTCCTGATATCTTCTCAAGATAGCCTGAGGAATCATAAGAAGAGAATATAAGCCGATTTATATCCCAGTCCCTGTAATCCGATGTCTCATATGATGCGTCTATTTTCTCTGTCGTACCGTCGGCATATTCAAGAAGTATCGCATCACGCTTATCTGGTATATAGCTGAAAAGAGCATATCGAACCAATTTCATATAACACTTGTAGGAGCTGTACGAAGTGCCGTCTTCGTCACTGGTATGCACAATCCTGCTGGCTCCAGCCGCAATGGTAATGGTCTTTCCTCTGAGAGACTCAGGAATCTCCATGTAGACAGGACCATTGGAATAAAGCTTAGAGGCTTTTGAAAGTGTCAGCACTGCGTTGTCACTTCCATTTGAAATCCTGAAGCAATCGCATGGTGCGCCGTTTTTATTGTAGAAGAATGCGATGTATCTGGCACATGATGGGACGGAAGCAGTGCCTATGTTCCAGTACTGCATCCCCGCCACACTGCTGCTTGCCGTCTGTGTGACATCCGAAAGCGCACCTTCTGAAATATATGGAACCATCGGACAAGGGGCGACCTTAACCGTAAAAGATGCAGTTTTATTTCCAAACCAAGCTGTTGAACCTGCGGCAATCCTGATAGTATATCCAGGGGGAAGAATAAAACAATTATGATAGGAGCCATTATCCTCTGCATTATTACTATAAACCTCTTTTCCATCTGTACCATAAATGTACATCTCCTGCCAGTTCCAGTTACCGGTTAACGACCATGTTGCATCTACATAGACGGGAAATCCGAAGTTGTTGGTCTTCATGGCAAGCTTCTCATGTCTGCTTCCGGCCGTAACGCTGTAGCTTCTTTTGTATATTCCGAATTGAAGGCTTCCCACAGTCTCCGCCTCAGTATTCGATATGACGTTATCAGGAAGAAGGGAAGCACGTGCAATACCGATTTTCGCTAATGCCTTACCGCCGTAAGATGCACCGCTTACCGCTGTCATCGTACGCATGATCGAATCCGAATAAGTGCTTTCGGATACTATTTTCTGATGCATCTTCGACCTCGACCAAAGATCCTTTGGAAAAGTTTTCTGATAGGATGTCTGGCCGTTATCCCCAAAAGCCGTGGCCGACTGGGTGATAAGCGCCTCATGGTTGATTGCAGATGCGATGAGGTTTCCAAGGACATCAAGATTAAGTATCGAGCCGCTTCCATCGGATCGGAACTCCCACGATGATACGATCTTTCCGTTCTCATCTCTTCTCGTGGCTGAAATTCCATCCTTGGTAAGTTCGAATCCAATACCGTTCTCATCCTTTCCTGATATATTGTCTACCGTCAACTTCTCCGCAATATTAGCGTTTCTTATGGAAAGTGAATCACCCACAATATTGGATGCTATGAGATTCTTAATGATCTGAAACGGCGTTGTTGAAGAATCTTTCGATGCTGCTTGAACCAGGTCTTCCAAGGCACCGAAAGTATGTGATCCAGTATTGCTGATCGCCCAGGACTCTCCATCCCACTCATAGATGTTGCCATAGACATAATCATCATTACTGCTGCCGCTATAAAACACATAGTCTCCTGGTGCATATATGCCTTCCTTTCGAGCAGGATTGGTTGTGGAATCAGAAGACAGGTCCACCATGCCGCAATATATCGGAACAGGATTTTCCGCCTTGATGATTGATATGAACAGGGTTGATAAAAGTGAAGTACCCTGCTCCGTGAGGCCTGATACCTGTATCTTTATTGATGTCCCGGAGGAAAGGGTTTCCTCGGATATGGACGATATGTCCAACTTTCTCCTGAACAGGTTTGAGGAAATCACGGAGAGTGTTCCATCCGAGCATGTCCAGGAAATGCTTTCTGCGGCCATGTGCTTTGAAAAGGCCTCGAGCTCTATAATCTGGCTTTCAGGGAAAGCGGTGCCCATCCATGTAAGAGTAAACCTGTCGGAAGCGGAGACTACTGAAAGCGAAAGAGCATCACCATCAGTACCATCATCACCTTTGTCCCCCTTAGGACCAGTAGCCCCAGTCTCTCCTTTATCGCCTTTTGGTCCTTGAGGTCCGGTAGCTCCTGTATCGCCCTTATCACCCTTATTGCCCTGAGGTCCTTTTATCGAATACCTGTATTCAATCGGAACGGTGGAGGCTGAGGAGGATGTAGCGGCAGTAACGGCGAATACGAGTCCGTTGGTATCGACAATCGTATCACCATAGAGAAGCGCCTTGCTAGCAGGTGAGACCTTGTCCTTCGCAACGCTCTTGGAGGATGTGGTAAGAGCTATGAACGCCCTGTAATATCCATTTCCCTGAGCGCCCGTGTTTCCCTTGTCTCCCTGCGGACCTTTTTCTCCGGTCTCACCTTTGTCTCCTTTCTCACCCTGAGGACCCTGTGGGCCTTGGGAGCCAGTTTCACCCTTATCACCCTTGGGACCAGTTGCTCCGGTGTCTCCTTTATCTCCTGTGGCTGGATAAGGTGTCGAATAGACCACTTTCCCATCCGAATAAGTTGTCTTATCTCGCACCCATATGGTCTGTCCTGCGTTCCTGGACGGCCTCGTGGTGGACCAGCCCGATGAAGGTGCGGAAGTGGACGATGATGAGAGTGCGAACTCCCTCACTATAGAGGAGACTCCGACTCCCGGCTTTCCCTGGGCACCATCACTTATGACCGTCAATGTATAACTTGCCGCACACTTCATCTCCTCACCTCCTAGTTGACCTCGCAGAAGAACACGCCCTTGACGTTAACATCGTCATGGGAGACGGATATCGCCTTCTTCTTTATGGCGACTATGCTTCCATGTGCGACACCCGTAGCCGTGAAGTCCTCGTCAGGATTTCCGTCCTTGTCGTTCTTCGTCCAAGTGTACGTGAGGGAACTTCCGGTCGGATCTATCTCCTGTCCGTTCTGATAGACACGGCAGATAAGTATCGTGCTTCCGGTCTCGTTCTTGAAGTAGGCACCAGCCGTCGATTCGATTACAGCCTGGTATGGATCTGATACATCCAGGATGGAGACTCCCTCTGTGGTGAACGTCTGGTTGTAAGTGTCTGAGTTCGCATCAGTATCCTTGATCTGACAGCGGAACATCGCAAAGGAATCAACAGAGGACGGAGATACCTCGTATGTGGATGCGTTCGCAGTCCCCGGAGCCGTTGACCAGGCTGTGCCGTTAGTGCTCTTCTGCCATGTGTATGTGAGATTGGTCGTATCGGTAGTAGTTCCCCTGATAAGCTCCGCCTTGAGCGTGAGAGATGAGGGCTGATTGTTTTTGAACTGTGAGCCGTCAACCGCATATGCTCTTGCCACAACGAAGCTCGTACCGTTGGCCACCCTTGATAGCGTGATGGTGATTTCAACCGGGAACGTAAGGTTGAGCACCGTGTCGAGATATGTCCCTGAGAACTTGTAATCTATCTGCCAGACATCACCTGTCAGCTTGTCCTGGGAGACGGTCAGGACTCCTGTTGTCGAATTCATCGACTCCCCGTTGCTTCCAGAGACAACATCGGTCCAGCTTCCTCCGGCTATCCTCCTCTGCCACTTCTTAGCCGTCATGGTCTCTACGAGGCTAGTAGAAGATCCGGCCTTGATGACCTTCGGCGTGAGCTGTAGGCTGGTCTCCCCTGCCCAGCTCGGATTGAGCTTCTGGTTGGCCGTGTCGTAGAGCACTGTCAGCGGCAGGTTGCTGTCGATTCCCGTAATGAGCGATATACCGTCGGTATAATCCATGAGTGTGAAACTTGCACTTGTCTTTGCCATCTTTTCTCTCCTTCTTATATGCTTCTGAGCTTGGTTCCATCATCCAGCTCTACTTCAAGTGTGAAAACGGTGCGCCCTATGCAGTCCGCACCAGTTATGTCTATTGTCTTATGTCCTATCGCCTTCGAGGACGTGTTCCACTGCTCATCGGCCGTGGAATCGGATGTGACACGTTTCCATGAGAAGCGCCAGTCATCTAGGGATGCGGTAATGTCCTCATTATTTCTTAAAACCTGAGCGCTCAGCGTCGTGCTGACCGCAGGGAGGCGGAATACGTTCCCGTTTGATGAATTGATGAAGAGTGAATAGGAATATCCCTGGGGGCCAGTCCACCTGATGATTGACCAGTCCTCATCATCAGAGGTTCTCACTCTCGCCCATATGCTCTCTCCCACCTCGGCCTCAGGAGGGGTATCATACCACTGGTTTGATGCAGAGGGCTCCTCATCACCGGAGCAGACCGTATACTGGATCTGGAATGAATCCAGGCTCATGCCGAATACGACCTGTTCCATCGAATACGTCTCACCCTCGTATTCCGCAGAAACCCTTACCACGTTCCTTCCTGGGGAGAAAACTGTTTTCTCGAAAGTCACATTTACGTCAACAAGTTCATCTTGCAGTACGCCGTTCAGATACCATCTGGGTATGGCTCCGAACTTGTCGAAAATCATACCGGATGCCGTTGCCATGATCGGGATATCATCATCTTCTGAAATCATGTTCTCGGATATCTTCATCTGGAAGAATTCAACATTCTCCGTAATATCAGGAATCAGCTTCTCATGTTTCAATGCCGGCTCAGAGAGAGTGACCGCCCCATAACCCTCAGCCTCATATTCATAAACCCCTGTGTCATCACTGCGCTTTCTTGCAAGTATTCTGACTTTCACGTTCAATCCCGACACCTTGGATTCATTCAAAGTGTATATGCAGCCAGGCTTATATGAATTCTTGGATTTGAAGCTATAGGTATGAAGGTTGAAATTGTTCCTAGCATTGATTGCATAAGCGAGTTTCATGGCATCTTCGATGGTCTGGACATATGAGGCGCTGTAGTTCTCCGCATTATCCCCCGCATAACCGCATTTCCCCGTCTCATCCACCATGTAGGATACATCTGCGCGCACTTCCACCCTGAATCCCCAGTTGCAATATGCGACCCCGGATGCGGAACCTTTGATATGCCCTCCCTCATTGTCGCAGTTCGAAAGAGAATATTTACCCTTCAGTGATGACGTGGCCTTGGTATCCGTACCCTTCACCCAGAAGTTTGAAAGAATCACATCCTTATACCCTTCCGGAAGCTGGGAAAAATCCCAGGCTACATCGTTATCCAGATTAAGGAAGCCACTCACCACCGTCGGAGCGAAGAACATCGTGTTCCATGCGCTTGCTTCCTTCGAATACAGGAGGATGTCCTCATGGGTTTTATACTTCGGAAATGACACCAGGGCACCCTTCCTCTTATCGTCAGCCCTGGAAATCTGCATCGACTGTATGAAGGAGGTTATGTCTCCTAATGACTCCATGTCGGAAACAATCTCATGCCCCTCATCATCCGTTCCTGTCACTATAGGCCCTGCCTGAAATATGACCAGCTTTCCCGTATTGTCGAAATAATAGTCATGGACGAATTCATAAAGAAGTTTGGAAAGCTTATCATCCAGGTATTCACCTGAGCTGAGAGAGAACCTGAAAACGGTAGAAGAAATTGAAGGAGCTTCAATATCGGTCATACCACATAATTGCAATATCTTATGGACAAGAGAGTGTTCCCTGTCATCAGGATCCGACACCTTGAATCCATCCCATGACTCGGAATAGACTATGCCCTCCTTACAATCAGAGGAATCTGTCGGAGCCTCGTAAACCTTGACATGCATCTTCTCCGTATAATCGAGAACCTCAAGTGAAATGCTTCCAAGATATGTCTGATTCACAGTAACCGAGGCCTGTGGCCTGATTACACCGGAAAACAATATGTTGCCCTCATCATCCTTGACAACCGCATCCAGCAGGCCTTCGGCAAACATGAGATCATCCAATATGTCTTCTCCCCTTACAGACACGCTGCATGAAGAGCTCCTATGCTTACCTTCCGCACCAACGGCCTCCTTAAGGGAGAACCCATCCCGGAGGATGGGGTATGTTTTTGAACCGATATTCAACGTATATGAATAATCTAACACAGGCATCAGGCGGTATACCTCCATTTCGGCAGGGCTCCAGTCCTCTGAGCCCTTTCTATTGCTCTGAAGACATCTTCAGTCAGCTGGTCTCCGCTATAGGCCGTACCTACATTGATAACCAGATTGATGACTCCTCCGTTATTGTTTCCAGATACACCGAACCGTTCCATGTTGGAATCCGTAAGAGGAAGTATCATCTCCGGAGAACCACCCTCTCCTATTAGAGCCCTGGTCGGACTCTGAACGATTCCACCAGCGGCAAGAGGTGTATACTGCTGGCTTGAAATCGCAGCAATCTCAGCAGCGGTTGCCGCAGCCGATATCCCTGTCAGCACACCAGCCAGAACAGGGTTGGCGCCATAGCTTGCCCATATTTCAGTAATGGAAAGAGCGGCATTAATTGCAGCCTGCGCTAACGAATTAATCTTATTTGCTTCAAAAGCCGATTTATTAAGCTCATCGGCCTTCTTCTTGGCGCTTTCCTTTTCTGTAAGCGCCTCCTCTTCAGCCGCTGCCCTCTCCTCATCCATGGCATTCATGGAATCGATATATTCTCCATAAGAGATGTTCCCGGAAGCGAGAAGCGCATTGAGGCTGTCGCTCTGCCGTTCCTGTTTCTCATCCAGTTCATCAAAGTATTCATCCCATTTATCTTCGATTTTATCGAGCTCGGCGATGGCATTGTCGGCAAGAGTGGAAAAGAGCGAAGCAAGACTCTGATTGAAAGATGTAATCTCAGAAACCACGTCAGACACCGTACTAACAGCATTGGATACCTTCTCCTCCCAGCTCTCGCCCTCCTCCTCGGCTTCATCAAATGCCTTCTTCTGCTCAAAAAGGGCCTGATTTATCTCCTTTATCTGTGCTATCTGTTCCTCGCTGAGACCTCCGCTCTTTATGAGATCATAACCAGATAACATGCGCTGGTTGATCTGTTCAATCTGATAGGATTCGGATAGGGAGCCGTTGGATTTCATATACTCGCTGAAAGCATCCTGTTTACTCTTCTGACTAGCATACGATGCGGCTTGATTTAGTAAAACATCATCATATGAGTACCCAAAAGGAGATGTCAGTATTTCAGAAACAGAAGGTTGTCCAACGGTTATAGGAGCAAAGCCAAAATCATTTCTAACAATATCCTGCATTTCCCAGAGATTCTTAAAGCCTGTTACCCTTGAGGCTGACTCTTTTTCTGTTGCTCGTCTTTCAAACTCATCTAAGATGGCCCAGACGGCTCTCATGTCTGTTTCTGTGTAATACCCTGCATCTAGTCCTGCATATGCGTAATTTATTCCGTTCTGACCAAAATCAGGAAGCTCCCTCTCCGCTTTTTTGTACCACTCATAATATGTGGATGCATTTAGTATGGCATTTAGCTCATCTTCAGACAGAGTTTTATAATCCATGCTTCCAGATCCTGAAATCACGCCGGATGCAAGACTCCTGTACTCTGTCCTTGCATTATGCTCTTCTACAAATCCTTCAATCCGTTCAACAAGGCTTAACGTATAATCAAGGACTCCATCGAGAGAATTCATTAAAGCCTTTCCGAGATCTTCCTTCAAGTCCTGCCATGCGTCCTGAAGCTGTTCCAGCTTACCAGTATCGGTATCTGCAAGAGCTTCCGCTATTCCTCCGTAGGTGTCTGCTACTTCCTTTAATATGATGCGCTGAGCTTCATATAAACCGTTCTGTTCCTGGACTTTTTTTATGTTCTCAGCCTGCTCTTCAGTAAGCTGTATGTTCGCTTCCTTCAATGATTCGATTTCATCAGCTGGATCTGCAAGAGCCTGTCCAAGTCTTTGTGCAGCTCCCGTAAGATCTTCCCCTGTTGCGGCTGCCATATCGAGAATGGCCTTTGTCGCTTCAGGCATGACATCACGGCCGATCTTCCTTGTAGCCACAAGAACCTGCTCCGCAGCAATAATCTCCTGATCGCTGTATGTAGTTACCTGTTGGAGAGAATCAGCAAGATTAAGAAGTTCCGTGGCAGACATTCCACAGGCGTTCTGAGTAGCTTTCAATGTTGCTTGCAAACGAACTTCAGCCTGTTCCTGTGCAGCATATGAATTGACTAGCTCAGTAGCAACACTAATAAATTTCTGCATATAGGCTGTAAGTGTATTGGTAGCTGTCCCCACTAAAGATATTGTAGTTGAGATTTTTCCTATTTTTGTACTTGCAAAGTCAAAATCATTTCCTACTTGTTTTAACTTAACTGTTAAATTATTAAGGCTGTTTATAGCTTGAGACGTATCAGCTGAAACACGTAATGTAATATCACTTGCCATTTTTTCTCACCCAAAAAGGCAAGAAAGAAATTATCCAAACAGAAAAATAAGTATAAGAATGATTGGAACTCCCAAAAAGGATAATAACCAGAAAATAATTCCTATTTTTACTCCAGTACGGAAATCCTTATCTTCAAACATACTCATATTGTTATGGTATCATTCCTATCTGCCATCTGTCAAATCATCCTCGGATGATAGAACCCATCCAGAGGATCCAAGAGATCTATCACCTCAACAAGTTTATTTGGATTCATGCCCCATGGACCGTAGGGCATGCCCATCCTCTTCCATCTGAGATAGAACTGGACTGCGGAAAGCGCTTCAATGTCTTCCAGCATTCCAGGTATCTCATATGCCCTCACCCATTCATCGGTCTTGAGTCTTACCTCCCTGTCCCTTCCTCCGCTGGGTGAGTATGATGCCGTGTACCCCTCAGAGAGAAGAGAATACACGGCCTTTATCAGTTTTTTTCACTTTCCATCAGGAATGCGGCATTGACGATTTCCATCGCAACCTTGGAAACCAGGTTGAATGTTCCAGGGCTGTTGAGAACCGTATCAGCAGACACTCCGCTCTCCCAACCATTCACCTCAGCTGATTCAACCTTGGTGACGAATGCCTTGAAGAGACCGGTGTCCGTGAGTTCCTTGACTCCTCTTATCTTCGTCTGGGCTTCTTCCGCCGTAGGCACTCTGTATGTCACTTTGACATTTACATCATGAAACGGAATGGAAACCGTCCTCTCCCTTTCAAGAGTAACCATCATGCAGCCTCCTTGACGCTAAGCGCATCGCTCCCCTGAAAATTGAAACTCACAGCTACTTTATCACCATGAGAGCCGGTGATTGATGCGGATGTGATTATCATGGAACCAGTCAGAGTCAATGTCGGTCCTACCTTAAACTCACCCGTGATAAGCTGATCCGTGCAGTTCAAGAGCTCATCCACGATTTCCTTCTGTGCCGCATCGGCATAGTCAAGAGTTCCCGAGGCGGAACCAGACCAGTCCGAAGCTGTAGGGATGTACTCCTTCCACTGCTTACCTATCTGACTCGTTTCCGCAGATCCAAGATTCACATTGATTGAGAAATTATCAATGTATCCAATCTTGTTTGTTCCTAATTTGATTTCTCCATCTTTTCCCGCCATTACAGCCATTTCATTTTCCTCCTAGTCTATCAAGACCTTCTTTTTCGCAGATTCCTTCGAAATCTGTCTCATGATCATTCCGCAGTGTGCGCAGAATGCAACATCCTTATCCTTCCCAAACGGGCCGCTTACTGTTCCGCATTTAGGACACCTGAACCATTTCTCCTTCATCTTCATTCCCTTCTCCTTCCTCAGGCACCGTCTCCGGCTCCTCTGGCTCATCCAGGTATACGAACCCCTGAAGATCCACATCACAGCTGAGCTCAGCCTGTATCACATAGACGTTGGACGTGCAGTCAGATTCGAACTTTACCCCCTCGGCCGTATCAAGAGCCGCTCCTCCGAGATGCCAGTCAGAGTGTATCGAATCCTCGAGAATATCCTCCCAGTACCGTCCGATGCGCTCAAGATAATCAGGATCATCGGCGGTAAGCCCGATACCGATTACAAGGGAGAAAGCTGTCGTATACACATCCTGAAGTGTCCTCTTGTTCACCAGGATGAGGCATCCGGGGTATGCGGTGAGGCCTGCCGTCACTCCGTTGAATCCTGACTGCCAAAGCGCAATATCCTGAAGATGGATATCCTTGTCCCTCTCGTTGATTTCAGTAACCCTTTCTGAGAACGCCGTCTTCAGGTAATCCTGAACGGCTTTTACGAATTTTTCAGTATTGTTCCTCATAATTCCTTCTCCAGCTTGTCACACTGCCTGATGATGTTACCTTCAACCATGCGTGCTATATATGCCTCTCCTCCGAACGTCTTATAAGCAGGCACCATGAATTCATGTTTAGTACCAGTCCAGCGGCCGATATAGTTGAGCAGTCCTGGAATAGGTTTCTGTCCATTCAGGCCGATAATACCAGGTCGTACGAAAAACACGGGAGAATCATCATTCTTTCTTCTTGATCTTCTCTGAGACCAAGCGGCTATAGAGTTCCTGGTCTCACCAGTTATGACTTTGATTTTCTGTCCTGATACGTAGTTTACCTTGATGTGCTCGGCAAGCTTATCAGCCTGGTCTCCAAGCGCCCAGTTAACCCATGCCACAAGCCTGTTGTCACTGACATCCTTGAGCTTTTCCGCAACTTCGGCTATGCGCCTGTTATCGGTGATCGAAAACATCTGACTGCTCATAGGACCTTGTTCCTCCTGAACTGCTCCAAGAGCTTCTGTACTGCAAGAGGGGGAACGGACTGTTCGATGCTCTCCGTCC
Organism: uncultured Spirochaetaceae bacterium; assembly: GCA_944390015.1. Classification (GTDB taxonomy): domain Bacteria; phylum Spirochaetota; class Spirochaetia; order Sphaerochaetales; family Sphaerochaetaceae; genus Ornithospirochaeta. Next base: position 22,057 of record CALXOL010000012.1, read on the forward strand.
CTCCTTCCGTACTTCTGGATGTGATGCCTAAGAGCTTTGCGGAATTCAGCTTTGAAAGGTGCTGCACTGTGAACGCTATGGCAGTACGAAGGGAAGAAGGAGTTTTTCCCTCTTCCCATCCGCATGTGTAGTTGACAACAACTTCCTCTTCTTCAGATGAGGTGGAACCTAATACGACAGTCTCGGAGCGCTTTTCATATCTGAAGACGACATCCCTTTCCCCGATTTTCACGCTCTCAACGGAAAGCACTGGGGAATGAGTCAAGACATAGATGCTGCCTCCGCCTTTGAAATGCTCCTCGACAGAACCCAGCTCTATTGAAGCATAGGAAAGGCAGGCCTCTTCAGCTGTTGAAAGCAGATCCGTATAAGCCGTATTCTGGCTCTCCGGAAACGAAAAGCCATATCTTGTCCTCAAATCATCAAGCGTTACAAGCATCAACTACTCCTCAAGCCGCAGCCTTCTTCATCTTGAGGACTGCAAAAGCTTCCTTTACGGTCAGATCTCCGTCAATCCTCTCCTGACCTCTCACGCCCACCTGCCCGTTTGCAGCATAGAGCTCCGGAAGAAGCTTGACTTCGACACTCTGCCTGTCGCAGATGTGGTAGTAGCTGAAATCACCGACAACCATTGCAACCGCCTCTGATCCGAGAGTCGGGAATTCTCCTGATACAACTACAGGAATACCCATTATCTGCTTGATTTCATTAGCCTGAGGGAACATGTAGGTGTTTCCATCTTTGAACTCATGCACGATGTCCAGGAACTCCTGGGAACATACTATTGTTGCGTTTCCACGATATGCCTTGAGCTTCTGGATTGTCTGCTTGACTTCGGCCCATGTAACTGTCGTCTCAGATGCCGCCGTAACGATATTGGCTGCAGCCGCATTCACAGCAACCCCCCTGAGCTTGGTCTTTGAGGAAGAAGTTCCGGAACCGAAGATGATCTCCTTGTCCTCCTTCTTGGCGAAAGCCTTCGCAAACTTCTCTTCGATGTAACCCATGACATCAACACCGAGATCCGCAATGTACTCCTCGGAGATCTTTGTAAGTGCTCCAAGCTTGAGAGCCGCAAGCCCTACACCGTTGATACTTGGGGTCGTCTCTCCGAAAGCTCCGTTTTCATTGATGTAGTCAACTACGACATCATCGCCTTCAACCCAAATCGTATATTCTCCGGATGCGGGATGCACTGTGCATAGGCCACGAACCCTTGCAATCTGCTCCTTCTTCATCTGGATGTTTCTTGTGCATTCCCTTGGAAGGAGGCCTGTGAAGCTTGTTCCTTTGGAGACGGCCTCGACGATCTTCTGGCCGAACTTCTCCCTTTCGGAGAGCTCCTTAGGCTTCTTATCCTCTTTTTCAAGACCTTCTGGAATCGTACCGCCCTCATCAAGCTCCTCCTTCTCGACAAGCGCAATCTGCTCCTCAAGGTCCTTGGCCTGCTTCAGAAGGTTCTCATACGCCTTGATATCCTCATCCTTCGAGGACTCAAGCATAGCCTCGAACTTCTCCTTGATCTTCGCTTTTACTTTTGCGAGCATCGCCATAAGTGTCTTCTTATCCATGATTCATCTCCTTATCAGTAAATCCGCGAAAGCCTGGGCAACTTTAGACCGCCTTTCAGCCACCGCCTCATCGGCACCGGATTCATCCATCGATTCCTCCGACCGTCCAGGATGCCGTACTCCCGCCTTTTCTCCCATTTTCGCGTACACCTCTCCAGCCGGCATAGTGACAAAGTCTAAATATCGCACAAGCTCGTAAGTGTCCTCTTTTATACGGCCGTAATCATCAGTCTCCCCGTATCCGACCGAGGAAACACCGATTGGTACCCCCTCATTGGCTAGCATGGTTAGAAGCGCCTCGTACTCCTTATCAACGAACTTGATATCGACTCTGAGTTCCTCGCCTTCTATACGAGGATTTGAGCAGATTGCTTTTGATATCCCATACTCCTCACCTGTCGTCCAGTTGACCTCATGCCCGTCATAGGCGATAGTCACCTTGTTCTCAGCACAGATCCTCTTGGCAAGAGCGGTACTGTAAATCCGGCCGTTAAGATTCTTCTGATCCAGCTTCCACACGCTGGCAGTCCATTTCCCCTCGCCACCGCTCTCCTGAAGTACCGGCTTATGCAGCACTCCGCCTGATTCAATCAGTAATTTCCCTTTCATTCATTCCTCCTACTCTCCCGGAGCCACAGAACATCTGCAGTGCGCATGGAACGGCGGATGCCTGTAGTCCTTGTTTATGTGTCTCACCCCGCCGTTACCAGTATCAACGTCGGAGCCCTTCTTAAGCACGTAACCCTCAACCGATGAGACCTTGCCATCCAAGGCATCGCAGAACTCGCAGCTGTTGGATGCTGCCACGACATGGAATACGCTCAGATGAAGCTGTGAGAAGAGGAAGACAGCAAAAGCATTGCTGCTCCTATTAACCTCCTCCTCGCTCTGATCTATCGGATAATCCTGTTCAAGGCTGTCCATTTCATCATCAAAGTGATCCGTATCCATTGAATTCTTTGCAGTACTCTGCAATGTTCCGGAAACTCTGCCCACTACCCCGTCCGCATATGATGAGGCATATGAGTCAAGCTTATCGTCAGGAATCTCATCATCCTTGCCTGTCTCATCCTTGACGACTGGAACCATCTTCTGAAGTATGTCGAGATATATGGCCTTGTACTGTGGCTGAAGCTCAGCAGCATACGTATCAAGCCATGACTTGAAATCTGAGAGAACCTGGTCTGTCGGAGAACCAGTTGCGATAAGGGTTTTCAGCTGTTCAATCGATTTCTTCAGTTGCTTCCTGATGAGTGCCTCTATCTTAGCCCTGTTACTCTTTGCCGGAGCCTGAGCCTCTGCCACATACCTCAGGTCATGCGCCCTCTTCTCCTCCCTGAGCGTAAGTTTCTTCTGCGCCTCATTCTTGCCTGCCGGCTCGTTCCATATTCCACCTAACCCTCCCATTCCTGAAGATGCATATTTCCCCGCTGCGACATCAGCCAGAGAACCATAGTTCATTGGGAAGAAATGGACATCGCCATCAGGACCGATTCCCGGAAGCTCTTCTTTTGCACGAACCTCGTTAATGTCCATCCAGCCGTCCATGATCGCATTATGATAGTATTCGGAACGTGTTGCATGGTCTCCTCTCATCAGTCCTTCGAGTGCGAACTTGACGTACTGGTTCTTATCGCATAGTGCGGCGTTCAATGCCGTCTCCCATGCAGTCACCCTCGGCTGAAGACAGTAGATGACCATGTGTAGTCCCTGCTGCTCGGAGTTGTTGTATGTTCCCGTGGTATCGCCTATTAGAAACGGCGGAATGTTGAAACGCCTGGCCACCTCTGCCGCATTCCACTTCTGTGCTTCAGAAAGCTTGGATATGTCTGCATTTTGAATCTGAATGGGAGTTATCTTGATGTTCTCATCGACGATATAGTTCCTGAATCCTTTTGCCGAGTTGAACTGCTGCCTAATCTTGTCCTTCTGGTCATCCGGAGTCCTCGAAGGAACCGAGATTATGTTACCCACGACCGATGCGCCGTTATAATACTCCTTCTGAAGCTGCTTGCAGTGCTCTTCGAGATCCAGATCCGAAGCGGCGTAATATATCGGATCGAGAACATTTCCCGCCCCATAGCCCGTAGGTGTGTTCCTTATCAGGAGAACATCTGAAGCTGAATATCTCTTACCATCCAGGGCAAGAGTATAGTAGAGCCTCCCATCCACCCAGGAGGCTACCAGGGAATGAGGAGAAACGGGATAGAGCGCTATCGGCCGTCCCGTGCTGGATCTCTGTATAATCGCAGGAGCCTCTCCATGCATCTCGAAATTGTATCCCATTACAAAGCGGAATTCATAATCCGTCATGAAGGGATTAGGCTTCTTTAAAAGCTCGGAAAGAAGCGTTCCAGATTCCTTGTGCTTGCCACCCTTCCTATCTTCAGAGTAAGCATGCCAGGGAAGTGTTGCATAGAGCCGTGACAGGTTTACCACGCATGACCAGAGCGCCGAATTGAACAGCTCGGATGAGGAGAACAGCACATTCCTCCCTGATCCTAAAACCAGTATGTTCTGTATTCCCTCGACCTTCCTTTTAAAAAAACTCATTATTCCCATATCATCTCCTTACCATGCAGTAATCATGTGGCTCACATCGCCCAGATATCCGATATCGTTCGTCTTGGCGTTTGACAGCGCCATGATAGATGTGATCACCCCGTCTATCCTCGACTCCGTCCGCTGCTTGGGTTTTACGATTTTCACATTGCCGCTTGAATCCTGGTATGTCTCCGCACAGCTCATCATCCAGTCAATCACCTCGTTACAATTGGCCGATACCTTCCCTTCAAGATAGGCTTTCTCAAAATCCCTGATAGTTGGACTCATCGTCTTCATCCCCTGGCTGAACTCATATGCGACATCGATGAACCAGGGAGGCATGATGTTCACGAGCTCGTTAATCTTCCACTTGTCCGCAGCTATAAAACAGATTTCATATTTTTCGTAGCACTCATTCAGGTAATCCATTACATAGTTGTAATCGATGGTGTTTCCGGGAGTGGCCGTAACCCAGCCCTTTTCAATCCATTCCCTCAGAGGAATCCGGCACTGTCTGAGAAGTGTTTCCACCATCGCATCAGGAATCCAGAAGTGGGAGATCTGCATGTGCCTTCCGTCTTCGAGAGGGAAATCAAGCGTGAACGCCGTAAAATCAGAGACGGAGGATAAATCCAGACCACCATAGGCTGGTTTGCCTATGAGATCATCCTCATCCACCGTCCACCTACATCTTTCCATCCATACAGGCATGTTGGCCCAGCGACTGAGGCTGTGGCACCACATGTTCAGGTTCTTGGTCTTGAACTCAAGCATCTCCGTAGCACTGGCCTTGCAACTGTCGTAGTTTGCCCTGAAGTCATCCGGATCTATCGAGACACCCCAATTGGGATTCGCCTTAGGCCAGATGGAAGGATCATCCGGAGAATCGAACTCATCCACCTCATAAATCGATATGAAATACCGGGGAATGTCGAGCTCACCGGAAAGAACCCTCTTGCACTTCTTGTACTCCTCATGGCAGACACCTCCGAGGGAGACACCTGCTGTCGTAATCCTGATCAGAAGCGACTGCTGGTCGGAGATGTTTCCGAAGCGGATTGAATTTATGAGCCCGTTATCCCTGTGCTGATGATATTCATCAATTACGGTGCCGTATGCAAGCTTGCCATCCTTCGGTTCTCCAGCAATAGCAGTAATAACACCATCACGCCATTTAAGCACCTTGTTGTTTTTTGAATTGGCCACACACACATCCTTGTTTACAAGGCTCAGCTCCTTCTCACACCTGACGAATACCTCTTCAGCTTGCTCAAGAGTTGTTGCTCCTATGTAGCCTCTCACCCCAGGCGTTTCACCAAAGATGAGGTAATCAAGAAGGGCTGCGGAAAAGGTGCTCTTTCCGTTCTTCCTGGCAATCTCCCAGAAAGCATCAACAAAACGTCTTCTCCCATGATCGTCCTTCTTTACCCAGCCGAAGAGCACTATCGTATCGTATGCCTGCCATGCCTCAAGCTTCATAGGCTGGCCTCTCTTCCTGCCAAGAGGAATGCATAGGTTCATGGTGATCCAAAGGAGAGGCTTAAGCCCCTCCTCCAAAATGAACTCATACCCTGCTACTCCTTGCTTGATATCCCTCTCCTGCCGCTCCACCTTCTGGCGCTCAGCTTTGGAACATACACGGGTTCCCCATAATACGCTGTCCCGATAACCGACATATGCATCCCTGTAATATTTCAGGATTCTGTTCCGAAGAGTGCTAGAACTCGAATGACCTTGAGATTTCATCTTCCCTTCCTCCCTCCTCCGGTTCCGTCTCTTCTACTTCATCTTTCACTGTTTTCTTTTTGAATTTCTCCATCAGCTTCTCATAGGCCGAGATATAGGTCTTCTTATCTGCAAGCTTATCGGCTGAGAGGAATCGGCCGTAATAGTCGCATGCGGCCCAGATGAGGGGATAATCTATCTCCTCGAAGTTTTTCTCTTTCAGAATTCTCGGAGCAAGCCACTCGAAATGCGTTCTCGCCTCAGCGCTCATCCATGCCGGAGCATCAGGAATTTTCTTTCTTGTCATCAGTCATTCCCCTTGTGTGTGGGAGACACTGAACCCAACGCGGTCGTGGAGGGGGATTGATTTTTCTCACCCTCCCCCTCGGGAGCGCTGAAAACACCTGACATGGCTGCTTTATCACGCTCATATCCTGCCCTCATCGCCTTATCCTCCCTAGCACCTTTCCTGGCATTGCATGAGGCACATAACGCCTGGTAATGCGAGGGGTTGTAATCGAATGAGCCATAGGCATCCATCATCATGTCGGCAGTCATGTCCTTATGATCCACGCATGTGGCGGGAGCTCCGCAGATTGCGCATGTCGGATGCTCCCTCAGATAATCCCTGGCATACTTCCTCCATCTCCAGTCATAGCCACGCTTGGAAGCTGAAGGACGTTCAATGTCTTTTCTCGGATGAGCGGCATTGTACTTGGTCGTACATTCATCGCAGTATCCGGAAACGTTGTGATGGAAATTCCTGCAGCCATATGTCTTGCAGCGTTTCTTCAGTAGTCCCATGAGTGCAATTGTTCAGCTGAGTTTAGAAATATAAAAGCGCACTTGTGCGGATATTGCACAAGCTACGCTTCCTCAGGAGGCTCTATGGCCTCATCAATATAAAGGGTTGGCCTTGTAGAAGGAATCTGTCCATAAGGATCCTCGAGTCCTCTGAAGAGCCGCCAGCGGCTTATGCCTGTTGCCTTGCTGGCGGCTATCACGGACGGGTAGTACTCGGTATGGCGTGGATAGATGATGATCACCGGAGTATGGATGCCCTGCATCTATCACCTCTGAAGAATGTATGATTTATCGGAATCGTAGAACTTGATGCCGCTTCCCTTCCTGTCCTCAGGAAAAGCGATTATGATGCGCCTTCCTTCACTGTCATGGACTATCTCTTCCACTTTGTAGATCTTGAAAGAATCCGCACGATACACCCTGTCTCCTTTGAAGAATCTCGCCTTACTCATTCCAGCCCCCTCACCATCGCTTGATAATGGATGTATCCACACCTTCCGCAATCTGGTCCTGTCCATGGATAGCCATAAAGCTTGAATCCTTTTTCCAGGTATTCGCTTACTTTCACACAGAGCTCACTTGGAGAAAATTCTCCTAAAAGAACATACTCCCTGTGCGTATGCACCTCACTCTGATGGGGTGCGCTATCCATGCGTTTTTCATGCGTTGTCCCATACGTATGAGGCTCATACAGGGTGCGCCAGTCGTGATTCGCCGGAGCATTGATGAAGTCGGTTATGTCTATCCCGTAATCAACCCCTCCATCTCCCAGTTCAGCATACCAGCAATTACTCTCGAGTTGAGGTTTATCAGAGAACAAATTCCACCGCTTACCCTCATTATCCTGGGCAACATAAACGCCAAAGAAATCAGCCACCTCCTGTGGTGAGTGTCTAACCATTGCTAGCCCCCTTTTCCTCATCATCGAACAGATCTGGCTGCTCCACTCCGTTCTTGTTCTTCCTTGCGTAGAGATAGGCTTCATTCAGGACGTTCTCGATGTCCGCAATCTCCTCATCATCCAGGATGCCGTTATAGTCCTTCTCGTTGATATCATGCTCGACCCAGAAGTGCTCATCCGGAACCAGAAGAAAACAGGAGGATATGTTCATCCTGCTCTGTGCACCGGGGCAGTAGAGGGAACCTTTTAGGACATACCCCGAATACTCCTTCGCATCCTTCCTGATTGCCTCTGTAATGGTTATCCTGGTATCCATTTCATCCAGCTCCATGTGATAGCTCATTATCGGGACGAGCTTCTTTAAAGCCTTCTTGAAATCCTCATGTGGATTCCTCCTGCTCTTGATCGTCTCGGTCTCACCCTTCTCATTGAGAAGTTCGACCACGACATTTGAACCGTCGTACTTCGCTCTCATGATTTTCACGTTTTCATTTTCCTTCTTCTTGCCCATATTCATTTCCTCCTATGCCACTCGATGAGTGTTTCAACTTCCTCCACGGAATGAGCCAGATCATAAGCCACTCCGTATGTCCTGCATTTCATCTCGAAGACCTTCTGCTCAGGGGACTGAGTTCCTCCCGGCTTCTTCATCTCAAGATATCCGATTCCATCCGGCCACCAGACAACCAGGTCGGCCACGCCTTTTCTTAAGCCAAGTGCGATAAGCTGCGTGGTGCGTATCATATCCGTACCTGCGCCCTCGTTTGGAACGCTGTGGCAGAATATCCCGTTCTTCTGCAGAAGCTGCACCACCTCAGCCTGTATCACCGCCTCCGCAGGTCTTGGCACCATCTTGGCACCTCGATGTTTTTTCCTATCCATGAACCCTCCTTACACGGTTCCAACTCATCCCCATGCTCCCTGGTGCCAATGGTGCCACACTCCATAGAGTGTGTGGCACATCCGTTGGCACCATTTGGGGAGATTGCATCACTGGTGCCAAAATGTTTTTGGCACCACGTTGGCACCATTGGCACCACCCTGTTTTTCCATGCCTGAAAGCGTCAGCAGACAGCATGAAACCGAGACCTCGTCAACCATCAGAATCTGCTCTTCAACCATCTGGATCACACCTGCGGAAAGCATCTTCCTGAGGAACCTTGAGCCGTAGTCGTTGGCGAAAACCTTCTTGATCTTGTTGCGGCTCCATGCCAGGACATCCCTCATGTAGTTCCTCAAATCCGAGCTTGACAATGCAGGGTAACCGAGCATCATCTTGTGCTCGCTCCTCAGCCATGCATCGGAAATGATCATCATCTCTTCCGTGATATCAACCTGCTTGCCTTCCTCGCCCACAGGCTCTATGATTGCGGATCTGACCTCTTCACCGTCCTCATCAAGCCAGCCGTTGATTACCGCGCCCTTCAGATGAACCTCAACAGGTTCCTGAAGCTCCGCATCCTTCTGCTTGGTCTGAGTCAAGGTGAGATAGCCCTTCTCGTTGGTCACACAGATAGCAACATCCGCAGCGGCGTTGAGCGCACTTGACCCTCTTGCCCTCATGTCGGCTTCCTTGGATACTCCCGTATGGTGGATAAGCAGAATTGCGCACTTGTACTTATTCTGGAGCTCCATGAGCGATTCGAGGAAACCGCTGATTTCTTCTGCGGAGTTCTCGTCTCCGGAGAAAAAGCGGTTGAGAGTGTCGATTGCGATGATGTCCGGCTGCATGCCGGAAAGGTCTATCTGCTCTGCGACGAATGCCAGATCCGAGGCTTCGTTGAGTCTCTTAGGACCTTTCGAGATCTTGAACGTACCAACTGATGAGAGGCCGTGCTCCTGTGCCCATAATGCTACCCTTCCCCTCAGCCCTGCGAATCCCTCTCCGCAGAGATAGAGGCAGTTGGCATTCCTGGCTTTCATCCCCATCCAGCTTCCACGGCCGGTAGACATGCTCAGCAGCATGTCCAGGACAACGAACGTTTTTCCGGAATTCGATGCGCCGAAAACCATTGCAAGCCCTTCACGAGGAATCCATCCCTTTATCAGCCAGCGCAGAGGGGATGGTGTTTTCAGAAGCTCGTCTCCATCCTCGATCCATGAGGATGTCTGAGGCATAAGAAGGTTCTTTAGAGCCTCAAGACCATGCTCAGCAGCATAGTCGTTGGCATCCATTCCCGCATCGGGAATGAGCTTGTATGGAAGTCCGGTCCTCTCAGCGTAGGATTTCCCCGGATTGCTTCCATCCTCCTTCAGGTCGTTGTCGGCCACGACGGTGAGTTCAAGCATGGATTTCAGCTCATCAGCCACATCCTTCATGTTGTTCCCATCGAAAGCAACGATTACCGGTGTTCCCGTGGCCTCATAGATTGACGCTCCCGTGGCATAGCCCTCGCAGAGGTAGGCCTTATCCTCCAAGGTGCCTATAACACAGAATCCGCCCTTCTTACGGGCTCCGGGAAGGAACCATTTGCGTTTCTCAGGATCTGCGAAGATCTTCTGAATTGACCTGATCTCTCCATCAGATCCGTAGACGGGGACTATGCATGCATCCCCCGTCTCGGTGATATGGAGAAGACCGTCATGGTTCCTCACACTTTTTCTTTCCAGATAGCTGAAGCCGTCAGGACATACGGCGGAGTTCAGATAAATCTCCTTGGCCTTTTCAGCTCCTTTCCTCCATTCATCCTCCTGGATTTTCTTCCTTTCAGCGTCAGCACGCCTAATCGCCTCCCAGTCGGTTGATGTGTAATCGGACTTATTCTTGCTCGACCATCTGAACTCGGTTCCTGTCTGCCAGCAGCCTCCTATGGCTATCTGGAGGTTCCCATCGTTGTAGTGGTATACGTACCATCCGGCCTTGTCTCCGCGCTTTTTAACATCGAACCTGTGGAGCCTGTCGTCCATCACGGGATTGACGGACACCCCCAGAAGACGCTGGATGAAGGTTTGGAATGATTCAGCCGAGAAGTTTTCTTCTTGCATCCTCAATCACCTCCTTCTCCTTTTCTGCCTCTCCTTTCAGCTCCTCAATATCAGAAGCCCAGAGCATGTAGGCTATGTTCTTGTATCTCCTGTCCTGTTCGGACCTCTTTGTTATGATTACCTGAGGCCTCTCGCATGCCTCTATGACAGATATCAGCTGCCACCAGTCGTCCTCGCTCTGGATGTCGTTGCAGAAATCATCGGCAAGATCAACGCCGGCTTTTCTTGCAACCTTAATGAGCTCGATTATCGACTTCCTTCTCATCCTCTCATGCCATACGAAGAAATACTTGCTTATCCTGTCGTTGCCGTTCGTACGGAATTCGCAGACGATCATGGGAGTGTTGTTCTTCCGGGAAGAAGTTATCATCCAAGACCACTTCCAGACTGAATGTTTCTCATATCCATCCCCGTTCACATCCCCGTCATAGAGCACCCATGTAAGGGAATTCTTCGGGAACACATATCCGCATGAAGGACATGCGGCCAGGGACAGCGGAACTATCTCAAGGCACTGCGGACATTCCTTGCACGGCATGACTCCCTGCCTCGCCTCACCCTTCCTCGCAGGAGGAGAGACGAAAGCCACGGGACCATGGCGCTGCACGTTTCCAGCAAAATCAAGAATCAGGCAGTCCCCGCCGTTTGATTTGAGTCTCAATCCCCTGCCAGCCATCTGAAGATAGAGTCCAGGGGACATCGTAGGCCTGAGCATGGCTATCATGTCGATGTCCGGATAATCGAACCCTGTAGTGAGAAGATTGGCGTTGCAGAGCGCCGTGGTGTGGCCATGAGTGAAGCAATAGAGGATTTCCTCCCTGTCTTCCATGCTCATGTTTCCAGCGATGTATGCGGCCTTCATACCCTTCTCTGAAAGTATCTCGGATATGTGCCTGGCGTGCTCGACTCCGGAGCAGAATATGAGGATGTGCTCCCTTCTGTAATATGCGGCGCTCCTGATTATCTCCTCAGCGACTGATTCATTTGTCGTGAAAGTGTCCAGCTCCTTCTGGAGGTCGGAGTCTATGAACTCCCCTCCCCTGAGCCGGACGTTAGAAACATCAAGTTTAGTGAAAGTTCCCTTGCTTCTGAGTTTGGCTAGATATCCAAGCCCCTGAAGCTCTAGAATCGAGACGGGCTGGATCAAATCATCGAATATCCCGTCCCCATCTGTAAGATATCCCTGCCCCATCCTGTACGGAGTGGCCGTGAGCCCTATGACCCTGGCTCTGCTGTGTCCCAGGAAGCGGCGGTACATCCCCTGGTCCTCGTTGTTGATGAGATGTGCCTCGTCTATCAGGATGAATCTGACATCAGGCACGGATATCTTGTAGATTGATTGGATTGATGCGAAAGTCACGGGCTGAGAGAGATCCTTGCATCTGATGGATGATGAATATAGTCCTATGGAAAGATCTGGAGCGGTTCTGTGAAGCGCCCTGGCATCCTGTTCTATGAGCTCCTTCTGATGCGTGAGAATCATGATTTTTATTCCAGGCCACCATTCGAGTGCGGCCTTTATGAATGCGGCGATGCATACGCTCTTACCCGAGCCGGTCGGAAGAACCAGGCACGGATTCTTGCCGGGATTCTCCGCAAGATAATCAAAAGTCGATTGAATCGCTTTCAGCTGATATGTCCTCAGTTCCATGCTCGCCCCTCCCTATAGCAGCCTTTATGTCTTCGGATGAATATCCTTCCCATCCGTTAAGCACGTCTCCTAGCTCCGGAATCCTGTAACATGCAGAATCCTTCGTGCTCGCCTCCCTTACCAGCTCCCAGGAAGGAACCATGTCCGGATGGAACACATGACATGGACAGCCCTTCCTCTGAGCCTCAAGCGGTATCTCCTTGCCTCCGTAACAAGCGCACGTGCATCTTTCGTCCTTCTCGGCCGTGAAATGGATGCATGTGCGACAATGGACTTCGGGAAGAATCATTCCTCCGTGACAGAGGTCGTGGAAACGGCAGAACCGGCACTGCCACCAGTCTGGTCTCGTTGATATCGGAGAAGGTATGTAGTCCGAGACGGCTATATCCTGTCCTCTTTTTATGAGGCTCTGCGCATAAGGCTTATCAAGTCTGATCCGTTCGGAATACATCCTGTCGTCATCCTTCGAAACTGCGACATAGAGCGCCCTTTCAATCTTCAATCCAAGAGTCAGGGATGCGCCGAGCATCTCGCACTGCATCTGTGCGTAATGCATGGGCTTGGCCTTCATCACACCTTTTGATTCAAGCTCGTTGAAGCTCTCCCTGTTGTGGGTTTTTACCTCAAGCGTATGAGGAGTTTTTGGAGCCTCTGGAACCCCGGAAAGGATGAGGCCGTCAGGATGTCCTTTGACATGGCAGCCGAAATCCATGTCGAGCTGCTTGTCCAGGACATAATCAAGCTCCATGCCTATCATCCTGAGGTCGGATACCACGGTCTCCTCCTCCCTCTGTCCTCTTCTGAAAAGGCGCAGCATGCGCCCATCCTGAACGTCCCATGAGAACCATCGGAAGTTGAGCCAGAGGTAACGTGGACAGTGATGGCCTATCAGGGAAACGCCGAGATAGGGTCTAAGCTCGGCCTTGTTTCCCTGCCAGAACCATGCATCGTCAATCATCTCCGCAGTCTTTGATCTTGAGATTGTAAGGTCGATGTTCTGCTTAAGTTCCGCCATTTCCAGCCTCAGAAACTCATAGGTGGTTTTTTCAAACCAGGCTTAGGAGCCGCAGCGGAAGCGGATGCCGTACCTGGTACGTCGTTTGCAGGTCTGAAAGATGGATCCGCAGCTACTCCGTATTCAACGATGTTGTTCGATGCGGGATACTGCTCCGTAGCCGCTTGGTACTTGACTTTGATAGGAGTCACCTTGTTCAGGAGTACGTCTGTGTCGCTTATCCTCCTTCCCACTCCGAGCGCATCAAGCAGATTCGCAAGATGCCTCTTTCCTGCCGCCATCTTCTGGGCATCTGAAGATGAGGTGATCACCCTGCCCCATATCCTGCGTCCTGGGTAATTAGGTCCTACTATGCTGAACTGCATCTTCAACACCCAGCTTGAACCGTCCTTCGTCGGTTCCTCTTCAGCTGAAACTATCTGCGCCGGGTACACTCCTGCGGGAACCGGTTCAAACTCACCGAGTCCGCCCTTCTCTTCCGTCACATCGATTGCATGATTTAATCTTGCCATTTAGGCCTCCTCCTTAAGTGTTATCTCAAGAGAGCTCCTAGCCCTCTTGGTAGTCATTGAATCGAGAACAGCGTTTTTCTGTTCATCATTGAGCTTGTAGAAAAGAGTCGCCGAATAGTCGTACTTTACGTTGAAAAGCGTTTCAGGCATGCAGCCAAGCTTCTTAATCTCGTAATCGGCCATCTGCTTGTCCACCTTTCTAGTAAGCTTGTGAGTGATCTTGACGGTGTATGCTTCGCTGTCCAGACGCTCCACTCCTTCGAAATCCGAGGAAGGGTCTATTGTTGAGAACTTCTCCTCAAGCTCCTCTTCCTTTTTCTTCTGATACTCCTGCCATTTTTTCTCAGCATCCTTGGCTTCATTGATATCTGCCACGAGCTGGTCGAATTCAGAACTTTCGATAGCTACAACGGGAATCTTAGGCATTCTCATCTCCCGATATCTTGTTGAAGATCTTTGTGAGGTTGGGCTCCTCGTAGAAATCAAGGGAACCCGATCTATCCTTTGCCTCATATGTGGTATCGGAGAAGGTCTGAAGATAACGGTTCACGTTACCTTCACTGTCCTTGACTGCAATTAATGCAAACTCTTCATCAAAGAAATATCCGATGCCCTGTGTAAGATTCTTCCCGGGGAGGGACGGAGTGTAGAGGATTAATCCGGAATCCATCTGTGTCCTCTCCATCTTGGCTGAGAAGTAGACGTTCTTCCCTGGGATATCCCTGAAGGCTCTTAGAAGCCTGTTCATCCTGTCCTGCATCTCCCCGTATGCCTTACGGCCGTCCTTGGAATTCGCCTTTTCTGTGGAAAGCACCTGTTCGGCAATCTCCGATATCGAGTCCAGACAAATTGTCTGATACTCCTTAGCCTCATCGCTTTCTGTAACCCATGCATATGCCTCATTGAGATCGTCTATGTTGCTGATCACCGCATATGGGAGCTTCTCCTTTCTGAGGGATAGAAGTCCCGATTCTGCAGAAAGTATGAAAGGCTTCGGTGCCGTAGCACATAACCTGGTCTTTCCTGCTCCCGGTGCGCCATACACCAGGACCTTGACTCCGGCATCCCTGCCGTAACCTTCTGTAGATAAGATTTTCAATGCCATTCTCATTCCTCCTTCACGGTCACTCTGACCTGTTCCTTCTTCACGAAAACCTGGCAGCATGTTATGCTGTCGTTGACGAGGATGAATGAAGGCGGTCCCCACGGGCACATGCCGGAGGCGATGAGCTCCTCCGCCTTCTTTTTCATCTCATCCGCCCTTGAGACCAGAACCTCATAATCCCTTATGACTGTCTGCCTCGGCGGTCTGTACTTTCCAGCCATCTACTCAACCTCCACAGTCTCACCTTTTGCGAATGCATAGGTGCTTCTAATCTCAAGTGATGGCTTCTTCGTGTAGGCCACGTTCACCGTCACTCCCTCGAATCCTGATGATTCATGCGAGCGCTTGATTGCGTCCTCAAGCTGGGCTTCCGCTGTCAATGTGATGTCGCTTAGTTTCATAAAGCTCCTCCGTTATCTTTCTTCCGGCTCTCAGCCAGCAGTTTCCTGTATTTCCTCTCCGCCCTCTCCTTGTCCCCGAGTGTGCAGAAGCAGAGATTACCGTCCTGCTCCGCCAAACCTCCGATGTCGAAGATGAGATTCAGTAGTATCGAATCATTGATGCCCAATGCATATTTCAGATCCATCTTCCTGGTCATCTTCGGATACACCTGTATGAGCCTCACCAGGGCAAGCCTGTTCCTATGGGTCTCCGTCCTGCTCATTCAGCCTCCCTGACGTACTCGCCGCCTATGTAGCCGTTTGTGCCTCTCGTGAGTATCCAGCGCTCAGTGGATCTGATCTGTTTCCTCTTCTTGATTTCCTCTGTGATTCCTCTTGCCAGCATTGAAATTACCGCCTCGGTCAAGAGAACTATCGCCGCAGTGAGAAAAACGTGGTTTACTTGCATTATCTTTTACTCCCTGCTATACTTAACTTGATGTTTATGAGGGTATAGCTCCTCGTTATCTGGCTCCTTTCATAGGAGCTTTTTTCATAACGCCACACGTTCCCTGAAGTATTTTTTGGAAACCTTCCCGGCAACTGTTATGAATCCTTTGCGTTTCAGTTCATCATTCAGCTGTTTGATGATGTAGTAGGCTTTTGAACTGCCGATTCCCAGAAGCTTCTGGACATCCTCAGCCGTGTAGTACGGAACTTCGGCAACGCTCATTTTCTCGATTTCCCTGTTCCTAAAAGGAACCTGCTGTGTGATTGATGACTTAGCCATGTATCCTCCTTCTGTTTTTATTTGCTCTTTTGTGGAAAAGTGGTAACATGAATCCCAGCCCCCCATTCCGGGGGACCGAGAAAGGAGGTAACATGTTGACCAAGATTTTGAAGTCCCCTGATCTTGCTCCGCAGTCTCCAGCTACGGGTAGGCGTGGTTGACGGGGACAAAGACCGGTAGCGGCCAAAATCGGACACATGACACTTTGACTTGCGAGGCCCGACTCCGCTGGGAGAAGGGAACAGCATTCCACTGTTGACAGGTGCTGCGCTTTAAGTTCGGTAACTCGGACGACAAGTGACATCCAGTGCCTTGCTGGTGTACTGGAGCTTACATCAGCAGGTTCTGGACCGCGAGGATAATGACGGAGTCCATACGACCACGCACCTGAAACATGCAGGGGCAAGAGGTGGACTCCCGCTGCCAATCTTCTATTTCTCATCTCCGCTCTCCTTCAACCTCCTTTGGAGGGCTTCGATGACATAATCGGTAAGGGTCTTACCGCTCATGTTCGCTTCATACTGCACATCTGCGAAAAGCTTTAATGGAATCCAGATGTACAGGCGTTTTTTCTGATCCTTCATCTCTCAGATCTCCTTTTGAAGTCTTCGACTGCCTTGAAAAAGTCTGAGCCGTAATGGCCGTGGTTGTAGTCATAGCCGCCAAGGCAAAGCCATGTGACATAGCAGTTATCCTTAGGGTTGTATCCGAGGACTATCTCCTCCCCTGCCCTGTTGCGCTCTGATGCGATGATGATGAACCCGACATTGGATCTGATTCTTTCTTTGCCATCTGGGATAAAGTTTTCTGGCTTCTTCGGTGCGGGTTTTCCAGCATCTTTTGGTACGTAGCCTTCATTTGTAGGTATGTTCATGTGTTTAGCTCCTTGCAAACTAACTTGCTAAATTAGCAAGTATTTAATTAAAAAAATATTTACCTATCTCAGAAAAGTTGATTTCCAAAACATCACAAACAGCTCTCATCTCAGGAAGTGTCCAATCAACCTTACCCCCAAGCCTACAAGAAAGGCTTGAAGCAGAAAGATTTATTTTATTTGCAAGTTCAGCTTCGGTCATTCCCTTTTCTTTGATAAGTCCTCTTAGCTTTGCAAATTTCATTTTCCTCTCCTACTTGCTAATTTCACAAGTAACTATAATGTTGCTATTTGTCGTTGTCAAGCAAAAACTTGCTAATTTATAAAAATATTTTGGTAAAACAAAATTTTGTTGCGTAAAAAGAAATACAGTCGTATGATTGAGACTGCATAAGGAACAAGAAAAATGAAGCCAGAATACAATAAGAACATGGTCTCTGAAAGGTTGAATATCGCCTTAAGAAAAAGAGAAATGACACAAACCGAATTAGCAGATTTAACAGGTATTAATTTTAGTACTATTAGCTCTTATGTATCAGGACGATTTGAGCCTAAAAGAACACCGCTTTTAGAAATGGCAAAAGTTTTAAGAGTTTCTCCTGCTTGGCTTGCTGGCTTTGATGTTGGCATGGAGGAAGAAGTACCGTCTTATGATTCAAGCTCTGGAATGCTAACAATACCTTTTATTAATCAAAAGATTTCTGCTGGCGTAGGAGAAAATTTCCTATCATCTGACGATATAAATATCCGAAAGATTGACATTCTCTCTTCCATGGCAAGAGGAATAGACAAGAGTACTTTGGTTGCAGCTGAGGTCATAGGAGACAGCATGATTGAAGAGAAGATCTATTCAGGAGATATAGCCGTATTCTCCAAAGGTATGATAAGAGGTCCAGGAATATATGTTATCAACTACGGAGGAGACGTGCTGGTGAAGAAAATTCTGTTCGACTCAATGGAAAACAAGGTGACTATAATCAGTGCAAACAAGGACTATCCTCCTAAAACGACCGATTCGGACTGCGTATCGATAATCGGTAAGGTCATAGGATGGATTCATTTAGAAAACTATTGAAAAGTAAAGGTGTTAAAAATGAGTAAATATAGAAAATTCAAAGGCAATCCAATTCTAAAAAAGCTTCAAAACTACACTGTAGTAGATATTGAAACGACAGGATTAGTCCCAGATGTAGATGAAATAATTGAAATAGGAGCAATGCAGGTAAGAGAGAATGTCATAACTAATGAATTCTGTATGTTGTCTAAACCTAAAAATCCCATTCCTGATTTCATTACAGCCATTAATGGAATAACAAATGAAATGGTTAAAGAGGCACCTCCTATTTCTGAGGTCCTTCCTCAATTCTTAGATTTCATAAATGATGATATTGTTGTCGGGTTTAATACTTCATTCGATGTTAACTTCATTTATGATGAATGCGATAAGATCAATTTGAAATTTTCAAATAATTATGTTGATGTCAGGAAAATTGCAAAAATAGTAATTCCTGATTTTAAGGAAAAAACTAAAAGAAGATATAAATTAAAAAATTTGGTATGGTACTTCAAATTCGGGAAACAAGTTCATAGAGCTTTATCAGATTGCGAATACACAAAGTTGCTTTATGACAAATTGAATGAAATTGCCAATGAAAAATCCCTTAGCTATGAACAGATAAAAATAAGAAATCCGTGGGATGCAAATGATATAAAAAGAGAAAATACCGATATAACTTTATTTTTAGGAGAAAGATTTATTTTTACCGGCAAGCTCCAACATATGACAAGAAAAGAGGCTATGCAGTATGTAGTAAATTATGGTGGCTCTGTCGGTGATTCATTGACGAAAGACACTGATTATCTAGTAATGGGTACACAGGATTATTCAAAAATTATAGGTAATAAATCATCAAAACAATTAAAAGCGGAAAAATATATTTCCGAGGGAGAAGACATAAACATTATTACTGAAGAAGTATTTTATGACATGATTAACTTTGAACCATCAGAGCAGGAATACGAAGAAAAAACATATTCAAGTAGTATAGGAATTGAAATTACTCCAGAACTAGCATTCAGTTCTTATTCTGATGAAGATATTAGAGTAAAAATAATAGAACTCTTATCCCCCTCTTTTTCTAGTCAAAATCTACAAGAAATCAAGAATATGTTACTAGAATTAAATAGGGAACAACTTATTCATCTACTTTTTAATGATTTTGAAATGAACACTAGTGACCAAGCCAATTCAGTCTGATCAAATGGCTTCATAGGGAGAGGTGACAGGATGGAAGAGAACAAAGTAAATGATAGTCAACAGATAGCTTTTTTAAAAGATAAAAGTATAGAAGCTTTTCTCTTGTCTATTGAGATATTCAATAAACCTACAATTAGATATAGGCTAGAAGGATGTGTTTATCTTCTGTGCAATGCATGGGAACTGCTTCTCAAAACAAAACTTCTAACGGATAACAAGCGAATATATTTTGCTGATAAGCCCAACAGAACGCTTTCATTGCAAGATTGTATCAAGGAGGTATTTACAAATGAGAAAGATCCCATAAGGCAGAATCTTTCTGTAGTCATTGCCTTGCGTAATACGTCAACACACTTCATATTACCTGAGTATGAATTCACATATATCCCATTCTTATCGTTTTGTGTAAAGGCATACGCAGACAAACTTTATGAGTTTGCAAATATAAGAATCACAGATTACATAAAAACTGATTTTTTAAGTTTATTCGTCCCCAATTTACAGCCCAATAAGACTGAAATGATATCCAAATATGGGATTAACCTTGTTGAGTTATTTGAAAAACGAAAAACTGAATTGCAATCATACTTTGACTGTGAAGAAGGGGCCTCTATTGCATATAACGTAACTGTTAATTTTGCCAGGGTAAGCAATAAATCCAAAGCTGACGTATCCTTCTACGCAAGCAATAACCCAAAAGATCAAAACGTAATGTACATAGATCGTCCTGTTGATGCAAATAAAACTCATGCATATACACATCATCAGATTGCAAAAGAAATTGATAAGATAATTAAACGAGAAGCTATTAATTTCACACCAATAAAAACACCTATTCCAAATGAAAAGTATCCTAATCCACCTGTTTTTACCACAGCGTGTCTAGATGTCTTGATAAAGCGTTTTGACCTGAAGAACAACCCTGAGTTTGTAATCAAAATCCAAACAGGCAAATCATCAATCTGCAAGTACTCAAAAAGATTAATAGATTGGTTAATTGCAAAAATAATGGAGGATCCTGAAATTGTAATCAAATCAAAATAAAAAAAACAAGTTGACCCCAGGAGCAAGGGCATCTCACCATAAAGGCTTACTGGCACAGCCAGCCCAGCTTTGTTCCACCCAAGTCAACTTCTATCACAAGAATAACAATAGTTTTGGTTTTTGTAAACAAAAAGTAGAATAAAAAAGAGAGACAATAATGAACTGTAATGAACGATAATGGACAGTAATGGACAAAAAAAGAGCTGCACCTCACCTACCACAGATCATGCAGCTCTACAAAATACCTAAAGAGGCATCTATGTCATTCTAACACATGGGTGCCTCTGAGAAAAGGAGGCAAATTTGTCATACAAAAGGATTGATTTCTTTCATATCTTTGAGAAGCTTTTTAGCTTTAGCCAGAAGATTGTTATCCAAGAGATAGCCTATACCATCTGGAGTAATTTTCATGTACTCAAGACCTACGATTTCAGGGTAATCCCCTATTCCATATGCCACGTCTATTCCTTCAATGAAACCCTGTTTCCACATATGCTCGATTATATAGGTCCAATATCCCTTTTTGATATCAAGCATTGGGCTATCATGGGCAATCAATCTAACATCGATCTTCTCATCTTCCTTGAGACGAGCATAAAGGTAAGCAAGTATTTTGTAGACAATAACGTAGTAATCATCTTTAGCCATATGAATATTCTAGCATCAGGAAGGAGGTGTTAACAATGGCGGTATTCAAGGACAGCTATACGCAATCATGGGCTTGCAAGTTCCGCTATAAGAACTGGCAGGGAGAAACGAAACAGCATAAGAAAACAGGCTTTAAAACCCAGAGGGAGGCCAAGGAGTATGAGAAGGCATTCCTGGACAAGCAGCAGAACAACTGCGATATGACATTCAACTCCCTTTTCCTGTATTATATCGACGACTGCCAGGCAAGAATGAAGCCGACAACGGTAAGTAACAAGGAATCGAATTTCAAAACCGCAATCCTTCCCTACTTCGGGGAGAAGCGGATCAATGAGATCACTCCGGCCGACATCAGACAGTGGCAAACGGAACTGATAAAGAACGGTACCTATAAGAACTCAACCCTCAGAAAGACACACAAGCAGCTATCGGCAATTTTCAATTTCGCAATAAAGGTATACGGGTTGAAACAGAATCCCTGCACGGTTGTAGGAAATATCAAGAGCACTAAGTCTGAGGAAATGGAATTCTGGACGCTGGATGAATTCAACCGGTTCATGCAGGCTATTTCGGGAATGATTGATAAAGAGGCTTTTTTCCTTCTCCTGTTTTATTCAGGAATGCGCATAGGAGAAGCATGCGCCCTGACTTTTTCCGATTTTGATTTCCTGAACAACACGGTATCGATAAACAAGAACTATGTCGTCGTGAAAGGAACGGCCTACATCTACGGTACGAAAACGAAGAAGAGCACCAGAACGATAAGGATGCCCAGAATCGTCATGGAGAAGATAAAAGAGTATTCTTCCCATATTTATGGACTGAATGCGTTTACGAGGCTTTTTGACCGCTCTGAATCGAAATACAGGGAGTGTCTGAAGAGGTACAGCGTGAAAGCACACGTTAAAATGATAAGAATCCATGATCTGAGGCATTCTCACGCCTCCCTGCTGATCAATATGGGAATCCCTGTGAAACAGATATCAGAAAGATTAGGCCATGATGATGTGACGATTACACTCAGCACATATTCCCACATGTACAAGGAAAAAGAAGAGGAGCTCGTATCGGAGCTGGATAAAATCGCAGAGACTTCAATAAAAATAAAACCAGCTTAAAAATGCAGTTATTTGGTACAGAAATGGTACAGAGCTAAGAAAATAAAAAAGCCTAACTCCTATGTTTAAAAGAGTTAGGCGATTTTCTTTATAGTTCCTAGGGGAATCGAACCCCTATTTAGAGACTGAGAATCTCCTGTCCTAACCATTAGACGAAGGAACCGCAATCAGCTGGGATGGAGGGATTCGAACCCCCAAAGGCAGAACCAGAATCTGCAGTGTTACCATTACACTACATCCCAAGGACACTCAGGTATCCTAAAGAAAAAAGGATAACCTGTCAATAGCTATTTTAAAATTTTTTAAATGCACTTACTCTTGCACTAGCTGTTACGTCCGGCCCATCCTTATAACCATCCTTAAAATAGTTGTAAGCAAGACCTGCAACCATCGCACCATTGTCGGTACATAACTTCAAAGAGGGGAATGTAACGGTATAGCCACCCTTCTCCAGTTCCTTGAGTTCTTTTCTCAAAAGAGAATTCGCAGCAACACCACCACCTGCACTGACTCTCTTTAAACCAGTATCCTTAAGGGCAAGACGCACCCTTTTCATCAGGATGTTAACAGCCTGACGCTGAAACGATGCGGCTATGTTCTCTTTCGTATCCTCACATCCTGGATTCAAGAACCTGTCCTTCTGGTTTATTACTGCTGTCTTAAGACCTGAGTAACTCATATCGTAAGGGTGCTTATCCCTATCCATCGTGGGACCGGGGAAAGCAAATGCATTAGCATCCCCATTCTGACTGAGCCTGTCTATTACAACCCCACCTGGATAACCAAGATCATAGAACTTCGCAACCTTATCAAACGCCTCTCCGATTGCATCATCAATCGTGGTACCAAGCACATCAACGTCATCATAGCTGTTGACTTTGCATATTACAGTATGCCCACCTGAGACGAGAACACCTAAATACGGGTATTCAAGAGGATTCTCAATCTGTGATGCGAAAAGATGAGCTCTTATATGATCTATTCCAAAATAAGGAATTCCAAGTGTAGATGCAAAGCACTTGGCGAAATTAACGCCTACAAGAAGAGAGCCAAGAAGTCCCGGCCTATTCGTAAAAGCCACGGCATCGAGATCCTCTTTCGTTATTCCCGCCTTGCTGATTGCGGCATCTACAACCTGCTCAATCCACTCCGTATGCAGTCTGGATGCAAGCTCAGGTACGACCCCCTGATACGGCTTATGTAATTCTATCTGTGTTGCGATGACATTGCTTAATATCTCTTTAGCATCCACTACGACCGCAGCGGAGCATTCATCACAGCTCGTCTCTATTCCTAAAATCGTCATTGTATCAACTGCCTACCCATCATCATGGCGATATAATTCTGATAGGATGCGTTATAGCTATCCTCAAAGAACTTCTCAATCCTTTTGAAATCCATATTATCGAACATGTAATTAAAGACATCCTCAGACCAGGTAAGCCCTACCTCGGCCCCAGGCCCGTTCGTAACTCTCTTCTTATCTATTGAGAGAACGACGGCATTATCTGCACTGAAATCAGTTAACGGGTTTTCCCATTCCTCTCCAAAGTAATCCATTTTCGTGCCTCCCAATTCCTCTACCTATAATATAGCTTATTTTGGGCTTATGACAAATACCAAAGAAAAAAAGAAAAGCTAAGTCAGACGACTTAGCTCTCGAGCCAAAGATGGGAGTCGAACCCGCGACCTGCTCATTACGAGTGAGCTGCTCTACCACTGAGCTACTTTGGCGTACCTAGAAAATATACTAAAAAGCTAATTAGATTTCAACATCTTTTTCACTTTTTTCGCTCTCTTCTTCAAATAGTGACAGTTTATATACAACGAAAAATCCTATTACAAAAAGAATTATTGCAATTAAGATTCCTATTCCAGAAGGTAGTCCTGGATAGATCTCCTTGATAGAACCAAGAAGAAAACCAAGAATCATCATGTATGTTATCTTAGGATAACGGGACATTGCGATCTCAAGAATCTTAGTAAGAGCAAGTATTCCAACCAATAGGCCAAGGACAATGGGAATCAATAGAGTAAACTGGTTATTCGATAAAGCCTCGATAATCGGCTCATAAAGTCCAAGTACAAGTAGAAGATAGCTCGTGCTTATTCCTGGAAGAACGAGACCGACAGATACAAGAATACCTCCAAAGACCTGGATAAGAATATCAAAAAAACCTGAATCCAATGATGGATTGAATATACCCTCAGGAATCAACTCAATCGAGAAAACAAGTATAATACCCAATATGACACATACAAGGCTTTTTAAATCAAAGCCCTCAGAGTGGGCTTTTCTCACCATCATCGGAATAGTTCCACATACTGCTCCAAGAAAGAGATACATTATTATCAGAGCATAACGGTTTATTAGAATCTCAAGGGGACGAGCGACAATAACGATACCAGCGAGTGCTGCAAGAACGAAAACGGAGAGATATTTCAGGCTTTCAAGAAATGTCTTTCTTGAGAAAAGAGATGGAATTGATGATATAAGCCGGTCATACTCACCTAGTATCATGGCCATCGAACCACCAGATACTCCGGGTATCATCATGCTCGAACCTACTATGAATCCTTTAACGATTGTTTTAAGCATAAAGACAATATACAAAAAGAAAAGGAAGCCGTGAAGCTCCCTTTTCCTTGTTTAGCGTTTATTTTCCCTGTGCGATAGCCGCCTGAGCCGCAGCAAGACGCGCAATTGGCACTCTGAAAGGTGAACATGAGACATAGTTCAGTCCGATTGACTGACAGAATGCAATCGACTTAGGATCCCCTCCATGCTCTCCGCAAATGCCAAGCTTGATATCAGGGCGTACTGAGCGTCCGAGCTCTGCTGCGATTTTAACCATCTTACCTACTCCATCCACATCGATTGAAGCGAACGGATCGTAATCATAGAACTGCTTATCAGGATCATTTACGTAATGTCCGAGGAAGGAAGCGGCATCATCACGGCTGAAACCACATGTCATCTGAGTCAGGTCATTCGTTCCGAACGAGAAGAACTCAGCCTCACGAGCGATCTCATCAGCAGTGATTGCGGCACGTGGAACCTCGATCATAGTACCGATCTTGTATTCGATCTTCATTCCCTGCTCGCTGAATACCTCTTCAATCGTCTCCTGAGCTTTCTGCTTACAGAAGTTGAACTCCTTATAGATACCTACAAGAGGAATCATGATCTCAGGATGGACATCGATTCCCTTCCTCTTAGTATCGATAGCAGCCTCGATAATAGCCCTAACCTGCATCTTGAGGATTTCCGGATATACGATTGCAAGACGGCAACCACGGAAACCGAGCATCGGGTTGAACTCATGTAGACTGTTGATCTTCTGGGCAATCTCCTCAAGGCTTATTCCCATGGTAAGAGCCATCTCATGACGGCTTGTATGGTCATTTGGTAGGAATTCGTGAAGTGGTGGATCAAGTAGGCGAATTGTGACAGGAAGCCCGTTAAGAGCCTCAAATATGCCAGCAAAATCCTCCCTCTGCATTGGAAGAAGCTCTGAAAGTGCATTCTCCCTATCCTTGGTATTGCTTGCAAGAATCATCTTACGCATGCTGATGATTCTCTTGCCACCAAAGAACATATGCTCCGTCCTACAAAGGCCGACACCCTCTGCTCCGAGCTGGACTGCATGACGTGCATCCTGCGGAGTATCGGCATTCGTCCTTACACCCATTGTCTTGAATTCATTAACGTAGCCCATGAACTTCTTATAGTTCTGGAAGAGAAGCGACTCTGATTCCCTCATGCTTCCCTCAAGAACCTGCATGATCTCACTTGGTTTTACAGGAATCTTCTGTGCATAGACGGCACCTGTGAATCCATCGATTGCCATGTAATCCCCTTCAGAGAGGATCTGTCCATTAACTTCAAGAGTCTTCTTAATCTCATCGACGTGAATCTCTCCGCATCCCGAGACACAAGGGCAGCCCATTCCGCGTGCGACTACGGCTGCATGGCTGGTCATACCTCCACGGCATGTTACGATACCGCGGCTAACTGCCATTCCACCGATATCCTCAGGACTTGTCTCAACACGTACAAGAAGAACATCCTTACCTTCAGAAGCGGCTTTCTCAGCGTCCTTTGCCGTAAAATAAATCTGACCGCATGCGCCTCCTGGACTTGCATTAAGGCCGTGTGTTGCCTCTTTGCATGCGAGATCACGGATGATCTTGTTATCGAGAATAGGAGCAAAGAGCTTGCTGAATTCCCCTGCAGGAACCCTGGAAACGGCTGTCTTCTTATCGATAAGCCCCTCTTCTACCATCTCAACCTGGCTTCTGAGCCAGCTGAAGATAGTTCTCTTTCCATTTCTTGTCTGGAGCATGTAGAGCTTTCCTTCCTGGATTGTGAACTCAAGATCCTGCATATCCTTATAATGCTTTTCAAGAATGCTCCTGATATTTACAAGCTGCTCATATGCATCTGGGTTTACATTCCTGAGCGTATCTATGGACTGAGGGGTCCTAATCCCTGCTACAACGTCCTCACCCTGTGCATTCATCAGGTATTCACCAAAGAACTTATTCTCACCGGTTGAAGGATCACGAGTGAAAGCAACACCTGTTCCACTTGTCTCGCCCATGTTACCGAAAACCATGCACTGTACGTTTACAGCAGTTCCGAGAAGTCCCCTGATATCATTCATGAGACGGTACTTAATTGCCCTGTCATTGTTCCAGCTTTTAAATACTGCATCTATTGCCTTGAAAAGCTGGTACTCAGGATCGGTTGGGAAGTCCTCGCCTGTAGCCTTCTTATACATGATCTTATAACGCTTAATCACTTCCTTGAGCATATCGACCGTAAGCTCATTATCGAAATGAATCCCGTTCTCATCCTTCACGCTCTGCAATATGAATTCGAACTTAGCATGCTCTACGCCCATTACTACATCACCGAACATCTGGATGAACCTGCGATAGCTGTCCCATGCAAAGCGCTCATTTCCCGTCTTCTTGATAAGAGCCTCAAGGCTGTCAGGATTAAGACCGAGATTAAGAACAGTATCCATCATTCCAGGCATGGACTGAGCCGCACCGCTTCTGACGGAAACAAGTAGAGGATTCTCCTTGTCTCCAAGCTTTGCTCCCTGAAGATCCTCAAGCTTCTTGAGATTGCCAAGAACCTCTTCCCTCATTCCCTCAGGATAGCCGCCACCTGTCTTGTCGAAGAATGCACAAGCCTCAGTGGTAATCGTAAAGCCAGGAGGCACTGGAAGCCCTATACTCGTCATGTCCGCAAGATTAGCACCCTTTCCCCCAAGGAGGGCTTTCATATCAGCAGAACCCTCTGCTTTTCCCCCTCCGAAAAAGTAAACGTATTTCTTTTTTTCTGATTTAGCCATTTTCACCTCACTATAAAATGCTTTTATGAGATTACCATTTAAAACAGCTTAACACAACCTAAAAAGAATAATTAGTTATATTATAAGATAATATTATTCAAAATTGAAACGAGGTTTCATTTTTGCATATCGTTTTAATGCATATTTTCACTAAAATATAAAAACCCTTCAAATCGTTTCCAACTTGAAGGGAGAAAAAAATTCTATTTCAGTCATGCGACGGTGTAGCAATCAAGCGCTCTGCCCTCGCTGTTATCTCTCAACTTCTCCAAAGAGCGCTTCTCAATCTGCCTAATCCTCTCCTTTGTAAGACCGAATTTCATTCCGATTTCCTTCAAACTCATTGGCTTTGAACCGTCAAGTCCGTAACGCATGGTAAGAATCATCCTCTCTTTCTCATTTAGCGTCATAAGAAGTGAGTGAACCTCTGCCTTGAGGGACTCACCTACGACCTCAGCCTCCGGACCAGAGGAAGGATCCTCAATGAATTCAGAGAATGTGGAGGAAGAGTCGTCATCACTTTTGATTGCAGAATCAAGATTGACCATATCCTGACTTATCGAAAGAAGATCTTTTACAAGAGTCTCATCAAGACCCGTCTTCTCGCTTATGAGATGAAGATCGTTTGGATCTCCTGCACTCTCATGTAGAATCTCACCCTGGGCCTTCTGAATCTGCATGAGTTCATTTGCCCTGTTAAGTGGAAGACGTACAGCTCTGGCTTTCTCACTTAAAGCTTTCATGATGGACTGTCTTATCCACCAAACCGCATATGAGATGAAATGATAGCCCTTCTCAGGTTCAAACTTCTCAAGAGCCGTAATCAGACCGATGTTACCTTCATTTATCAAATCGGATAGGGCCATGCCCTGTCCCTTATATTTCTTTGCTACGGAGACAACGAAACGGAGGTTTGCATTAATGATCCTGTCAAATGCCTTCTTATCCCCATTCTTAGCCTTCAATGCAAGCTCATACTCCTCTTCATAGCTGAGCATGGGAATCTTATTAATCTGCTCCAGATAAATTGATAGTACTTCGTTATCAGCATCCATGTAAGCAGCGTTTGCTATTTCTTTTGACATTTTGTTTTCTCCTACATACCTATTAAAGCAAGAACCATGCCAAAAACTTAAAAACCAATACAATTATTTATATTAAAAAGAAATAACAATTTTAAAACATTATGAAGATTAAATATGTTAAGTTGCATTTTGACACAATGAAACAAATAATATTCAAAATTGAGTTATTTTGACACTATAAGGGGTAAATCCTGAAACGCTGTGTCATTTTGAACCGGGAATATGATTTTTACTGACATCAAAAGCCTGAATCGTCCCCTATCGTTCTTAATAAAAGGATTATTACGACAGGATGAGAGGAAATCCTCATAGGCTGAATAGATTAAATCACTAATCATATCCCCCTCTGGCAATGAGAGGAAGAAACTCTTCTTCTCCTTCAGATACTTAATAAGCTGAGATCGGTAGAAAAGCAGGAAATCAAGACATGAGTGATTTAGAGAAAGACGGTCAAGCAGAGCATCGCAATATAAATCGAAGGCGTTAAGCACATCCCCATGCATCACGCATCTTTCCGCTTCTCTGAATGTCTTTCCACTCTCCTCGAATCCCATTTTATTTATCCCTTAACAGGAATATAACAATATTCAAACAAAAGTTAAGAGTTAATTCTTATTTTTCCAAATTATTTTTCTCTCACATTATATCTTGCCGCTTTAAGAAACCTTATATATATTATTCTATGAAATTGATATTTCGAGGTGATTAGAAATGACAATCATACCACTTGGTGAGAGAGTTCTGCTTAAAGCGGAAAAATCAGAGGAGAAGACTGCAGGAGGAATTTTCATTCCTCAGGCTGCCCAGGAGAAGACACAGATCGCAACAGTTGTCGCAATTGGAGACAGTGAGGAGATCAAGGTCAAAGTCGGAGACAAGGTTCTTCATGATAAATATGCGGGAACCGAGATCAAGGATTCAGGTGAGGATTACCTTATCGTGAATGCTCAGGACATCTTAGCAGTCATCAAATAACTTGAAGGGCCGGGAAACCGGCTCTTTTTAATACAGAAAAGATTCTATTTTCTCACTGATATTATCCAAAGAACAATCCTGGGGGTAAAAACAAGGTGGGATGCTGTCGAAGAAAAACCTCCGGTAATTCATCTTTGCAAGGCGCCCGTCAAGAACCAGTACTACTCCTTTATCATCCTCACTTCTAATTAGACGACCTACCCCCTGTTTGAACTTTATAACGGCCTCAGGCAGCGTGATTTCAAAAAATGAACTCCTCTCTTCTCTTTCGAGCACCCTCTCTAGCGCCTTATTCATCGGACTTGTCGGAGAAGAAAACGGTAATTTCACGATAATAAGCAGGCGAAGAGTCTCTCCGGGTGCGTCAATTCCTTCCCAGAATGATGAAGTTGCAAAGAGACATGAGTCCTTATCCTCCTTAAACCTGTCAAGAAGTTTCTTCCGGTTTACCCTTCTTCCCTCCTGCTTGAGTATTTTCATCTCAGGAAGATTCTCCCTTACGCTCTCTGTGACTGCATTAAGCATCTCATTGCTCGTAAAGAGGACTAAGGCTCCACCACCAGAGATCTCTATGGCATCTGTAATCGCTCTTGAAGCATACTCATAATACATCTCATCATCCCCTTTACGGTACATCATGCCATCCTGAGGTACAAGGAGCATCAGATTCTTATTGAAATCGAATGGGGAGTCATATCTCTTCGATATCAGAGGCATCCCTTCAAGGCCAAGGCGTTTCTCAAAATGGGAGAAATCCTTGCCGACTGAAAGAGTCGCAGAAGAGAAAATCATGCTTTTAATCTTACTGTAGAACATCTTTTTCAAAAGAGAACCTACATCCATGGGGCTTATAAGCATCGAATAGCGTCCGCTTTTCTCCCTTACAAAATAAGGAACTTTCTCCACATAATCATAGGATGAGAAGAAAGTAGATAGGACTTCGGAAAAAAGAAAGAAATAAGAGATGTTCCTCATGGTAAGGGAAAATACAGCATCCCCATCAACGCCCTCATCGGATATAGAGGAACAGAGAGCCAAAGCTGCATTGTTCATCTTCCGTCCGAGCTCCTCGCTAAGAGTTCTAAGAGCTGTCATGTCCCCAGAAAGTCTCTGATCCAAAAGAATCTCAGAATCCCTGCTGTATGAGCCAAGATAATACATGAGCATCTGGTCAAAGCTCTCAGCATCATTCTTAATTCCCTTAAGAGATTTTAAAAACTCTGATGAAGCACCTTTCTTTGTCTCAAAACTTTTAAGATATTCTATCTTGCTGCGCCCACCAAGATCTTTTTCCTTCTTCATCAGGTTGTCTATTACCTTTCTCAGCATTTCATACGAATAAGATAGGCTTAAAAGACGCTCTGCCTCACTCTCTAGATGATGAGCCTCATCGAGTATCGCATAATCAAAGGAAGGAAGCACCGCATCCTCATCATATTCAGCATCGCTCTCAAGGCGATTCTTACCGTCAATGATGAAAAGGTGGTGGTTTGTTACGACTATCCTCGCCTTCTTCGCCCTTTTTCTGGCCTCGTAGAAAAAACATTTAGTGAAAAAAGGACATTTTGCCCCCTTGCAAGTATTTGCATCGGAGGCTACCTCATGGAAAGCAGAGAGTGCAGCCTTATCTTTTAAATCGGAAACGGCACCGCTCTCAGTCTTATAGACCCAGTCCCTGAGTTTAGAGAAATCAGTACTGTCATCCTCTTTAAGGACAGCCAGTTCCTCCTCCTTCTCTTTAAAGGCATTAAGACAGACGTAGTTTGACCGCCCGAATAAAATGGCAGACTCAACCTCTTCACCAAGAGCTTTATTAATAAGGGGAATATCCTTCTCAAAGAGCTGGTTTTCCAGTGTTATCGTACTGGTTGCTATGACAATCCTCTTCTTCCTGTCTTTAAGGATTTCGAGAAACGATGGAATCAGATAAGCAAAGCTCTTACCGATTCCCGTTCCTGCCTCAAGAACCGCGATCTTATTCTCACTGAAAGCCTCTTTTACGAGCATCGCCATTTCATACTGGCTTTCACGGAAACTATAGGACGGCAATGCCTTCTCAAGCATTCCACCTGGAGAGAACACAGAGTCAAGATCCATCGCTCTTTCCTGCATATTCGTTTAATTTCCTGTGAAGTGTCTTACGCCCTATATCAAGCAGTTCACTCGCCCTGCTCTTATTTCCACCACAATAATCTATCATGGAGAGGATGACCTTCTTCTCAGCCTCCTCCATGGTCGTAGGAAGATCTATGCTTATGCTTGCATGGCCGGAATTTGAAGAAGACGTAATCTGGGCGGGAAGATCCTCCAGTTGAATGATGTTCCCTTTCGCAAGAACGACTGAGCTTTCAATGCTGTTCTTCAGCTCCCTGATATTTCCTGGCCAGTTATATGATAAAAGAGCGCGACGTGCCTGAGGACTGATGCCCTCAATCTTCCGTCCATCCTCCTTATTGAACTGCTGAAGGAAATTAAGGCTGAGAAGCTCAATATCCTCTTTCCTCTCCCTTAATGGAGGAACTTCTATATGCACGACATTAAGGCGATAGAAAAGGTCTTCCCTGAAATTACCTTTTTTTACCTCATCCATCAGATTGCGGTTGGTGGCTGCGATGACACGCACATCGACTTTTATGGTCTTCTCCCCACCGACACGCTCAAATTCCCTCTCCTGAAGAACCCTGAGAATCTTAACCTGCGTGGACTGGTTTATCTCCCCTATTTCATCAAGAAAGATCGTTCCCCCGTCTGCAAGCTCGAAACGTCCTTTCTTCTGGGAATTAGCTCCAGTGAAGGCTCCCTTCTCATGCCCGAAGAGCTCGGACTCCAGAAGACTTTCAGATAAAGAGGCACAGTGAACTTTTATGAAAGGCTTGTCCCTTCTATCAGAGAGGGATACTATGGCATCGGCTACAAGCTCCTTTCCCGTTCCGCTCTCACCGGTTACAAGCACACTCGCCTTCGTAGGTGCGACCTGACTGATTATCTGCATCATCTGTTCCAGCTTGCCGCTCTTTCCTATAATCTTTGAGTACTTCTGCTGGCTCTTGAGCTTATTGATCTCATCTGTAAGCCTTCTGTTCTGCTCCTGAAGCTGGCTGTTCTTTATGCTTTTCTTAACGACGAGAAGAAGCTTATCCAGATCGACCGGCTTCGTGAAGAAATCTATCGCACCATCCCTCATTGTCTCCACCGCAGTCTCTATCGTGCCATGGCCGGTCAATACGATTACAGGAAGTGTAGGATAAGATGAACTGATTTTCCTGATAAGCTCATAACCATCCATCTCAGGCATCCTTAAATCTGTTATCACAAGATCAACGGGATTAGTATTTATCTCATGCCATGCCTCAAGTCCGTTTGCGGCAGTAAGAACACTATATCCCTCATCTTCAAATGCGTATTTCAGTCCGCTAACGATGTTAGCCTCATCATCCGTAATAAGAATCGTCGCCACTTACTCTTCCTTTTCTTTTAAAACTTTTCTCTGACTCTTTGGAATCGGGAACTTGAAAGTAAAACAGGTTCCCTTGCCAAGCTGGCTGTCCAAAGCTATCTCTCCTGAATGCGCGTTTATTATCTTAAGAACGGCTGTAAGTCCAAGCCCGGTTCCACTCTCGGCCTTCGTGGTATAGTAAGGCTCGAATATCCTGCTCTTAGTCTCCTCGCTCATTCCACTGCCATTATCTATTATAGCCAGCTTAACGTAATCTCCGTCACACTTATCCTCGATTATGAGTTCTCCCCCATCCTTCATCGCATAGAAGCTGTTGTTTATGATGTTCAAAAAAGCACGACGAAGCAGCTTTCTGTCCAACATGAGGGATGGAATGAACTTATCCAAGGAGAGTGTGATTTTTATGTTCTTCGTAGCTGCCTCAACAGCGACAAAATCACTGAGTTCCATGATGATATCATTAAGACTGTCCAGCTTCAGATCAACCTGCATTGGCTTTACTGCGAAAAGAAAATCGATTGCAATCTCATTAAGGCGCTCCGTCTCCTGCTCGATTATATCTATGAACTCATTCGCCTTATCCAGACCTTTGCCGCTCTGAATCGCCTTTCTTAAAAGGGATGTGTAGATCTGCATCGCAGCAAGTGGATTCTTAATTTCATGAGCAACACCGGCCGCCATCGTAGTCATGCTTGCCAAAGCCTCGGTATTGCGAAGCTTCATCTCCTTTTTAAGGTTTTCCGTGATATCATTGAACCGGATATCGAGATACTCCCTATCTTTAAGCATGAAAGGCATGAAAGAGATTCTGATCGTCTTTATCTCCCCCTCTCCAAAAGAGAAATCACGCTCGTTCATGTTCTCATTGCCATCAAGGACGGCAAGAAAATATTTTTTTAAATCCGGATCTTTGATTGAATCAGTAAAGTTCTTACCGCTGATGCTTACAGGAATAAGCTTCATCAAAGACCTGGTCATGAGAATCACATCACCCTGACTCCTATCAAGAACGATATGCCCCTCATTCTCCCTGTCAAGCACCTCTTTCAATAAATCAAACTCATCCAAGGCAGAGGCACAAAGCTCCCTTAAATGCTCCTGGCTTATCTCTATATCAGATCCGATAACCCTTCTAAGCAGTTTAATCGACACTCATAGCCTCCCTGAGCGCGAGATCGAACGCACTCTTTATATTCTGATTATACACCGCATTAGATAGCGACGCATCATCAATGGCCTTCAGAATTGAAAACGCCCTCTTGGCCTTTAGAGAGCCCGTAAGGAAATCACGTCTCAAAGCCTTGAGCACGAGAGAGATGAAATATGAGGTCCTCTTATCAAGTGATGAGTAAATCTCATCAAGCTCATCCACGCTGGGCATCCGGCCATTTACTATGGCACTCTCATACCTGTTTGCAGCGCTTATTATGCTCTCCCTTATCTCCTTTTCAGTGCTCTGCTCAAAAAGGAAATCACCATAGCTCTCATACTCCTTTTCACAAAGGAATTCATGTTTAAGATAATCATTTAAAAGATCTCCGTTAAGAGGAGAGAAGCTATATTTTCTGACTCTGGATAATATCGTATTAAGGATTCTAAGGCTGTTCGATGATATTAGGACGAAGTATGAATCAGCAAACGGCTCCTCAAGAGTTTTAAGAAGTGCGTTACGTGCCGAGTCGGTCGAATCCTCGATATTCTCAATAATGACCATGCACTTTCCACTCTTAGTTGCAAGATAGTTCTGGACACACCTTACATCATCAACTGAGATAGAGCCCCTCTTCTTCCCCTTGTATATGATATCAGGGCGTTTTGCGAGAGTGTAAATATCATTTATAAGTTTCTCAATCTTATCCCTATCTTCTTCCGCATTAAGAGAAGAGAGGACATATAGCATCTCGGAGATGTCGGCAGCCTGCGAAAAAAGCTTATCCTTTGACCCTTCTGCTCCCAGAGAGAGAAGAGATGGATGATACTGCAGAAGAAGCAGTTTTATCCGTGAAGAAAAGAAACCTATGAAACGAGAGGAGTATTTCTCCTTCACAAGATTATAAGCTGCCTCAATCTCCAGAGAAAGATTTCGAGATGGAAAGAAAACAATATCCTCCAATCCGATGTGCTTAGCAAGATCCATCGCCATGCTGAGCCTTCCTGAGTACGCAGGACCTGAAAAAAGAAGAGAAGGTGCGAGTGAGCCGGAATCATATGATTCAATTATCTCGTCACATATCTTCTCCCTGTAGAGTTTCAATTACAATGCCTCCTTAACAAAGCTGACAGTACCAGATATGAAAGGCCTTATTACGCTCTCAATAAGCCATGAGGAATCAAAGAAGCTCTTTACTCCATCAAGAGCGGCAGTACTGTCCACTATTGTAACGATGATGCCAAGTACCAAGAGTGTGAAGGCAAGAGAGAAAAGTCCTCCCATAACCTTATCAATTGCACTGAGTCCTATCTCATCGAGGAAAGATGCGAATATGGAAGCTAAAAGCCTGACAATCAGGTATACTCCCGCCATCAATGCTATTACCGATATATATGTACTCCATAAAGGAGAGAGCACGCTGTTTTCCATAATGAGCTGACTTAGCGTTATTGAGAAGAACTTAACTGCGATGATACCCAGTACCAGACCGGGTAGCCAGCTGATGCTCTTAATCAAGCCTCTTAATATCCCTCCGATGCATGAGACTAATAATATTACTGCCAGAACAGCATCCAAAATCCAAGATGATTGCATAGCGAAAAACTCCTATTAATCAATAATAAACGAAAAATACCCTTTCTTCCTACCATTTCCCGTTTAATTTTAGTATATTAAGCCTATGGCTAATTTCTTAACAGCCCTCTTCGGAGGAACAAAACACGACAGGGACATGAAACATCTTGCACCTGTCATCAAAAAGATAAACGACGAGGAAGCTTGGGCAAAAAGCCTGAGTGAGGATGATTTTAAGAAACAGACAGAGATCTGGAAGAAAGAAGTAAAGGAAGGCAGAAGCCTTGATGAGATACTTCCAAAGGCATATGCACTTGCGCGGGAAGCAGCGCTTAGAACCATCGGAGAGAGACACTATGATGTTCAGATGATGGGTGCCGTAACACTGCACGAAGGAAAGATAATGGAACTCAAGACTGGAGAGGGAAAAACCCTATCCTGTGTTCCTGCAGCATATCTTAACTCCCTTGAGGGGGAAGGTGTACATATCATAACCGTAAATGATTACCTTGCCAGGCGTGATGCCGAATGGATGGCACCAATCTATGAGTACCTTGGCTTAAGAGTCGGAGTAATCACCAGCGATATGGATACTGCGACAAAGAGGATGAACTACTCTGCCGATGTCACATACGGAACCAATAATGAGTTCGGATTCGATTATCTGAGAGACAACATGAAGGTAAGTTATGCAGACAAGATCCAGGCAAAGCATCATTATGCGATTGTCGATGAGATAGACAGCATCCTTATTGATGAGGCCCGTACCCCTTTAATCATATCGGGACAGGGAGAGGATGATACGCCTAAGGTAAGAGCAGCGAACTCAATTGTCCCACTCTTAAAAGAGTGTGAGAAAGATCCAGAGACAGGTACGTATTATGAGCTGACGGAGATGGAAAAGCTCGACAGGGAGCTTGCCCTGAACTTCGATGAGCGTGGTGACTACAAAATTGACGAGAAGGAGAAGAAGGTAACATTCACAAAGCAGGGTATGAGCCACATGGAGGAACTTCTCAAGAAAACCGGTGCTCTACTTGCAAGCAAGGATGATGACGGCAATACCATTTACAGCCTTTATGACGGAGAGAACTTTGAAATGGTTCACTATGTCACACAGGCAGTAAGGGCACATCGACTTTTTGAAAAAGATGTTGATTACCTTGTAAAAGACGGACAGGTCCAGATAGTTGATGAATTCACAGGTCGTGTTCTACAAGGGAGAAGATACTCGGATGGGCTTCATCAGGCGATTGAGGCAAAAGAGAACGTAAAGGTACTCGGACAGAGCAAGACTTTTGCAACGATAACATTCCAGAACTTCTTCAGAATGTACGATAAACTCTCAGGAATGACTGGAACTGCGGATACCGAAGCAGGAGAGTTCAAAGAGATCTACGGCCTTGATGTCGTAGTTATTCCGACTAACAGGCCTGTAATCAGAAAGGATCTGAAAGATCTGATCTACTATGATGAGAAATCAAAATTCAATGCGATTGTAAACGATGTAAAAAAAATACATGAGACCGGGCAACCTATTCTTATCGGCACGGTGAGCATCGAGAAATCAGAGCTGCTCTCCTCCCTTCTAAGGAGAGCTGGAATAAGACATGAGGTTCTCAATGCTAAAAACCATGCAAGGGAGGCTTACATCATCGGAGAGGCAGGTATGAAGGGTGCCGTTACCATCGCCACTAACATGGCAGGTCGTGGAACTGATATCAAGCTTGGAGGCTCCCCCGAGCACCTTGCAAGGAAAAAATGTGGAACCGAGGCATCCCTTGAGGAGTACAAGAAAGCACTCAGTGAGATTATGGGAGACTACAAGAAAGCCTATGAGGAGGTCAAAGCTCTCGGAGGTCTTTACATAATCGGTTCAGAGAGGCATGAATCGAGGCGAATCGATAACCAGCTGAGGGGAAGAAGCGGACGACAGGGAGATCCCGGAACATCCAGGTTCTACGTCTCTCTTGAGGATCCACTGATGAGGCTCTTTGCAAAAGAAGGACTTAGGGAGATGATTGGCAGGCTCGGACTGAATGATGGAAGTGCTATTGAGCATAAGATGCTTGATAACGCCATTGAGAAAGCCCAGGAAAGAGTTGAGGCCAGGAACTTCGAGATAAGAAAGCACCTGCTTGAATATGATGATGTACTTAATGAACAGAGGAACTACATCTATTCTGAGCGTGATAAGATTCTTCAGGATGATGATCTCACAGAGAGAATACTTGCCAATGTTAAAAACATCATAGACTTCTACCAGACGGAGAATAAGAAGGATGAAGCAAAAGCTCTTAGTGAGATAAAGGACTTCTTCCATATCACCGATGAGAACTTTAGCCTTGATAACGCCTATTCTTTCATAGAGAAGAACATCAGGGACAAAGAGGCAAAAGTAACAAAACCGGAGTTCAACAAGTTTATCAGGTTCGTCTACCTTAGGAATATCGACAAACGGTGGATAGACCATCTAGATGCGCTTGAAGAACTCAAGGACTCTGCACGCTTGATGAGCTATGCGCAGAAAAATCCACTTGTCGAGTATAAGAATACCGCCAGCGACGCTTTTGATGACATGATCGGTGACATCAGTGACCAGGTTGTTAAAACCGTAGTATCGGTACGTGTGCTTACAGAAAGAGAACAGAAGGAAAGAATCCTTAATGCTCGACACGCACAAGCACAAAACCAGAGTGCGGTATCAAGTCGTAGTGAAAGTGAGAACCAGCAAGTACGCAGAACAAGCCCTAAGATCGGAAGAAATGATCCATGCCCATGCGGAAGCGGTAAGAAGTACAAGAACTGCTGCGGTAGAAACTGGTAACATATTCTTAACTTGCCCACGTTTTTGCTTACGTGGGCTTTTTCATGAGAAAATATTTTCCCACATAGCAAAAATCATCTCACTTGCAGTCATTCCACAGGCATTCTGAGTCGCCTTCAAAGTGGACTGTAAGCGTATCTCGGCCTTTTCCTGCACAGAAGAAATTTTCGACAGAGATATAAGCCCCTGCCCCATTTTTGAAATCATTGAAAGAACAGTTCCTGCGGCATTTGTAACAATAGAAAAACCAGCGGAAAGCGAAACAATTCTTGAAGTAGCCGCTTCTGCAGGTTTTGCTAAATTTGCAAGTTTAGAACTAACACTTTGAGTATTTTTTGATAACTGTTCAAATCTTGAGTTACTTGATTGTATGGTTTTTGTTAACTGATCCAGTTTCTGGTTTACACTTTGAATTCCATTTAGTGCGGAATTTACATCAGCTTCAAGTTTTACTGTAATTTTTCCAGACATTTCCTATCCTGCAAATAGGAAATGAATTGCTTACAATACAAGACAAAGATAAACAAAAATTACAGGAATTACAACGCACGCAATCATAAAAATAATTGCAATTTTTGCACCTAAATTCAAATAATAAATGTTATCTTTTTTCTTCTCCATACTTGTATTTTAAAGTCAATCCATCTTCCTGTCAAATCATCCTCGGATGATAGAACCCATCCAAAGGATCCAGAAGCTCTACCACCTCAACAAGCTTATTTGGGTTCATGCCCCATGGACCGTAGGGCATGCCTATCCTCTTCCATCTGAGATAGAACTGGACTGCGGAAAGCACTTCTATGTCTTCCAATATTCCAGGTATCTCATATGCCCTCACCCATTCATCGGTCTTGAGTCTTACCTCCCTGTCCCTTCCTCCGCTGGGTGAGTATGATGCCGTGTACCCCTCAGAGAGAAGGGAATACACGGCCTTGATCAGTTTTTTTCACTTTCCATCAGGAATGCGGCATTGACGATTTCCATCGCAACCTTGGAAACCAAGTTGAATGGTCCAGGACTGTTGAGAACCGTATCAGCAGACACCCCGCTCTCCCAGCCTGTCACCTCAGCTGATTCAACCTTGGTTACAAATGTCTTGAATAGCCTGGTGTTCGTGAGTTCCTTGACTCCTCTTATCTTCGTCTGCGCCTCCTCTGCGGTAGGTACATTGAAAGCCACATCAACATTCACATCAAGAAACGGTATTGAAACTGTCTTAGTTCTCTCAAGACTTATCATCATACAGCATCCTATGCGCTGAGAACTTTGCTTCTAAAGAATCAACTCAAACGGAAAGGTTACCGCATTGATATTTAACCAATTGGAGGCAGAAGACTATTTTTCAATATGATAATGTCTATAATCAACTAATTTAGTTACATTAACAGCCTGACTAACATCTGAAGATATTTTTAAAGTTATATTGCTTGCCACATCAAGCTCCGATGAGGAAGACAGAAATTAAAATAAAATTGAAGCTAGAAAAATTAAAATTATTGGAGATAAAAAAGCCAACAATAAAATGATTGCAGCTATTAAAACCATTTATTTTCAAGCCAGAACATTTTTTTAGTATATTTCCTGTCTTCCACTTTGTCAAATCATCCTCGCCTTATAGAACCCATCCAGAGAGTCCGAGAGCTATCACTTAACTAATATGTCTATTTCAGAAATATTGCATTGGATCTACCATCTTTCCTTCTTTTTCAAGACGGAAGAAAAGCGTGGGAGTACTGAAGTTATGGTCAGAAGATCCGATTGAACCTATTATATCCCCTCTATTGACCTTTTCGCCTATTTTTACGCTTACGGTCTCAAGGCAATAATATCCACTTCTAATTCCATTACGATGGTCGATAACCACATAGCGCCCGTATTCATTATCAAGTCCCGCATCACTGACTATGCCATCAGAGACTGAGTATACGGCACTGCCCGCCTCCGATGAGAACGTTACGCCATCAAGAACCCTACCCTCATATTCATTGAAAAAGAGCGAAGAGACCATGCCAGAAGATGGGAGGATGAAATCATCTGAAATAACACTTTCAGTCGAATTAGAAATGCTTGCCATCTCCTTTCTCTCATCGAACATGATATTGCTGCGCTCGACAGAGACTTCCTTCACCTCTGGAATCTCAAGATTAAGCTCAGGCGAATTAGCATCAGAAGAAATTACCTCCTTATTATCTGAAGGTTTAAATATCATGGCGACCATTATCGCAATGAGAATGATAAGAACACCCATGAATGAGATTATGTAAGTTTTTTTATCTCCTTTTCTCCTTGAAGAGGAAAAGGACTGTCCCATGTCATCGTAATCGTTACGGCTCATTTTGCATCTCTGTTTTGAAATTATACCAACAATACTAATGATTTTGAAGTGGAGCATTGATTTTCTTTTCCTCTGAGGGTAACTATATAAGTATGTCTTCAGGAAGAAAAAAAGATAAAACAGGATTGTTAATTTTCATACTGGCAACAGTCCTTGCACTAATACTGTTTTTTAAACTGATTAACCTTTACATCTCCGAAGGTATTATAAATACCAATTACAGGGATCCAGAGATTGATACACAGTATTTCAGAGGTACTATTTACGACCGTAGCGGAAATATCCTTGCAATGGACAGGACTACATATATCATAGAGATTGAAGCTGAGCGTGTAAGCGAGGTCAGCAGGCTCTCATCAATCATTGCCCCCTATACATATGAGGATGCCGTAACACTTGAGAACATGATAAGAAGCAACAGCAGGCTGAGTTTGAAGTCCAACCTACTGATGGCCGAGGCTGATAGGTTTAATGAGCTGATGAAGAGTGAAAGGTTCGACCATCTCGTAAGCCTGAGTGAAAAGAGGGAGAGGATATACCCAATAGGAGAGCATGGCAGACTTATAATAGGAAGGGAGAACGAAGAATCATCGTTTTCAGCAGAAGCCATGTATGATGAATTACTTGAGCCAAGGCTCACGCTAAGCGAAATGAGCTCAAGTG
This sequence comes from uncultured Spirochaetaceae bacterium, assembly GCA_944390015.1. Classification (GTDB taxonomy): domain Bacteria; phylum Spirochaetota; class Spirochaetia; order Sphaerochaetales; family Sphaerochaetaceae; genus Ornithospirochaeta. The sequence goes on from CALXOL010000012.1 coordinate 63,414, forward strand.
GCGAGGATATAACGCTCTCATTGAGCCAGAGAATCCAGTATGTCGCAGATCATATACTCAGAAGCTATGTATCTCCGGAATCGGATGAATACCTGATGCTTTGCTTCCTTGATTATAAAACAGGAGAGATTTACGCACTCTCCTCTACATCAGAGAACGAGCGCGGCATAGATTTCGATGCACTGAAAATGGCCTTGCCATCAGGAGAATATACGATTTTAAAGACTGCTGAGAAAAAAGAGATGGAAACTCCAGATGACATACGAACGAGAATCGATGAAAGAGAGGTCAGCGTAATCTACAGCGGAGACTACGCAATCGTCACTTCATCATCAAGTGCTGAGGCCCTGGATGGAGCCTCAAAGGAATTTAGGACGATGCTCTCACTTTAGGAGAGCACCTGGTGGTCAAATCTATCTATATCGAGATCGAGGGATTTTAAATAGCGGAGAATGTTCATGCTCTCTGCGCTCTCTATGTCCTCGGGTACTCTCTGTCCATTCGTAAGATAGATGAATGGAAGCTTATGCCTGTATGAGAACGAAAGCAGCGTTCCAAGTGTAAAACACTCATCGACCTTACTTGCTATAAGGCTGTCCAACCTCATGTATGAGCAGTATATCTCATATAGGGCATCCATATCCTCGATCTTGGTAGTGGATGATGAGACGAATATGTACTCAGAATTCGCCCTGTTCAGATTATTCAGCATGCTCTTAAGCTTAAGATTCAGCTCATCATCATTCTTACTGAGCCCCATCGTATCGATAAGTACAACATCGGCATCCTCAGCCTCTTTTAAAGCGGATATGAATGATATCTCATCACTGACCGTCTTAAGTGGTATGCAAAGAGCATCTGTAAGTTTTCTAATCTGATAGAAAGACCCTACTCTGTAGCTGTCAAGACTTATTATAAATACGTTCTTTCCGCTCTTGTTGTAATTGATTGCGAGTTTAGCACATGTCGTAGTCTTCCCCGAACCTGTGGGACCGAGAAGAACTTGATATTTGTTGCTTATCCCGTTCTTTATCCTGATTGAATCAATAAGACGCTTAGATATCTCCAGCTCCACCTTCTGATCAAGTGGAAAATCATTTAAAAGCACGGACCATAGTGGTTCTGAGATATCGTTCTGTTTTAGAATCTTCTCAGCTTTTGAAATCTTCTCAAGGGAACCCCTGTAGACCTCGGTATTCAGTCTTTCACTGGAGCTCAATGATTCAGGATCGGGAGTTCTAGCTTCCTTTTCAAATTCAAGAATAGACTCATCGTCATTTACTTTCTTTTCTGCTCTCTCCCCCTCAGGAATATAGAGAGTAAGATCGCATTTATTCCTCTTTCTTGAGAAAAGGCCTCCACCCACGCTGTAATCCCTGCGCGAGTGGATTCTTATGTTCTTGCCGTAATCCTCTTCAGCCTTCTTAAGTGCTTCCTCGTAACTGTTTGCCGTTATGGTCACATATTTCATGGCTTATATCTCTCTTAGAGGATGTACCTTGTAAGATCCTGGTTCTCGACAATGTCTCCAAGGGCCTTATCGACGTAAGAAGCATCTATGACGACCTTCTGGTCCTTTTTATCCTCTGCGGAGAATGAAAGGTCCTCAAGGAGTTTCTCCATTACCGTATGAAGCCTTCTAGCTCCAATGTTGTCGGCACTCGTATTCGCCTTTTCCGCGATATCAGCGACATGATGCAGCGCATCATCGGTGAATTCGAGTTCCACGCCTTCTGTTTCCAGCAGCGCCTTATACTGCTTTACTATCGCATTATTAGGTTCAACGAGAATCCTATAAAAATCTTCGCTCTTAAGATCGTTGAGCTCAACACGCAGAGGAAAGCGCCCCTGAAGCTCAGGAATAAGATCTGATGGCTTGGAAATGCTGAACGCACCAGCTGCGATAAAAAGGATGTTGGTCGTATCGATGACACCCCATTTCGTCGATACCTTAGTACCTTCTACAATCGGCAGGATGTCACGCTGTACACCCTCTCTTGATACATCCGCGTTATTCGTGCTTCCCTTGCTTGCAATCTTATCTATCTCATCGATGAAGATTATTCCCATCTCCTCGCAACGTATCTTGGCCTCATCTACGACCTTATCGTTATCTACAAGCTTATCAAGCTCCTCCTCCCTGAGTATCTCACGGGCTCTTTTAACCGTAACCTTTCTCTTCTTACTCTTGCCTTGGGATGAGAACATGTTATTAAGATCCTGGAATATATTACCAAGCTCTATGCCATCCTGTGCTGGAGAGCCGAAGACGCCCACTCCGCTGACCTTCATGCTCTGAGCAACAGCCATCTCAACTTCCTTATCATCAAGAGCACCGGATCTTAAAAGAGTACGCATATTGTTCCTGACATCGATGACCTGTACGTCGCTCTCCTTCTTCTGCTCGTCAATTGCAGGGATGATCAGATCGAGAAGCTTTTCTTCAATCCTATCCTCGACCAAGGCCTCGTTCGCCTTGAACATCTCCTCACGAACAAGGGATACGGAAGCACCCATCAGGTCTCTTACCATGGATTCGACATCACGGCCGACATAACCGACTTCCGTGTATTTTGTCGCCTCGACCTTGATGAAAGGAGCATTGGCAAGACGGGCAATCCTTCTTGCAATCTCGGTCTTACCAACTCCAGTGGGGCCAATCATGATTATGTTCTTAGGGGTCACTTCGCTCTTCATCTCATCGCTCAGTCTTTTTCTTCTGACCCTGTTACGGATTGCAACAGCAATCAGCTTCTTAGCCTGATCCTGCCCTATGATATATTCATCAAGAGCCTCGACTATCTCACGAGGCATCATATCATCAAGTTTTTTCTGATTATCCATTAATAACCTCACATGTAACATTATGGTTTGTATATATGCAGATGTCCCCTGCGATCTTCAAAGCACGCCTGGCAATCTCTTCCGCAGTAAAATCAACACCGCTGTCCAGGTAGGCCCTGGCAGCGGAGAGTGCGAAATTTCCGCCGCTGCCTATCGCCATCGCCTCCCCCTCCGGCTCAAGAACATCACCGTTGCCGGATATCATGAACATAAGCTTTCCGTCACTTGCAAGCATCATCGCTTCAAGATTCCTCAGCTGCTTGTCCATTCTCCACTGCTTAGCAAGCTCAACAGCACTTCTGGTAAGATCTCCGTTATACTGCTTGAGTTTAGCTTCAAAAAGCTCAAAAAGAGTAAAGGCATCCGCAGTAGCTCCTGCAAAACCGATTACAACCTTTCCATCATATAATCTTCTTACTTTCCTTGTATTTCCTTTTACTACCGTATCTCCCTGTGTAACCTGGCCATCTCCAGCGATGGCAACCATTCCACCCTTACGTACGGCTAAAATCGTTGTTCCGTGCATTGCTTCCTCCTCGAAACATAATAAAAAAATAACTTCTTAGACTGAAAACGGCAATCCTTCAGGCATGTGGATGTGTATCATCATACACTTTTTTAAGCTTCTTTGATGAGACATGGGTATAAATCTGCGTTGTAGAGATGCTCTCATGTCCCAAAAGCTCCTGTATGAACCTGATATCCGCACCATGATCCATCATATGAGTCGCAAAGCTGTGACGAAGAGTATGCGGGCTTAGATTCTTATCAAGATTCAGCTTAACTCTCGCATTATCGAAAATAAGATGAGCAGTGCTGAATGTAAGGCGAGCCTTATTCTTTCCGATGAAAAGAGCGTCCTCTTTCTCTGGGTATATGTATTCCGCTCTTTTTGCAATGTACTCCTTCAACTGTGATACCACACTCTTATTGAGGAATAAAAAGCGCATCTTATTTCCTTTTCCCTGGATTCTTATACGCCTCTCACTCCATTCGATATCATCAACATTCACACTCAGTGCTTCCGAGATACGGGCTCCCGTTGAATAGATGAATAGAAAGAGCATATGGTCCCTTTTAGATAGAAAATCATCACCATTTAGCGATAAAAGCATTGCAACCTCATGCTCTGTGAGCACAGAGGGAAGTCTCTTCTCATTCCTTTTAAGTGAGATATCCTCAAACGGATTGAAATCGATATCTCCCCTTCTCATCAGAAAATCATAGAACATCCTGAGCGCACTCAGTTTTCTGAGCATGCTCCTTTCCTTGAACTTCTCCATCAATGTCCTGACATACTCACGCGCATCAGATGAGCTGACATCCACATAGTCCAGATCAAACTTCCTAAGATGCTTCTCAAACTGTCTTAAATCATTTTCATATCCAAGTGCCGTATTGTCACTCTCACCTTTAACGGAGATTATGTAGGTAACAAACTGCTCTATCTCATCCATGCATATGAATATAGCATAATATCAAAAATCCATCACCCTCAAATATAGAAGACCCGAATCCATCTCTTCATATGCGATATGCTCGGGGTACTCAAGCCAAGAGGAGAATGTGTCAATCACCGCAGCTCCGTCCTTTGCAAGGCGACGAGTGCTCTCATAACATAGAAAATCCTTTAAAACAGCGATATCCATACCCCTGTCAAGTGCTGCATCGGCAAGGTATGAAGGAACAGAGCCTGCAAATATGATCTTATCAGAGAGGGAAAGCATCTTTATGCTGCAATTCTTAAAATCGCTGTAATCAAAATCAGATGACTCGGAAAAGCTGAGAAAAGATCCGCCAGAGAGAAGTACGTAAAGCTCCTCGCCCCTTATGCTGTACTCATCAAGCGAGGGATAGAGCACTACCCTGATTCTCCCCTCCGTTTTAAGCACCGGCATGTTCAAAGCCCTTCTTGCCCTGTATAAGCCGTTCGAGATTATGGTATATCCATGCCTGACCGCTTCGACCGCACTCTTAATCACAGCCTTCTCCTGCCATTTCTCAGATCTTCCACAAAAATAAAAGATCACTGTTTTCTCGCTCTCTTTCATCGGCGTGCCGTAATATGAATAAGGCATGCCGGCGTATATTCCTTTCTTTTTCTCCATATATATTTAATGCGGAAAACATGATCTATGAACAAATTCTGAAAAAAATTTAGTTTCCCTTCTTCTCTTCACTATCAAGAGATGGAATTAAAGAGAAACTGTCAAATGCGTTTAAAAGCTCCTTTGTATCGAGATGAGTATAGACCTGGGTTGTTTTGATATCACTATGCCCAAGCATCTCCTTGAGGCTCCTTATGTCAGCCCCGTTTTCAAGCATATGGGTTGCGAATGAGTGCCTGAGACTATGTACGGTTGCGTCAATGCCAAGGGCTGTGACATGTTCATGAAAACGCTTATGAACCGCCTGTCTGGTAAGAGCAGATCCAGTTCTTCCAAGAAACAGTGCCTCGCTGTGTCTAGTAGAGCGTGATGCAAGGTGGGGACGGATATTATCGATATAATAAGAGAGAACGTTGTTGGCAACATGACCGATGAAGACAATCCTCTCCTTATTCCTCTTTCCGACAACACGTATGAAACTCTTTTCTCTTGAGTATGAAGAGAGCGTTAGGCTGATAGCCTCACTTATCCTCATACCGGAAGAGTATATGAGCTCGAACAGCGCATAATCACGTACCATGAGATCGTCCTCTTCCCCCCTGAAAGAGAGAAGGATCTCCTCGACATCATCTCTTGAAAGCGTCTTAGGGATATACTCATGATTCTTAGGCCTATTAAGCAGTAGTGCAGGATTATCCTTCCTATAGCCCTCTTTAACAATGTATGAGAAGAAGGAGCGAAGTGCAGAGAGTATCTTACTCTGAGTCCGCTCATCGAGATTCGAGTCTTTTTTGCGCTCATCCATGAAAGAGACAAGGGATGAAAAATCAACTTTTGAGATATCCAGTCCTCTTTTCTCCAGATAGGATAATAAAATGGATGCCTCATAAGAGTAGGCATCCCTTGTTTTCATACTGACCCTTTTCTCAAAAAGGAGGTAATCAGAAAACATCCTGATTATCTCCTTATCAACTTCGTTAATTTCTATCATCTTCGTCGCGCGAATACCTTAGAACGGCAGGAATCGAGTAGTCATTAGCGTTAGTACTCCTCTTTCCAAGCTGTTTCTGAAGATCCTGCCATCTGTTTACGGTAATCGTAGCAGGATCGGAGTTCAGAGCGGCTTCTTTTTCCCTCTCCTTCTCTCTCTCCCTCTCTTTTTCTGCCTCTTTTTCCTTTTCTTCTCTCAGGCTCTCTTCCCTTGAGCGCTCGGCAAAACGGTTACGATATGTCTCAACCTCGGCATCCATTGAAGATGTCTCTGGCCTCTTTTCAAATCCGGTTGCTACCACCGTAACCCTGATCCTGTCCCCAAGGGCTGGATTATAGGACTGTCCTGCGATTACAAGAACATCATCCGCGCAGTTCTCGGTAATAACCTCTACAACATCCTGATATTCCTGGATTGTCAGGTTATCCCCACCGGCAAGGTTTACAAGGACGCTCTTAGCTCCATCAATGGAGGCGTTCTCAAGCAGAGGATTGCTTATGGCGCATTTTGCTGCTTCCACAGCCCTGTTTGCACCCTCGGCATATCCTAGTCCGATAAGAGCATCTCCCTTACCCTTCATGACAGTCTTAACATCTGCAAAGTCAATGTTGATCTCACCCGGTTCGGTAATTAGATCTGAAATACCCTGAACCGACTGAAGCAGTGCGCTGTCAGCCATGATGAACGCCTGCTTTATCGGAGTGTTGTTATCGACGATATTGAGAAGATGCTGGTTAGGAATCAGGATCAGTGTGTCTACCTGCTTTCTAAGCCTCTCTATACCCTGCTGAGCCAGAATAAGTTTCTTCTTTCCTTCAAATGCGAATGGGAGAGTGACTACTGCAACGGTGAGAGCTCCACAGTTTCTTGCAACCTCTGCGACAACGGCAGCGGCTCCTGTTCCTGTTCCGCCTCCCATTCCGGCAGTTATGAAGACCATGTCGGCATTCTCAAGAGCATCACGTATCTCTTCCTTGCTCTCTACTGCGGCTTTCTCACCAATCTCAGGCTGACCACCAGCCCCGAGTCCTCCGGTAAGCTCTTTTCCGATTGCGATACGGGTCTGGGCATTTGAACGCTGAAGAGCCTGGACATCCGTATTCATCGCTATGAACTGAACTTTCTTCAGCCCTGCGGCTATCATACGGTTTATGGCGTTTCCACCGCCACCACCAACACCGACTACCTTTATGATCGTTGGTGCCGCCTGCTCTCCCGTCGTGGTATCTTCAATGTCAAAAATATCAAAACTCATATCACCCTCTCCCTAAAACAACTTACCGAGCAACCCCTTCATCTTAGATGAAAAGCCACCTTTATCCTTATTTCTGGCCATGGTATGACCGCCATTATCCCTATATCTCTTTCCCTCAATCTTCACAAGTCCCAAGACGGTTGAATACTTCGGATCAATGTATTGCCTGTCCAGTCCGTTTATCGCCTGCGGAAAGCCAAGTCTCGCAGGAAGACGGAAGATCTCAGCTGCAAGCTCCGTTGCACCGCTTAAGAGGCTTCCACCCCCTACCAGCACGATTCCTGCTCCAAAGGATCCAGAGATGTCATGCTTCTCTAGCTCTCCCTGAAGGAGGGAGAATATCTCAGCCATTCTCGGCTCGATTACTTTTGCAAGTTCCTTACGTGGGAATCTGAAACTGGGCTTACCCCCTACTGCGGGAGTTATAATCATCTCATCAGCATTCACACTTGGAGTATGGCATGATCCATCAGATATCTTGATTGACTCAGCCGCCACACGGGGAAGCTGGAGCATGTATGCGATATCCCCTGTGACATTATCTCCGCCGAATCCGATTCCACCTACATACACGGGAGATCCCTGGAGGTAGCAGATCATGTTCGTGGTTCCAGCCCCGATATTTATGACAATCGCACCCATCTCCTTCTCTTCATTGGTAAGGACGACCTCACTATCGGCAAGTGGCTGAAGTACCATACGCTGAACCTGAAGGCCAGCCTTCTGAACGCATTTCTTCTGATTCTGGCATATCGATGAAGATCCAAGCACAAGAAGAACTCTCGTCTCCAGACGATGGCCGAGCATATCGATAGGATCTTTTATACCGGAACGTGAATCAACTTGGAAATCCTGTACCAGGGTATGAAGGATTTCAGAGTCCTGTGGGATATCACGGGCACGGGCTATCTCAATGGATTTCCTGATGTCATCACTCTTGATCTCCTGATCCCTGCTCGTTATTCCAACCGCTCCATTACTGGAAATCCCCTCTATGTGATCCCCTCCGATTCCAAGAATCGCAGAAGAGACCTCGGTCCCGCTCTGAAGCTCAGCATCACTGATTACGCTGTTAATGGCCTTCAATGTCTGCTCAATGTTGACGATACTTCCTGATTTAACTCCTTCACTCGCCCTCTCAGCAATTGCTTCAATCATCAACTGTCCATCCCTGTTGACAGAAGCGATCACAGCCCTGATTGAACTTGTTCCAATGTCCAGTCCTAATAAAGTCTTATCCGTAGCCACCTTAGTCCATCCGCCTAATCAAAATATCGTTCCTGATTTCAAAGACGCTTGCGTCACTGTAATCAGATGCCCCTATCGTAGAAAGACAAGAGGCGATAAAATGAGGATCTGTCTCCTCACTTACACTCAGGATGAAATCCTTTTGCTTTCCATAGAAGGAGAGAGTACCGAATCCGCTTCCAGAGGAAAGCTGATATTCCACCCTTCCAACTAAATTTTCATTATATCCTTTTTCCCCTTGAATTTCCATCAACAATGTTAGCAGAGATGAGAGCTTATTATCAACCTGATAATCAATAATATAAGAGAGCATCTCACTTGTTACAACAAGGGGAAAATAGTGATCAAACAGGGAGAAAGCATCTCTTTCATCTATTTTCCCAATACCGCTGGATGAGTAGAAGTAGAAATCATTTTTGTCCGTGATTATCAAACCCCTCTCATAATCGACGTGAATGATAAAATCCAAAAATCCACGTCTCTCGAAAGAGACATCTGAAACAAATGAAAGACTTTCAATATTGTCTTTAAGAGAAGAGAAACGAGGGGAGAAATAATTAGAAAATGAGGCTAGATGACCATAATGCCTGATACTTGGAATATCAGCAGAAGATGAGTCATAGGAAATTGATCCTACTTTAAAGACATCCATAAAAGAAAGGCTGTAAATAACTAAGATGGTTAAGAGAATGGAAAAAATGCTAATCACGTACTTTTTCATATCCCCTTCCCGTTATGTGCATGAACCTATAAAGGAAGGCACATTCTATGATTGTCAAAAAATAACTGAAGCCATCGGCACTGAAGAAAGGCATCTCTATCCCACTTGCAGGTATGACTGCTGATGCTGCGAGCATGCTTAAAATGGCTTTGAATACGATTAAAAAAGAGAACGAGAGACTTACCTCTGTAATATAATCATCCCCAAGCTTCCTGCTCCTATGGGCGCATCTGATTCCAAGGAAAAGGAACAGAAAGAAGAAGAGAAGTATCATCATGATTCCAAGAAGCCCTGACTCTTCGGCAACTACTGCGAAAATATATTCATCCTCAACGCCTTCAATCTGTCCAAGCTTGTAATACGATGCACCTATTCCCTTGCCGAAAATACCACCTTCAGCTATCGCAGAGAGGCAGTTTGAGGCACTCAGAGCATCCCTCGTATCCAGATAATACGGCATAAGACGGGAAAAGAGAGTGTCCATATATCGAGGAGAGCTTAATATTATGAAGACAGTCAGTGTCAGATTAAAAAGCAGATAGAAGAAAACATACTTTTTATCAAGCCCTGCGGAATAAAATGTAACAGCACATGTAAAAAAGAAAAGTATCGCATAACAGAAATTAAAAGAAAAAACCATTATGGCTGTCATTAAAAGGCTAAAGATGAAGAAGAGCACATAGAAATATCCCCTCCCCTCCTTTTCCTTTATACGTGGCAAAAGAAACGAGAGCATTAAAACAGTGGAGAAAACCATCGCATCTGAACCGTTAAGAGATGGAAATCCAGATAAGAAGCTTTCATCCAACAGACTCAATGAACTAAGGAGGTTTATCAAAAGAAGCAGTAATGATAGCGGGAAAGTGAAATAGAAAAGTTTCTCAAGCTTCTTTCGCGGCATGAAAAACAGAACCAGAGAGGATATCAGGGCAAAAAAACCGTACGTCACCATCTCGAGTAGATAATGATAATGTGCATACCCTTCACGCAGTGCCGCATCATAACTCGCACTATATGCCATTATGAGGCCAAAGAGAGTCAGGATCGCAACAACACAGAGAAAAGTAAAAGGACTTAAAGAGCCTGAAAGCTCCTGGTCCTGATAATCCCTGAGTGTAAAATCATCGTAATCCTTCGTATATTCTTCTCTCATAAGCATAAAGTAACATAAATGCCCATAAAATGGGCACTTTAAAAAGAAAAATTCTTTTTAATTTATCGTTGATAGCCTTAGCGATAACTCATTAACCGAAGCAAGAGTGACGCTCTCTTCCCTTCTTGCCTCTCTTTCTGCCATGCTCAGCCTTATTCTCCTCTCTTCCTGATCAAGTTCACTTAGAGCAATCTGATCATTTCTGATTTTCATTTCAAGGCTGTGATTCACACCAATCTGCCAAAGAGGTATGAACAATGTAAAGAATATAAAGACGAAAGCCGCTATTATCATGGCTTTTTCTTTCAAATCGAATCTAAATGTACTCTCTCTCATATCTTCTCAACCACCCTTAGTTTCGCACTACGTGAAGGAGCGTTCTCCTTCTCTTCCTCGGCAGAGGGAACTACCGGCTTCTTGGTTATTATCCTGATCTGGGAATCAGGACGGGCCTCTTCCTCCTTGAAAGTCCATTTGACAATCCTGTCTTCAAGGCTGTGGAAGGTTATAACACCGATGCGCCCTCCCTTCTTAAGCACTCTGATTGCATCAAGAAGTGCCGGCTTTATCCTATCCAGTTCACCGTTAACTTCAATTCTCAAGGCCTGGAAAGTCCTCGTTGCCGGGCTTATCCTTCCATACCTGTATTCTTTTGGAACAGCATGGAATATGATATCCTCCGCCCGCTTGCTAGTCTCAATAGGTCCTTTCTTCCTCTCTTCAACAAAAGCATGCGCTATGCGTCTGGAATAACGCTCCTCCCCATAACGGTAAATAAGATCCGCCAGATCCTCCTCGCTGTAATTGTTTACGATATCCGCAGCGGAGAAAGAGGCATCCTCGTTCAACCTCATATCCAAAGGCTCATCCTTTCTAAAGGAAAAACCCCTTTTACTCTCCTCATAATGGAAAATGGAGATTCCGAGATCGAAGAGAATCCTATCGGCACTTTCGCTTTCGGCACCCTTAAGATATTCATCGAACCAGGAATTCACGGGAGTAAAACGACCTGGATATATGCTAAGACGCTCTATCGCCTTCTTCTGTATCTCTTTATCGCGATCAATGCCGATGACGTGCAGACGGGGAAAGCGTTCAAGGAAAAGGTTGCTATGTCCACCTTCCCCCGTCGTGCAGTCAATCATCACAGCATCTTCATCCGTACTCAGTGCAAGATATTCCAGTACGCTATCATGAAGCACGGGATAGTGTAATATCTCCATCACATGCTCCTCAGCCTATCAGCCAAACTGGACAGACTCTCGCTCTCTTCTTCCATTGCCTTATTATAGATTTCAGAGTTCCAGACTTCTATCGCAAATCCCGTTCCGACCAGAGTGACCTCACTTTTAGTCAGAATGGAATATTTATCCCTAAGGTTCTGTGGTATGTTGATTCTTCCTGAAGCATCCTGATCGATATATACCGCAGGTGCTATGAGCCGTCTAATTAGACTGCGCTTTCCGCTGTCGAACATCGCAGTGTCAGAGGAAAGCACAGCCTGGGAAAACCGATCTTCGAAGTAGGAAGGAGTCATAAGCATCAAATGGTTCTCATCAAGACCGGGAAGTACTACCAGCTCCTGGGACTGTAGAGCCTGACGCATGCGGGAAGGAAGTAGAATCCTACCCTTATCGTCAACGTTAGTACTGTATATCCCCGTAATCATCTTCATAAGCTCACCACTTTATGGGAAATGCCACCACTTCTTGACACTAACTTACACCAACTCCCATTCTTTTGCAACAAAAAATTTAGAATCTTTTTCTTAAGAAATGGAAAATCGAGCTACAATATAATTGTTTTATTTGAATTAATCTTTCTATTATAATGAATTAGTAGGATATTTAACTTTTTTCTCTTTTTTCTAAATTAAAAATGGGGGATTTTCCCATGATTTTAGAGAAAATGGGATTGTGCAAAAATTGTAAAGAAAAAAATGCTCCCATTTCTGAGAGCACTCTTCTTATTTATCCTGAGGACGGAAGATATTGTAGTCGATATTCGGGAAGATGGCATTCCTCTTTTCCGCTTTTATAAGCCACTCGGTATTAACCGTATTCTTACACATCGCAGAGTATACCACATTAAATGATCCTAGATGGTTTCTAAGCCTCTTCTCAGCATATGTCACACTGGTATTGTCATGCATTATATAAGGCCAGTCTGAACTCATGGCAAGAAGAACCTCCCTACTCGCCTGATTTAAAAAGCGCCCCTTAAGAGATCCCTGGTCGGGGAAGCGTTCGGTAAGCTCCTCCATCCTCTCAATCGCCTGATGAATATGCCTGTAAATCCAGACATTTGATCCATCCAGCCATGTATCGGAGAATCCGCCACGGCCCCATGAGCACCCGTTTATAAAGAGTTTCTCCAACTCTATATCAGGATCTCTGAGGCACTCTGAAGGTGTTACGAGCCTAACAGCATCACCCGAAGCACTCTTTCTGAGAAGCTGCTCTATGAAGCTGATACCCTCATACCATCTGTGTCCAAAAAGCTCAGCATCATAACAGAGATTGAAAAGTGGATTTTCCAGTCCGAAACTGGAAAGCATGATTCCCTTGCGCTGAATATGATAAAGATAGTTATCTACATGAAGAGCGACTTTCTCTTCGGCCTTCTGAGGGTTATATAATTCCTTTTCATCCGTCTTACCAGTTATCTTATGATATTTAAAACCAGTAAAGACACGAACATCGGGTTCATGGATGTATGGTCTGATGTAATCGAGTGGAAGATCATATCCGATATCACGATAGAACTCCCTATAATCAACATCGCAAGGATAACCGCTTGAACTGTTCCAAATTAGACTTGTAATGCTCCAGTCGCGTACGAATCCAACGACCCCGCTTGGAAGCTCTATTGGGCGATAACCACCACCAACGCTCTTATCCCTACTGGATATTACCGAGTGACTTGGCAGCTGGCAATACTTAATGCCGTAACGCTTGAGAGTATCATCCAAGCCCGGATAATAGCCACACTCAGGAAGCCAGAATCCAGCGGGACGGAATCCAAAAACCTCTTGGAAAGTACTTATTCCAAGCGATACCTGCGCATTTACAGCCGTCGGATACTCCGCATATAAAGGAAGATATGCATGAGTGGCAGCAGTAGTCATAAGCTCTATTCTGCCATTTGCATTAAGCTTTTTGAGAACAGGTATTATGCTGCACCCGTTCTCTTCATAGAATTTCCAGTTATTCTCGAGTTTTTCAAGGTACGCTGATGCAAGACGAAGCGTATCCTTCTCCCCTTTCAGGCGCTGGATCTCCTTTCTTCCAAGCTCCATGTGAAGACGCATGTAATTGGCAAAACGTTCATTGAGTGCGCTATCGGTAAGCATTGTCAGAAGCGTTGGGGAGAAACAGAATGTCAGTTTGAAATCCAAACCTTCCTCATCAAGCCTGTCCATGAGGGAAAGCAAAGGAATATAACTTTCATTGAGGGACTCAAAAAGCCAGTCTTCCTCTAAAAAACGTGGATACTCAAGATGCCTGACGTATGGCAGATGGGCATGTAAAATCAGATTTACCCTATTATTACTCATTATTCCCTCCCTCTGCGATCTCCAGGATCTCATCGAGCAAAGAGTTCTCTGCAACATGACCCTCTTTTGACGTAAGCAATGACAGATAAATCTTGAAAAGGTTATCGTTATCCTTTATCTCATCCCTGTGCTCAAGCCAATAGGACTCTATGAGCTTGATGCTTGCCGAGTGTGCTAGTTCCAAGTCCTCATCCCCCATCTCAACAATAAGTGAGACATAACACTCACCACCATCGGAGTGAAGACTTATTGTCCACTCAGTATCCTCAATGGAGATAGGAATATCGAAACTTTCCTTCTTTCCATTCTTGATTACATTAGTCCTGAGTTTCAGCTCTTTTTTCCCCTGCTCTTCGAGGCGTGACAAGTCCTGAGGAGAGATTCCCCAGTAACAGTAAGCCCAGTTTGGATTCTTATAAAGCAGATGGATTTCAGTATTAGGATAGCTCTGAGGAAGCTCCTCCACCCCAGGAAGCTCAACGACATCCTTATCGATTTCCCTGTAATCAGTGATTCCAAAAAGGAAACGCCTGTTCAGGTCTGATCTCTCAACGATGTCATCATCCTCTTCATAGATTTCACGCAGGATCTGAATCAACTCATCCCTTGAAAGGGTATCATAATCCTCTATGCCTTCTTCCTGAGCGATGTTCCTCAATTCCTGTGTTGATAATGAATCTATCTTAATTAAAATCATGTAGAGTCCCTTTGCTATTGTTAAATTTACCGAAATAAAGCGTATTTAGTCAAGTTTACATGTGCTAAGCGGCATTATTAATGCTTAAAGTCTAAAATTCGCTTTTAAATAAAGTAATTTATGGTAAAATTTCTCTGAAATGAACAGTAAGAACAGATTAGACCTATGTCTCCATGCACATTTTTTCCAGCCGCAGCGGGAGAACCCGCTTACCGGAATTATCGGGAGACAGGAATCCGCTTCTCCTTACATAAACTGGAATGAGAAGATATATAGTGACTGCTACAGTGCGAACGCACACTCCAGATACCTCAACGAATATGGAAAGATAAAAAGCATAACGAACAACTATGAGCATCTTTCCTTTGATTTCGGCCCGACTCTTCTGCACTGGATAGAGAAATACCATTATTCCACATATGAGCTCATACTTGATGCGGACAGGCTCTCAAAAGAGCGGCTCGGACATGGAAACGCCATAGCTCATCCGTTTAATCATACGATCCTTGCACTTGAAAGCGCTGAGGATCAGAAGGTTCAGATTGACTGGGGAGTAACCGATTTCAGCGCACGATTCAAACGCGATCCTGAAGGTATCTGGCTTCCTGAGGCTGCGATAAACCCTGATGTCATAGACAGTGTCGCCGAGTTCGGCATCAAATTCGTAATCATATCTCCGCGCCAGTGCAAGAGAATCGGGAATAAAAACTATAAGGATGGAATTGATGTCCCGACCGATAGGCCTTTTATCATCGAAGGCAGAAAAGGTCGTAGGATAGCATGCTTCTTCTACAATAAGAAGATAGCGGACGATATATCCTTTAACCACATTCTTACCAGTGCCGATAACCTCTATCATGCACTCTTGAATGAAAAGAACAAAGGCTCTAATTTCATTCAGAGCGCTACGGATGGTGAGATATACGGTCATTATGAGCCTTATGCCGACATGGCGCTCTCAGCACTTATAAAGAAGATTGAGCAAAGAGATGATTTTAACATCACCAATTATGCCACATTCCTTGAAAATCATGAAGCAAATGAAATTGCTGAGCTTTATCGTGGTTCTGACGGTATCGGTTCTTCTTGGTCTGCCGTGGATGGCCTGGAGAGATGGTATAAGAAGATAGAGCAGAACAATGTCTCTGCAGAGAGCCTTCAGCTATGGCGCATGGGGCTTAGAACAGCGCTTAACCGGCTGATAATCAAAGAAAAGGAAGTGTTCAATAAGGAAGTCAATAACATCTTTAAAGGAAAGATAAGCGCACATGAATTACTGCATCTTGCGGCTCGTACAATAACAAGAAACGAGAGCATGGAGGACTTCCTCATGCGTCTACATGGACACTATGACTTTGATAAGGAAAAAGACGGGAATGTGACGGCGATCATCAGTGCGATGATGATGAACAAGATCAGCCTTAATTCATCCGGTTTCTTCTTCTCGGACGTAAGTGAGCTTGATCCAAGGCAGAACATAAGATACGCCCTTTATTCAATCGAGCTTTTGCAACCCTATTGCGACGGAGACCTTCTCTTACCGTTTTTATCGGATCTGAGAAAAGTAAAAAGCTCTTCAAACATCAATATCAACGCAATGGATATCGCATGCGAGGAATTAAAAGGACTTAAGGGGGATACGGAGGCGGCAATCGCATTCTATCTGAATTTCTCATTCGCACGACCGCTCGATACTCTGGAGCAATATGGAAAATTCCGCCTTAAATCCTTTGAAAGGAATGGAAATAAGACACGAGTGTCCATATGGGATATGAGGCTTCTGAGGAAGTATGAATACGAGATAGTCTCACTTTCAACCATTGAGTGGGGTATCGATTTATATCTTACCGTTAGAGAAGATAACCAATCAATTGCAAAGCATTACAGGATATTCAGTAAGGATATCCCGGAGTATCTGACAATCCTCACCTCTAGCTGGATAGACACCAAGCTCAATGAGGTCACGTACAATGAAAGTGCCAGCCTCATAAGAAATCTTTATAACTTCGCACTGCTGGCGAAGAACAACAGCTATCTTCCTCTTTTAACAGAAACAAGGGAGAATCTGGGACTGGCGCAGAAAATCATAAAATCCTCATTCGCAGTCTCCCTTAAGACGGAGATGGAGGAAGGAGAGAGAATCCGCCTTGACACACTCATAGAGTTCGTTACCCGTAACGGGGATGATGATGAGAGGGGAACCCTGATGGCCCTATTCTCATCATTTATGGATAAGATGGCGGAAAGCATTCATAATGAGGGGCTTAGAAAAGAGAACGCTAGAAACCTCATCGGAGCGTTAAGACTTGTACGGAGAAACGGCTATGAACCCGATACGACTACGGCTCAGAATGAGGTCTACCCTTATTACACAGGCAAGAAGACAATGGATGAGAGGATAACAGAGAGTCAGAGGGAAGAGATATTCGCTGATTTAAACTTCGAGTAGGCTCTCAGCATGGCGCATAGAGATCTCTGACTCGTCTCCAGATAGGAGCCGAGCGATTTCCCTGACCTTATCATCCCCGCTGATATACCTCAAATGACTTACGGTCCTACCCTTCTCCTCACTCTTATCGACAAGGATATGGCTATCTGCGCGACTTGCTATCTGGGCCAGATGAGTTATTGCGATTATCTGGTGGCTTTTTGCCAGTTCTTTCATGACTAGAGAGACGTTACTTGCAGCATGTCCGCTGATTCCCGTATCTATCTCATCAAATATAAGAGTCTCAACATCATCACTGTCAAGGAAATTACTTTTTATCGCAAGCATTATTCTTGAAAGCTCTCCGCCCGATGCCGCATCCTCTATTGCACTCATCTTCTCACCTTTGTTCGGAGCTATCATGAATGATATCTGATCATAACCAGTGCCGGAGAGAGCAACGCGATCGATCCTTATATCAAACTGAGCACTCTCCATGCTGAGCTTCTTGAGTGTTGAAGTAATACTCCTTGTTAATTTCTCGGCCCGCTTAATACGCTTATTATGAAGTTCATCAGCCTTTTCGAGGACTATCGCCCTCTGCTCTTCGATCTTCTTTTCAAGCTGTTCCAGATGCATGCCCTCATCCTCAGAAGAGGAAAGGAGATTCTTTATCTCATCACGCCTTGCTATCGCCGCATCAAGTGAGCCTCCGTATTTCTTTCGTATTCTCTGCAGCGTTGCCAACCTGCTATTCAGCTGTTCAAGCTCATATGGGTCGAAAGAATATGAGCTAAGCTTTTCTGAGACAGTATAAAGGATATCATCAGTTTCTATTGACGTACTTTCAAGTCTTGAAACAATATCTTCAAGGGACTCATCCCTGCTTCTGGCCTTTTTAAGCGAGGAAAGTGCCTGAGAAAGAGCTCTTGATGCCTCATCAAGCGCCTCCTTAGAATCTGTAAGATGCTCTACGATGAACTCACTGCTGCTTGCAATGCTGAGCTTCTCCTTTATCTCATCATCCTCGCCTGCTATAAGGTCAGCTCCTTCAAGTTCGTTGAGGCTGTACTCCATATAAGCACGGTCCTCTTCCCATCTGCTGATCCTCTGCTCAAGAAGAGTCTTCTCTTTTTCAAGGGCAATAAGTTTTTCATATGAACAAGAGTAGTCTGCAAGAGATGATAAAATATCCTTTGAACTGTCGAGCATCCTTCTCTGGTTATCCTTTCTCATAAGCCCGATTGAGGAATTCTGACTTGTAATATCGACAAGCATTCTTCCTATCTCCTGACCTTCTGAGAGTGTTATCCCAGATCCGTTTACACTGTATATGCTCCTTCCATTCGCTCTTATCTGTCTTCGTATTATTATCTGTCCATCCTCTGCATCGATGCCTTTATCTTCAAGAAGGCGAAGCAGTGCTTTTCTATCTGTTCTAAAAACAGCCTCAAGTTCTGCCTTTTCCTCCCCTGCCCTGATCTCATCCTTATCTGCCTTTGCACCGAGAATCAGGGATAAAGCGCCAAGTACTATGGATTTTCCAGAGCCGGTCTCTCCTGTAAGAACGGTCATGCCCTCGTTTAATTCTAAATCAAGAGAAGGAATAAGGACAAAATTATTTATTTTAAGACTCTCAAGCATGCATCTCTCCAGACCAGTTTAGTTTATCGCGAATAACCTCTATGTAATTCCTCTTATGGCTTAAGATCAGGAGGGCCTTGCTCCTTGATTTCTCAATATTCACCTCATCTCCTTCCATCAAGGCAATTGAGCTCTGCCCGTCAACAGAGAGAACGACCTCTGTCCTCTGCCCCTCAGATACTTTGATCGTACAATACGTCTCACTACCTGTGACAAGTGGCCTGTTTGAGAGTGTGAAAGGACATATCGGGGTGATTATGAATGCTGAGATATCGGACATGAGGATTGGTCCCCCAGCTGCAAGGCTATAGCCGGTCGAACCAGTAGGGGTTGCAACTATAATACCATCTGCCTTAAAAAGACCTGCATATGTGTTATCAAGGTCGAGTTCTAGTTTTACGACCTTGCTGATACCGCTTGATGAGATGGTAGCCTCGTTTAGGGCATAGGAAGAGAATATCTTCTTCTTATTTCTCGTAACGGAAACCTTCAACATGAGACGCCTTGAAAGATTGTCCCCTTTCTCGACATACCTTTCAAAAGCCTCCTTCCATTCATCTTTTCCTACTTCGGTGATATAGCCGAACGTACCAAGATTAACAGGTAGAATGGGCAGCCCCAGGTCATGAACCTTCCTAGCTACATATAGTACGGTACCATCCCCGCCGAGACTGATTACTAAATCGGTTGAATAAGGTATTATCACATCATCAGACGTGCTCATGGTCATCAGCGTGGAGTGCTTGATATTTACCGAATCGAGATAAGCCTCTATCTCTCTTGATAGAGGAATCGACTCCTTCTTTATTCCATTTGCGATGATCAGAACTTCCTCTGGCTTCACTATTCGTCTCCTAAAACCCGATTAAAATTATTTTACCATAATTACCCGATATGCCTTAATACTTTTTCAATGGTATCGACATCGGTACTCTTTAAAAAAGGATAAAGAGGGAAAGATATGCACCTCGAAAGTGGGCCAACGGCATTAGGATAACGCTCATATTTCTCCTGATACCTGAATCCGATGCTGTCTTTAAAAGAGCGCCTGACCTCAATCCCGTTCTTCTGGGCAAACTCAATCGCCTCATCAATCCTGGTTTCGACAACTACAGGAAAAGTAAAACCATTGGGATTGAAATTAATATTCCCACTAAGAAATGACTTTCCATCCCCTTTCTGTAGACTCTGCTGGAAAGCCTTGAAGATCTCACGTCTCCTTTCAATAGTACTCTCGATCTTAACAAGCTGAACTATTCCAAGAGAAGCATTCATATCAGGAAGCTCATTATAACGCTTTGTCTTCTCCAGCTCCTTCTTCAAAGCCTCTGTATACTCATCCTTTCTGCTCACTGCTATAGCTCCCCCAGCTGTCGAGATGATTCCATCCTCTTCAAAGGAGCATATTACAATATCACCAAG
The DNA here is from genome assembly GCA_944390015.1 of uncultured Spirochaetaceae bacterium. Taxonomy (GTDB): domain Bacteria; phylum Spirochaetota; class Spirochaetia; order Sphaerochaetales; family Sphaerochaetaceae; genus Ornithospirochaeta. Next base: position 83,481 of record CALXOL010000012.1, read on the forward strand.
CATTCCCGCGTTAATATCAGAAAATGAAGAGCAAAGAGATTCGGTGACATCCTCTATGATAGGTATCTGAAGTTCCCTATAAGCGCTCATATCCTTATAAAGACTTCCAATCGGAGAAAAGAGTATAAGAGCTTTCACCCCATTGGACTCGATACCATTTTGAATATCTTCTATACTGGGCTGGCCATATTCATCAACATCAGTCAGATATATTTCAAGGCCAAGTCGTTTTAACACATATTCATATATTTTTGGAGAATATACGGAAAGGGCCACAGTACTATGCTCTGGAAGTTCAAGAGCGTAAAGGCTATATGCCAAAGTATCAACGAAAGACCTTAGAACAATTCCATCTTTCGCACCTACAAAAGAAGCGAAAAGTTTTACGAACTCCCTCTTCTTCTCTCCAGGGCCTATCTTTTCATCGACCATGGTCTGCAAAACAGCATCCATGTCCTTACGTGTCAATGTCGGTTTGGTAAATCTAATAGAAATTGCCATAGTTAGAATATAGCATAATAAAATAAGATAATCATTAATAATAAATCAATATATAAACAATATAAAAATTAAATAAAACAGATATAAAACAGATATAGTAAAACTATAGAAAAGAATAACAAAGAATATAAAAAAAACCTCTCCGATGAGGAGAGGGGAAAATACAAATAAAAAACCTGGCAGCTACCTACTCTCCCACGGACGGGC
>CALXOL010000013.1 GCA_944390015.1 uncultured Spirochaetaceae bacterium
GATAATTTCAAAAAATACATGGAATTAATCTTGAATGGGCATTTGCTGCATAGTTATTATGCCAGAATTCAGGGTAATAAGATATTCTTCCATCCAAAGGAGATGAATAGACCCTCAAATCACGTGAGACTAAGCACTCAAACAGGAATCCAAAGGTTTTCAAATCTTTCATCAATGATTCAGGCCCAAGGCCAAGAGCCGCAGCAGCTATTGAAGGATCAGAGAATTCTCGTTTTGCTCCACTTCTTATAGCACTTTGAGAACGTATTGCAGGGCACCACGCAGGAACATCTTCTATTACAAAAAGTTTTTCAAATGCCGTCAGATATTCCCCTAAGGTCTTATCAGACTTGATGGCAGGACGACTTTCCATATCCGCCATAATAGAAGAATATGTCGCATTTTTCGATATATGTCTGGCATATGAACGTAAAAGAAGTCTGGCACTTGCAGCATCTCTGCGAACACCATCAACAGTACTTATTTCCACATCACATATCCCAGATAGATAATCTTTGGCAATATAGAGCCTTGACCGCTCTGATTTCAAAAACAATGAATACGGCCAGCCTCCCCTACAGATTGCAAAAGCAAGTTCTTCTATGCTTAATTCGCTCTCTAAAACTTCAATATCATGATTAGGATTAGCAAAAAGACTTCGTAATGAAACCTTCCCCGAGGATTCACCGGATTCAAACAAACTGAGTGGATACATCTTCATCTTACTTACGCGCCCAATCCCAGAATGTTTTATTGCTGTCTCATCAACAGAATTCGAGCCAGTTAGAATGTAAAGTCCTGACAGTCTCTGCTTATCGACATCAATTCTGACAGCATCCCGCAACGAAGGAATCAACTGCCATTCATCCAGAAGTCGTGGTTTCTTTCCCTTCAAAAGAGCAACAGGATGAGCTTTTGCCATATCAAGAAAACTCGAATCAGCATCAATTTCCTCTTGCAGTTTTAAAACACTTTCTGCCTTCTGTTCTGCTGTTGTGGTTTTGCCGCACCATTTAGGACCTTCCAATTGAACGGCCCCAAAAGTTTCAAGACGGAACTCTAGTTCATCATCAGCAACCCTTCTTAAATACTCTTTCATGACTTAAGTACAATTTAATACCGCAAATTGTGGAAGTTAATTTCCATTTTTTGTGATTATCTTCATCATTTCTTTTCAGAAATAAACAGCCCAGCAAGCGTTAAAAGAGTACCGATTACAATCATCGGTGTAATGGGTTCTGAAAGGAATATGAACGAGAATACTATGGTAACGACAGGGATCAGATAGATATACACACTGGCCTTTATCGCACCAAGTTTTCTGACCGAGTAGTTCCATGTTACAAAGCTCATAGCAGAAGCCCCAAGTCCTAGAAATACGATATTCAGCAAATTCTTTATGCTCCTAAATCCCGAAAAATCAAAAGAAGCTCCAGAGAAAATAAAGATTGGAATCATGAACAGAAGTCCGTAAAAGAAGGTTCTTCTCGTGCTCTGGACGACATTGTATCCGTATGCATTTATCTTTCTGCAAAGCAGTGAATAAATTGCCCAGATGAGTGCAGCAATAAGTGCCAACACATCCCCTTTGGGATTCAGATTCATCCTGCTTCCATTAAGATTGATGAGCAGTATGCCTAAAAAGGCTATCAAAAAACCAAGATAGAAGAATAAAGATATCTTCTCTTTCTCCTTTGAGAAAATGTGGGAAAGCACGGCAGTGAAAAATGGAGCAACGGAGACTATAATTGCCACATTTGTCGCAAGGGTGTATGTCAGAGCGACATTTTCAAGAAGATAATAAAGACACGCACCCGTAAGGCCTGCAAGCGCAAAATACTTCTCCTCTTCTCTGTTTTTTACCTTAAGCCTATGAGGAGAGATAATCCATAGAGCGAAGTATCCGAGGAGAAAACGAAAGAAAAGAATCTCAATAGGCAGAAAAGACGGTAAAAGTATCTTGGTGGAAATGAATGTTGTTCCCCAGATAAGTTCTGTCAACAATGCCGTATAATGACCTGAAATCTCTTTTCTCATGCCCTAGATAATACAACAACAATCGAAAAGATTCTTTACTCTTTTACAGTCACACGTATTGCAGTACACCTTCCACTATTGCAGTCACTTTCTCTGACACTGCATGCAGCTATACCGATACGTACAGTCATCAGCACTTTTAGTATTATGCAATCACCGGCCTTTGACAGAGGTTTTCTCACCTTAATTCTTCCATCTTCAAGAATCTCCGTGTTCATGAAGAGATTCACTGGGTGGATTATCGGATGTGATGTACCAAGACTTTTGTTTATATTATCCAGACAATTCGGATGGCCTTCCCCATTTTGGTAGAAGAACTCATACATCTCCGCTCTGCAACAGGGATGAATGAGATCATGCTCGCCCACATCATCTGCCAATACAGAGAACATTGGATTATAAAGATTCGAATACATTGTATCACCGACATGGAGCTTCAACGATTCATTGCAATCAATAGTTACACCGGAAGAAAGAAACTCTCCATGATTTCCTTTCCTCTCTGCGAAGAAATCGACGACCTGCCCGCCATCGATATCCTCTACTGTTATGCTCTGGCCAGCCACAACATCTATAGCCATACCGCTGCAAGGGGGTATCACATACTCTTTTTCCATTATCAACCTCATAAAGACATTAATACGCCTGAATCAGAAGTTTTCATAGCACTGGATAAGGGAAAAACAACTAAATCCAGTCGCAGGAACCTTTCATGATTCATGAAATACTCTGCTCTCACCTTCTCCTGCTATCACTTCGTATGAACGGCTCGCAAACGCTTTCATCAACAATCATCTTGTATTTCTCTGGATGGCGGTATGCATTACCATGGACCTCAGAGGCCCTGTATTCCCGTAAAAGCGACAAATTGATATCTGCAATATAAATGCCTTCTCCTTCTCCAGTCATAAGTATGCACATATCCCGAGATGAATTTTCGCCGGGGGAATATGCTATTCCATCGAAAACACTTGAACATCCATTACAGTCGGCAACAGAGCCAGGGTAGTTGCATGTTGCAATCGCCACCATGTTCTCATATGAGCGAGCCCTCAGCTGTGAAAGACGATTGATCTCCATTGGACAGGCATTGGGAACAAGTATCACCTCGGCTCCTTTTAACATCAAGATTCTTGCACTTTCCGGAAACTCCCTGTCATAACAAATCATCGCTCCTATCTGGACATTTCCATGCTTCGTATCCAGTGTGCATACATGAAAATCATCTCCTGGGGTTAGAAACCTCTCGGATGAGAAATCACAAGTATGAACCTTGGAGTATGAAAGAACATCATTCCCGAATCTATCTATGAGGAGGAAAGAATTCTCCACCCCTCTTTCACCTTTTTTAAGAAATGTCAGGCCAATGGCCATTTCCATCTTAGATGCAGCATTTCGGAAGCCATCGACAAATGAATCATCCTCACCTATCGCATCATCCCTCCATTTTGAAAACGGCCTATCATGAATACGGTATCCGTTACTCCACATTTCTGGGAACAAAGCGACATCCGCTCCTGATGACCAGGCAGCACGGCATGCGGACAATCCTTTTCTCAGATTCTCTTCACATCTCTTAAGAGGGGTAATCTGAAGCAATGCGATTCTAAGGCTATTATTTTCACCACTATCCATAAGTTCATACTAACACATAGTACCTCCATGCTTTATAATCTTTTTCATGGAAAAACTACGACTTATGAGAGATGATGATTATCCCCAGCTTTATAGCCTTTGGCTAAGAAGTCCAGGGATGGGACTAAATTCCATTGATGATACTGAAGAAGGTTTTAAACGATTTTTAAGAAGAAATCCTCATACATGTTTCTGCTATGAAGAGGATGGTATACTACTTGGTGCGATAATGGCAGGAAACGATGGCAGACGAGGTTACATCTACCACACTGTGGTAGACCCTTCCTATCAGAGGAGGGGTATAGGGAAAAAACTGCTAAAAGAAGCTCTTAACGCCTTAGAAAGCGAGGGTATAAGCAAAGTAGCACTCGTCGTATTTAAACGAAACAAAGCTGGAAATGCATTCTGGAAAGAGATGGGATTTACAAAACGAGAAGACATCATATACCGCAATAAAAGCCTGAAAGAAGCAGAGAGAATAGACACCTAAAGAGATTGGAATATTACACACTTTCCTCTTATGGTGGTTTATAATACTCCTATGAAATACAGAGCATTAGGAAAGACTGGCCTTGAGGTAAGTGAGATAGGACTAGGAGCGGAATGGCTTGAGAGACACAACAGGCAAGAGGTCGCAGAGATCATACACCATGCGGAGGCAAAGGGGATAAACATCCTTGACTGCTGGATGAGCAATCCTGAGGTGCGCTCGAATATAGGTGCGGCAATCAAAGGACATAGAGAGTGGTGGATTATCCAAGGACATCTGGGCTCGACATGGCAGAACGGGCAATACGTGAAGACCAGGGATCTTGAGAAAGCTAAAATCGCATTCCGTGATCTTCTGGGAAGACTTGGAACAAATTACATAGACCTCGGCATGATTCATTTTGTTGATGAGGAAAGGGAATTTCATGAAATCATGAGTGGAGAATTCTATGCTTATGCGAAGTTTCTCAAAGATAATGGAACAATACACCACATAGGTATGAGCACTCATAATCCAAAGGTGGCGAAACTGGCGGCAGAGAGTGGCAAGATTGAGATGATACTTTTCAGCGTCAACCCTGCTTTCGACATGCTTCCTGCATCCGAGGATCTGGATAAATATTTTGAAGAGACGACATATACTGATGATATCGGAGGAATAGCACCTGAGAGAGCAGAGCTATATAAGATCTGTGAGCAGAGAGGCGTTGGAATCACAGTAATGAAAGGTTATGCGGGTGGCCGCCTGTTCGATGCCAAAACATCTCCATTCGGAGTTGCGCTGACACCTGTACAGTGCATCCACTATGCGCTCACACGTCCTGCAGTCGCATCCATCCTTGCAGGCTATGATTCAATAGAACATGTGGATGACGCCATAAGATATGAAAGTGCAAGTGAAGAGGAAAAAGACTACGCAAGCGTACTGGCATCAGCTCCAAGGCACGCATATAAGGGGGAATGCACATACTGTGGCCACTGTGCACCTTGTCCGAAAGGAATCGACATCGCAATGGTAAATAAGCTATACGATCTTGCTACAATGCAGAATGAAGTCCCTCCATCACTGAGGGCCCACTACAAAAGTCTTTCAGCAAATGGAGATGACTGCATATCTTGCGGAGGCTGTGAGAGCCGCTGCCCATTCTCTGTTAGAGTAATCGAGAGAATGAAGAGAGCTAAAAACCTATTTGCATGAAAAGTTTTAGTTCAGCACAATGGTGCGATGATTCTTAAAACACCATCAACAAGCCATCTGAAAAATGATGTTTTAAAGCTTTCTCCAAGTATTACTTCCTGGCATTTTTCCTCAGTCTCCAGGTAATCCTTTTCAAGTGCGGTGTGGATTGAAGACTTATAGAACAGCGAATTATTCTCAAAATGTAAAAACAGACTTCTATAATCCAGATTCACCGTTCCTATCGTACAAACCTCATCATCGATGATTGAAGCCTTGGCATGTACGAAGCCCGGAGTGTATTCAAATATACGCACGCCTGCTTTAAGTAGAACCGTATAGAAGCTACGGCTTATGCGATAGACGATTTTCTTATCAGGAATTCCAGGCATTATGATGCGGACATCAACGCCACGGGAGGATGCACGGGTAAAAGCATCGAGAAGCCTGTCTCCCAAGATAAGATACGGGGTGTAGAACCATGCCCGATTCTTTGCTTGGGAAAGCAGTTCTATAAATAGCTCATTACTTGCGGCTTTACTTTTCAAAGGAGAATCATAATAGCTTAAAACATAGCCATCTTGCATATCTTCTGCACTATCATTACTTATTAGGATATCATTTCCTAAAGGTGTGGCGGCAAAAGCATTCCAGAACTGCATGAACATAGCAGTATAATTAGCAACAGCCTTTCCCTCCAGCTTAAATCCTATATCCTTCCAATGACCGTATTTCACCTTCTTGTTTATATATTCATCCGCAAGGTTAATACCTCCAGAGAATACTACCTTATTATCTATGATGAGCATTTTCCTATGATCACGATAGTTTAGCGTACCTTTAATGAATATGAGTGGATTAAATGGGACGCATTCGATTCCCATAGCCCAAAGCTTCTTCACTTCCTTCCCTGAATATGTCGTAAGGCTACCAAAATCATCATATAGGACTTTTACGGTCACGCCACTCTTCGCTTTTTCTTCAAGAAGATCGACCATGGTATTCCACATCAGACCCTCTTCTATGATGAAATACTCAACAAAGATGAACTTCTCTGCTTTTTTAATCGCAGAGAGCATGTCAGAAAACATGTCATCGCCAAGAGGGTAATACTTCACTTTCTCGTTTACACACGATTTGAGACCGCTGATGGTCTCAATATAGCTGAAAGTATGTGCAAGGCGGGGATTATCCTCACCTATTTTCATTAAGACATCCTCAGAACCTCTATTTTCATACTTAGGCAGAGGATTCTTTCTTAAAGCCCTCTTTAAAGGCCATGTCGTCCGTTTATTTCCAAACAGCAGATATAAGCCAGCACCAATGAGAGGAGATACAAGTATTATAAGAAGCCAGAGAATCTTATACGTATCCTCATCATGTTTCGTCAAAAGATAGAAAACGAACAGTACGGATAAAAATGAAAGGATGGTCTCAATCAGTCCCGCCCAAGGTCGAATCCAGGTTAAAAGCGCATAAATCCATAACACCTCAAGCGCTACTGCAGGAATTATTACAAGTATTCTCCTGATTATTCTGCTCATTCTTTGATTGTAGACCCATATGCTCTCATTGCCTAGTAACAACTTGTGAGCTTATTACTCAATGTTGTTACCTCCTAGTACAGTTCTTCTTAATCCTCTCATGGTAGAAATAATTTACGAGAGCGGGAGGCGCATCAAAAGGCCTAGTCATACTATCATCGTTTACCACATAATCAAGGCCGATTGATTCGGCAAAGGCCCTCATCTTTCTATCAAGGCCTTCCCAATAGCTCATGTTCCCCCTATTGTATATCTCATCGTAAAGGGGAAACAACTCAGGATGTCTTTCTCTTATGTACTCCATGGTCTCAGGTTTAAAAGAACCCCTTAAATTCAGATTTTCCAGCCATATGAGATTGCATTGCCCCTTCACTCTTTCTATTATAGCTTCAACATCGGTAAGGCATGGAAAAATCGGAGAGATGAAGCATGTGGTACGTATGCCTTCATCATGGAAGATTCTCATCGCTTCAAGTCGTCTCTCTATCGAGACAGCATCATCCATATCACTTTTAAAATCTTCGCTAAGTGTGTTAATCGACCAGGAGATGCGAGCATCAGGGAATTTTCTGATAAGTTCCAAATCACGCAATACTAAATCGGATTTAGTGGCGATACTTATCCTTGCACCACTAAACTGCATCTGCTCCAAAAAAGTCCTCGTCCTCTGATACTCCTCCTCTTCAGGATTGTATGGATCGGTTACGGAACCGATGAAGATCTCCTTTCCTTTGTATTTTGATGGCTCCCTTATCTCTGACCAGAATTTAACATCAACGAAGCTTCCCCACGGCTCTTGGTGTCCCGTGAAGCGCTTCATGAATGACGCATAGCAATATCTGCAACCATGGGAGCATCCAACATATGGGTTTACAGAATAATCGCAGACGGGAAGATTGGATTTGGTAATTACATTACGTACATAAACCTCTCTTAGAACAGGCTTGGACATTCATCCTCCTTACTCTTAAGATATGATATCTGGTTGCCCTCTATGATGGTATCCCCATCCTTCAAAGATCCAACAAGCAAAGGAGAGGACGGATCATGGGATTTGTAATTGTTCCATGCTTTTTGAGGGCTCTTGTTTGCATAGCAGTATTTACACCCGTTAGGGCATGAATCATAGGCTCCGATATCGCGACTTTCAATACAATGGCATCCTGTACGCATTCCTTTATGTTTAAAATGTCTGAACTCAATTGCATTTGCTTTTCCAAGGATTTCTAGTGTCATGCATCCTGATTGGTGTATCCCATACCTGGAGTAATCTGCATTGGTACCACAGGTCTGAAGGTATATGCCATTTTCATTTGCATGATAACTGAGAATCTCTGCAAGAGCATTAATATCCTCCGTTTTAAGAGGAATTAATTCCCTCATATTCACCTCAAGTTTCTTATACATCTCAACAAAACTAAAAATGCACCTGTCAATATAAGGAGAGAGAATCTTGGCCATCGAAGAGAATGTCTTCTCATGTACCCCTATGGTGTAATCTTTTGTAAGGAGTACGGGATCGTAACGCCATGCAACCCGGTTTTTACCAACCAATTCAGAGAGCATCATAAGCGTCTCCATACTCTCATCGATAGATGGCACTCCAGGCTCAATGTCCTTACCGTAAGCTGTGATCGTATAGAAAAAATAAGTATTGAACCTATCTGTTATCTCATGAAGACGAGAAAGAATCGGGGCATAGTTCTTAGAACAGAAAACGACACAGTCCACGACATCAGGATTAAGTGAATACCTCATCACCTTGTTTGGAAAGAGTGGATTACGAGATAAAACAAAGCCCTCTTCAAAACGCTTTAAAAGCCAAGTGGAGTAATATTGAACTGTATCTGTGCGCCCTCCAGTGTTTATAATCATAATTAAGATTCCTTTTATGCTCCCTTTTCATTTCCAATTGCAAAAAAGAAAGATTAAAATCCTTATTATCAGATAATCCCCTTATCTTTCAGGTAATAGTAGATCCCATCTTCCTTCACATCACCACAGATGTCAAAAGCTATCTTTTTAAGATCATCTGATGCGTTCTGCATGGCAATCCCTTTTGCTACGGATTTAAGCATCTCTAGATCATTATTGCCATCACCAAAAGCCATAGCCTCATCTCTTCCAATATTATAAAACCTGAGAATCTTATCGATGGCAACGCCTTTTCCTCCAGAAGAAGGGATTATGTCAACAGCTCTAGTCCACCATGCTGCTATCTTAGCATCTCTTACCCCATTAAGGAGAGAATCATATTCTTCTTTTCTGGAACCGACCATAATCTGAAAAATCTCATCTTCCTCAGCAACTTCATTGAAATCTGGAGCAATCTGTACAGAGATCTTTGCGAATGCATAATAATCAATCAAATCACTATCAGCACCATTCGATACAAGCCGATTTCTTGTAGCCAAAGACAGTGGACGGTTCATATTTCCTGCATTGCCAATGATTCTTCTGACATCCCCTCTTTTGAGAGGATTAGAAAAAATTACACCACTATTATCATAGCAGAGAGATCCGTTGTAAGTAAGAAAAGCGTCAAATTCAATACCAGGAAAAATAGGAACCTGCATTGGAGAACGCCCTGTTGCAATGCATATTTTGATTCCTTTTTTATTCAATGTGGAGAGGGCATTCAGAGTATTTTCTGAAATCACCTTACGCTCCATATCTATGAGAGTTCCATCGATATCAAAAAAGATGATTCTTACATTATCCATACTATGATGGTAGCATAAGGAGAGCAATTCTACTGTTTATTTTCATCATTACAGAGAGAGTTAATCGCCAGAGAAGCAAGTCCGATTGCAAGCATCACCATTGCGCTCCTAGTATCCAAAGCACCAAGAATTGAAAGAACTGCAACAGCGATTCCCATTGCTACCCCGATAGCTCTAAGGATCAGTGAGATTATAGCATCGATGCTCTTATTATTCTCTTTTTTAACATTCTGAACCGTTAGAAGTTCATCAACCGTTACACCAAGGATCTCAGCAAGATGAGGTATTGATGCAATATCGGGATAGGAGAGATCCCTTTCCCATTTAGATACTGCCTTATCAGTAATTCCCATCTTCTCTGCAAGATCTGCCTGCGTCATTCCTTTTGCTTTCCTAAGCTGAGTTACCAAATTTCCAAATGTTTTCTTTTCCATGTCTTCAAATTTACTCCTTAAGATTTCTCGACTCAACCGACACGTGGTTTAGCCAGCTAAACCTATGGTTTACTTGAAACTCGATAGCCTATCAGACTCTTTTTGATAACAGTTTGAATTCATTCTTATGAAATTCGATTATCTTTTCATCCCTAAGATGCGATAATACGGAAGAGAGAGCACTTCTATCTACCGCAAGGTAATCAGCAAGAGCCTGTCGATCAAATGGGATGGAGAAAGAAGCACACCCCTCTTTCTTTGCCTGATCAGAAAGATAGGAGAGAACTTTTTCCCTCGTACTTCTTTTTGTTACCTGGCTGATTTTCTGTACAAGGAGACGATTCTTCCTTGCAAGGATATAAAAAAGATTATCAATCAGTGTCGCATGGAAAGGACAAGAAGAGGAACATGTCCTCAAGACTTTCCCCGCATTCAGAAAAAGGACTGTGCTATCTTCAGCCGCAATTACATCATTAAGCGCTTTTGCCCTATCAAAAGCATATGCTTCTGCAAAAATCTCACCCTCCCTTATGACGCTGAGGATGTTCCGTCCTCCCCAGAAATCGGTGCTCTCAATATGAACTTTTCCAGAAAGCAGTAGAGAAATTGATTCAATGCTATCACCTTGGGAAAGTACATGCTCTCCTTTTTTTAAATTCACCAATTTTCCATCTAAGCACTTCAGCAGTGAAAGAATCTCATCTTGCCTAAGCCCTGTAAATAATTCGGATGTTTTCAATACGTCCCGATATTTTTCCATTTTTCAATTTCCGTTGTAAATACAACATACTAATTTCTAGTTTTCTAATATAGTACAAACAAGAATGAAGAGAAAAGAGGTGATGGTTTTGATAAGAAAAATAATTCATATTGATGAAAAAAGATGTAATGGATGCGGTTTATGCGCAGCAGCATGCCATGAAGGAGCAATTGCCATGATTAACGGAAAGGCAAAACTCATTAGAGACGACTACTGCGATGGACTCGGAGACTGCCTCCCTTCATGTCCTACCGGAGCAATAGAGATAAAAGAGAGGGAAGCCATTCCATACAACGAAGAGGCAGTCAAAAGAGAACAAGAAAGCCCATATCTGCCCGGGAAGCATGGCAAAAACACTAAATAGAAACGAATATGTAAGAGAAGGAAAGAATGTAGAGAGTGCGCTCAGAAACTGGCCAGTTCAAATTAAACTGGCACCTTTTTCAGCCCCCTATTATAAGAATGCCAATCTCCTTATCGCCGCTGACTGCACAGCATATTCATACGGCAGTTTCCATGATGATTTCATCGCAGGAAAGACAGTGCTCATTGGATGCCCAAAGCTTGATGCAGTAAATTACGCAGATAAGCTAAGAGAGATAATAAAAGGTAATGATATAAAGTCAATCACCCTCGTAAAGATGGAAGTTCCGTGTTGTAAAGGCCTTGAGATTGCCTTAAGAAGAGCCATTGAAGAAAGCGGCAAAGATATTGCACTCAGCGTTATTACCATTTCGATATCAGGAGAGATAATAAATGAATAATGAAGAGAAGCTCGTATCTGCACTGATTGGACTCGTAAGAGCTATGGAGGGGAATGAAAACCTGGTAACAAATGACACGGACCGCCTGATCTTAGATGCACTTGCTACCCTTTACGATGGATCTCTTAGTGAAAGAAGCCTCGAATACTTTATAAGCGGGATAAGAAGGGAGAAGAACAGACTTTGTCCTGCCTGTAGCCTATGTACCATGCCATGTGGCAGGACAAGCGATTATGATATGAGCAACTTAAAGAAAAACGGAGAAGAAATAAGGGAGAAAAAGCTGGAGGTTCTATCAAAAATCGAGAAAGCAGCAAAGTATGGAGGAAAAGAAATCAACAACAAGCTGCTGTATAAGGCCTTATACTACATAGGTCTTGATGACAGCAGCCTGCTTTCTTACACGCTCATACTCAATGATCTGGATAATCAGAATGCGATACCGATCTTCACCTGAGGGGCAAAGAGGAGCTTATCCCCTCCAAAGATTTCCTGTCCCTCATTTGTTGAGGCTCCCAGCCTAAGCAGCGTTATATTCGGATTGAACATCACAGACAGAGAAGCATTGCCAGCTCCAAAGTAATAGATGAACTCTGTGAGTATATCGACATCAAATCTACCGTCATAAAGGAACCCTTGGTCCGGTGTAATATTCATAAGATTATAAAGTGCTAAACCACCGCCAACGCTCAATGCTATTTTTTCAGAAATCAGGAATTTCCATCCTATACCTGTTGAGGCACTGGCAGTAAAGAGAAATCCGTTCTCTTCCCCGACTCTGTTGAAAGCAAAAGGATAACCCACATTACCTTCAACGTAGTAAAAGAGTGGAAGACGGAATAAATGGAATTTCGAGTGGAATCCGAGAGTGACTCCATGAATACTGTTCTCATCATCAACTACCCCTTGATAGCCGACAAACAAAGCTACAGAGCTCTTCATCCTCTGTTTCCTTACCTCCTGGGAGACAGATGCGGATAAAGAAGAGACCACGATAAGGGAAATCAAAAAGACAACGCATATTATTTTTGTAATTCTTCTCATTTATGTTACCTCCAGAAAAGATTTCCACCTCCTAAAAAAACTTCCTTAGTTAATTATCTCATGGAAAACAATATTCTAAAAGCAAAAATATTATAGCTCAAAGAATTGCTTATTTCTGTCAAAAGGTCTTCAGAAGTCTTCGATAAGAGAGGAAACAGGTTGTAAAGTCAACGACCTTCAGGCAAGCCTGAAGGCTTGGACGTGAGCGTTTTCCCCAGAGGTTCCGTCTCCGGTTTACCTGTGGCACTCCATCCACTTACGGGGTGACCCGAAGGCTCCCCTGGCTGATTGACTGCAGCCTGCCCGGACTTCTGGGCCCGGGTGATGTAGTTGTCGCGGATGTTGATGGCCGCATTTACGTCTGCATGCATACTGCTGCCGCAATGCCTGCATGTGTATCTGTTTCCATTCCTTGAAGCCTTGTCTATAGTCTTGCACACCGAGCATTTCCGGCTAGTATAGCGTGCATCCACGAACTCAACTTTTATGCCGTTCTTCTGGCACTTGTAACTGAGCTTGAACTCAAGGTCGGAGTATGACCAGTTCGACAGCCATTTCCTCATGGTCTTGCTGCTCTTTCCCTTGAGACGTAGCATGTTCATGGACGACAGGTCTTCAAGGACGTATACGGATACATCATCAGTATTGGCAAGCTTCTTGGAAATGCAGTGGTTCTGGTCATGGACAAACCTCTTCTCGCAGCCCGAGATGGAGACGAGTCTCCTCTTCGCACTGCGGGTGCCTTTCTCCTGCAGCTCAGAGCGTACATGATTGTATTTCCTCTTCACCCGCCTTGCATCCTTTGCTCCATAGTGGACTCCCTCAGAGGTCGTAACGATATTGTAGATTCCTCTGTCCAGTCCCACTATCTTCCCATCATTGTTCTCTTCAATTATATGATCAGGGCATTCGTAAATGAGATTGACGAACACCCGTCCTTTCCTATTTATCCCTATGTTCGCTCCTTTGAGCTTCCAGCCGTCAGATGGAGAGTATCTCCCTCTGAAGAACTCAGGGATTGTTATTATCGTCTTTATCCTCTTGTCGCAGGTGCTGAATGTGAGCTGAGAACCTCGAAGCGTTATGGTTCTCACATCATAGCGCATCGTGCACTTATCCTTCATCGACGGCCGCTTCATCCTTTCTGCTTTCTTAGGATGTTTCTGCTTAAGCTTCGTCCTCTTAACATTCCATGTTTTCACAGCTTCCACTGCGACATCACGGGCACACTGTACGAGACCTGTGGGAAGAGAAGGACATTCATCCTTTATCCTCCCATACTGGACATTGTGAAGGAACCTCTTGGATGTGCTGCTGTTATTGATTAGGCACTCTGATGCCATGTTGAAGGCCCTCGCATACTGCTTGCCTGTCTCAACTATAGCGGAGACTTCCTTGTCAGTGAGTTTTGGGAAAACAGTTATCGACCTTCTCATATATGTAACATAGCACGTTTTCAAGAGGTTCTTTCAAAAAAATCACAATCTAAGGAGTCAAACATTGCAGTAAGCGAAAAGTAACAGATTGCATCTGCCGTCATACTCTTCGAATTCAATTTACCAAGGAGGAACTTCTTGTCCGCATGATTGCTCGTCTTCTCTTCATCGGATGGTGGTTCTTTTCACATCTTGGGATATAAGGGTCTTGCCGCATTCATCCTGCAGGACGAGCCTGGCAGGTTTTCTGGCGGCATATCTTATAAAATAGCCTTCAATGGGTTTTCTTCCGTCAGATAATCATCTCTCATCATATGGACATGATACACCCCTCCAGTAGTCATTGTCACACCAATTTGCATAAAGTATACTTTTGTTGGGAGTATAATATGGCAGTTGAGTATTCGGCAGGTGGCAATAAATTCAGCAGAGGATCAAAGAAGGTACTAAGTATCATATTGGGCATCGCAATCATATACATAATACTTGTCCTTATAGCGGCGATTCTCAGTCTTTTCGGCATTAACGGTCTGGTAAATGTCCTGGACAAGACCACGATAGTTGCAGATAAAATTTTATATCACGTTTTCTTTGCCATACAAACCTTTCTGGTAAACAGCGGCATATGGGGATTTATAGATGCATATGCGATTGCTGCGATAACAGCACTCTTCATCATATCATTCTTCTGGAAACTTATCTTCCGGGGATATTGGAAACTGATTACAAGACCTTACATGGTGGTAATGACAATAATCGGCTTCACAATATTCTCCGTCGTCTCAATATATATGGAGCTTGAGAGCACCTACAGTTATCCCATCGCAGAGCTGTTAAACGTGATTCAAAGTTTCTTTCCGCAGTATGAGAGTGAAATTGGCAGCATATTTAATTTCATATCAATGGCAGATCTCTCATTCATATTCGCCTATTATGTGATCATGTGGGTTCTATGCCGCATTCAGGTATGGCTTTCATTCTCCTCCAAGTACATGTATCTTCTTCCCTCTGAGGCTCGTGATCTTTGCATCGCCGTACTCAAGGAAGCACGAAAGAAAGCCTGGGGCCTTCCAATGCGCATGAAATTCTATGTAGTGCCAGACAAAAGCTTCAATGCATTCGCATTCGCCCATGATAAGGTCGCAATCAACACGGGGACACTTGAAGGAAGTGATCAGGAAGTGTTTCGCGGCATAATCGCACATGAGCTAGGACACATAGCACATCTGGATGTTACGGCGAACGTAATAGCTCAGACCAATTTCCTCATGATGTTCTTTGCCATATCTCTTCCATGGCTTATCGTCTCAGGGTTCGCACCAAGAGAGGGAGAGCGCGTGAATGTATTTACCTATCTTATCTGGGTATTCTTCTTTGCTCTGATGAGAATAATACAATCGTTAATGAACAGCGTACACTATGTCTGCTATCTCATAGGAGGTAAGAGATCTGAGTATGCCGCAGATAAATTCGCAGTAAAAATCGGAGAGGGAACGGGAATCTTAAGATTCATGGCAGCTTATATAGACGAGCCTTCAGGTGGATTCTCAGATCCTCATCCGAGTATGCGTAACAGACTTAGCCATGTGTTGAAGTGGATTGAAGGAACAAAGCATGAGAATTACAAAGGTCTGGATACGAAAAGCATACGTTCCGCACTACTATAGGTGATATAATTCTCTTATGAGAGTATTCATTGCGATAGAGCTGAAAGATGAATGTAAAATATACATCTCTTCTATCATGAGAGAAGTACGGGATTCTTTCGATAAACACGGCACGTTTGTTCCTCTAGAGAACTTCCACATCACCCTCGAATTCCTATCAGAAAGGGACGAGGATGAGATTGCCATTATCAAAAGAGTAATGGATGATTTAAGCGGGAGGATTTTCACTATTACACTCAAAGGGGAGATTGGATCGTTTAAAACAAAAGAGAGGAACAAAAGAACCTATTTCATCGAGATGGAAGAATCTAGAGAACTCAATGAGATTCACCGGGAGCTACACCAGAGGTTAGAAGAAGCAGGATTTACCCTTGAGAAGAGAAAATATCATCCACATGTCACGATAGTAAGAAATGGGTTCGAAGTCAAAAATCTCCCCTCTTTTTCTTCTTTTACAGAAAATGTTGACTCAATATGCCTGATGAAATCAGAAAGAATAAAACGGCCGCATGGTCTATACTCCTATGTATCGGCACCTACTCGATAATCCAGTCTGAGTAATCATCCCCATCTTCAATTTCTACAAAGGAGTCCTCGAAAAGACCTCTCAGGAAATCAAAAATCTCCTCATCATCACGCCCTCCGAGATACACTCCAAGATCCTCTTTCTCTCCATTGCCATAAATCGTTATCCTTTGAGGCGTTAAAAATCCCCTTACTCCATATTCAGCCTGTAAAGTCTTAACGCTCTCTCCTAAGGCAGAGGAAAGAGCTCTCAAATCCAAGGATTCAAGAGAAGAAAGAAAGATCATATCACCATCTCTTAATGCTGCAACCGCATGGGATATCATAACCATCGAGTCATCCCCGATAGAGGAAGGATTGCGCATAAAAATAAGGGTAAGACCTGTCTCCTCATCGATATCACTCTTTATTACCCCGGTTCTGATATCTGCCAGCGTAGGCCAGTCATTCACTGTAAGTACGGTTGCGCTGTCCTTATCCAAAATCATAATCGCTCCATAAGATTTTCAATAGATATATCCTCAAGACCCTTAATACCATTATCCTCGAGCTCCTGAGCCACAGCCTCTCCCATCGTCCGTATATCCTCCCTCTCCTTTCTCTCGCTTCCATAGAGGATATGCAGTACTTCCTTCAGATAGATCTTATCAAGAGGAAGAGCCGGAATAAACGCCGTTCTCTGAGTATTAACAGCCATGATTATCTTACCATCCTCAAGGCAGTTAACATATCCGTATAGGCGGCTTGAGGGAACGGCAAGCTTTCTTACCAATTCCTTTTCCGTAGTCGCACCACCACCGGAGCGGTATTTATCAGCAACTATGAGTACGAGGTTTATCCCCTCGCTGATCTGGGAGAGCGGGCTTTCCGGACGGCCTTTTATAAGCCCTTTATCGGGACGGAACTGATGAACATATGTAATCTCCGCAGAGACCATGATTATGTACCAGAAAAGATAAAAGTAAATCAGAAGGAATAAGATGGATGCGATTGATCCATAAATCACGGAGTAATTGACCGAACCAACTATGATCCGTTTAAAAACCTCAGTAGAAATCAAAATGAAGAAGAGCCCCGTCAATGAACCTACAAAAGCACTTGAAAATCTGATTTTAGCATTTGGCAGGAAGAATATGAGAGAGAATATTCCAATCCAGAGCATGGATGCCATTAGTACCTTCTCCCAGAAATTGGAAGAGGCTATCACGAACGTGTTCAGGCGAACACTAGCTACAATCGTACGCTCGACCCTTCCCTGAATTGAGAGAAAGACCACGATCAGGAGAGCAGCTACGATTAAAAGCGTAAGGAAGGTGGTAAACCGCTTTAACGTGCCGGATTTCGGCTGCGTACGGAATATTCTGTTCATGACAGTATAGACTTTATTTATAAGAAGTATGCTGGTAATGAGGAATGAAATTATACCGAATACCCCGAGGCTCAACGCATTACCCGTATACGTCTCAATAAGAGCCGCAATCTCATGTCCGGTCTCCTCTCCGAGGGTCTCCACCAGGAATGCGGTAAGAATCTCAATGAAGGTCTGCAACACTCCGAATACGGAGAGGAAAGCAAAAAGGAATGTAATGCAGGGTATTATTGCGATAAGCGTGGAATAGACCATGCCAGAGGCAAGTATGTTCACATTGTCCCTCGATATCCTAGTATAAGAAAGTACAAGGACTTTTACATAATCCTTCCACCATTCCGCTAGAGCCTGGCATCTTGCCATGAATTTCGAGAGCGATGCTCCTTTCATATATCTTCTTCGTCTCCCCGTCTGGATACAGCACCCTTATTTCATGCTGCCATCATAAAAGGCAACGATATCCTGATACACTTCATCTTTGTTTATTTCATTAAGAATTTCGTGCCTTCCACCATCATATAACTTCAACTGGACATTTTCAATTCCAGCATTCTTATAAAGGGAATATACCTTCCTTACCCCCTTGGAATACCCTCCCACGGGATCATCTGATCCACTTATGATAAAAACAGGAAGACTCTTTCTTACCTTTTTCACCTCATTAGCGTTATTTGCCTGATTTGAAAGCTCGATCAAATCATCATAGAATTTTGAAGAGCATACAAAGCCACAGAACGGATCCTTTTCGTATTTTTCCACTTCCTTTCTGTCTCTGGAAAGCCATGCGAATTTCCCTTCCCCTTTGAACCGTTTGGAATAAGATGAGAATGCAAGCTTATCAAGATCGGGATCTCTCATTTTCGAATTCCATTTCTTCACATGGCTTCTTGCAAGCATCTGTCCGATCCTGCCAAGCAGCCCCTGATGAGAGCCGGTACCGCATATGACTACGGCATCATAATCCTCGCTATGCCTTGCCATGGATATCCTTGTAATGAACGATCCCATGGAGTGCCCGAAAAGGAAATGCGGGATTTCGGGATAATCCTCCATTATCTTCTCATCTATGCTGAAAGCATCATCGACCACGATGGACCATCCATCCTGATGGGAGAACCACCCCTTCTCATCCTCTTCCGCAGTCCTACCATGGCCCCTATGGTCCTGCGCGTACACAACATAACCATGGCTGTTTAGAAAGCGAGCGAAATCATCGTATCTGTAACTATGCTCAGCCATACCATGGTTTATATGCACACTTGCCTTAGGGTTATCCACCTCCCAGATGCGATAAAACAAACGATGCCCATCCTTCATAGTCAGTTGTCTTTCTTTCATATGATCCTCTTAGAAAAAGATAACACAGCAAGATTCAAAAGTCATTTTTAAATTTGACATTTTACCTTGCAATCATCCTATAATCTGGATTATGACTTACCTGATCTGCTCTGACATACATGGAGATGAGAAAGCATTCAAACAACTGCTCAGAATCAAAGGGAAACTAGGACTTGACGGGATTATCTCAGCTGGTGATTTCTGCCCGACAATGAGCATGGAAGCCGATGCATATAACATGGATTTCAAGACGGTGGCGGGAAACTGCGACCGCTATTGCACGTACTCACTCCTTCCAGATCCTAAGAACTTCATATCCTTCGAGCATTACGGAAGGAAGGTTATCGTAACACACGGGGATCATTATCTTCCTTCAATGTTTGATTTAAAGGAAGGAGATATCTTCATCTCAGGACATACGCATATCGGATACTTAGAAAAAGAGAATGGGATAATACTTTTCAATCCCGGCTCCCCAAGTCGTCCAAGGGACGGGAGAAAAAGTTTTGGGATACTCGAAGAGAAAAAACTATCGCTTCTCTCCCTTCCTTTTCTTAGGCCGGTTAAGGTACTTGAGCTCTAACCTCCTCTTCTCTCTTTTATAGAAACCAATCAGCCTAGTGGGATTTACCGTACTCTTTTCATTGTCAGAGGATGAAGTGTAGATAAAATGCTCGTCAACAGTATTCTCCTCCTCTCCAATCATATTGATTATCTCAAGTCCTTCTCTTATGAGAAGAGATGCATCCAAATCAAAGAATGATACATGTTCCAGATATGCCCTTACCAATAATGGATGGGAATAAAAAAATGATGGCATTGATGCAACATATGCGGCATATGCACCTTTTACAGGAAGACCTCTTGAGGAGAGGGAAAAACGATATATACGCTCAAAAACGGCAAGGATCGCACAAACCCTCTCATCAGTAATCTTTCGTGGAGCATACATGGAATAATATGGAAGAGCTGTATCTCCGAGAATCAAAAAGAGGGCGGCCTCCCCGGATCCCCGGATATCAAGAAGTGGGGATATCCCTCCGATCTTATACTTTCCATACTCTCTTCCATCATATTTACCGCAGGCTCTAAGCTTATCCTCAAATGATAGATTTCCTTCTGCCAGTATCGCCCCGGCCTCCACGCACTCAATTCCCGCTTCAGTAACCGCATTTGCAAGCAGCATGACACGCTCTGATGAGAATATGTCCTGCATAGTTCCCAGAGCTGCCATCTGAGAGAATGTCGGGCTGTCGCTTCCATCCTGCAATACCCTCTTACAGGATACAGGGCAATCGGTACAAGAGGAACTGTAAGCACCATATTTCCCTTTCAGGTATGAGCCGTCAAGAAAAAGAGTCCTAGCATCATGCCGTCTGGAAAAATCCGCAAATGGAAGCATCGCATTCCGCTCTGCGTTGTTCAACCAGAACGTATCGCTCTCTCTTTTCATAATCCGGGCAAAGGAGGATCTCTCAAGCTCCCTTAAATACTTTCTCCCCTCATCACTTTCTTTTCTCTTTGGTAAATATGACTGGAACACAAGTCCCTTAAGATTAAGAGAAGCGAAGGCATGCCCAAAACCTCCCCTCCCGATTTCAAATCCATCCTCATAAAGCGCTGAGCACTTTATTCCCCGATCCGCAGCGCATCCGGTTGCAAGGACTATATCTGACTCTTTCTGCTTTACAGCATCTTTGAAAGTCGAAAAGGAGGAGAGCTTCAGACTCTCACATTCTCGAACGCTTATTGAATCTCCCCTAACGGAGATATAACTCAGCCTATCTGCTCTTCCGGATAGTACAAGCGCCGTATAGCCGAAACTATAAAGAACGAAGCCGAATAATGAGTTTGAATAGCCATAAACGATTTTCTCCTTTAAAGGGGAATAGAAGGCATGGCATGTGGATGAGGCACCTCGGAACTTAAGATCATCCGCAAGTATGGAGGTAAAAGCAATCCTGTCGCTCTTACCATCCATAAGCTCGTGTAATAAAAGATATCCACTCTCTGTCTTATCCCTGAGAGCTTTAACCTCGTTATTCTCAAGATCTATATAAAGTATGCTCATCCTATCGTCGATTATACAATCTAGAGAGGATTCATGCCATCTTCTGGGGAAAAACAATTGAAAAATTCGACATATAGCACTTTTGCTGTTATTCTTCTTTTATGAACGAGATAAATATCGTAATCGACGGTAAGAAGAAAAAAGTACCTTTTTTAAGTGAATATAAGGATGTTCTGAACTGCGGTAATTCCTGCTATGAGGACAATCCCATAGTTGGAGTCCTGGTAAACGGCAAGCTCTCATCCCTTTCTGAGAGAATCGACGGTGATTCAGAGATAGAGAGCATCCACCTGTTCTCCCCACTGGGAAAAAGAATCTACAGAAAGAGCCTCTGCCTTCTTCTCTCCTACGCATCAAGTCTTGTATACCCGAAACGGCAGCTTGTCATAGGACATAGCCTCGGTGATGGATATTTCTTCCGCTATGAAGATGGATGGAAGGCAGATGTCTGCGTACTTGCAGAGAAGATGAAGGACATAGCGAAAGAAAAAACCAGTATAGAACGAGTACGGCTCAGCCATGAGAGCGCACTTAAATATGCCGAAGAGAGTGCTCAGAAAGAGACTGCTGTACTTCTCGAATCGATTAATGAAAACGGGTACGACTTCGTAAGATGCGGCAGTTATTACCAGCTGTATACGGAACCAGTCCTCCCTGACTTCTCCATTGTCACACTCTGGGAGCTGAGAGAGTATTCAGATGGACTGCTTTTAAGATACCCCCAGTCCAGATCAATAGGGAAAATCATGCCGTTTATGGACAATCCTCTACTTTTTTCGGTATTTGAGGAGAGCAGGAGGAATGAAGAGATAATCTCCATACGCTCCATAGGAGAGCTTAATGACAGCATCGCAAAAAACACAATCGGACGTGACATACTTCTGATGGAAGCTCAGCAGAGAAGGAAAATCATAAAGATAGCAGATATGATACTAGAGAGGGAAAAAGTCCGCATGATATTCATCGCAGGGCCATCATCCTCAGGAAAGACGACATTCAGCCTGAGGCTCTCAGACGAGCTGAGAATAATGGGCAAAAAAGCAATAAAAATCAGTCTTGATGACTACTACAAACCAAGATGCCAAGTACCTAAGGATGAGAGCGGGGACTACGACTATGAGGTTCTTGAAGCGCTGAATCTCGATCTTTTCAGATCTCAGATAAAAGAGCTGTTAAGTGGAAAAGAAGTTCACCTTCCATCTTTCTCTTTCATAAAGCAGGAGACCGTGTTCAGCCAGGAGGGATATTCGATGGATGAGGATACATACCTTGTGATAGAAGGTATCCATGGCCTGAATCCTAAACTGCTGAGCGACATAGATCCTTCCCTTTCCTTCAAGATATACATCTCGGCACTCACCCTTTTAAATCTTGACTCGAATACGAGAATCAGTACGACTGACAACAGAATCATTAGACGCATGGTACGTGATAACAGGACAAGAGGGTTTGATGCAGTAGAGACGTTATCGAGATGGCCAAGTGTGGAAAGAGGAGAGAAAAACCACATCTTCCCATACCAGAATAATGCGGATGTCATGATAAACAGTGCATTGGATTATGAGCTTGCAATCCTTGCACCTAAAGCCGTACCGCTTTTAAGGATGGTAAGAAAGAGCAATAAGGATGCATATCCAAGTGCTCAGAGGCTGCTCTCATTCCTGAGCTTCCTTTCCCCTGCCGACCAGAGTCTCGTGCCATCTGATTCGATTCTCAGGGAGTTCATAGGATCCAGCGTATACACCTCTACGTGAAACTCTCCTTGATGATGCCCATGTCTATGAGAAAATCAGGATTGGCTTTCATCATGTTCATAAGTCTTAATGCAGGGCCTGACGGCTTATTCGTGCCAGCCTCCCAGGCCTCAAGCGTCTTATTGCTTATTCCCAAAACAGAAGAAAAAACAGAGATGGAGAGCTTAAGGCTCTTTCTCAGAGTCTTAATATCCTCTGCAGTCATATTTTTGAGTGGATTAACGCTCAAGGAGTGATTCCGCTTTGAAACCACTCCATTCTTTTTAGGGTAAAGCGCATCCTTAACCGCTTCCTTGTAGATGGAAACCATTTTTACTTGTTATAGATATGGAGAAGCTCTGCAAGTTCCGCGGCAATCCTCTCCCGGCACTTACCACATCCGGTGGTAGCACCTGTCTGGGCGATAAGATCATCAAGAGTCCTGACCTTGTCATTCTTCACAAGCTCCTCAATCATCTGATCGGTAACACCCTTACATTCACAGATGATTTTCGCAGTAGTGGCCTTATACGGGTTATCCATATGATTCTTCTCGAGATAATCATCTATTGCGGCTCT
The DNA here is from genome assembly GCA_944390015.1 of uncultured Spirochaetaceae bacterium. Lineage (GTDB taxonomy): Bacteria > Spirochaetota > Spirochaetia > Sphaerochaetales > Sphaerochaetaceae > Ornithospirochaeta. The sequence goes on from CALXOL010000013.1 coordinate 23,326, forward strand.
TAAAGCCTTGTCTCCGAGAACGGAGCAATGGAACTTATGCTCAGGAAGACCGCCAAGGGAGTCCATTATCTGCTTGGGAGAGAGATGATAGGCATCCTCAAGACTCATTCCTATTGCCATCTCACTCATCATCGACGTACTGGCAATTGCGGAGGCACAACCGTATGTAAGCCATCTCAGGTCGGCAATCTTGCCATCTTTTACCTTGATGCCAACCCTCATCTGGTCTCCACATGCGAGAGAACCGACTTCACCAACACCATCTGGAATGAAGTCCTCTCCCTCTTTCCATATGTTCCTAGGATTCATGAAATGATCCTTTACCGTATCCGTATAAACCCATTCAGCGAAAAAACTGCTTGCCATGATCAAACCTTCCTTGTGCTCATCTCTCGTATCTTCTTGATAATCGGAGGAAGCTTCTCGAGCACGATATCCACCTCTTCCATCGTATTATATCTGCCAAAAGAGAATCTTATCGAACCGTGTGCCAGCTCGATATCGAGGCCAGATGCCAAAAGCACATAACTCGGCTCAAGAGAACCGGAGGCGCATGCACTTCCCGTAGAGACCTCTATTCCTTCGAGATCCAGATAGAGCAGAATGCTCTCCCCCTCAGCAGAAGAGAAAGAGACATCGAGAGTTCCTGGAAGCGCACTCTCATAATCATCAGATCCGTTGAAAACAACTCCATCAATCCGCTCTTCTATTCCCTTTTTAAGCGCACATCTGAGCGACCACAGATATTCCCTTTCTTCTTTTACAGAAAGGCGTGCAAGCTCTGCGGCCTTTCCAAGCCCTATGATTGACTGCGTGTTATATGTGCCTGCCCTCTCTCCACCTTCCTGATGGCCTCCATGAAGGAGAGGAGTGCGAGGGACACCACGCCTAATATAAAGGGCTCCAACCCCCTTCGGACCATAGAACTTATGAGCTGAAAGCGTCAGATAGTCAACATCAAGATCATTGACATCTACTTCGATTTTTCCAATCGCCTGTGTCGCATCGGTGTGCATGTACGCACCATATCTTCTTGCTATCCTGCTTACTTCCTTTACAGGCTGTATGACCCCGGACTCGTTATTGCCAAGCATAACGGAGACCAGAATCACATCATCTGAAATCAAGGCCTCAAGTGCGTTCAAATCTATCATGCCGACACTATCAACGGGTATGTAATCTATCTTATATCCTTTTTTCTTCAGATATTTCGCAGTCTCTATGCTCGCAGGATGTTCTACAGTCGAAAGCAGAATCCTATCTTTCTTGCTTCCATCATCGATAAGATCCCTGAAAGTATTGAAAACCGTATTATTCCCTTCTGTGGAACCGGAGATGAAGAAGATCTCATTTTCATAAGAGGCTCCGATAAGGCTCTTCACTTCCCTGCGCGCCCATGATATCGCACTTTCTGCCATACGCCCCATGGCGTGCATGCTTGAAGCATTACCGTAAAGGTCCTCATTTTCCCTCATTATCTGCTTAACCTCAGGGGCCATCTGAGTTGTCGCATTGTTATCAAGATATATATATTTACCCATAAGATTATCGTCCTTACCGATAATAAATTAGTATCATTCAATGATGTAGTCAAGTTAACGAGGCAATAAGTTTGAAGAGATTAACATCTCCCTTCTTCTTGCAAATCTCACATGATGCCTATATGCCCAAGCCACATATGCACATGTAGAGGGAAGATAAGGGGAGAAGGCAGCGCGAAAAGGACTTACCTTCATACAGCGTGGACACTTCTTAAACCTCTGGGAATATACTTTGCAGAGCCCTGTATCCTTATCATAGAACTCACAGGATTCATCCAATATGATAAGAGTATCATCCTTAATCACCTTCTCATGACAGCAGAGTCCGCACCGCAGGCAGATATTCTCCCATGACACTTAAAACACCTCTTTCAGTTTTTTAAATCCTTCGGGATTACTGTAGTTAAGAATGGATACCGATGAGACCGAGGCATAGCCCTCATTGCAGGCCTCCATGTCATTAAGATACCCATCAACATGATAGTCGGCTCTCACGACATCCTCTATCTTCACAATGTCACTATCGCCCCTCTTTTCAGAGAGGATGACCTTATCAAGATACCTTACTTCTCCTGGAATCGTAAGACGCATCTCACCTGAGAAAGAAGGTGGGAAGTTTATATTCAGAAAGCTCCTGAGATCCAGCGAGGCATAAAGCTTCTCGAGGTTCCTGGCTATGAAATGGGCACACTCATGCATATCATAACCTTCAGAGGATACCGCAATCGCCTTCCAAGAGCAGAGTACCGCCTCACGTGCAGCACCGCACGTACCCGAGTATGTGATATCGGTTGCAAGGTTATAGCCTTTATTTATCCCAGATATCACAAGATCCGGATCATGGGGGAAAAGCCCCTCTTCATATCTTTTGGCATAAAGAATGCAGTCAACAGGAGTTCCATCCATCCAGTAATGGTTCTCCTTGATCCTTTTTATTTCCATCGCCCTGCCTATGGTCATGGCATGGCTCATACCGCTCATCTGTTTCTTAGGGGCGCTTAACCATATCTCATGACCGTAAGATGAGAGCACATCCTCAAGCGCAGTTATCCCCTCTGCCTGATAGCCATCATCATTAACTAACAGAATCGTCATCTCTTAAAATCCTTACCCCGCCGGTCGGAGAGAACGGACGGAGAGTCGCATGGAAATCGAATATGCGCTCGTACTCGCTCAGTTTATCCTCAAACTGCTCGGCAAGACCTCGCTCTCCAACGATGAGGATATGACCGCTTAATCCCATGCTTATAAGTGAAGATGCGTATACATGGGGATTCTCATTTGCCCTCTTTATCAGCCATTCAACCTCAGGAGATGTGACCTCGAGATCCTCATAAATCCCATCCTGCTGCTCAAGAAGTATCTTTGAGAACTGGTTCCTGTCACTATGCTGCAGGGCATCCCATGCCTTAAGTACACGACTTGACTCGCTTAAGGTGAAATTCGCATAACGGAGCGCATTCTCATCTGCAAGTCCCCTCTGGTATTTAAGCTCCCTCGTACTGTAATCCCTCAGCTTCGTCCCCTTCTCCATCGTCTTCTTCAGCAGTTCCATTGTATCTTTTGTTATCTGCTGTACCTTTCGCTCCTCCTCATAAAGGATGTTCTTTGGAATTCCACAGTCGAGAATATAAGTGGTTATATCATCCGTGTCGAAAGGATTCTCCATAGTCTCGTAGTTATACGACTCCAAATCGAAGAGTACCAGTTCCTTCTTCTTTATTATGAACAGGGTCAGCAGATCTCGCAGCCTTGATGATCCATTTGAATAGGCATTAGCCGCATGTGCGATACGAAGCATGTCATTAAGGCTTAAAGAGAGAGAAAGCAGGTCATTGAATGCGATTAAGAAACCTGCTGCCACAGCTGCGGCAAGCGTATCATAGTCAGAATGCGCAGTACGCCCTGTAATGCTTATATCCATTCCTGGAAGCGTTATCCCGTCATGCTGTAAAGCTATGAAGACTGCTTTAACGGTACTTATCCATTTATCATCACTCTTGCACTTAAGCCCTGAAAGCTGAAATTTCTTCCTGTCCTGTATCGTATGGTTATAAACCTTTACCGTATTATCTTCCCGTCGTGAGATTGCAAGCCGAAGCCCCTGCGTATTCGTACACATAAGAGCATAGCCGTCACAGAAATCAGAATAAGACCCAAGTATGGTCATAACACCAGGAACGTCTACTACGACTTCAGGCTCTTCTCCATACTCGTTCCTATGATGCACAAGAACCCTATACATAAATTAACTCCCCTACCTAAAATGATTACATCCATTCAATATTGACGCAAGGAATTTTATCTGAAAAGAGAAATAAAATCTTTATAAAAAAGCAGAAAAATTGAATAATCCTGTCTAAAAGAGAAGAAAAACGGTCAAACAGGAAAAAGAAAAACGGGCTCCGAAGAACCCGCATCCAACGATACTTACTTGTTTTCTGTATTTCTGTTGTATCTCTTGTTGAAGCGCTCAACCCTTCCAGTTGTGTCAACAAGCTTCTGTGTTCCAGTAAAGAACGGATGGCATGCTGAGCAGATTTCAACTGTGAGGTTGTTGCTCGTCGTCTTTGTCTTAATTACGTTGCCGCAGGAGCAGCGTATTTCCTGCAATTCGTATTTTGGATGAATATCCTTCTTCATTTTTTCCTCCGCATCTATGTAATTCTCTCTGCTTTCACAGAAAGGGTATATCTTATCAGATGCTCCTCATAGCAGAATTGACTGTTGCTGCATTCATGCTGTCAAGGAACTCCTTATTGTTGTTATTTTTCTTCATTTTGTCAATAAGAGAGACGGACATGTCCATATCATCGAGATTACCGAATGCTGTTCTCAGGAGGAATACCCTTGTGAGAACATCCTCGCTAAGAAGGAGATCATCCCTTCTTGTTCCGCTCTTCTTGATGTTTATCGCAGGGAACTTACGGTTATCCGCCATCTTCCTGTCCAGTACAATCTCGTTGTTTCCAGTGCCCTTGAACTCTTCAAAGATAACCTCATCCATCCTTGAGCCGGTCTCAATAAGAGCTGTCGAAATTATCGTCAGGCTTCCTCCTTGCTCTATGTTCCTGGCCGCACCGAAGAACCTCTTCGGCTTATGAAGCGCATTGGAGTCCACACCACCAGAGAGAATCTTTCCAGATGCAGGAACGGTCTGGTTGTAAGCCCTGGCAAGACGGGTAATCGAATCGAGAAGTATGACGACATCCTTCTTATATTCGACCATTCTCTTTGCTTTCTCTATTACCATCTCAGCTACCTGGACATGGTGAGTGGCCTGCTCATCGAAAGTGGAGGCAACGACTTCAGCCTTTACGTTACGTCTCATGTCCGTGACCTCCTCAGGGCGCTCATCCACAAGAAGGACTATCAGGTTCACCTCAGGATGGTTCGTCGAGATCGCATTAGCTATCTTCTGCATAAGGACGGTCTTTCCAGTTCTAGGAGGAGCTACGATTAAAGAACGCTGACCTTTTCCAATCGGGCAGAACAGGTCTACGACACGGGTTGAAAGATCACTCGGTTTTCCTTCTTCTATCACCTCAAGATGAAGACGCTCATCGGGGAAAAGCGGAGTAAGGCTGTCAAATGGAGCACGGAGCTTTGCCATCTTAGGCTCCTCCCCGTTTACCGTGAATACCTTTATCATCGCAGCGGCTTTCTCACCATCCCTGGGCGCTCTTATCTGACCATACACGGTATCACCGGTCTTGAGTCCCGTTGCTTTTATGATTGGAGCAGAGACATAAACGTCCTCTCCTCCAGGCAGATAGTTGTTCACGGCATATCTCAAATAACCGTATGCCCCTTCCTGTATGATATCCAGCACACCCTCAACAAGGAGCGCTCCACCCTGCTGGGAGTGCAAGCGGCACATCCTGTAAATAAGATCGGTCTTTCGTGAGTCAAGTATCACATCCTCGCTTATTCCCATTCCCCTTGCCTGCTCTCTGAGCTGGTCTATGTGCTTTGTGGTGAGAACAGATAGATAGAGCTTAGGCGCATCCGGATTCTCTTCGAGGTTGACCTCCATCGGATAGTCCTCCCTCTTCTTACCGTTCTTCTTATTTTTATAGCGCTCGTATTTATCGAACTTCTTCTTTCCCTGATCATCCTTGCCATCGGCTTCCGCCTCCTGCTGAACATCATCAGAGGCATCACCTTCTGCGCTCTCGGATTTTTCTTCCTCAGGCTCTGATACTACTACATCCTGAGTCAACGCCTCTTCTCTCAAGTCGGGTTTTGCATCCTTCTCATCAAAATCTGAAGTCTCTATGCTCTTATCCTCTTCAAAGAGAGAAGGCTGACTCTCTTCCTTCTTCTTGACCTTTATCTTAGCTGTCCTTGAAATCCTGAATACTTTCTTCTCTTGGCTATCTGTGTTTTCGTCAGCTTTCACATTTTCCTGCAGCGCACTTTCAGCAACCACAGCATCTGCTTTCTGTTTTCTTGGTCTGCCGCGCCTTTTCTTAGTTTCAACCTCGGCACCGGCTTCCTGCTTTACCGTCTCATCAGACATCGAGTAAAACTCCATAAATTATTAGAATGAATTTTCTTAAAAAGAAAAGAATAAACTATTTTTTGAAAATTAAAATGGATTTAATTCCGTAACGGTTAAACTATATTCCCCAAACAAAGACTTGTCAACATACAAAACAAACGGCTTTTCCTACTCGATTATCTTAGCGACAGTAACCCAGCCTTCGGCTTTTGAGAGTCTGTAAAGCTCATCGGGTGTAAGCCTAATGGCGCTGTTGGATGTACCTACCGCGGGATAAACGACTTCAAAACGCTTTAAAGACTCATCGAGATACACTTTTATCCCTCCGCCAAGGGCAAATGGGCAGACTCCCCCTACCTTGTAGCCGGTAAGCGAGAATGTTTCATCACTTGACAGCATCGATGGTTTAAAGCCGAAGCGTCTTTTGAACTCACCGTTATTGATCTTCGTATCCCCTGCGGTAACGATTACAATCGCACCTCCACTATTATCTTTGAAGGCAAGGGTCTTTGCGATAAGCTGAGCCTCGCAACCAAGAGCTTTCGCTGCAAGTTCAACGGTCGCACTGGAGACATCAAAAAACCTGACACGGTCTCCAAACCCCTCACGCTCTAAATATTCCATTACATTCTCAAGACTCATATGTTAGTCCACTCCCTGCTTATGCTTACGACATCCTCACCGTTTATATATGCCGATAGTGCGAGCATCGCCACTACCGCCGCCTTGCGCCTTATTGACTCCCTTCCCCATGATGAAAAATGAAGAGTGAAAGAGACGCTCTCCCTCTCTTTTGAGCTGAAACCGAAAGATACGGTACCAACTTTCTTCCCTTCGCTCTCACCAGGGCCGGCGACCCCTGTAACGGAGACCGAGTAATCTGCACCACAGACTTCTCTTACGCCATCTGCCATCTGAAGGGCACATTCATCAGAAACTACGCCATAGCGCTCAACAGTCTCTCTACTGACCCCAAGTACATCCATCTTAACAGATGGATTATATGAGACAACTGAGCCGAGAAAGAAATCACTTGCTCCAGGCTTTGATGTCAGCAGCGAAGAAAGAAGACCTCCTGTACAGCTCTCGGCTGCCGCAATCAGGGCCCCCTTCTCTTTTACTCGCTCTATGAGGATATCGAGAGCCGAAGTATTCCCCTCTACAAGGCGATATGGCCCAAGCTCAGCACTAAGAGCCTTAAAAGCTAAATCAATCTTAGTCTTATCAGATGAAGAGGCATAGAGACTTATCTTATAATCCTGGAACCTGGTTGCCCAGTCAATTCCCTCATAGCGTTCTGTAAGCTCCTCAAGCCGAGCCTCCGCAGTTATGAAAGACGAGTACTCATATCTTTCCACATCCTCAATATCCAACAGATCTTTTACCTTAGGAAGAACTGATGAATAGAACATGGGCTCCATCTCCCTAGGAGGTCCAGGAAGTGCGAACACATACGTCCCGCAATCAGAACCGTAAAACCCTGGAGCCGTCCCGTTCGGATTCTCCATTACTGTAAAGCCCTTTGGAATGTATGCCTGCTTCTCATTTGCACCTAAGGCTTTATTCTCACCAACCCTCTTTCTCAGCGTTTCAAAGCATTTCTCATCACGGACTAATGTGGTAGAGAATACCTCTGCGATGCATTTACGTGTCATATCGTCCTGGGTAGGGCCAAGACCGCCAGTAACGATTATAATGTCGTTGTTCTTTTTCAGAGCCCTCAGAACAGGTGTTATCGTTCCGTCATCGGGGATTGCGACAATCTCGGACATATGAACTCCGATATGCGTCATCTCCTTGGAAACAAGCTGTCCATGGCGATCTGCGATAATACCCCGTGTAAGCTCCGTTCCTATTACCACCAGTGAACACTTAGTCATTTTTCCTGCGTCTTTCCCTTACACGTTCAGTAATCTTAAGAGCTGCGCCAGATAGAAGTATGACTATCGACGTGTAAACTGCTATTTTCGCAAAAAGATCTATATGATTGACATAGAACGTATTCTCTTCACCCTCGTATACGGGCACATCGTATACATGATAGCCCATCCAGAAAGGACGCATCGGATCATGCAGAGTACCATCCGGCGTTATAAGACATGTCAGACCGCTGTTCGTACCCCTCATAACGGATTTTCGTGTCTCCACGGCACGGAATATCGCAATATATGCGTGCTGCTTCTCAGCAGATACAGCTCCAGACCAGTTATCATTAGTCATATTGACTATGACATCGGCTCCCTCAGCGACGAATTCCGCAGAGAGGTATCCGAATACGTCTTCGAAACAGATTGGAGTTGAGAACTTCACTCCGTTAGATTCGAATACAACCTTCTCATCCCCTTCTTCCCACCATTGGTAGTCATTGGCAAGAAGCAGATTGTAAAGCCACGGAAGCTGCTTCTCATAGGGGAAATGCTCCGTAAACGGTACAAGGTGCTGCTTACGGTATTTATCAGCGATACCGCCATCCTGGAAGAGGACAACGCTGTTATAATCCTTCCTGTTCTGGCTTCCATCCTCCAAGAGAGGCCCCTCTTCAGGATATATAGGCTCCCCATCTGCGTTCCCTGTAAGCAGAGGGACAGGAAGGGACTCGGCAAATTCAAGGAACTGCTGCACGAGCTTACGCATCTCATGGTTTCCATCATAATCGTACAACATATTCCAATCAATTGATGGTACGAACGCAGTCTCAGACCAGATTACGATATCTGGATCATCGTTTATCGCCTCTAATGTATATCGTTTAAGGTTGTTGAAGTTCTTTGTATATGTAGTAAGGCCACCCTCCCAGGAGTCATGGTTATGCTGAACAGCCGCAACTCTCCAGATGCGATCAGGCTCTGCATTCTTCCACTGTGCGACCTTTACAAAGCCGTAAGTAAGGGAGGCAACGACAAGAACTCCATAACAGGCCAAGATAATCCAATTGCTCTTTAAATAAACCTTGAAAGGCTCACTCTCACCTTTGATTCTATCAATCAGATAATTGCCAAGATATGCCTGGGGAAGCACCTGGAGGAAGATTATTCCCCAGATTCCTGTTATCTCTGCAATCTGAATCATCGGCAGATAGCTATAAAGTGCATAGCAGATTGTTCCATATGGATAGCCTGCGAACCATCCCTCCGACAGATATGCGTAGGCAACCCAGATGATGGCCTGAAGCACATAGCTTCTCTTTCTAAAGAACGTATCTGCGGCTTTTAACGCAGGGAAGAGGAAGAGCATCTCTCCTCCCTTTATAATCGGGACAATCAGTATCGCAAGTGGATGGAATGTGGATAACCAGTAGTTAAAGAAAATGAAACACATGAACCCATAGAAGAATCCATAAGGGGCAATAAGTGCCCAACTGGTGTTCCTGATGACTGCGAATACCGGAATCAGTACGAATAATGATATGAATCCCAAGCCCTCTGGAAATACGAAACCGGGGAATGCCAAAGAAAAAATAAACGATGTGATTAATAAAACAAAAACCTCAGAACATACCGTCCTGAGGCTTCTTTTTTTCAAAGTTTTCAAGCCTTGCTTCTCCTGATGTTAATCAAGTTCTTTTGCTGTACGGATATTCCATACGAACTCTTTGAGTTCCTTTCCTGGGCGGAATATCGCTACTCCATGCTTATCGACGGCAACGACCTCTCCTGTCTTAGGATTCCTAGCCTTCTCTCTACCTTTTCTGGTGCGAACCTCAAAGGTTCCAAAGCCACGGAGTTCAATAACCCTGTCATCTTTGAGCCCATCCTTAATCTCTTCAAAAAGCTCATCGATGACCATATGGATGTCCGTCCTATTCAAGCCAAGCTTGTTATGTAAACTCTCTATAATTGCTGCCTTGGTTAGTTTCTCGTCCATATCGTCTCCACCATGTCAATTAAGCAAGCTTATTGAAAGCATGTGCCATTCTACTCTTCTTTCTGTCAACAGTATTGCGGTGCATTACACCCTTGTTAGCTGCACTGTCGAGAAGCTTGAAGCTCTCATGCATTAATGTGTCAGCTGCGGCCTTATCGTTAGCCTGAAGAGCTGCTTCGAACTTCTTGATAGATGTTCTTACCTTGCTCTTTGCAGCACGATTAAGCATTCTGCGTGCCTGATTTCTGCGTTCACTTCTCTGAGCGGATTTCTTTGCCACTTTATTTCCTCCAAGAATAATATTTTACTTAACTTCGCCGTATACCTCAAAAGGTTATTTTCCGACAGCGTTAGTCAACTTATCACAATAGTATAATTTTGGTCAATAGCGTTTATTAACTTTCTATATATAAAAGGATTGTTAATGGTATCCACTTAAACAAAGAGGCAAGCATTTCCTATTCAAAAAGCTCCTCCTGGAACTCCTCACTTACAATCCAGAAGCCCCTCTCATCATCGTATTCCACCTCTGAAAGGGGGATGAACATGGTCTGCCCCTCCGCAGCCTGTACCGTCAGCTTATGTGAAAGTATGTTAATCTCAGTCACCTTCCAAAGCTCATGCCCGATCTTAAGCTTCGTCCCCTCCGGCGGACAAGATGCCTTTTCCTCTAAATAGTAATCATATTCGTATGCAAGACAACATAAAAGCCTTCCACAAGGCCCGGATATCTTCATGCTGTTAAGAGAGAGATTCTGCTCCTTCGCCATCTTTATCGTCACAGGTTCAAGCTGACTTGTTATGGAATGACAGCAATAATCCCTTCCACAAACGCTCAGCCCACCGATGAGACGGGACTCATCCCTTACTCCAATCTGTCTAAGCTCAATCCTCATTCTGAAGACAGACACCAGGTCCTTTACGAGATCTCTGAAGTCCACCCTCTCTTCTGCGGTAAAGAAGAATATGACCTTCGGCTCTCCTAAAAGAAAGTGTGCCGTTACCAGCTTCATATTAAGACCGTGTTTTAAAACCTTCTCCCTGCATACCCGTAGAGCCGCCTCCTCCCTGTTGCTGTTCTCCTCATACTTCTCCATCTCCTCAGGAGTCGCAAGATGATCGATGAAATCGACATCCACAGGGACATTCATCAGCTCCGGTTCAATGTAAGAAGAGCTCTTACAGGACGTGCAGCATGCACCACAGACATCTGCATTCCCACTCTCATAAACCCTATCCGGGTTAGGAGCCGGGGAGGTCACGATTCCAAGATCAAGGCCAAAGCGCGTGTCATAGACTACAGCCGTCCCGGGATAGAGAACACTGTCATATGCGCAAAGGCACACATCGTTATAGCTCGGATTCTTAATTATATAGATATAGGCCTTCTCTTCCGTATCAGCCTTAACTTTTTTTGCTTTCATGCTAAAAAAGGTATCATGAGAAAATTAATTAAGCAATAAGTGCTTTGTGGACAAAGAGGTGGTTTTGATGGTATTTTCCTCTCATGGTCCTTACATTAGCACCTTTAGCAGGTTATACGGATAAAGCATTCAGGAAGATAGCCTCTTTCTACGGGGCTCAGGAGACCGTTACGGAGATGGTATCAGCAGAGGGGCTGGCGAGAAACAGCGCAAAGACAGAGGCCCTTCTTGAACGTTTCTCAGAGGATGAGAATCTTACACTGCAATTATTCGGTCCTGATGGGGACACCTTCTACCGTGCCCTAAAAGCTTTCAACTGGCGCTCATTCAGTAAAATCGACATAAACGCGGGATGCCCTGTTCCGAAAGTCGTAAAAACAGGTGCGGGCTCTGCACTGATGAAAAATCCCAAGACCGCTGCTGAGATAATACATGTGTTGAAAGAGGAAACGGGGCTCAAAGTCTCTATAAAATTCCGTCTCGGTTGGGATGAGGAGCATCTGAACTACCTCGATTTCGCAGAAGAGGCAGTCAAAAGTGGAGCTGATGAACTTACGCTTCATGCGAGAACAAGAGCGCAGGGATACTCAGGAACAGCAAGAAAAGAGCATTTCAAGAAGCTCAGAAATCTCTTTCCCAAGGATGAAAGCACATCTCCTCTGCTATATGCATCCGGGGATGTTTTCGCCGCAGAGGACGCACTCTCATATTTCAATGATTACGGTATGGACGGTGTCATGTTCGCACGAGGTGCCATCGGTAATCCTTTCATATTCAGGGAGACAAGGGAACTGCTTGAAAAGGGAAGTTACGAGGAAGCGACAATAGAAGAGAAGGTAAGTACAGCTCTTGAGCACCTTGCACTAGCAATAAGTTACTACGGTGAGAACACGGCATCCAGGGAGATGCGGAAAGTGGTAATGGCATATGTTAAAGGAGTCAAGAATGCCAGCAAGGTAAAGGCCCTCATTTCGACTGCGTCAACCTATAAGGAATACGAAAACGCTCTTAAACTCCTCATCCAATGAGATGAAAAGTCTGGAAAATTGTTCTTGAATTGTGAATTTCCATATGCTAGCGTTTAATTAAGGAGTTGTGATATGCGCGTTCTAGTTCTAGGTTCAGGAGCTAAAGATCACGCGATGACATGGTGGCTAAGCAAAAGCTGTTTTATCTCAGGACTCTTTGTTGCAAGAGGAAACTATTGCACACCAGACATCGCTGAGAAACTTAAAGATGTTGACCCTTCCGACGGAGAGAGTGTCTATCTTGCATGCATCAGACATGCCATAGATCTGGTATTCGTAGGTACTGAAGCACCTCTTCTTACCGGTGTCATAGAATATCTAAACGAAAGAGGGATAAAGACATTCGGAGCTCCAAGCAAATCCATCAAACTGGAAGATGACAAGGCTTTCAGCCGTTCATTCACAGACCGCCATAACATTCCTACTCCGAGACGCAGCCTCTTTGCAGACATAGAGCATATGCGCAAATATCTGGAGAGGCACAAAGGGAAGAACTTCATCGTCAAAAGCAACAACATCTCACCAAGCCGTGAGACATTGAGTTCCTGCGATACGGAGAAACTTCTCTCCTATGCAAAAAGACTATTGCAGAAAGGCCCTGTATTCCTTGAAGAGTACATCCCTGGTCTTCCGATAACGGCGACGATACTTCTAGACAACAAACACTACCTTCCTCTGCCCATCGTAAGCGAATATACCAGGAGAATGGAGGGGGATGACATTCCTACGGGAGGAATGGGTGCCATCTGCCCCGTTCCTATCAGTGAAGATACCGCACTTGCGATAAAAGAGAGGATAATAGATCCGACACTGTACGGAATGAAGGTAGAACAGCTCTCATACAGAGGAGTTCTTACCCTATCCATCATAATAAAAGAAGACATGCAACCGGTTCTTGTAGATTACCATGTACGTTTCAATGATCCTGCAGCCCAGGCTTTCGTCCCGCTTATAGAGAATGATCTTCTTGACATACTGATGGCGATGGGGTCAGATGAGCTTGACAGGATAAAGCTCACTACATCGGAAGACTTCACGATAGCAGTAGTCCTTGCCAGCGAGGGTTATCCACTTGAAAGCATTACAGGAAGAAGAATAGAGGGGCTTACTCATGTCAGGAGGACAGGAACGGATAAGCTACCTCTCATATTCTGCGGTGCCGTGGATGAGGATGAAAATGGAAATCCTGTCACAACTGGAGGCAGAGCCGTTACTGTAGTCGGCAAAGCTAAGAGCCTGGAAAAGGCAAATAAGAAAGCCTACCGTACGATGGCAGGCTTGAAATTGGAAGGTGGATGGTTTAGAAACGATATTGGAAACCGTTTCTTCCAGTCCTAATCATGGTTCTTTCTATATTGATACATCAGGATTCCCGCAGCAACTGATACATTCAGGGAATCTATGTGCCCCCTCATGGGGATTGACACGATGTAATCACAATTCTTCCTTATAAGCGGAGAGATACCACTACCCTCGCTTCCCATTATAAGCACGGTTTTAGAGCTGAATGCCTCTTGATAGCTGGAATTTCCATTCATGTCGGCAGCATACACCCAGAAACCCTTATTCTTGAATTTTTCAATCTCCCTGGAGAGATTCGTAACGACGGAAATAGGAACATATTGGGCTGCTCCACTTGAGACCTTGACGACAGTCTCATTCGCTTGAACACTTCTGCGCTCAGGAATGACTACAAGATCTACTCCAAACTGATCCGCACTCCTTAAAATCGCACCTAGGTTATGAGGATCCGTTATCCCATCCAACATCAGGACAAGGTAATCATTATCATCATTCAAAGAGTCAAGGAACTCATCAACGCTCACCTCTTTAAGCCGGCTTGCCCCTTTTCTTGGACCACCGAGATCAAGTATTGCTCCCCTATGATCGATATCAGGAGCCATCCTGTCCAATTCCTCACGGCTTACTTTCTTTACAGCGACCTTACCGGTGCACTGTGCCTTGAACTCAAGCTTATTAAGACGCTCTCCACCAGAGCGCATAAGATATAGAGTTGAACCTGCAAAAGCCTTTTTCAACCCCTCTTCTATCGCATGATAACCGTATATTCTTTCACCCATGCTAAGTATATTATTTTATTTCTCTCAAGTTAGACAAGCTATGAATGAAAAACAAAAAGCCAGCACCAAGCTGGCTTCCATCAGTCCTCGTACTCCATCGGAGTCGGCTTATCCGTCTCTTCAAGCTCTTCTGAGAGCTCTTTAAGAATCCTACGAGCCTTTAGCGAGACCCTCTTCGGAACGTTCACTACGATCTTCAGATACATGTTTCCCCTCTGAGAGGAATTTATATAAGGGAATCCCTTACCTTTAAGACGCAATATATCCCCGGACTGCGTCCCAGATGGAATGGAAACCTTTATTTCGCTTCCATCGATAGTCGGAACGAAAATCTCCGTACCAAGCACCGCCTGCGGATAAGAAATTGGTACCTGAAGGTAGACATCCTGATCCTGACGTACGAAATACTTATCCTCACGAACTGTGATAAAGATATAGAGATCCCCGTCAGGCCCTCCGGCCTCCCCTGCATCGCCTTTTCCCCTTAAAGTGAGACGACTTCCCGTCTCAACTCCGGCAGGAATGGTAACAACGAGCTTCTCACTCTTTCTCACCGTTCCAGAGCCGTGACATGTAGCACATGGGTTATCTACAATGGAGCCCGTTCCTTGGCATGTAGGACATGTGGTAGCGACCTGGAAGAATCCACTTCCGCGTGCGACCTGCCCAGAGCCATGACATGTCGGGCATGTGCGCCTACCCGTTCCTCCTGTTCCATTACAGCTCTCACATTTAACCTTATGAGAGAAGGAGATCTCCTTCTTACAGCCCATTACGGCCTCATTAAAGTCAATCGTAAGCTCATATCTTAAAGAGGAGCCCTGTCTGCCGCCACTGCGCGTACTGGATCTCCTTCCACCTCCGAAGAACGATTCAAATATATCTGCGAACCCGTTTGCCCCTCCGAAGATGTCGGAAAAATCCCTATAGACGTTGCTATAGTTTCCAGCCCCGCCCATGCCATCAACACCGGCAAAGCCGTACTGATCATAATTACTCCTCTTCTTCGGATCAGAGAGGATCTCATACGCCTCACTTGCCTCTTTGAACCTCTCCTCAGCAGCCTTATCATTAGGGTGTGTATCGGGATGATTTGCAAGAGCAATCTTCCTATACGCCTTCTTTATCTCATCCTGAGTTGCGGTCTTTGAAACACCGAGAACTTCATAATAATCACGCTTTGCCATATTCTCCCCTTAAACAGAGGAAAACAGCATGGTCTCCATGCTGTCTTCCCGTTTTATATATGCGTTATGAAAAGTTACTTAACCTCTTCGAAATCCGCATCTACAGAACCATCATCATTCTTAGATCCTGCATTCTGCTGGGCTCCTGCACCCTGAGCACCTGATGCTCCCTGCTGGCTCTGCTGCTGGGCCGCCTGTTCATAAATCTTCTGACCTAGCTGCATCGATGCCTGCTGTACCGCATCCGTCTTGCTCTTAAGCTCCTCGGCCGTAGCACTCTGGTTCTGAAGAGCATTCTTGAGATCGTTTACAGCACTCTCAATTGCACTTCTCTCAGAATCAGATACCTTATCGCCATAATCCTTGAGAGCCTTCTCAGTCTGGTATACCACGCTTTCCGCGGTATTCCTTGCCTCGATAGTCTCCCTGGCCTTCTTGTCATCTGCGGCATGAGCCTCAGCTTCCTTTACCATCTTCTCAATCTCATCCTCAGAAAGTCCGGAGGAGGATTCGATGACGATCTTCTGCTCCTTTCCTGTTCCGAGATCCTTTGCACTTACATGTACGATACCATTGGCATCGATATCGAATGTAACCTCAATCTGAGGTACTCCACGTGGAGCCGGTGCGATTCCGACGAGATCGAAATTACCTAATGTCCTGTTCTGACTTGCAAGCTCTCTCTCGCCCTGAAGAACGTGGATGGATACTGCAGTCTGGTTATCGCTTGCCGTACTGAAGATCTGGCTCTTCTTGGTAGGTATTGTGGTATTCCTTTCAATCAACCTTGTCATAACACCGCCAAGAGTCTCAATACCGAGTGAAAGCGGAGTAACATCAAGCAGAAGAACATCCTTAACGTTTCCACTTAAGATACCACCCTGGATCGCAGCTCCAACTGCAACTACCTCATCAGGATTTACACCCTTGTGTGGCTCTTTTCCAAAGAGATCCTTTACGAGCTTCTGTACGCATGGGATTCTTGAAGAACCACCTACGAGGATGACCTCATCAATCTGGCTAGCAGAAAGGCCAGCATCCCTGAGTGCGTTAAGACATGGAGTCTTTGTCCTCTCTACGAGTGGAGCTATCATCTGCTCGAATTTAGCTCTTGTAAGCTCGACCTGCAGGTGCAATGGGCCATTTGCATTTGCAGTAATGAACGGAAGGTTAATCGTGGTTGTCGTAGAAGAAGAGAGCGTGATCTTAGCCTGCTCAGCTGCTTCCTTCAGACGCTGAAGTGCCATCTTATCACTGGAAAGATCGATACCGTTCTTTGCTTTGAAGTCACTGACCAGCCAATCGATGATTACCTGATCGAAGTTATCTCCACCAAGGTGAGTATCACCATTTGTACTCTTTACTTCGAAAACGCCATCTCCGAGTTCAAGGATGGAGATATCGAATGTACCGCCACCAAGGTCATATACAGCAATCGTCTCATCCTTACTCTTATCCTTTCCAAAGCCATATGCGAGAGCTGCCGCAGTAGGCTCGTTAACGATTCTCTTAACATCAAGTCCGGCAATACGGCCTGCATCCTTTGTTGCCTGGCGCTGTGCGTCATTAAAGTAAGCAGGAACTGTGATAACGGCCTCTGAGACCGTCTCTCCAAGATAATCCTCTGCTGTCTTCTTCATCTTCTGAAGGATTACAGCACTGATCGCCTGAGGTGAGAGCTGCTCACCGTTAACATCAATCTTAACCTCATCTCCCGCACCTGAGACAACCTTGTAAGGAACCATCTTAATTTCCTCAGCAACCTCATGGAATTTTCTTCCCATGAATCTCTTAATTGAATAAACGGTATTCTCAGGGTTTGTAACCATCTGGTTCTTTGCAGGCTTTCCTACAAGACGGTCGTTTCCTTTATATCCGACTACGCTAGGAGTCGTTCTGTCTCCTTCACTGTTGGCAATTACAATCGGCTCGTTACCTTCCATAACTGAAACACAGCTGTTAGTTGTACCGAGGTCAATACCAATAATCTTGCTCATTTCTATGTTCTCCCATTAATTATCTAATTTAAAATATGGAATCCTCTGATTCACGAAATCAAAATAATAAAGACCTGTGCATTCGTCAAGATTTTACAGGCTTTCCTACCATGACTTTAGCGCTTCTTATCACTTTGCCATGAAGCTTATACCCTGTCTGGAATACACTGATGACCCTCTCTTCGTCAATGCCCTCCTTATCCTGAACGGCATATGCCTCCATCTCCTCTGGATTAAATGGCTTATCCTCTGCCTCTATGACCTCAAGCCCCCAATTGGTCTTAAGTATACCCAGCATCTGGCTCTCAACCATTCCTATTCCATCCTTTAGCGCCTTGAAATCCTCGGACTTATTAGCTGCATCCAAAGCTCTTGAGAAATTATCAAGTGGATCCAGAAGATCTTTTATCAGTGATTCATTAGCGAACTTGACTGCAACCTCCTTATCTTTAAGGAGTCTCTTACGGTAGTTCTCAGTCTCGGCGCGGTATCTGAGCTCATCCTCCTTGAGAGTCTTGATCTCTTCCTCCAGCTCTGAAATCTTCTTAGAGAGAGCCTCCTCTGCACTCAGCTCATCACCGCACTCTTTCTCCTCTTTACTCTCCTCTATGATCTCTTCTTTTTCCTTATCTTTTTTCATAATCAACCTCACCATTTAAAAGAGCGGATATACCGCTCTTGTTCTCCTACCATATAAACTGGAAAATAATATCGACATTGCCCTATCGTCAAGGGTCACTCATCTTCGTCGCTGAGATCTATCTCCTCCTCATCTCCGATGAAGATATCCTCGGGGAACTGCTCTATTATGGTCTCAGCCCTGCTCTTCTTCTCCTCTTTATCCTTGGATCTGTCCATCTCAAGACGAATGCGGACGGCCTGAGCTTCCTCTTTCATCCTCTTCTCTTTCGCCTCACTAAGCTCCCCTTGAGCCTTCTCGATATCTTTTTGAACCTCGTTAATCTGTCCTACGAGCTTCCCGTGCTCCTTTTGGCTCTTATAAAGCTCCTCTTTCGCCTCGGTCACCTGCTCCTGAATCGCAGTAAGATTTGCCTCGCTTAGTGCGATCTTCTCACTAAGCTCTTTAAGCCTGGTCACGGTCTCTGTAAGCTTGTCGCTCTCTCCTGCAGTCAGCATGGCCACCGTTTCCCTGGTGTCTTTAGAGCGCTCCGCAAGGGATTCTATCTGCTCGGCAACAGATGCTTTTATCTTTTCAAAACTGCTTGAGAGGCTTTCAAGTTCCGCAGCCAAGGCAGCCTTATATCCGATACGTGCCTTCTCCGTATAAGCGTCCTTCTCCTTTGAAAGAGAAAGTAGCCTATCGTCCACATCTTTCGACATCGTCAGGATGCTCTCTTTAAATTCCGCTTCTCTTGAGTTCACCCTCCTATCGAGATCCTGATACTTCTCCTCCACAAAATCATCTATGGATCCTTTCTTCTTGTTCAGGCTCTCAAGCATGAGATCGACAGAGGAATTAAGACGATCCGTACACTCCTTGATTTTTGCATCAAGGTCGCTTTTCTCCGCATCCACAGCACCTTTCATATCATCAAGGGACTGAGTGACTTCACCTCTAAGATTCTCGATGCTCTTTCTTTCACTTTCGATAAATGAACGCATGTCATCCTTAAGTGCCTGACATGATGCTGAGGCGTTCTTTATCGCCGTATCAACCTCTCCTCTATATTCCTTAATCTTTGTCGTCACATCCTCGGCTATCCGAGTCTGCTCGTCACACTCCCTGGTAAAGCCTTGTTTCTCGACGTTAATGAATTCTACGAACTGCGCCTTCTGCCGCTCAACCGCACTTGAGAACTGGCTGAGCATATCAGTATTCTCACTCTTTTGAAGCGCAGCCTGCTGTTTAAGCGATTCCTGCGTCGATGTTACAAGGCGAACGTATTCGGCCTTTAAATCCTGCATCTGGTTTACCAGGAGCTCCGCTTCCTCATGGAATGATTTCACAAACTCAGATACGCTCTCAGCCTTTCTGACCTCCTGCTGAACCACTGCGATTCTCCCCTCTGCCTGCTCCGTCTGTACCTTAAGCTTATCAAGAGCCCTGCGATAATCGACACATACTCCTTCAAGCTGTGTAAGATCCTTCTGATGCTGGCTGAGCCTGTCAAGACAGGTATTAACTATATCCACGGTGTTACGGGCCTTATCCACATGGGTCTGTACATTATCCGTACAATCCTGAGCCGTGGTTAAAAGCCTCTGCGTAGTAGCGGAGACCTCGCTTCTAAAACTTTTAATCTGCGCATTCACATTGGCAAGACTCCTGGATTTCTTATCAGATGAACGCACTGAGAAGAAAATCAGAAGTGAAAGGAAAAACAAAACAACTGATACTACTATACTGAGCATTTTACCCCCCCCTCTAGAGCAGTTTCTCCCTCATCTCCTTATACGAAGAGACGACAATATCTGCAGAGCTCCTAAGAGCTTTCTTCTTATCTTTCGTTATCAAAAGGCTCTTCATTCCAGCCTTTTTAGACCCAAGCACATCCTTTCTTTCACTGTCCCCTACATAAAGTACCTCTTCCGGCCTAAGGCCAAAATGCTCATAAAGGAGACGGAAAGGAAGCTTTGAAGGCTTTAATCTTCCTATATCCTCGCTACTTATCACATAAGATGCAACACCTTCTATCCTCAAAGCCTTAAGCTTACTGCCGATTGGAAAATCAGAAAGAAGTGCAACGGGGACGACCTTTGCCAGATCAGAGAGGAAAGAGGCCATGCCATCATACATCCTGATGGAAAGGAATTCCTTCTCCCATCTGTCATGAAAAACCCTCTTCTCCTTCTCTTTAAACCACTCAAGACTCTTATTTTTACGAGGATACATGATTTCAAGCTCCCTCATCTTGAACTCATCAGCCGTGATAAGAGGAAAATCATCATATCCGTCCTCCCTTCTGATCGTATCCCTCATCTTAAGATATCTAAGGGCGAAAGGCAGATGCAGAAAAGAAGTTTTAAATAATATCCAGTCGGTCTCCCATTTGGGATATAAAGTACCATCTATGTCGAAACAAACGGCCTTAATCCCGTTCTCAGCGATATAACTCACTTGCCTTTCCTCTGCTTCTTATTGCGTACGATCTTCTCGGCACGCTCTCTCTCTTTTCCCATTCTTGCCTTACCGCCAGGTTTTCTCATCACACCTTTGCTTCTGGATGAATTCTGAGAGCGTTTGACTATGCGCTGAGCATCAAGCTCATCCTTGCTGGGTCCTTTGTCATTCAAGCTCGGATTACGCCTTCTCTCCCTCAAATTGATTTCTATGGGGATGAGAGAAAAGCCCATGCCCTTTCTAAGCTGGTTCTTAATATACTGAAGATAGCTTTCAGGGAAATCCTTTATCCTGTTTACGAACAGAAGGAAACGTACCGGGGCAACAGAAACCTGTGTTCCATAAAGAATCTTATAATAACCATCTGAAGCGCGTGGAATCTCATAAGTACTCGTCCACTCCTTCAAGGCATTGTTAAGATCTGCGGTATCCACCCTCTTATTCAGCTGCTTCCATACCGCCCATACGGTATCAAGCATCTTGGCAACCCCGTCCGCCTCCAAAGCAGAAATCGTAACAATCGGTGCGAAACCGAGAATCGGGAACAGGAACCTTACCCTGTCCTTGATCGCCTCTATCTGATTGGGAACATTTGCAAGAAGATCAACCTTATTCAAGACAAGAACAATGCCCTTACCCCTACGTACAATTAAATTGGCAATCTTCTTATCCTGCTCTGCAAGCCCCTCCTTGATATCGACCATCAAGAGGACGACATCTGCCTCATCTATGGTTTTAATCGCACGGTTGACGGAGTAATACTCAACATCCTCCTCCACCTTGCTCTTCCTTCTGATTCCCGCGGTATCAAGGACTGTATAATCGGTACCCTTATATTCAAATGTACCACGCATGACATCACGAGTGGTACCGGCGATCTCACTGACAATAGATATGTCCCTTCCCGTTAGCAGGTTTGTAAGCGTGCTCTTTCCCGTATTAGGCTTACCAAGGATTGCCAGCTTTATCCTCTCTGCCTCCTCCGGCTCCTCTTCAAGGCGCTCAAGATTAAGCATCCCGAGCATGGTATCTTCAAGTTCCTCAAAACCAGTGCCATGCGCGGCAGAGATTCCGACAACCCTCTGATAGCCGTAGCTGAAGAAATTCCATACGAGATTCTCCCTAGAGACATCATCGACCTTGTTTACTACAAGTATGACCTTGTCGCTATATGGCCTAAGCTCCTCAAGGAGCATCA
The DNA here is from genome assembly GCA_944390015.1 of uncultured Spirochaetaceae bacterium. Taxonomy (GTDB): domain Bacteria; phylum Spirochaetota; class Spirochaetia; order Sphaerochaetales; family Sphaerochaetaceae; genus Ornithospirochaeta. The sequence goes on from CALXOL010000013.1 coordinate 45,232, forward strand.
TATCCTCACCTGTAAGCTCGGTACATTCAAGGGTAAACAGAATCAAATCCGATATCTCCATCAAGGAGAGTGATTTCTCACTTACTGCGTAATCAAGACCTTCCTTCTCAAGCTTGACTCCACCGGAATCGACAAGCGTAACCGGATGATTTCCAAGTAGATAACGGGCAGGAATTGGATCCCTGGTTACTCCAGGGGTTGGATCGGTAATCGCACGACGCTCTCCAATGAGCCTGTTAAAAAGAGTAGACTTACCCACATTAGGCCTTCCGATGATACTTATGAGTGGAAGGCTCCTGTCTATATCCGCTTTATTTCTTATTTCGAGTTTCTCGCTCATTTAAAAATTCCTTAACTTTTCTTTCTATCTTAAACGGGTCATCTTCTGAGAGTACTTCATTTACCAGTCTTGAGCAATCACCATAGGAAAGGCTCGAAAGATATCTCCTTATCGCAGGAAGGCTTGCAGGACTCATACTAAGCTCATCAAGGCCAAGCCCGACCAAGACGGGAAGATAGAGGATCTCTGATGCCATCTGTCCGCAAAGCCCTACTTCTATACCTTTCTCATGAGCATTATCGACAATCATCCTGATAAGGCGTAGAACTCCGAGATGGAGAGGATTATAAAGGTAGTTGGTCTTGTCATTCCCCCTATCAACTGCGATTGTGTACTGTATCAGGTCATTTGTTCCAATTGAGAAGAAATCGAGCTTCTTTGCCAATATGTCCGATACGAGGGCAGCAGATGGAACTTCTATCATCGTTCCGACCTTTATATGCTCATCAAAATCAATCTTCTCCCTTCTAAGATCATCCTTGCACTCTTCAAACAGGGCAAGTGTCTCATCCAGCTCCTCTATACCGCTTATCATGGGGAACATGATTCTCACATTACGATATTTTGAAGCAAGAAGTATCGCCCTCATCTGCGCCTTGAAATCCTTGCGATGGGAGAGCATGTAACGCACGGCACGCCATCCGAGGATTGGATTGTCTTCGGCAATCATACCATCCGCCTTCTTATCTCCCCCGATATCCAGGGTCCTGAAGACGATATCCCCGTGCCCTACCATACGGCGGGCAGCCTCCATGTATATCTCATCCTTCTTATCGCGGCTATTGAGAATATCACTCTTTATCGCGATGAATTCGGTTCTGAAAAGTCCGATGTTCTCAGCGCCAAAGGAGATGGCGTCATCCACACCCTCAAGCCATTCAATATTAGCATCGAGAATAACACGCCTTCCATCCGAGGTGAGGCCATTTGTACCTGAGCTTGCATCAAAAGATTCTACAAGGTTCTCCAAAGACTGCCTTTTCTCCTCATACTCTGCAAGCTTTTTTCTGGTAGGACTGCTTATGACGAGCCCGGCCTCACCATCGACTATTACAAGCTCCCCCTCTTCCAACAAGGATGAGAATCCATTTACGCCTACAACAGAAGGTATCTTCTTACTTTTCGCCAGAATGGAGACATGACTGGTCTTTCCACCTCCATCAAGGACGATACCTTCTATATTCTCAAGCCCCTCAAGGCCTAAGAGCTCGCTTGTAAGGATGTAATCAGCAACGAGAATCCTCGGTTCGGTAACTTCAATGTGCTCTCTTCTCTTTCCCGTAAGGGTCTCAAGAATGGCATACTCGATATCCCGAATATCGATTATCCTCTCCTTCAGATATTCATCCTCGATACCGCTGATCATCCGGATTATTTCCTCAGTAGCTTCCTGAGCCGCCCATGGAGCGCTATATCTTTTCTCCTCTATGAGCTTCTTTATCGACTTATGGTACTCGGCATCTTCGAGCATCAAAAGCTCTACGGTATAAAGGGCCTTCTCACTGTCCCCTTCGGCATCATCAAGATACCCCTTATATTCCTTTATCAATGATTTAAAACAGGAATCAAGATGCTCAAGCTCTTTTGAAACTGAATCAATGGGTATGTAATCATGTGATATGACCAGCTTATCATGCCTATAGATGAACGCTTTGCCGATTGCATATCCTGGAGATGATGATATTCCATTAAATTCAGTCATGTTCTGATTATAATACGGATTATCATTTTCTTTCCATATCATGAGAAGAAATCACAAGAATAGCCATGTTATGGATTTTTTTCCTGTTTGTAATTATCATTTGAACATAAAGGCTTAAACGGAAAAATGGGAAAAGGAAAGAATTTGAAAGCCATCTTATTATGGATTCTCTCTTATATGGCATTTCTATTTATTCTCATAATGCTTCTAAGAGAACCGATAACAAGCAACTTCAATGAAAATAAATACATGGATGCCCTCAATGAATACAAGAGGATTCTTTTAGAAGGAGAGAGAATCGCTCTTGATGTCGCATTCTATGCAATCGACGGTATCAAAACGGCTGAAGTGGAGAGCAAAATAGGCTTTACCGATAAAGAACACCTCCGTATTGAGGCACTTTTGAACGGCATAGATGAGGAAAATCTATCAAAAGGACTCGTTTCATACATCAAAGACGGTACGAGACTCATAGGACTGAGCATAAAGAATGGAATAGCCTATGTGGTACTCTCCGATGAATTTCTGGAATCAAAAGACATCGGAAAGGCAAAACACCAGATAGAAGAAACCCTCAGAATGGAGAATCCTGATCTGAGGGTTGCAATAATAGTCGATGATGAGATCATCTAGAGAATCTCTTAATGGATAAGGCTTTTCCGCTCTCCCTATCAGCTTCTACGATTATTCCCTGAATGTGCGCTACTCCTTCTTTTACCTCGCTCTTGATAGGTAGCTGAGTAAGTACACGCTCAATCGCCTTATCTTCACGGCTTCCTATCACACCATCAAGTACACCCGTTATCCCCAAATCGGTTATATAGCAGGTCCCTTTCGGAAGAATCCTCTCATCCGCAGTCTGTACGTGAGTATGTGTACCGGCAACAGATGTGACCTTTCCGTCAAGGTAGAAAGCGAGCGCCTCCTTCTCCTCCGTATGCTCGGCATGAAAATCGACAAAAATAAGAGGAGTAATCTTTCTCAGTTTCTCCACAAGCGAACCCACCGTCTGAAAAGGGCAGTCTATGGGTGTCATGGAATAACGGCCCTGAGCATTTATTACGGCGATCCCCTTCTTAATGGTATAACCTTTCCCGATTGTCCCCTGAGGGTAATTTAGAGGACGAAGAAGATTATCTGATTTCTCGAGAACCTGATATATCTCCTCCTTCTGCCAGATATGGTTGCCGCTGGTTATTACATCAACCCCCATCCTGAGAAAGTTATTATAGTCATCAAGGCTTATGCCGAACCCCTCAGAGGCGTTCTCTCCATTTGCAATGACGAAATCAATCTTCTCTTCCTTGATAATTGAGGAAAGAGAGAGAAACAGGGCTCCCATTCCAGAGGAGCCCGATACATCTCCAAGTTCAAGAACTCTTACCGTAGACACTATCTTGCGTACTCCACAACCCTGAGTTCCCTGATAATCGTAACTTTGATTTTTCCAGGATATCTCAGCTCCGCCTCAATCCTCTGAGCGATTCCCGTAGCGATCTCCCTGGACTTCTCATCAGAAACGGTATCAGCATTGACGAGAATCCTGAGTTCTCTTCCAGCCTGAATCGCATATGCATTCTCAACACCATCAAAGCCTTTTGCGATTCCTTCAAGGTTCTCAAGCCTCTTAATGTAGTTGTCAAGGGACTCCCTTCTAGCTCCTGGACGAGCAGCGCTGATTGCATCTGCTATCTGTACGATTATGGACTCAATACAGCTGGGTTCAACATCATTATGGTGAGAGAGAACAGCATTGACCACACGAGGCTCCTCTCCGAGTCTCTTTACGATTTCAGCACCGAGTTCCGCATGATTTGCCTCGCTCTCAGTCTCCGCACCCTTTCCTATATCATGAAGCAGTCCAGCTCGCTTTGCGATCTCCGTATCCGCACCGACCTCGCTCGCTATCATACCGGCAAGAATAGCGACCTCTTTTGAATGCTGAAGAACATTCTGTCCATAACTCGTTCTAAAATAAAGACGTCCAAGTGCTCTTATCAGCTCCGGTCCCATATTGTGTATTCCGAGATCGAAAACAACCTTCTCTCCCTCATCCACTATGATCCGTCCGACTTCCTTGCTTACCTTGTTGACAACTTCCTCTATGCGTGCGGGATGAATCCTTCCATCCTGTACAAGGCGTTCAAGTGCAACTCTCGCTATCTCCTTCCTTACAGGATCAAAACATGAGATTACGACGGCCTCTGGAGTATCATCGATTATGATATCCACACCAGTAAGCGTCTCGAGCGTCCTTATGTTTCTCCCCTCTCTTCCGATGATTCTTCCCTTCATCTCATCGCTGGGAAGGGTAACCGAAGATGTTGTGATATCACCAGACACCTCGGTTGCTAAGCGCTGTATGCTCGTAACGATTATATCACGGGCAATCTTATCCGCTTGTAACTGGGTCTCGGTCTCTATCTTATTTATATAGACCTGACCATCATGCTGAGCTTCTGCCTTCATCTCCTCGATTATGAGGTTTTTCGCCTCTTCTCTGGACATTGAAGCAACTCTCTCTAGCTCCGAAACAAGCTCCGCTTCCCTCTCTTCGATGGCTTTTTCCCTCTCCGAGACGGAATTCTCTCTTTCTCCCAGTTGTTTTTTGACAGCATCAAGCTCATTCTGCTTGTGCTCGAGATTCATTTCCTTCTGCAGAAGTCTTCTCTCATTCTTCTGCAGCTCTAATCTTCTCTCTCTTGCATCACGCTCACTCTGCTGTTGCTCTTTCTGCAAAGCTTCACGTGTTTCAAGCATCAGCTCCTTTGCATCAGCATTGGCCTTATCCTCGATCTCTTTTGCGATCCTTACGGCCTGCTGCTCTGCAGAAGTAAGCTTGCTTTTTGCATATATCCAACGGACTGCGAATCCGATGCCGATGCCAAGTACACAACATAGGAGGGCTATAATTATTGAAAACATCTATAACCTCCCGATGTATATCTACATATTATAATTGATAATGGTCTAAAGTTTTCCCACTGTCAAGGATAAGAGTTAAACAATTATGATTTGTATGAGCTATTAATACTATCTCAAAAAACAATCATGCATCCAATTCGTTCATGGTTTAAGTCGTAAATATATCTTTTTTCTTTCTTATCCTAAAAAAAAAATACCCCCACATCACGTGAGGGCTCAGGCTCTAAACCTGTTTTGCTAAGGTCTTATTTTTCTGCCTTATCTGCCTTGGCCTTGGCCTTGGCTTCCTTCTTTTCAGCCTTGGCATCCTTCTTAGCTTCTTTCTTCTGAGTCTTTTCTACAAGCTCAAGGATAACCATGTCTGCTGCATCCCCAAGGCGGTAACCAGTCTTCAAGACCCTGGTATAACCTCCGTTTCTCTCTGCGAAGAGCGGAGCGATCTCCTTGAAGAGCTTATCGAGGACGGCTTCGTCTTTGATATCACGTGCGATCATACGGCGGTTGTGAACATTATCAACCTTTGCACGTGTAATCATCTTCTCTGCCATCTTCCTGACTTCAAGTGCCTTTGCCTTTGTGGTCTCGACTCTCTCATATCTGAAGAGAGATGTTACCATGTTTCTCTTGAGGGCTGTGCGCTCGCTTGTTGTGCGGGAAAGCGCGTTAAAACCAATTCTATGCTTCATTATCCACTTCCTTATTCTCTGGAACTTTGATAGACGTCTTTAATACACTGAAGTCGGTCATTCCAAGTGTTAAGCCCCATTCCTTGAGCTTATCCTTAATCTCAGAAAGGCTCTTCTTTCCGAAATTTCTTGTCTTACCAATCTCATCTTCAGTCTTCTTTGCTAAATCACCGATTGTCTTGATACCAGCGTTCTTCAGACAGTTAGAAGATCTTACTGTAAGTTCAAGCTCCTCTACCGGAGTATCGAGAATACTCTTGATTCTCTCCTCTTCCTCATCAACCTCGTCATTAGAAGCAATCTTTCCTTCATCGAAGTTAATAAAGATGGTAAAGTGATCCTTAATGATTTTTGCTGCTTCACCAAGTGCATTCTCAGGGCTGATTGTTCCATCCGTATAGATTTCGAGAATCAGCTTATCATAGTCGTTCCTCTGACCAACGCGTGTCGGCTCGATAGAATACTTAACCCTCTTTACAGGAGAGAAGAATGCATCGATAGAAATCGTGCACGGCTCCTCAGAATACTTCTCATTATATTCAGAAGGAACATAACCACGTCCGAGGTCGATCTGAACCTCCATCTCCATGTCGCAGTCATCCATCATTGTGAAGATCTCAAGATCCTTATTAGTAACAGTCACCTGGTTCTTCTCAAAATCAGCACCAGTAATTACACCAGGGCCTTTGCAGGCGATTGTTATAACAGTCCCCTCTGAATCTTCAGGCATACTGATCTGAAGCTTCTTAATGGCAGCGATGATATCGTTGATATCCTCCCTAACTCCCGTAAGCGGCTCATACTCACTTGTAACAAGATGAGCTGTATGGTCTTCCCCGCTGAAAGTTGTAAAACGGATTGCCGTTACAGCATACCCTTGGATGGAGGAAAGAAGAACACGGCGAAGAGTATTTCCTACTGTTGTACCAAAACCTCTTTCAAAAGGATAAGCGATGAATTTACCATACTCCGCAGTACTTACTGCATGTTCGGAAGTGATTCCCGTAGGCTTTTTAAAACCCTTGAGAAGTGATTTTCTTGCCATTTAAATACTCCTTAATAGGTACACTGCGGGTCTCCCCGCAGTCAAATCAGACACGTCTTGTCTTACGTGGGCGGCATCCATTGTGAGGAATAGGAGTTACGTCCCTGATGGAACGGACCTTGAGGCCAAGAACTCCGATAGTTCTAATTGCGCTCTCTCTTCCAACACCTGGTCCCTTTACGAAGACATTAACTTCCCTCAGACCATAATCCATAGCCTTCTTAACAGCAGCTTCACAAATTGTCTGAGCTGCATAAGGAGTTGATTTCTTTGCTCCGCGGAAGCCGAGTCCTCCAGCTGAAGCCCAGCTGATGGCATTACCGGCAAGATCAGTAACGGTAATAATCGTATTGTTGAAGCTTGTCTGGATGTATACGTTTCCCTCCAGAACCGTCTTCTTTACTTTCTTCTTTACGTTTGCCATTTCTCACCTACCCTTACTTCTTCTTTCCAGCAACGGTCTTCTTCTTACCTTTTCTGGTTCTTGCATTTGTCTTTGTTCTCTGACCATGGACAGGAAGACCCTTTCTATGTCTGAGCCCTCTGTAGCATCCGATGTCCATCAATCTCTTGATGTTGAGAGCAACCTCTGTGCGGAGGTGTCCTTCGATGTTGTACTCCTCTTCGATAACCTTTCTAAGAAGAGCAACCTGATCCTGATCGAGAGTGTTGATCCTTACGTCTGGATCAATATTTGTTTTCTTACAGATATCTAAAGCGGAAACATTTCCGATTCCATAGATATAAGTCAAAGCAATCTTGACTGCCTTATTCGGCAAATCAACACCTGCTATACGTGCCATCCTGGCCTCCTATTACTTCTGTCTCTGCTTGTGCTTTGGGTTCTCGCAGATAATACGAACAACACCTGCACGTCTGATTACTTTACACTTGTCACAAATTGGTTTGACACTTGCTCTAACTTTCATTTCGTGAGCTCCTATTACATTTTCTTAGCTTTGCGCTTCTTAACGTCAACAAAGCCTTCATGATGATGCATCTTCATAAGTCCATCAAGCTGGCGCATTGTATCGAGGTCAACACCGACCAGAATGATCAATGATGTTCCGCCGAAAAGCATTGCGACATCACTTGGGAAGTTGAAGAACATCTGAATCAGAGTCGGAATCAAAGCGATGAAAGCCAAGAAGATTGAACCAGGAAGAACGATTCTGTTAAGTACCTTTGTCAGATACTCTTCGAGCTTCTCGTTCCTAACTCCAGGAATCGAACCTCCGTTGTCACGGATATTCTTAGCCATCTCAATCGGATTGAGACTGATCTGAGTATAGAAGAATGCAAAACCGATAATCAACAAGGTGTAGATAATCATATAGGGGGCACCCTGAGGATTAAGGAAGTTTGCAACTGCCTGCATCCATCTTACGTTTGAATTATATCCAATCTGAAGAGGGAAGGAAAGAAGTGCCGATGCAAAGATTACCGGGATAACACCACTTGGGTTAATCTTGAACGGGATGAATGATGACTGAGAGCCATACATCTTCCTACCGACAACCCTCTTTGCATAATGCACAGGGATCTTTCTCTGACCCTGCTCTTCATAAACGACAAGGGCAATGACAAAGAAGAACATTACTACGACAAGTACTACTGCCAGTGGATTAAGTACTCCTGCCTGTACTGCAACGATAAGAGAATAGAAAGCAGAAGGGATACGAGCAACAATACCTGCAAAGATAAGCAGGGAAATACCGTTTCCAACGCCGAACTGCGTAATCTTCTCACCAAGCCATACAAGGAGCATCGATCCAGCTGTTACAGATACGATTGCAATAAGAGTGAACGGAACCGTTCCAATCGTAAGTGCACCAGGGATTCCTCTGGCATATACCGTAGTAGCAAGGGACTGAAGTATACACACTATGATTGTGCCATAGCGCGTATACTGCTGAATCTTCTTCGCACCCTGTGGATCCTGAGAAAGCTTCTTCAGAGAAGGAATGACCAACATCAAAAGCTGCACGATAATCTGCGTGCTTATGTATGGCATTACGCCCAGCATGAAAATTGAATAATAGCTGAACGCTCCACCAGAGAAGAAGTTCAAATACTCAGTGAAGCTGTTAGCACTAGCTTCAAAGTAATTAAGAACTGCGACAGGATTGATACCAGGAACAGGAATTACCGCACCGATTCTAGATACGGCAAGAAGGCCTAATGTAATTAAGACCTTCTTCCTGATATCTTTCATGCGCATCATATCTACCAGAGTGTTAGACATCAGATACCCTCTACTTCTTATTTTACCTCTCCGCCAACTGCCTTGATTCTCTCAGCAGCAGAAGCAGAGCACTTGATTCCATCTACGGTGAGAGCCTTTGTAAGCTCTCCGTTTGAAAGAATCTTAGCGATAGTACCATTACCTTTAATAAGGCCTTTTGACCTCAGGCTCTCATCATTTACGACCTCTCCTGCCTCATAAGAGACCTCAAGATCCTTTAAGCTTACTGCCTGATAGGTAACCTTGAAAGGACAGTTAGAGAAACCACGACGTGCGACACGTCTGTAAAGTGGCATCTGTCCACCTTCGAAGCCGAGACGTACTCCGCCACCACTTCTAGAGTTCTGTCCGTCATGTCCTCTTCCGCAAGCTCTACCCTTTGAGGAAGCTCCGCGACCGACAATTGTCTTTTTCTTTGTTGCGCCTAATGGCTTTACAATCTGAGCCATGCTTAAACCTCCTCGACCTTTACCAGGTGTGATACTACGCGGACCATACCCTGATGTACTGGGTTATTTGCCTTTACAACAGAGCTGTTAATCTTTCCAAGTCCAAGTGCTTTTACTGTCTTTCTCTGCTTAGGGAGAGTTCCAGCAACACTCTTAACTAATGTTATCTTAATCTTGTCCGACATGATTAACCCCACATTTCCTTAAGAGACTTACCTCTGCTCTTTGCAACCTTAGCTGCATCGAAAAGGTTCTCTAATCCATCAAAGGCAGCCTTAACGGTATTGATTCCGTTTCTTGATCCAAGGCTCTTTGAAATGATGTTCTTGATACCAGCAGCATCACAGACAAGGCGCACTGCACCTCCTGCGATAACACCAGTTCCAGGAACAGCAGGCTTCATGATAACAGATGCACTCTTGTACTTTCCGATTACATCATGAGGAATCGTGCTCTCCTTGAGAGGTACTGTGATCATGCTGCTTCTAGCCTTGCTTGTAGCCTTTCTGATGGCATCGGATACATCGTTAGCCTTTCCAAAGCCGTAACCGACCTTGCCCTGGCCATCCCCTACAACAACGAGTGCTGAGAAGGAGAATCTCTTACCACCTTTTACTACCTTTGATACGCGATTAAGCTTTACGAGCTTCTCTACGTATGCGTCTTTCTTCTCTTCAAAATCTTTAGACTTTTCCATATCCGCTCCTAGAACTTAACGCCTGCTTTTCTTGCACCGTCTGCGATTGACTTAACAATACCATGGTATACATAACCATTTCTATCGAAGACAACAGACTCAATCTTTGCGTCAAGAATCCTCTTTCCAACAACCTCTCCGAGCTTTAAAGCATCTTCACAATTGTTTCTGAGGTTCCTGAGATCTGCTTCTACAGTGGATGCGGAGACCAAAGTCTTTCCACATGTATCATCAATAACCTGAACATACATATGGAGATTGCTTCTGAAAACAGTCATGCGTGGGCGCTCTGGAGTACCAGAAATCTTCTTTCTGATGTGAGCCTTCCTCTTGAGCTGCCTTCTTGTCTTATCTATCATTCTGTTCATCAGTTAATCCCCTTATTTCTTACCACCGGACTTACCTACCTTGCGGCGGATTGTCTCAGTCTCGTACTTGATACCCTTGCCCTTGTATGGCTCAGGTCCCCTGAGGGAACGGATTTCTGCTGCAACCTGACCTACACGTACCTTGTTGATACCTGAAACAGTAAGCTTTGCAGGTCCATCAGCTACGATGCTGATCCCCTCTGGAATCATATACTCAATCGGTGTTGAATAGCCAAGGTTCAGAGTAAGGATAGCGCCCTTTACCTCTGCACGGTAACCAACTCCATTGATTAAGAGGACCTTTGAATATCCTTCGCTTACACCCTTTATCATATTAGCAATGAGCTGACGATAAAGACCATGGAAGCTGCGGGATGCCTTCTCATCATTCTTTCTGGTTACGACAACCTCGTTTCCCTTTACTTCAACAACAACCTCATCCCTTAAAGCCTGGGTGAGAGTTCCCTTACTTCCCTTAACAGTTACGACACCATCTGCGATGCTGACTGTAACTCCTGCAGGAATTGCTACTGGTAATTTTCCAACTCTTGACATGCTCTACTCCTTACCAGATTGTGCAGATAAGCTCTCCACCGACTTTAGCATCAACAGCCTTCTTGCCTGTGATGACTCCGGTTGAGGAAGAAACGACTACAACACCATTACCATTGAATATGCTTGGCATATCCTTATAGCCGCAGTAAACACGGCGACCTGGAGTTGAGATACGATCGAGACCATGGATAACAGGGTTCTGCTCATCGTCATACTTAAGGAATACGCGGATATATGGAACATTATCCTTTGTAACCTTCTTGAAATTCTTGATGAAACCTTCGTTCTTAAGGATCTTAACGATCTGAAGCTTCATCTTGGAATTGGTAACTTCTACCTTTTCGTGCTTAGCCTGACTAGCGTTCCTAATCTTGGTAAGCATATCTGCAATTGGATCACTCTGTGCCATAACTATCTCCTACCAGCTGGATTTGGTAACGCCAGGAATCTGGCCTTCACTTGCCAATTTTCTAAAGCATACTCTGCACATATCAAACTGGCGCATATAACCACGAGGACGACCGCAAATTCTGCATCTGTTGTAAGAACGGGTGGAGAATTTCGGTGTCTTCTTTGCCTTTATAATCAAAGATTTCTTAGCCATTTCTACTCCTACTCCTTACTTAGCAAAAGGCATACCGATCTTCTTGAGAAGTGCGAATGCCTCTTCATCAGTCTTTGCTGTCGTAACAATAGCGACGTTAAGTCCGCTTACTCTCTCGATCTTGTCATAATCGATCTCAGGGAAGATGATCTGCTCTGTGATTCCGAGGCTGTAGTTTCCATGACCATCGAAAGCATTTGGCTTAACTCCTCTGAAGTCCTTAACACGAGGAAGAGCGATTGAGATAAGGCGCTCAAGGAAATACCACATGTTATCTCCGCGGAGTGTAACCATGGCTCCGATCTCCTGACCTGCCCTGATCTTGAAGTTAGCAATACTCTTCCTAGCCTTCGTCTTTACGACGTGCTGTCCTGTAATCTGCTCGAGTTCCTTAACGGCAGCATCAAGAAGCTTCTTATTTACAGTAGCCTCTCCAACGCCAACGCTTACAGTAATCTTCTCGATCTTAGGAATCTGCATTACAGTCTTATAACCGAATTCCTTGTAAAGCTCAGGTGCGACTGTCTCAAGATACTTTTTCTTGAAATTTGGGATAAACTTCTCTTCTGCCATCTTAGAGTACCTCACCTGTCTTCTTTGCGTAACGGATTTTCTTTCCGTTCTCGAACCTGTATCCAACCCTGCTTACCTTGTCCTTTGAGAGCAAAGCAACATTAGAAACATGGATTGGAGCCTCGACTTCCATCATGCCACCCTTATCCTGAGGACTCTTCTTCTTAATAGTCTTCGTGATCATGTTGGCACCCTGGACGTAGACCCTTTCTTTTACCGGGTCAATCTTCACGATCTTGCCTACTTTTCCCTTGTCTTTTCCGGCAATGATCTTGACTGTGTCATCTTTCTTCAGTCTCATACTATCTCCTACAACACTTCCGGTGCGAGTGAAACGATCTTCATGTAGCCATCCCTGAGCTCACGAGCAACAGGTCCGAAGATACGCTTTCCGCGTGGGTTATTGTTGGCATCAATGACAACACATGCATTGTCATCGAACCTGATATAGGTACCGTCAGGTCTGCGGTATTCCTTCTTTGTCCTTACAATAACAGCCTTCAAAACATCACCCTTCTTAATGGCTCCGTTTGGAAGAGCGTCCTTAACAGCAACAACGATGATATCACCAACACCGGCAATATATCTATGGCTACCGCCAAGAACCTTGATGCACTGCACACGCTTTGCACCACTGTTATCTGCTACATTCAAATAAGTCTGCATCTGTACCATGGCATTACTCCTTAGCGTGCTCTCTCGACGATTTCAACGAGCCTCCAGCACTTATCCTTAGACAGGTGGCGGCATTCCATAATGCGGACAGTGTCCCCATAGTGTGCTTCGTTGCGCTCATCATGAGCCTTGAACTTCTTTGTGGAAACCACGTACTTCTTGTAAAGAGGATGAAGTGTCCTGTTAGAAACCTGGACTACGATTGTCTTATCCATCTTATCGCTGACAACAAGTCCCTGCATAATTTTCTTTCTAGCCTGTATCATTTCCTTCCTCTCTTACTTTGCCTTTGCAATTCCGATATCCACAGCGTGGATTCTGGTATTCAGGCGTGCAATATCTCTTCTTGTGGTTCTGAGAGCCACAGGATTATCCAAGTGGCTGAGCACTTTCTGCATCCTGAGGTTCACCAGTTCCTTTCTAAGCTTATCACGTTCTGCTACTAGCTCTTTGTAGCTAAGATCCTTATAAGATTTCTTCATTTCTTCTACTCCATATCCGAGCGGACGACGAACTTAGTCTTGATAGGAAGCTTTGAAGCTGCAAGCTCAAGAGCCTCGCGAGCGAGTGTCTCTTCGACGCCACCCATCTCAAACATGATTGCACCAGTCTTAACTACTGCAACCCATCCTTCCGGATTTCCCTTACCATTTCCCTGTCTTGTTTCAGCAGGCTTCTTTGTATATGGCATATCAGGGAAGATACGGATCCAAACCTTACCGCCACGCTTTACGTGTCTTGTCATTGCAACACGGGCTGCCTCAATCTGGCGGTTAGTAATCCATCTTGGCTCAAGAGCCATAAGTCCATACTCGCCAAATGCCAGGCTGTTACCCTTATGTGCTACTGCATCGCGTGTTCCGCGCTGCTTCTTTCTGAATTTAATTCTCTTTGGACTAAGCATCGTTAACTCCTTGCCTCTGATTCAGTCTTCTTCTTTACGATAGTTCCGACTGTCTCATCTTCAGCCTTTGCACGGTTAAAGATCTCACCATTGAAAACCCAAACCTTAATGCCGATCGCACCAAAGCTAGTATTAGCTGTCGTAAAGCCGTAATCAATGTCAGAGCGAAGAGTGTGTAGAGGAACACGTCCCTCCTTCATCCACTCTGTTCTTGCAATCTCAGCTCCGCCAAGACGACCAGAACACATGACCTTTACACCCTGAGCTCCACCTGCCATTGCCTTAGAAACAGCGTTCTTCATTGCACGGCGGAAAGCTCCTCTGGCCTCAAGAGTACGAGCAATGTTCTGAGCAATAAGCTGAGCATTTGTCTCACTCTTCTTAATCTCCTTGATCTTGATCTGGAGATTCTTATCTGTCAGCTTCTGAAGCTTCTGAGCGATTTTCTCAACTGTAGCACCCTTTGTACCAATGATGATTCCAGGGCGTGCTGTTGAGATTACGAGAGTAACACGCTGCGGCTTGCGGATGATTTCCACATCAGCAGTCTCTGCACTCTGAACCTCAGGGCATGCAAGAAGAGCCTTTCTGAGGACGAGATCCTCATGAAGGGTATCTGCATACTCCTTGCGATCTACATACCACTTTGACTTCCAAGTCTTGTTGATACCAAGTCTAAGTCCGATTGGATTAACTTTCTGGCCCATTACTTACCTACCTTCTCATCTACGATGACTGTGATATGACTCATCCTCTTAAGAAGAATGTCACGCCTTCCATGAGAGCGTGGCCATACCCTCTTGAGCCTTGGGCCATCATCTACATAGATAGCAGAAACATAGAGGGAATCCTCATCAAGTTTCCTGTTCTGGTAAAGTGCATTAGCACCTGCTGACTTCAATACCTTGGCAATAAGACGTGCACCCTTCTGTGGCATTGCATTCAAAATAGCCTCAGCCTGAGGATAGCTCTTGCCTCTGATTAAATCTGCGACAGGGCGTACCTTAGAAGGTGAAACCATTAAATATTTGGCAATTGCTTTATAACCTTTAGTTTCCATATAACACCTACTTATTTACCCTTCTTGTCAGATGCATGACCGCGGAAGATACGTGTAGGAGCAAACTCACCGAGCTTATGTCCTACAAGGTTTTCAGTAACATATACTGGAACCCAGGTCTTGCCATTATAAACGGAGATGGTGTATCCAACCATTTCTGGGATGATTGTAGAACTACGTGAGTAGGTCTTAACCATCTGCTTCTGACCAGCTTTGTTTGATTCTAAAATCCTCTTCTCAAGACTTGCGTCAATAAAAGGACCTTTCTTAATTGACCTTGACACTTTCTACTCCTACTTGCGCTTCTTAACGATAAACTTATTGGAAGGTTTCTTCTTACTGCGTGTCTTAGCACCCTTAGTCGGCTTACCCCAAGGAGTAACCGGATGACGACCTGCAGCTGTCTTTCCTTCACCACCTCCATGTGGGTGGTCAACTGGGTTCATTACAACACCTCTTACCTTTGGCCTTCTTCCAAGATGTCTGGAAGCACCAGCCTTTCCAAGAGAAATGTTCATGTGATCCTCGTTTCCGAGCTCACCGATTGTGGCATAGCACTCACCGAAGACCATTCTCATCTCTCCTGATGGGAGGCGAAGTGTTACGTAATCTCCTTCCTTAGCTATGATTGTTGCGCCTAACCCTGCTGCTCTTACAAGCTGTCCACCGCGTCCAAGGGTGAGTTCAACATTGTGCACGGTAAGACCAAGGGGAATGTTCTTGAGAGGAAGAGCGTTACCAACAGCAAGAGGAGCGTTAGGTCCGCTAACGATCTCAGTTCCTACTGTAAGTCCCTTAGGTGCAATGATATAGCGCTTTTCGCCGTCCTTATAGAAGACGAGTGCGATGTTCGCAGATCTGTTAGGATCGTATTCAATCGTCTTAACAATTCCTGGAACGCCATACTTGTCTCTCTTAAAGTCAATAATTCTATATGCTCTCTTATGTCCACCGCCACGGCGACGTACGCTGATACGACCGAACGTATCGCGTCCAGCCCTACTTGGCAAAGAGATTACGAGGGACTTCTCCGGTCTCTCAGCTGTAATCTCAGAGCGGACTAAGATCGTTCTCTGGCGGAGGCCAGGAGTATTTGGTTTATATGATTTAAGTGCCATCTCTCTCCTCCTCCATTAACCTTCTATGGCTGCGATGCTCTCGCCCTTAGCCAATGTAACAACAGCCTTCTTCCAAGATACGGTGTAGCCCTTGATGGCTCCACCCTTTCCTCTTGAATACTTTGGCTTGCCCTTAACATTCATCACGTTGCAAGAAATGCAGTTTACACCGAAAAGCTCCTTACAAGCCTTCATGATTTCAAACTTGTTTGCCTTCGGGTCTACACGGAAAGTATACTTTTTGCATTCAGCTTCACGTGCAAGATTTGATTTCTCGCTTAAGATTGGTCTAATAATTACCTGATCTGCTCTCATCTCTTACCCCTTAGTTCTCACCATAGAAATCATTAAGGTTGGTGCAAGCGCCTTCAAGGATGAGAATCTTTCTTCCATAAAGGAGCTCTTTTGCACAGAGCTTGTCATAGCAGAGTACGTGAAGGTAAGGAATGTTCCTTGCAGCACGGCGTAGCATGACATCATCATCCTTCATAATGATAACGGTGCGCTGATCTTCAGTGTTAAAAGCCTTCATAATGCGGACAAGGTCCTTAGTCTTACCATTCTCGCTGGTAAAGTCCTCAATGACCTGGAGCCTTCCATCCTCAACACTCATTGAGAGGAGACTCTTAAGAGCCAAACGCTTTACCTTCTTTGGTAAGCTGTAGCTATAATCTCTTGGCTTAGGTCCAAAAATCGTACCGCCACCAACGGAGATTGGGGACTTCTTATCACCCCTTCTTGCATTACCAGTTCCCTTCTGCTTATAAGGCTTGGTATTGCTGTAATTGACCTCAGCACGGGTCTTTGTGCAAGCAGTTCCAACTCTTCTGTTAGCTGCTTCATTTCTTATTGCATGGTAGATTGCGCCAGTTGAAACCTCAACTCCGAAAACATTCTCGCTGAGATTTATTGTGCGGATCTCCTCACCTGTAGTAGAAAAAACCTTCTGTTCCATATCCTAACTCCACTACTTCTTAATCGCTTTCTTTACGATCACAGTGCTCTGAGTTGGGCCAGGAATAGCGCCCTTTACCATGAGAACCTGCATATCGCTATCGATTGCTACAACCTTAAGGTTCTGTACGGTCACTCTCTCGTCGCCCATATGTCCAGCCATTCTGTGGCCCTTGAATGTGCGAGCTGGAGTTGAGCTCATAGCTGTACCTCCAAGATCTCTGTGGAACTTGGAACCGTGAGTTGCTCTACCACCGCCAAAGCCATAGCGTTTCATACCGCCCTGGAAGCCCTTACCTTTGCTTGTTCCTGTAACATCGACAAATGTTACATCTTTGAACAGGTCAACACCGAGCTTGTCACCAACTTTGGTTTCCTGGTCGAAGTCCCTCATCTCCATAACAACGGCCTTTGGTTCGCAGACATCCTTGAACTGGCCAGCATATGGCTTTGTGATCTGACTTTTCTTCTTGTCTCCAGTTGCGAGAACTGCTGCTGAATAGCCATTCTTATCTTCAGTTCTATTTGCAATGACGACATTATCTTCAATTTTAATTACTGTCACAGGGGTGAGTCTGCCGTTTTCGTCAAACACCTGTGTCATTCCAACTTTTTTGCCGATAAGCCCTAACATCTCTTACCTCAACTTTACTGTCTAATTTCTACGTCCACACCGGCTGGAAGTTCAAGCTTCATAAGGGCTTCCACAACTTTCTGAGTTGGGTCCAATATGTCAATTAACCTCTTGTGTGTTCTCATCTCGAACTGCTCGCGACTCTTCTTATTAACGTGAGGTGATCTCAAGACAGTATACTTATTGATACGAGTCGGAAGTGGTACGGGACCTGATACTTTTGCTCCCGCCTTAACAACGGTCTGAACAATTGCCTTTGAACTCTGTTCTACTAATTCTGTTTCGAAACCTGTTAACTTGACTCGAATTCTCTCATTTGCCATTTTCAAAAATCTCCAAAAATCAAAAATACCGACCGAGGTTCATACAAACCCCGGCCAGCTTTAGGTTAGTCCTGAATCTCAGTAACCTGACCGGATGCTACAGTGCGTCCACCCTCACGGATAGCGAAGCGAAGACCCTTGTCCATAGCAACTGGGTGAATGAGTTCAACATTGATCTCAGTGTGGTCACCAGGCATAACCATTTCCTTTCCTGCTGGAAGGTGGCATGTACCTGTGATATCGGTTGTTCTGAAATAGAACTGTGGGCGATATCCATCGAAGAATGGGGAGTGTCTTCCACCCTCTTCCTTGCTGAGAACGTAGATTGTTCCTGTGAACTTTGCGTGTGGTGTGATTGAACCTGGCTTTGCAAGAACCTGTCCTCTTACAACTTCCTTCTTATCTACACCTCTGAGAAGTGCTCCGATGTTATCTCCAGCCTGTCCCTCATCGAGAAGCTTGTTGAACATCTCAACACCTGTAACAACTGTGTTCTTTGTCTCACGGATACCAACGATTGATACTGGATCGTTTACGTGGATTACACCGCGCTCAACTCTTCCCGTAACAACAGTTCCTCTTCCGCTGATTGAGAAGATGTCCTCAATTGGCATAAGGAATGGCTGATCAACAGCACGTGCAGGAAGTGGGATGTACTCATCCATTGCGTCAAGAAGCTCGTCGATGCACTTGGTTGCTTCTGGATTGTCTGGCTGAGTCATAGCAAGGTATGCGCTTCCCTTGATAACAGGGCATCCTGCTCCGTCGAAGCCATACTCTGTGAGAAGGTCTCTCATCTCCTCTTCTACGAGTTCGATAAGATCTGGGTCATCAACCTGGTCACACTTGTTGATGAATACGATGATTGCAGGTACACCAACCTGGCGGGCAAGAAGGATGTGCTCCTTTGTCTGAGCCATAGCACCGTCTGTAGCAGCTACTACGATAATAGCTCCGTCCATCTGTGCAGCACCAGTAATCATGTTCTTGATGTAGTCAGCGTGGCCCGGGCAGTCAACGTGTGCATAGTGTCTGTTCTTTGACTGGTACTCAACGTGACGGGTATTGATTGTGATACCTCTTTCCTTTTCCTCTGGTGCGTTGTCAATTGCATCATAAGCAAGAGCCTTGTCACCGAAAAGCTTTGCACAGTGCATTGTGATAGCAGCTGTGAGAGTTGTCTTACCGTGGTCAACGTGACCGATAGTACCAACGTTTACGTGTGGCTTCGTTCTTTCGAATTTTTCCTTAGCCATCAGTTTCCTCCTTGTGACTCTAGTCACAACTCAAAAATAAAAAATATATCATAAAGGCCCAAGCCTTTACTGGTTTGCGAGATTAAACTGATTGCTTTTGTACTGTTCTTTAGGTTTCCAGAGGTCAGCAGGGCACGCCTGACGACTTACGCATTAAATTCTACAAAAAATCCACGCATCTGGAACCACCTGAACTGCAACTTAGGCAATCGGTTTGGCTCTCCGTCTCCACAGAATTATCCCCATAGAGACACCTTGACCATAATAGAAAATAATTAAAAACGTGTCAACACTATTTCAGAAAAAGATTTAAGCCTGTTTCTCATGGTGCTTATCACTTACCACCCTCATGAGCTTTATAAGGATGACGAGAGCCACGACTGCCGTTGCAAACGTTGCTGCCGTGATGTTCGACAAGAGCCCTATCTGCCCTACCGGGTATAAAAGCACTATAAAAAGAATTGGAAACACAAACGCCTGCGATACGGATATCATAGTCGCATATAATGGCTTCCCGATGGAGGCTGAGAAGCTCTGGGTCGAGAAATTAAGCCATCTTATCAGGTAATTGAAAGCGAATATAATGATCGCAAGATGCGCACCGCTTATTATATCTGCCGCATCGGAGACAAACAGGGCGGCAGTTCCTTCAGGAAATAGCATGAGGACGGCAAAAGCAAGAAGACACAGACTGATTGAGGCTGTATAGCAGCATCTCTCAATCGCCCTTACCCTATCCTTTCGTCCTGCACCCCAGTTATAGCCGACAGCAGGCTGCAGGCTGTCACAAAGCCCATACATCGTAGGAAGAACCAAACCGTCGATGCTCATGAGAATTCCATATATGGATACCGCCGTAGCTCCCCCAACTGCGAGTAGAGCCGCATTCATCACAATTGATACTATACGCCCCGACATGTTGCTTAAGAATGACGGAAGTCCATTCGATACGATCACCTTGATCATATGGAGCTTGAATTCAGGCCGTCTGAAGTGAAGAGTCATCCGCCCCTTAAGGAAAGGATACATATATGTACAGGTTGTAATCAGCATTCCCAAAGAAGAGGCCAATGCGGCAAAAGCGATGGGAAGTCGCAAAAGGACAAGAAATATAAGCTGGAAACTGAAGCACATAACACTCATGAATATATTCACGAACATGCTACGATTGATCCTACCGCTTATCCTCGTATAGTTATCAAAAGCAAAAGACATGGAGGCAAATGGTGCGAATACGGCATAGACCCTCATATAAGACGTAGCCTGTGCAACTATTTCAGCAGAGGCCCCCATGGCCTGGAAAATGAATGGGGCTGCGATATAGAAAAAGATGCCGGAAATCAAACCAAAAAGGAAAATAAGAACCACGGCAAGGGAAAACACCTTATTGGCTTCCTCGCTCTTTCCCTGGCCCAGTTTAATCGATATAGGAACGGAAGATCCTACCCCGACAAGATCTGCGAGGGCGAATGCAATCAGGATAAAAGGCATTGCAAGGTTAAGACCTGCAAAAGCATCTTCTCCAAGCATCCTGCCTACGAATATCGTCTCAGTAAGGTAATATGTGGAAGAGGCAAGCATCCCGATAGCTCCGGGAAGAGATGCCTTAAAAAACAATCTGACAGGTTTTGTTGAAATAAACAACTTCTCAGAATCTTTTAAATCACTCATATTTATCCGTCCAACAGAATAATCTAAACCATAGAGTTACTCCATAGTCAAGAAGGATGAGCCTCCCTATCTGAGCAAGAAAGATGCCCACTCCCCATGATAGTCATCCACATGATTTTTCCAATAGAACAGCCGGGTGACATACTCCTCTTTCCTTTCTTCAACCATTTTCACGCTCCCATCAAGACCATGTTCAAGCACTATGGATGTAAGGTCGTATATCGGATAGCCGATGGCCTGTCCTGGAGTATGCACAACAGAACATGCCTGTGCTATGGCATAACACAAAGCAGCATCTTCCTTTAAAGAGACCTCTTTTGCAAATGCATGACAGTCCAAGATAGCCCTCTGAGCCTTTCTCATTTTAATCTTTCCTTCAGCCCAGGAGTGTGCTGCAGATAGCGCTACCTCAGGTCTAATTTCACTTGGATATCTTCTCTTAAGCTCAGCAACAGACTCGGATGCGAAATCAAAAGCCCAAAGGACAAGAGTTCTATGATTCTCCGCCCTAAAAAGAGATAGCAGATCATCGAAAAACTCCATATCTTTTGAAAGTCAACGACCTTCAGGCAAGCCTGAAGGCTTGGACGTGAGCGTTTTATCCAGAGGTTCCGTCTCCGGTTTACCTCTGACACTCCATCCATACGGCTGATTGATTGCAGCCTGCCCAAGCTTCAGGGCCCGGGTAATGTAGTTATCGCGGATGTTGATGGCGGCATTCGTGTCGGCATGCATACTGCTGCCGCAATGCCTGCACGTGTATCTGTTCCCATTCCTCGAAGCCTTGTCTATGGCCTTGCACACCGAGCACTTCCGGCTAGTATAGCGTGCATCCACGAACTCAACTTTTATGCCGTTCTTCTGGCACTTGTAACTGAGCTTGAACTCAAGGTCGGAGTATGACCAGTTGGATATCCATTTCCTCATGGTCTTGTTGCTCTTTCCTTTCAGTCTCAGCATGTTCATGGATGAGAGGTCTTCAAGGACGTATATGAACACATCCTCATCACTATTGGCAAGCTTCTTGGAAATGCAGTGGTTCTGGTCATGGACAAACCTCTTCTCGCAGCCGGAGATGGCCTTAAGCCTCCTCTTCGCACTGCGGGTGCCTTTCTCCTGCAGCTCAGAGCGCACATGGTTGTATTTCCTCTTCACCCGCCTTACATCCTTTGCTCCATAGTGAACACCTTCCGAGGTTGTAACGATATTATAGACACCCCTGTCCAGTCCCACTATCTTCCCGTCTTTGATTTCATTTATGGAATCGGGGCATTCGTAGATGAGATTGACGAACACCCGTCCTTTCCTATTTATCCCTATGTTCGCTCCCTTGAGCTTCCATCCGTCTGAATTGGGATAGCGTTCAGTGAAGAACTCAGGAATAGATATGATTGTTTTTATCCTCTTGTCACAGGTGCTGAATGTGAGCTGAGAACCTCGAAGCGTTATGGTCCGCACGTCATAGCGCATCGTGCACTTATCCTTCATAGATGGCCTTTTCATCATCTCAGCCTTCTTGGGATGCTTCTGCCTCAGTTTCGTCCTCTTCACATTCCAGTTCTTGACAGCTTCCACTGCGACATCCCTTGCACACTGTATGAGTCCTGTTGGAAGAGAAAGACATTCTTCCTTTGTCCTTTCATATTGTACTTTGTGAAGGAACCTCTTGGATGTGCTGCTGTTGTTGATAAGGCACTCTGATGACATGTTGAAGGCCCTCGCATACTGCTTGCTTGTCTCAACTATCGCAGAGACTTCCTTATCTGTGAGCTTTGGAAAAACAGTTATCGACCTTCTCATATATGTAACATAGCACGACTCAAGAAGGTTAAAAAAAAAACACAATTACAGTAGTCAAACATTGTAATAAGCGAAAAGTAACAAATTGCATCTGCCGTCATATTCTTCGAATTCAATTTACCAAGGAGGTCTTGTCCGCATGATTGCTCGTCTTCTCTTCATCGGATGGCGTTTCTTTTCACATCTTGGGACATAAGGGTCTTGCCGCATTCCATCCTACGGGACAAGCCTGGCAGGTTTTATGGCGGCATATCTTATAAAATCCTGTTACCTCTTTTCATTCTGATACTAACTTCATCCATCCAGTTCATATATGCAGAATAAGGCAGGGCTAGGCATACATCAATAGCGAAAAGCTCATAGTAAAATGATAATAAATACCATTTTTACTAAGAATTAACTGCAAATTTGCAGAAAATTCTTACTAAAAACACTAAAAATGCAAAATCTGATAAGAATTTTTTACTAGTTTTATTTGATTAATTCGTTTTTTCTGCGATAATATTACTTATGAATATAAGAAGAGATAGCTATATAAACCAGCTGAAGATGCTACGTGATAATGGCCGTGTAAAAATCATCACAGGGATAAGAAGATGTGGTAAATCATATCTTCTTAACACCCTTTACAAGAATTATCTTATAGAAGACGGAGTAAAAGAGGAAAACATACTCATATTCGAATTAGATAAGATCAGAGATGCACGTTATCGTAATCCTATTCTGCTATCAAACACTGTCAGGAGTATTGTCGAAGCTAAAAAAGAAAACTTCTATCTTTTTATTGATGAAATTCAGCTTTCAAGGGAAGTGAAAAATCCAGAAGATCCGGAAGGTGATAAATTAACATTCTACGACATGCTCTCAGATTTAAAGGGAATCAGTAATTTGGATGTGTATGTAACAGGAAGCAATTCAAAAATGCTCTCCTCAGACATCATCACAAACTTCAGAGACAGAGGGGACCAAATACGTATGCATCCCCTATCCTTTCAAGAGTACTATGACTATCTGGGAGGAGATAAGGAGGAAGCATATAAAAAATATGCATGGTTCGGGGGCATGCCTCTTGTCCATATGCTGAAAACAGAGGAACTGCAAATGGATTATCTTGAGAATCTCTTCAGTGAAATCTACATAAAAGACATAGTAGAGCATTACAAAGTAAAGAACATCCCAACACTTGAAGCCGTTCTAGACATGTTATGTTCCGCTGTAGGTTCACTCACAAATCCTAAAAGGCTATCAGATGCATTAAACTCCAACTTAAAACTTCACACGACAGATGTAAGTGTGAAAAGGTATCTCGATATTTTTGAGGACTCATTCCTCTTTCGCAGATGCAGACGTTATGATGTAAAAGGAAAGCAATATATAGATACCCCGGATAAATATTATGCGGAGGATATAGGGCTGAGAAATGCACGTCTTGGATTCAGACAGCAGGGGATGCCACACATCATGGAGAACATAATATTTAATGAATTAATAAGCCGAGGGCTCAAAGTCGATGTGGGGGTTATTAAGGCAAGGGAAAATAACGGAGGCAAACAGAAATCCATCTCAAGGGAAATAGATTTCGTTATAACATCAAGAACTCGAAAAGCCTATATACAATCTGCGTATGCCTTACCTGATGAAAAAAAGAGGAACAGCGAGATAAAACCATTCACAATGACTAATGATGCATTTCAGAAAATAATCGTAAGGGCAGATACTCTTGGACGCTGGTATGACGATGATGGGATATTGAATATCAACATAATTGATTTCCTGCTGGATAAGACAATGTTAACATGAATATAAGTAAAAAGCGTACCCTCTTAAGAAAGAAGGTACGTCATGGAATTAGATTCTAACAATCAATTAGATGAAAATATTAAGGATTATAGGGATGTCCATCAATTATGATATCAGTAGTAGTTGCACCACTACTTCCTCCTTGTGATTTCCAACTTGCTGTATGAGCTTCTCCATTTACAGTAGTTCCTTCTGTGAGATTCACTTGTTCTGTTATCGTAAAGGTACTCGTATCAAGCTCATAATCATATGTGCCGTAGAAAACAATTGAGACTGTATCATCCTCGTAGACGGCACCAGTCATCGTTATTGTGTATGGCTGGTTGTTCTTTATTGCATCTACATCTACAGACACACCCTCTGGCATAGTTCCACCTTTATAAGCCGCCAAGTTAATCTGCTGGGTCAAGCCTGCCAATCCGTTATCAAGGAAATTAAAGACGGATTGAGGCTCTAATCCGCTCGGATCATCAGGATCTGTACCTGGTTCATCCGGATCCTCTCCACCTTGGTTTCCAGCATAATGAATTGTAACATTTTCTGAAACCCCATTGTTCCAATTCATATTCCAACCTGAAGGTTTTTCCCCTTCAGCCCAATGAAGATAGATATCTGCGAGATTGTTGCAATCTAAAAATACATTTGCTGCCATAGTCTCAACATTTTCAGGAATATCTATTTCAACTAATCCACTGTTTTCAAAAGCACGGTTCCCAATTTCAGTAACAGAGGAAGGAATTGTAAAATTTGTAAGATTTATACAATTCTTAAAAGTCTCAGAAGAAATAATTGTGATATCTTCAGAGAATGCAATATCCGATAGATTACTACACCCTTCAAATGCCCCAGATTGAACAACAGATATACTAGAAGGAATTGAAACAGTTTCAAGACTAGAGCAACCATTGAAGGCATCATATCCAATTTCTGTTACAGGTAAACCATTATAAGTCTCTGGTATAGCAATAAAATTTACAGTGCTATCAGCAGAAAGCCCATCGACATAATAGAATTCTTGGGAATCATCAAGAGATAGATAAAGTTTGTTAGGTTCAACATTATGAATAATCTCTACTGTATCTGCGAAATATGAAGCCCAATCGTATCTCCATGTTCTAGGTGCATTACGAACATATTCAACATACACACGTTCAATGTTATTAGAACTTGAAACAAATCGATCAAGCTCTACTACTGATGAAGGAATAGATATTTCCTTAAGATCCGTTCCATTAAAAGCATTTCCACCGATGTGATACAGCTTAGAATCTTCTGGAATGATTATTTGAGCCAATCCAGATGAAGAAAAAGCATTTTCATCAATATATGTCACGCTGGCAGGAAGTGTCACATCGGTAAGGTTGGAACATCCATTAAAAGCATTAGGACCGATGTATTCAAGGCTATCTGATAGAACAACATCCTTCAATGCGGTAACGCCAAAGACAGATCTACCAATTTCCTTTACTGTATCTGGCAACACGATGCTATCCAAGTGCATACATCCATTAAAAGCCCAATCATCTATGTAAACGAGTCCATCAGGAAGTTCTATCGAAGTAAAATTGCAGTTACTAAAAGCCATCGAACCAATCTCTTTCACAGGTAACCCATTATGCACAGAAGGAACGACGACTTCCGTCAATGTTGTTTCTAAAGGCAAACCAGCGCATATATAATATGTTCCATCGGCTGAAATAATAAAAGAAAGTTCATCTAGAGTCCCGCTATATACAATGCAATCTTTATTGGAGATTCCTGAGTTCCACAAGGAGTCCCAATCACTATAAAACTCTCCTGTTCTCGCAAATGGAACTTTCAAAGAAACTAGTTCTTCACAGCCAGAAAAAGCCCTTTTTCCAACATGCGATACGTCCTCAGATATCTCTATTTCCTCGATAGCCGTATAAGCAAATGCAGAATCTCCGATATACTCTAGAGAATCAGGTAAAACAACTTCTTTCAAATTAGGGCATTGTGAAAAATCTCCACATATGGTCGTAACGCCTTCTGGGATTACAATTCTTTCTAGAGTTTCTGATCTAAAGTATCCAATCTGTTTTACGGGAATTCCTTTATAACTTGCAGGAATCGTATAATCAGCAGGCATTGTCTTAGGTTCCCCAGTGGAATAATCTGTAGTGTTATTCTCAGCAGTCAAATAACTTCCATCATCGCTGATTGTAAAAGTTAATAGCCCATCATCACTTATAAGCGTCGTCCCTGGACCAACCTCCTCTCCCGAAGAACAGCCAAACAGTAACAAAGATAGCAGGATGATTAAAAACAGATTTAAAGCGTGTTTTCTCATGTCTTCTCCTTTTTTGTCTTTTAGGCAGAAGCCAATCAAAAATATATCAAGCCACTACCCATCCATAGTGCTACCACAGTTGCCCCCCCCCAATGTCAAGATTTATTACTGTCAGCCGTTATTTTTATAAGTAAAAAATCTACTCTCATATATGCTTTTACCATTATATTTAGATAAGGAAACTTTATGAGTGGGATAGTTAAATGAAAAAAGACATTAATTACTACATGAATCTTCCATACAAAATGAAAACAGTCAGAGACAATGAATTCAACTCATATGTAGCATTATGCCCTGAATTAAAAGGATGCATTACCACAGGTGAAACAGAACATGAAGCACTTAAGAACCTTGAAGATGCAAAACGCATCTGGCTTAGAGATGCATTAGAAAGCAATTGCAACATACCAGAACCGGTACTGCATAATGCTGCTGTCAGATAATGATTCAAAACTCTATCCTGCTTGTTTCGCTGTTATAAAATAAACATCCCTATTTATCGAAATCAATTAAAGTTGTATTCTCTCTGCTATGAAAGAATACAGCTATAAGACTAAAGGAACATGTTCAAGGGAAATTCTATTCTCACTTGATGATGAGAACAGAATCCATAATTTGAAATTCATCGGAGGATGTAACGGAAACCTCAAGGGAATCGGACTCCTATGTGAAGGAAAAGATGCAAAAGAGATTGCGGATCTCCTTGCAGGGAACACATGCGGTTTTAAAGACACGAGCTGTCCCGATCAGCTATCAAAAGCATTGAATGAAGCTCTCAAGGGCTAAACGTTTATACCGTTTTCCGTAAGATAGGCAACAAAATCGTTATAGATGTCGATGTGGGCTCTTATATCTCCTTTCTCGTTGAATACCGATAAAAGATTCAGATTGCTTATGAGCTCATCGACATCGAACTCATCCCCATCCAACGCCCTCTTATGGTATTTCTCCATCAAAGAAGAGATAAAGGTGTCATTACCGTTCTTCATCTCCCAGAATGTAATTAAATTGAGCGTTGAAGGGCGTGAAAAATACACTTTAAGCACTTCATCGCTATCACTTACGAACCTATCCGCATAACTCTTTAAAGAGTAATATTCATCATAATCAGGTGTGTACATATTTATCATGATAACAAAAAAGGCCTCCGTCATGGAGACCTTTTGCATTATTAAAGCACTTCTTAGAATCTGAAGTGGCTGAATGCCTTGTTCGCATCTGCCATGCGGTGCGTATCTTCCTTCTTCTTGAAAGCTGCACCTGTGCTGTTGTATGCGTCCATAAGCTCATCTGCGAGCTTATCAGCCATCGTCTTACCGTTTCTAGCACGTGCTGCGTTAATGAGCCATCTCATTGCAAGTGCTTCCCTTCTTCCCTCTTTGATCTCGACAGGAACCTGGTATGTAGCACCACCAACTCTTCTGCTCTTAACCTCTACGACAGGCTTAACGTTCTCAACTGCCTTAGTAAAGACATCGAGAGCCTTCTCACCTGACTTCTCTTCAATCTTGTTCATTGCCCTATAAAGGATTCCAGTGCTGATGCTCTTCTTTCCATCAACCATCATCCTGTTGATGAATCTTGCAACAACTTCGCTGTTGTATACGGCATCTGCAGCAGTAGACCTTCTCGGGACGTTTAATCCTCTAGACATATTCTACTTCCTCCTTAGGCCTTTGGCTTCTTAGCGCCGTACTTAGAGCGGCTTCTCTTCCTGTCGTTAACACCGAGAGTATCCTTGCTACCTCTGATGATGTGGTAACGTACACCAGGAAGGTCCTTAACTCTTCCACCTCTGATGAGAACAACAGAGTGCTCCTGGAGATTGTGTCCAATACCAGGGATGTATGCTGTAACCTCAATACCGTTTGAAAGTCTAACACGAGCAACCTTTCTGAGAGCTGAGTTAGGCTTCTTAGGTGTTACTGTCATAACCCTAGTGCAAACGCCTCTTTTCTGTGGGCATCCTTCAAGGGCTGGGCTCTTAGTCTTGCTCTTTGAGCTCTGTCTACCCTTCCTAATTAGCTGATTAATAGTAGGCATCTTTCGATACGCTCCTTATTTTGTCTCTTCCTCACCTCACAAAAGAGGAAGATGTACCGGTGCACAGGCACCGGCTATATCTAAAACACTGGTCAGCATGAGAGTTCACGCAACGAAGCCTTACTCCTCGTCGGAAACAATCTCCATTCCCTCTGCGTTTTCCTCTCCCAGTGTCTTCATATCTGCGAGTTCCTCAATCTCGTGCTCCTCAGAAGCAGAGACTTCGGCTGGCTTCATCCTCTTCTCCCGGTCTTTCTCAGCCTGGATTTCAAGGAGGCGCTCATCATCAAGATGTACATCACGGTATCTCTTCATACCAGTTCCTGCTGGAATGAGGTGACCGATGATTACGTTCTCTTTGAGACCACGCAACTCATCCTTTTTACCTGCAATAGCAGCATTTGTCAAGACTTTAGTCGTACTTAAGAACGAAGCAGCGGAAATAAATGAGTCAACACTCAATGCCGCCTCCGATACTCCCTGGAGAACCGGGCGTGCGATTGCCGGCTGCTTACCCTGCTTCTTAGCCTCATCGTTAACACGTCTGAAAAGATTCTTATCAACCCTCTGCATCTTAACGAACTGCGTATCTCCAGCTCTTACGATCTCTACCTTCTTGAGCATCTGACGGATGATGATTCCAAGATGTTTCTCATTGATCTCAACACCCTGCATCCTGTAAACCTTCTGGATTTCCTCAACAAGGAAGGAAAGAACGGCGTTCTCTCCTAAGACATCGAGAACCTCACGGCTTGTTACGGTCTCATCACAGAGCTGGTCTCCAGCCTTGACCTCATCTCCCTCTCTTACGGAAAGAAGAGCATCCTTAGTATATACCTTATGAGGATGATCCTTACCGAAGACATCACGGATTACCACAGTCGTAGAACCACCACCTGTCTTCGTATCGATCTTGACGACCGTTCCGTTTACACGAGAAAGGATGATAGGGTTGACCTTATTTGAAGAGGCAACCTTACCATGACGAGCTTCGAAGAGTGAGTCAACCTGAGGAAGACCACCTGCGATATCCTTCGTCGTAGCGCTGTCGATAGCCTCTTTAGCCAATGTGTCACCGGCCTCGATAACCTCTCCCACTTCCTTTACGACCATGTAAGATCCGCCAGGAATCGGGAACTTATACTGTGTTCCAGATGCATCCTCGATGATGATCGTTGGATGGAACTGTCCAAGCTGAGCTGAAGGTACGATAAGAAGCTCCGACTCTCCAGCCTCGTTTACAATCCTCCTATAGGATTTATCGAGGACGAAATCAGACATCTCGATAACCGTTCCACTTACATCCGAGATGATAGGACTTGAGAACGGATCGAATGTAATGATTGCCTCACCGGCATCAACAACCTGACCTTCCCTTACATGGAGCTCCGCACCAGCGGGAACCTTGTACTCGTTAGCACTGGAGAGGATGAACGTCCTGTCCCCAATGATATTAAGTCTACCATTGTTCTTACTGATGACTTCCGTTCCACCTGTTGAGACATACATCGGATAACCCTTTACAACGGATGAGCCGTCCTCAACAAGAAGCTTGCTATAAAGTCCAGTAATCTCCTCAAGAACCTTTGAAATGGTTATATGACCTTTTCTTGGGAAGAGGTTGGTACCATCTGCCCTTCTGATTACCTGACCTTTAATCTCACGAATGATGGTCTGATAGTCAAAAGAGAGCTTATTATCTTTCGTTGATGTGCTTGCCGTACCACCGACATGGAAGGTTCTCATTGTAAGCTGAGTACCAGGCTGTCCGATTGACTGGGCTGCGATGATACCTACGGCCTCACCGATTTCAACAGTCCTGTTGGTTGCCAGGTTCCTTCCATAACACTTGCGGCATACGCCATGCTCGCTCTCACAGGTAAGAACGGTCCTAAGAAGAACACGCTCAACTCCGGCCTCCTCGATGAGCTTGGCCGTCTCGTCGCTGATCTCCTCATTTGCCTTTGCAAGAACAACAGGTTTACCATTCTCATCCTTAAGCAGAGGATGAAGTACATCCTCAACAGGGCAGGATCCGGCTATGCGGCTTGCAAGAGACTCGATGACCTGGTCACCATCATGAACTGCACTCGTCCAGATTCCATTAATTGTCTGGCAGTCTTCTTCGGAGACGACGACATCCTGTGCGACATCGACGAGCTTACGAGTAAGATATCCAGCCTTAGCCGTCTTAAGAGCGGTATCGGTAAGACCCTTTCTAGCACCGTTTGAAGAGATGAAGAACTCGATGATTGAGAGTCCCTCTTTGAAGTTACTCTTAATAGGAAGCTCAATGATCTTTCCATTCGGTTTTGCCATGAGACCACGCATACCACCGAGCTGACGGATCTGTGTCTTGCTACCACGAGCACCGGAATCGGCCATGAGGAAGAGAGGATTGAAGCCCCTCTGACTCTTTTTGAGCTCATCCATGAGAACATTGGTGAGTTTTTCGTTGGTCTCAGTCCATACCTCGATGACACGGTTATATCTCTCTTCCTGCGTAATCTGTCCTTCGTTGTACTGCTCAACGACCTGAGCCTGACGCTCATTAGCCTCTTCAATAAGCTCCTTCTTAGCCTCAGGTACGATCATATCTGAAAGTCCGATAGTAGCACCGAAGAGCGTTGCATACTTGAATCCAAGATCCTTTACGGAATCAAGGAGCTCTACAGCGACACTAGGCTTATGGTTCTTGATCGTCTCTCCGATGACCTTCTTGAGCTGCTTATCTCCTAAGCAGTAGTTCTGGAAAGGAATTCCCTTTGGAATAGCGGAATTGAATATGATCCTTCCTGCCGTAGTAGCAGTCCAGCTCTTTCCATCTGCAACTGTCACATTGCCCTTCTCATCGACAACTTCAAGACCCTTCTTGAAACGATAGAAGATCTTCTCATTATATGTAACGCTCTCTGCATCGATTGCCGCTTCAATCTCGTCAATCGATTCAAAGTGCTTATATCTCTTCTTCTCCTCACCTTCAAGCGGGAGCATCTCCTTTGTAAGATAGAAGATTCCAAGAACCATGTCCTGACTTGGGAATGCAATCGGCTTACCGTTTGCAGGGTCAAGCAGGTTCGTCGTACTGAGCATGAGCGTCCAGCATTCAAGCTGAGCTGCCTGAGTTAGAGGAACGTGGATAGCCATCTGGTCTCCATCGAAGTCCGCATTGAACGCATGACATACCAGAGGATGGAGTTTAAGCGCCTTTCCCTCTACCAAAACCGGCTCAAACGCCTGAATTCCAAGGCGGTGAAGCGTAGGAGCACGGTTAAGCATTACAGGATGCTCTTTTACAACGTCATCAAGGATTGACCACACTTCAGGTGCTTCACTCTCTACGAGAAGTTTTGCCCTCTTGATGTTCTGAGCAACACCATCCTGGACGAGTTTCTTCATGATGAATGGCTTGTAAAGCTCGAGTGCCATCTTTGAAGGAACACCGCACTGATGCATCCTAAGCTCCGGACCTACAACGATTACAGATCGACCAGAGTAGTCTACGCGCTTACCGAGAAGGTTCTGTCTGAATCTTCCCTGCTTACCCTTAAGGCCATCTGAGAGACTCTTGAGATCCCTCTTTGAAGAACCCTTTGTCGGGTTTGCCGTCTTAGCGTTATCGAAGAGAGAATCAACCGCTTCCTGAAGCATCCTCTTCTCATTGCGGATGATGATATCCGGTGCCTGTATCTTTATAAGACGGTCAAGACGGTTGTTTCTGTTAATGACCCTTCTATAAAGCTCATTAAGGTCCGTAGTCGCAAAACGTCCACCATCAAGCTGTACCATAGGACGTAGATCTGGTGGGATTACAGGGATTACCTTTAAGATCATCCACTCAGGACGGTTTCCACTTGCGAGGAAATCCTCACAGTAGCGGATGCGTGAAAGAAGCTTTGAATCTATCTTATTATTCGCACCTTCCTTCTGGCTAAGCTGAGCCCTCAGCTCATCTGATAAGGCCTTGAGGTCAAGATCCTTTAAAAGATCATAGATAGCCTCTGCTCCCATGGCAGCCTTGAATGTATCTCCATACATATCATAGAGAGCCTCGTAACGCTCCTCCGTAAGAACCTGATTCTTTTTCAGTTCATCCGTATGGGTACCGGGATCCGTTACTACGTATTTCTCATATGATAAGATTTCCATGAGCTCGGCTCTCTTGATGTCGAGCAGATAGCTCATGATTGATGGAGTTGACCTGTAGAACCAGATATGAGCCACTGGAGCAGCAAGAGTGATGTGTCCCATCCTCTCACGGCGAACCTTGGTATCCGATACCTCGACTCCACAGCGATCACAGACAACTCCCTTGTATCTGTTTGATTTGAACTTTCCGCAATAGCACTCCCATTCCTTCGTGGTTCCGAAAATACGCTCGCAGAAAAGTCCATCCCTCTCCGGACGGAGAGAACGGTAATTTATCGTCTCCGGCTTCTTAACCTCGCCGTAGCTCCATGCTAGAATCTGCTCGGGAGATGCGAGCTTGATCTTAATGGTGCTGAAATCCTGATTTTCCTTCATTCTCTCCTCCTAGAAAGTCCCTTTCTCTTTCTTCGCGATAAGCTCCTCATCACGCTCTGTGAGTGGAATCTGCTTACCTTCTTCGTCATATACGGAAATATCGAGGGCAAGTCCTCTTACTTCCTGCATAAGAACATTGAACGCCTCCGGCTTACTGCTTGTCTGTGCAGGCTCACCTTTCACGATGGAACCGTAGATCTGCACCCTTCCCTTCATGTCATCACTCTTGATTGTGAGAAGCTCCTGAAGAGTATTCGCAGCACCGTATGCCTCAAATGCCCATACCTCCATCTCTCCCAGACGCTGACCACCGAACATCGCCTTTCCTCCGAGAGGTTGCTGTGTTACAAGCGAATATGGTCCTGTAGAGCGGGCATGCATCTTATCATCTACAAGGTGATGGAGCTTGAGATAGTAAATATAACCGCAGAATACGTCATTTACGAATGGGATACCCGTTCTTCCATCATAGAGCCTGATCTTGGAATTCTTAGGAAGACCGGCTTTAACCATCTCTGCCTCAATCTGTTCCATTGAAGCTGACTGGAATACAGGTGTCTTATACCAGACATCATTCTTAACGGCTGCCCAGCCGAGCTGAGTCTCCATAAGCTGTCCGATATTCATACGGGATGGAACGCCAAGTGGGTTAAGACATACATCAAGTGGAGTTCCATCTTCCATGTATGGCATATCCTCCTCTGGAAGAACACGAGATACAACACCCTTGTTTCCATGACGTCCTGCCATCTTATCACCCTGCTTAAGCTTTCTCTTCGTAGCGATTAAGACCTTGATCGTATGCTCTACGCCTGGCTGAAGCTCATCCTTATCACTCTTCTGAAGGTGCTGGATATCAATAACCGTTCCTTCCGTTCCATGAGGAACCTTGAGAGAGGAATCTCTTACTTCCTTAGCCTTCTCTCCAAAGATGGAATTCAGGAGCTTGACCTCAGGTGTCGTATCTGACTCACTCTTCGGAGTTACCTTTCCAACCAATATATGGCCCGGGCGTACATATGTACCAATACATACGATACCATCGCTATCGAGGTGCTCAAGAAGCTTCTCTGATGTATTAGGAATATCCTTTGTGAGCTTCTCAGGTCCGAGCTTTGTATCGCGGATATCGACACTGAACTCCTTGATATGGATTGATGTATAGATATCCTCACGTACTACCCTCTCACTGATGAGAACAGCATCCTCATAGTTGTATCCGTTCCATGGGACAAAGCCGACAAGAATATTCCTTCCAAGAGCAAGTTCTCCCTTATCCGTCGCAGGGCCGTCTGCAAGCACATCGCCTGCATCAACATGGTCTCCTACGTATACAATAGGTTTCTGGTTGAGACATGAATCCTGGTTCGTTCTCTCGAACTTATGTACCTCATAAGTATCGATTTCACCCTCAATCTCGGCTTCTGCCTTATCTACAAGAACTTCAATCCTCGTTGAAGATACATACTTGACCGTTCCGGCTCTCTTGGCCTTGATGAGAACACCAGAGTCATATGCTGCTCTCTGCTCCATTCCAGTTCCAACCCTTGGAGCCTCTGGGAATACGAGAGGTACCGCCTGACGCTGCATGTTTGAACCCATGAGGGCACGGTTAGCATCATCATGCTCAAGGAAAGGAATGAGAGAGGTTGCGACTGATACTACCTGCTTTGGAGAAACATCCATCCAGTCAATCTCATCAGGACGTGCCGTACCATAGTCTCCGTTCTCTCTGATGGATACCTCCTCTTCAAGGAAATGACCATTCTCATCTATCTTGGCGTTTCCCTGCGCTATCTTGCATCTCTCCTCATCGTTGGCATCGAGATACTTGACCTCATCGGTAACAACGCCGTTCACGACCCTTCTATATGGTGTTTCAATGAAACCAAGATCGTTTATACGTGCATAGTTAGCAAGAGAGAGGATAAGACCGATGTTAGAACCTTCAGGGGTCTCAATCGGACAGATTCTTCCATAGTGAGTATAGTGTACGTCTCTTACTTCATAAATTGCACGTGCACTGCTTCTGGAAAGACCGCCCTTAGGACCAAGTGCGGATACCCTTCTCTTATGCGTAAGCTCTGCAAGAGGGTTAACCTGATCCATGAACTGAGAGAGCTGAGAAGAACCGAAGAACTCCTTTATCGCGCCTACAATCGGCTTGATTGAGATGATTTCCTGGGGCTTTACAGTATCATCAGCGATGTTCATCTTCTCACGGGCCGTCTTAGCCATGCGAGAGAATGCATCCATGATATTATTCTGCAAGAGCTCTCCGACCGTTCTTACCCTTCTGTTTCCAAGAGCATCGATATCATCTTCCTTGATTCCACCTTCACAGAAAAGCTCAAGATTTCTGACAGTCTCAATGACATCCTCAGGAAGTAAAGAGGTGCTGGTCTTGTACTCCTCCTCGTTCATGCCATAGAACTTCTTGTTGAGCTTATAACGACCGATGTTTGAAAGGTCGAATCCCCTCGCATGGAGGAACATCTCCTGGAAGTAGCTGATAATCCTGTTCGGATCTGGGAATGTCTTGAGATTCTGAGGTAGAGCGTTCTTACATGCGTCAACAATCTGATTGATGTATTCGTTCTGGAATTCCTCAGACTCCTCATTCCTATAATGTGGGCAGAGGATGGACTCTCTCTTTAGCGTCTTAATCACGGCGAGTTCTGGATGGTCGATATCCTTTCCTCCGGCGTCGATGACCTCGACTTCCTCTATTCCCATATTGTTAAGTTCTCTGAGCTCGATTGTTCCAAGCTCATCACCTGCTGCGTGAATAAGATCATCGTCTACGCGGAGATCCTTAAAGCAGTAGAATTTCTGATCGCCATAATCAGAAGATGTACTTATCTTCTGGCTTGTATAGAAAGCGCTGACGATCTTATCGCGGGTATCTATACCGAGTACACGCAAGAAGAATGTGACGAGGAAAGGCTTCTTCCCGATACTTACCTGGATGATGTTGTTTACCCTCTTCTTCTCCTGGTTGGAAGAGACATCTCCGCTCTTCTTCGTATCGATCTTCTCATTCTTTCTTGTAAGCGCGAACTCAACCTTTGTTCCCGCATATGGATATAACGTCCCGTAGAAAACGGATGAAGCATCCATTCTCTTTCCGAGCTTGAATACGATTCCTGGGGAGCGTACGATCTGGGAGACAATTACCCTTTCTGCTCCATTAATGATAAATGTACCGCGGTCCGTCATAAGAGGGAAATCTCCGAAGAAAATCTCCTTTTCTCTCATCTCACCGCTTCTAAGACTAAGTGTTACCCTTGCTTTTACAGGTACACCATAACTTCTTCCCTTCTTCTTACACTCTGATTCAGAGTATTTGATACCATCCATATCGACAGAGTAGCCGTTGTAAAGCACTATCATGTCGTCATTCGGACTCTTAATAGGGAATACTGTCTGGAAAATATGTTCCAAACCATAGGCAGGATCCGGCTCGAGACCCTTCTCAAGTCTGTCCAGCTGTAGGAATTTCTTATAGGATTCAGTCTGAATTCCGATAAGGTTTGGTAATGTGCAGACCTCTGGCAGTTCTGAGCCGATGTCCAATCTCTTTAAGGGCTTACCATTAGAACCCATTTATGTACCTCCATAGGACGGGAATAATCCCATCTTGTTCAGCACCGAAGTACTAAAAAAATGATATCTAAAAAAGACACGTTATGCCATCGGGGTCTCCGATGGCATAGTCTCCCGGGGCCAAGCCCCAGGAAAAAGATGTGAAAGCTTAGTTAGCAGCAGCAACTTCAACTACGCAGCCAGCAGCCTCGAGCTTCTCCTTGATGGATGCAGCCTCTTCCTTGCTAGCTCCTTCCTTGAGAACACCACCGTTCTCGCAGAGGTCCTTAGCTTCCTTAAGGCCGAGACCTGTAACACCGCGGACTTCCTTGATACATGCAATCTTCTTTGCAGCATCAACACTCTTGAGAGTTACGTTGAACTCTGTTGGCTCTTCAGCAGCAGCCTCTGCAGGAGCAGCACCACCAGCAACAGCAACAGCAGCTGCAGCAGCCTGTACACCGAACTTCTCTTCCATCATCTTAATAAGATCGGAAACTTCCATTACAGTCATGTTTGCAATGGACTCTAGGATTTCTTCTTTTGTAGCCATATTATCTACTCCTTATTCTTTTAACGGTTTAGCAGGTTACTTGTAGACTAAAACCGTATTTTCTTAGTTTGCTGAAGCAGCCTCTGCTGCCCCACCCTTTGATTCTACATAAGCAAGCAGTGTTGCTGCGAGCTTCTGTACAGGTGCCTTCATCGTACCCATAAGAGATGCGATGAGCTCGAGCTTCGTTGGGAGCTTGGAAAGAGCCTCAATCTGCTCGGTTGTCATTAACTCTCCATCAACCAAAGCGCCTTTGATCTGGAGTTTACCGTTGTCCTTAGCTGCCTCAAAGAGCTTCTTTGCAACGACATTAGCAGTATCACCCTTTGCAAGAGCAACTGCTGTCGGTCCAATCATCTGCTCCTCAGCACCACTTCTATCAATATTCTTAAGAGCAATCTTAGCATAACGGTTCTTAACTACACGATATGCGGCATCATCCTGGCGGAGAGCCTTCCTGATATCTGTGATCTGAGCTACTGTGAGACCTCTATAGTCGGTGAAGATGAAGCTTGTATACCCTTCGAACTCATTCTGAAGAGCCTTTACTGCATCCTCTTTAGCCTGGGTAATTCTTGTCTTGTAATCTTCCAT
>CALXOL010000014.1 GCA_944390015.1 uncultured Spirochaetaceae bacterium
TCCTTGCTGTTCACAGAAATCATGCTGAGCCTTATCACGGGATACTCTTTGAAATCATACTTGTCGTAGATATAGAGTCCTTTAAACAGCTCCTTGTTGCCTTTGAATATCTGTTCAAGGGTATCAACTGTCAGGCTCTTTCCGAACCTTCGGGGGCGGGAGAGGAAGAATATGTTATCGACCGACTTTGATGAGATCAGATTGTAGATATACTTTGTCTTATCGACATAGAGATTTCCCTTCTCTATTATCTCTCTCAAATTCGGATTGCCTGTCGATATGGGCTTCAACTTTCTTTCCATAACATTAATATAGCATATTATCTGGCTCTTTGAAAAACAAAGGAATCATCAGTGCCTGATTATCTCTTCCTTCCAATCTGTGATGTTCCTCTCCTTAAATAAAGCTCTAATCAAATAAGATGAATCACACTAACTACTCACACATCATCCTAATTCAATACATACCGATGCATTTATTCCAAGTTCTGCCCTAAACTTATCGATATTCCTGAAATAATCTACCTCCGTAATATTCCCTTCTACAGAAAGAAAAACAATTCGGCGTGGCTGTTCATTAATACCATCATCCAAGCGTAAGAATAAATCAGAAGATCGAAGCCTATATGGATTACTCATTGTCTTGCTCAAGCTGCCCAAGCATAGGTATGGAACCAAACCTACCCAGCAGATAATCCTTTATGACTTTTTTATCAAATCGAATCTGAAATTTATTGAGTGAATACATGTTTGAAGCACCCGTAACCTCATCTCTATAGATGAACCAGATCTCATCCTGCCTTACAAGATCAAGGTCCATCACATTGACATCATGAAGAGTTGCAATCAACTGTATTTCTAGATTCTTCGTATTGGAAAAAAACAATTCGATGAATCTGATTATGAGTTTTGTATGGAAACTACGATCAATCTCATCAATCAATATCACTCCAGATCCTTGTATATTTGTGACAAATGGCAGAAGGTCGAACAATCGTCTTGTTCCATCTGATTCATCATCAAATGAAAACAACTCGGATGGATTACCATGATTCATCAATTGCTTAAACGCAACAAGTTCATTGTTCTTCATCTCAAACGAATAAATATCATCACCGATGATTACATTCGCTCCCTTTCTACCATCTCTTTTCAGCATTCCTTTCAAATTATTGAGAAAGTTTTCCCTCACTTCATCAGGAACATCACTCAATATCTTATTCAGAGACTGCTCTTCTATTGAAATTGATTTAATACCTGTATCAAGGGACTGAAGAAGATTATGGAATCTGTCATCTGATGCCAGATCTCTCAATGCACTTGGCCCCAAATGCATATCAGGGAAAATAACAATCAAAGAGCCAAACCAATTCCAAACATCCTTAAAAGCTCTGAATTCCTGGGAATTGATGATTTCCTTTTCGGCTATCTCTTTTAGAAAAGTTTTCCCCCTATTTACATCTTCTCCGTAAATCTTAAAACGATATTGATTATCTTCATTGTACTTTGCATCAGTATTGATCTTAGTCCGTCCATCTTCCAATACACGTTCAAAAATACATAGCTCCGAATTTCCAGTTACCTTGTAAAGCCATTCTGAAACAATCGTATTATCTACATACGAGAAGGCAAAGCCATAAGAATAGAAATTACCGTTTGAGTAGATATCAAAGTGAAAAGACCCCGGTTTTGATACACATGAAGAGTCCAGACGGAAATATTTTCTATCCAAACCGGAAAGCCCTGAATAAACTATTTTCTTTGCAAAACCAACTGCTTTAATAAAGTTTGACTTTCCCGATGCATTTGCCCCGAAAAGAAAACTTCCTTTAAGAATGCGTTTACCCTCAACATCTGCTATATGCTCATAATGTCTGGTATGTTTTGCCGCTACCATTGAAAATATCTGTCTGTCTTTAAACGACAAAAAATTCTCTACCGCAAACCTAATAAGCATAGCTCACTCCCTACTATAATATGTGATATTTTCACAGATATATCAAGAAAAATCTAAAAACCGTCAATTAAATTTTAATAATTAAACTAGATAATCACAAAATAAAGGGCGCACATATCTTTATAATGAGCAATAATCTTATTAGAAAACAACAAAAGGAACTTCAGTGCCTTATTATCTCTTCCTTCCACTCTGATATGTTCCTCTCCTCAAATGAGAAGTTTATCAAAAACATATATTATCCATGTCCTAAAGATCCGTACTCTCTTGAATATGATGCAGCATTTCATCTATCGCATTACGCACCATGATGTTCGGGTAATCAACATTCCACTCTTTTATATAATGCTTGCATTTTAGAGTATCTTATTAGATTGTATATTGGCAATTCAGTTTATCAACAAGCAGCATAGCTAATTATATTCAACTATTCGATTCGAGTCGTAATATAATGTTTCCAGCATATACTCCTGAAGAAAAAGCTCTATCTGTGGAGTCCTCCAATTTTGGGGGCTTTAATGTCAATGTTACTTCTTTAGTTTTCATTCCATTAGACTCATTATTTCTCGTAGCATCTTCAGTCTTACTTTCTATAGTGATTGTACGAGCGTCTAAGTCCAATGGCCGATTTATGTTTTCATCAGCAAAATTAATTGATTCATCACAGTCTTTCACTGCTACAGAATAATTTAGCCCTATCTCATTAGAAAGAACTGAATTTCCACTATCATCTATCTTTATGAGAGAGAGCATATATCCACCAGTACCTCCAGAGGCTGCAATTCCACTAGTGAAAACTAGTTTTAGGTTATAACTGGCATCATAAATATTGTATTTTACTCCAAGAGTTAATTCATACGACCCAAGTTTATCTTCTTCTGATGATGATGGTATAAAATAAAACTCTGATTCTTCCGCTCCTGTAGAATCACAAAAACCTAAGTAATTCTCACTTTTCTTTGTGAAATGAAAGTTATACTCTAAGTTTTCAGGATCTATATTTTCAGCATATATAACAGAAACGGATAAAATGCAAATTAACAAAATAAGAAACTTCTTCATTGCACTGCCTCTATGCTTAATACCAGATGCCATCCATATTTAGTGGACCAATCCATATTCCCAAGTTTGCCCATATTTAAATCTAAGACAATGGGGAAACTATCAACTCTAGGCTTATTACCCTCAACATTATCCTCATATACAGTAACACCAGCAGTGCTAGTTGAATTAAAGTTATTTAATCCAGAACTAGTACTTTTTGCAACATTTTTCCACCATGGATCGTCTGAGTTATCGTCTGGAGTCTTAATATTATTATCGTTACTATAATTTTGCACAGCTAATTTCAATCTTACCTTATTAGGAGTAAATATCTGATAATACACATAGAACTGCTTAGTTCTTATCAGATTGTTTCCTATCGATTCAAAATATATTTCATCAGACATTACATCTGGTTGTACAACGGTATCTACAGCTTCATCGGAAAAACCAAACACAGAGTGGGTTGTAGCGGTAAAGTATACGTTGGCGATTGCATAATCAACGCCTTCCTCCGCCTGCTCTACTGCAAATAATGACAATGAAATAAGCATTATAAAGATAATTGAAATTATTCTTCTCATCATCACTCCACATTTACTGTTACTGTAATATTTCCTGTATAAGTTCCTATATAAACATCCGTTTTAGCTAAATCAATGCCAACAAAGGTTTCAGCATTATCACCACTTCCAACTTTAATCGTCTCATTACCCATGTAAATCGTAATGGATCTTGCACCTACATCACCTAGTTTTCCTGTAGGAAGTTTATATGATGCAAAATTCTCCAAGCTCGTAGTACCACCCGTTTTAAGTGTACTGGATGATCCTGCTCCTCTTTGCACAACAACTCGCCATGGAATTGTTTTTTCTCCATTCATCATAGAATTATCTATTTTTATATCAAAGCTTAAAGACTGGTTGCTTATGACTTTCCAATAGAAATAAATCGTCATGCTCCCTGATAGATACGAATCATTACGTAAAGTAACAGGCAAACTAAAAGAAGAAGAAACAGTAGGATTTGAAGAAAAATCGATAACGTTAGTACTGGAGAAACCGATGTCATATGAAATCAACTTACTCATATCTAGAATAAGATCGGCCTGTGCCTTTTTATCATCAAGGAACACCTTACCATCTTCTCCTAACTTTATATGCTGATATGTCTGAGCAGACAGTGACAGCGATATGAATAGAATCAATATCATTGACATCAGTTTTCTCATATTTTCATACTCCATACCAATTTAATTAATCATTGGATACAGTTACATAAAGATACGCAGAATACACATCTGCTGGTAATTTGGAATAATCTACTGTTGTTATGTTCAGTTTTTTATACCCCACCTTTCCCATAGGTTTACCTTCTCCAACTTCATGTGTATAAATTTTCCCTTCTCCTGCTTTTGACCCGCAAATAGGTGTTTCCCCTTCCGATACGGTCCAATCAAGACCCTGTGCTAGTTTTTCTCCCATAAGCTGTCCAGAAACCGACATTTTTATTTTTATCGGAAGTCCAGATTGCACACTCCAGAAAACATATAAGTCAGAGCATAAAGAAGCCGTTGCTGTATTTGAATCAGGAGTCAAAGATGCGGCAGGTACAATATTGTCACCAGTTGGAACTTTTATCACAGAAAGATTTGATACATCATTTGAAAATCCGACTATTACCTTCTGCCCTGCGGCGCTAGGATTTCCTTCTTCATCCACACCCAAGCCAAGCTTTACTTCCAAATATGCCTGCTTGTCCTCTATTGATGACTCTGAAGTAAGTTCACCTGTTAATGTCGCACTACCAGAAGAACCTTCTGGTACAGCAAAAAGTGTAAAAGAGAATATAATCAAACAACTAAATAGTATTATTAACTTTTTCATTTTAAATTCCCTTTAAACAACATCTATAGTTGCAATAATACTTCCAGTATAATTACCTGGAGTTGAATCAACATAGG
The DNA here is from genome assembly GCA_944390015.1 of uncultured Spirochaetaceae bacterium. GTDB lineage: Bacteria > Spirochaetota > Spirochaetia > Sphaerochaetales > Sphaerochaetaceae > Ornithospirochaeta. The sequence continues at coordinate 4,964 of CALXOL010000014.1, forward strand.
AATCCGTCTCTATGCTAAGCTCTTTTACTCCAACACTGGAGAAACCATCTGCATCAGGATCATGGACGGTCACTGTAATGTTTTCTTTATTACCATCACCTGCCACGCTGGGTGAGGACAAAGAATTTTTTCCCTCTTTGAGAGTCCAGCCAAGCTTATGGGTAGTATCGCCACCTGCAGTTCCTGTAACTTTATATTCCAAGTCACCGCCAAAAGAAAGAACGACATTAATCTGGTCGTCATACTGAATCTGATAGAATAAAGCGAGATACGTAGATTCAAAATTCTTACCATACTTTGCAGTGCCAGAAGTAGCATCGGGTTTTAGCGTGATGCTTTCAGCTGCAATCACAACTTCTCCTGCGTTTCCTGGTTTTTCATTTTCATCCTTAATGAATCCAATTGTAACACATTTGTTACTATCATCTTTCATATCAAATGTGGCATTTAAAGAAACCTGAAGCCCATCCGTATTATCAGAGTCAGAACCTATAGTAGCAGAAACCTTTCCTGGCATAGGATCTGCAAAAACACAAATCATTACAAATAATAATGATAAAATCAAAAATAAAGTTTTTTTCATGTTTCCTCCTCTGTTAATTGCTTCCTACTGATTCAATCATGATATAAAGATCGCCTTTATATGTATCAACAGCCTTTCCAGCATAATCATATGTCTCAATTGAAATTGGCTTATAGCCTGCTTTATAGATGGTTGTACCCTTTCCGGTTGGACTATGAGATAAAATAGGGCTAGCGGTCTTAGTCATTGTAGATGTCGTATCTGGAATATCTAACAATACATCTTCTCCTGATTTTATCTTCCACCCAAGCTTGTTTTGCTTGTCAGTTTCACCTGTTAGAGGAGTAGAAATACCTAAATAGACATTTAACGAATTAAATGAAGTAATCTGCCCATAAGCATTAATAGTCGAAACATCCCCTTCAGCATTAGTGGCAATTCTATCGCCATTGGTATCTTTTAATGTTACCTCAGCACTGATAGGAGTTACCTTCGTTGTTACACTAAAACTTTCTTCATTTAAAGTATCAGATGTAAACCCAATCTCTACATTATCCTTTATGTTATCACTTTTGATTTCAAACGATGCTTTGATAGAAGCCTGTTGATCATTGCCTAAATTATCATCGATCTGATTACCATTATTCGTCCAAGAACCATCTGCAAGCAAAGGAAATGCTATCAGCAGACCCAAAACTAAAACTGAAATTACTTTTTTCATCTTTTCCCCCTACCTTTGTTAAAATTATTTAACAAATTCTTTTACTCGTTTTTTATATTCATCTACCCCAACCGAGTAGTTGTTTCCTAACTTTATTTCTCTCTTCTACATCTCTCACTTAAACTCCATCAGCGGCAATATTCACGTAAATATAGCCAATATATGTATCTACGGGTTTACCTCTGTAATCTTCGGTTTGAACAGTCAATTCTTTATAGTCCGCAACAGTACCTCCAGCATTAGCAGCCTGTTCATATATGGGAGAAACATGTGCCTCTTCTCCGACATTTTCCCTATATGAGACAGAACCAGTTAAGTATTGAGAATTATCGGTTGCATTCGGAGTTTTCCAGGAAACAGTCCAACCCAATTCATCACTAGTTCCTTCCAAGAGACCTGTCAGCCCCAACGACACAGTCAAAGCCATCTGAGACTTTATCTGGTAGAATACGTAGGCGCTGCCTTCATTATTATTGCCTTTGCCATCACCATCGAAATCATTAAGATCAAGAGTCGATATAATCGTTTCTACAGGAATCTCCGTATCAAATCCAAAACCTTCTGGAATACTTTTTGCAAACCCTATTGTCACCAAAGACGGGAGACTCGAAATTGTACAATTTACAGAAACTCCGATATTAACCTTATCTCCACTAATTAAAGTAACATTCTCAGGTTTTTTATATGATCCTTCATAGTAGTCATCCTCTCCTGGATATACAGTACTAGCAGAAACAGCAGTAATGAAGATGAATAGAATCATTGAAATAAGTACAAATCTTTTCATAAGCTACTCATCCTCCACCACAAGCGTCAGCTCTCCATGGTAAGTACCTGGAATCACAGTGCTAAGTGTTTCTGTTTCAATTCTCAAATCAGCCGTTCCTGAATGGGAAAGACTCAACTCAGGATGATGTGTATAAATCTCCTGTTTTGAGAAATCACCATCAAGCCCGATTGAAACCTCCTCATCCTTCTCATACGGAATCCACGTCACAGAGAAATCCAGCATATTACCAGAATCATCAGATAAAGGACTTCCCGTAAGAAGTACTTTGAAATTCCTAGGGCTACTGATATCCCAGAAAACTCTTATATCCTTTGATAGAATTCCATCCTTATCTATCAGCTCCTCTTCAAGACCAACCTTATCAAGTGAGTAAGAAGATAGATCCAAGGAGTACGGAACAGCATCACTAGCTTCAATAAAGCCAAGTTCAACAGAATGCTCCATCTTATTCATGTTCAAATACATCGTAGTTGAGACACTATCTGTGGCAACAGAAACATAAAGGAAAAGGGTAAGTATAAGAATAAGGAGGATCAACTTCTTCATACATTCCCTCCTTCTACGCTGAGCGTAAGAATTATCTCCGTTGAATAACTCTTCACAGGAACATAAGTAAGATCTTCGGTACGTATTGTAATTGGTATGATTCCCTCACTTCCTATTGCAATTCCAGGATTATGCTCATAAATCAGCTTCGGAGCATAATCATCGCCTCCGAAAACATCATGCTCAAACCCATCTATCTCATGGTCATGAATTAATGAACACCACTTTATCTCACCTTCTTCTTTTTCTAATGCTGACAATGGTGCGCTCTCAAGAGTGATTTTAAAGCTCTTATCGCTCTGAATACGGTAATAGATATATAGATTTGTGCCAGCAATTATCCTATCGCTGTTTGTCTCAATGGTCTCAAGCGAAACATATGGGATACTATCTATCTCATCTTTGCCAAGTATATCCGGATCATCAGAAAAGCCGAATTCGACCTCATCCAATCCTGATAAGGCAAGATTAATCTTCACCTCAGATTGAACCATTGGCTCTTCCGCATTTAAAGGAAGTATGAATAAGGATGTAAAGAGCAGAATAAATAACGCTGCTTTTCTCATCTCTAAAAACTCCTCAACTCCAAATCTATCGTTCCATAATACCTGCCTAAAGGCAGATCCTTCGGATTATCCCAACTGACAATGAAGGATAAAACCGGCTCCCCCTCGATAGCTCCCATCGGAGGAACAACAAGGTGCATCTCATCAGAACTGATGCTTGTTGTCTCAACTGCGCTGAGACATTTGTCAGATCTGAGAATCTCAATCTCTATTGGAATAACAACATTGCTTTGCTCATTAACAAGGCCATCAGATTTAGCATTAATCACGACATCGTAATTAGATGCGAGATTCCCATAATAAAGCAGTGAGAATGATGTGGATCCAGCACCCACGCTCAAATTTCCAAGAGAGAACTCTGGCTCTGAAAGAAGCTCATCCTCCCCTGATTCAAGTTCAATCTCGAATATCAAGCGGTCTATCGCCACGGCCTCAGGAACTACTACGCTGTAGTCCTCAGGAACAATCGCTTCCAGATATACTGTCTCACTCTCCACGGCAACGAGAGGAAGAGCTAGATATATAATCAACAACAAATAAAGTATTCTTCTCATCTTCTTCCTCCCTATGGCGTTATCAGGTGTACATAGATTGTTGACTCATACGCACCTGCCTGCATCAGATTTCCATCAGTATCATCAATTAAGATTGAAATAGTTCCATCATATGAGTGGTAATGAATTTGTCGAGGCCCGTTATCATAAACATGCCAGAATGGATTAGAATAATGGTGCTCACTATATAAGAACTTATCCTCGCCAACCATCTCATATGTTGTTCCATCTATGTAATCAGTGCCATCAAAATCTTTAAAGCTACCACTGTCATCAGTTACGCGAACTGTATATTTTACAGCATTGACTCCCTCTACGATTCTTGTAGCACCCCTGTAAATAAACATGAAACCATTAGCATTCTGTTTTTTGGGGTCGCTGATTGCAGAAAGGAATATTCTTGGATTATAAGTAACATCCTTGCAAGTATTATCATTTATATCTGTCTGGAATCTGTCTCCAAACATATAAATCAGGTTTATATCCGCAATATCTATAAATGTTCTCGGATTATTACTTGAGCTCGGATTAAGACTTAAACTCGATATAATTGGATATGTACTAACATGGAAGGATGCTCTTGACTCCTCCATTCCACTATCATAAGGAGAGTAATAGCCAGAGAATGGAATCGTTATTACTTCCCTATCATATAAACCTGTTGCTGTCCCCGTTTTTAAAGAACTAGTTGTAAGAGAACCATTAGGAGTATTATACCAACCATTCCAAGTTATATTACGGCCCCCAATTCCACCAATGCCTTCTCTTCTTTGAACAGTTTTGTTTTCAAAAGTTATTTCATATAATTCGTATTCTAAATCGGCAAAACTAACAGAGAGATTTACAATGGATGAGTAATCTTCTGCTTCAATTAACTCATATTTTACATTATCTACCTGAACACCATTAGTTACATCAAAATTATCAAAGGGAAGAACCAATATGACATCGAACCAGAATGATGCATACAACCCTAAACCAACATTATCAGGAAGCTTTATAGATGGGTTGTTATCCAACCCCAAACCGTTTCCTAGATTCTTTACACCTAAAGCAATTCCTGTGGGATTATTATGATCTAAGTAATTAGCATAATTTGTTATTAAGTACTTAGGCTGGATTGCTAATTCAAAAGGTCTTCTATAAGTAGGATGGGACTGAGAGACAAACATGAAGTCAGATGAACTCTCGGCACTGAATTGCATTGCTGGCTTATCATTTGATAAAATCGCCAAGTATATTGTTCCTGAGCGTGTAACATCTCTGTATTCTTCCCACTTATATTTATTATCCCAAACATCTACTTCCCCTATCCTTTCTTTGCCATATGAATTACCTTCAGTTACAGCTATTATTGTTGGTTCCTTAGTTTTATATATTACAGGAACATCGTAAAGGGCTCCTAAAGCAACCATGGAGTCATTAGTATAATAAAGTCCTGATGAAGCAGGTTTATCAGTTGTATATTTATCAACAAATTGTAATGGTTTATCTTGTTCTCTTCTAGGATACTCCTTACTTTGCATATTGATTCCAGAGGTAGAATCATAAGGGCCAATTGCAATAGAAGGAGGAACATATCCAACAGGTGCTTTATCAATTAGATAATTAAGCATCTCAACTGTTATTTCATTTACATTAATAACAGGCTCTGCAAACAATGAAGCAATGCAGAAGATGCCTAATATGATTAATAATGCTTTTCTCATTGCCCCACCTCCTCTATTGTTATTGTCACATTCGCCTTATAGCTTCCAAATGGATAATCCTTTCCATTGTCATCATCGGCTATTGCATCCGTACTTTCTTTTGTGAACATGAAGTAGACACCGCCATCAAGGGTACCAAGAAAACTCCCCTCCGCTGATGTTACACCCTCTGTAATATCTACATTATTAAACGTGGTCGTCGGTGATAAGGCAGAGCCCATATCCAAAGAGAACTTACCTTTTAAGTAATCGTTTCTATTAAGACCATAAGCAAGCTCATACTCAAATGTCAGAATATAAGGCAGAGTACTGTTAGAGTCATTTACTGAGGTCAATGGTTCAAGCTCGAAACTGAGTCTAAAAGGAGTATTTGCCAAGACTGACCAGTTGGCTATACGTCTTCCGTTTGCATCTTCTGATGCGTTATATTCGACCTGTGGATCTTCGATATTGAAAGGCATACCTTGCAGATAAGTCTCGCTCTGGGAAGGAATTCTGGTAACATTTACAGATAAAACCTTGTCAAAACCAGCCTGAAGCGCTATAGGCCTCGTAGTTATACTTATACTATTATCCTCTGCAAATAAGCAGGTAATGATGAATGTCATAAATATGAGAGTAAATAGCTTCTTCATTCTATTGTCCCCCATTCAACAATTACTTTTGTCTGGTATGTCCCTATTGGTGCATTATTATATTCATTCTCATCTATCTGAAGCCTTACAGCTCCCCTACAGATCCAATAATCACTGGAGAAATCTATACCGTCATTCTGATTGTTATCTGCTATCGTCCATGTAACAACAGATGCATTGGACAGATCAGCTGCATCATAATCTACTGTATCCTTTGTATCCTTTTGAGTCTCATTGGAAGTCTTCTCGGTTATTTTAGCTGTGCCTGCCCCATCCATCTCTGTTGAATTGCTGTCATTAAAACGTAGATCCAGGTTATCAATCATGTAATGGCCACTTATTTGATTACCATCTGGAACTCTTTCTAATCCTTTTTCACTTTCCTGCATGAGAGCAAAATGGGATACAGCGAGTTTCACATAATATGAGCCAAGAGTTTGACCTTCTACACGGAAGCTTAAAAGGATGTTATTAGGATCACTTTCCGATAATTCTGTTCCGATATAATTGGAAAGAAGGCTGTCAATACTTCTGCTCTCTCCTGCTGTCATGTTTTCCAGAGAGTTATTCAATGCATCAACGACATAGAAGAATGGCCCCTTCCCTTCTCCACCTACTCTGTAGGCAACAATTTCAAAAGATGTTTCCACTGCATTCAAATTTGTAAGCAGAAGTATAAAAGATAAAAGTATGCAAATAAGCTTTCTCATAGAGCCACCTCCTCTACTGGATAAAGAAGGTTCCAGAACTCATCAAATGTCACATACTCACTTCCTCTATAGGAGTATGAGAGGACATATGGGGATGGAAGTTCATAACTGTTAAGGTATGCATCCTCAAGCAGGAGGACATTGTATCTCTCCTCCTCATCTTCTATGACTTCAAACATGTTAAGTTCCCATCCACTCTGGCTATCGACATCGAACGCATATAAGCCTGGGGTGAGGTCTGAGACTATGAACCTTCCATCCTGATCGGTGAAGAGATAGTATTCTGTCATCTCAAGAGAGATGGAGTTATCTTCGTTGAGAATCACTTTGTAAAGAGGACTTGATGCATTGATCCATAACTCTCCATTAGAACGGTATGCAATACCCGTTACGGAGTATCTGCTCTCACTCTCCATCTTGAGGATATATCCGCCAAGCCTTGATGCAGGTATCGTGATGTCCTGGCTTAAACCGCTTGAGAACGAATCTGCAGGAGATGAATAGACGGTGAAGCTTGAACTCCTTCCCAGAGAAAGCCCTGTATAGAGTCCTGTATTGAAGAACATTGCAACATCATCAGGTCTAGAAGTTCCTATTGCTCCGATTGAAAGCTTATTCCCCTTTAACGCACCCCTTTGCTGAATAAGAATGAAGTTATTCGGAGCATAGGAAGAGAAAGCAAACAGTCCATCTGCATAGACAGTTGCAAACGACGTGCTGAATGATAGCCTGTTCCTCTGGAACTTATCAGACGCACTGAGACCCATTGAGAAGCTGAATTTATCTCCGGTATGAGAGTAGTTGGCACTCATATCATAGTTCTCGAATCTCGTAAGATCATTTGTATTTACCCTCACATCGAAGTAGTTTCCACTACCCGAATATGTATATGAGAGGCTGGAGTAATTATTGCTTGAATAAGAGGCATTTGCTCTAGAGCGGCCGAATCTTACCGTTCCTGAAATCCTTCCCGTGAAGGACGGGGTCTGCTCTCCTATTCCACTGAATGTAGCAGAACCTGAGATGTAGAAATTCCTACCGAGATTCATGCTGAGTGTTGCCGATGTATACCACGAACTGTTGATGATATCAACAAGGTCAAGAGTTCCACTGAGGCCGAGAGACCAGCTTAAGAGATTGAATGAGCCTGAGAAATTAAGAGCTCCCGACAGCCTGCTTGAGCTGTAGTAGTCATCAGAGGCTGAACCGTTATATGTAAGACTTGCATTTATTCCGCTGAATTCCCTTATTCCCGTATAGGCCTGATGGCTTACCCTTGCATAAAGGGTTGGAAGAGTAAAACCATCATCCGCATTCTCTGTAAGGTTGAAATTATACCTTGTCGTACCGAGAATATTGGCGTGTGTAAGCTCAAGGGCATAACGCATGCGTGGATTGAAATAATCATTATTCTCCACACTGTTCTTCAGCGCAAGCGATGTATTCATCGTCAAACTGGTTGTAAGGCCGGCACGGATATATCCAGAAGCGACTATGTTTCTCGCATCATACTCTAAGGCATAATCGCTTGAGAATGGTATTCTGAGTGCACCGAAAGTCTCCGATGAGGTACGGCTGACACGTTTCCTTCCTGTGAATAATCCTCCTCCGTAGTACATCTCGCCAGGAGCAAGGAGACTTGAAGAGTAGATGAGGTCAATCTCATCCCTGATGACCTCAGAGCCGTCAAGAGGTGTGATTATTATTTCAATTTTGTTCGCACCGCTATAGAGTACGAAATCCTCAAGCCTATAGTTTCCAGGTCCCAATGTCTTTCTATAAATCTCCCTTCCTTCATTGAGAACCTGTACATCGGATTCTTTCTCTATCGTGATGTATCTCTCAATATGGCTGCGTCTCCTACTGCTGGAAGAACCATATGAAAGGGACTTGTCGAATCTGATACCGACACTCGTGCCATCTGGAGACAAAAGATCAGGAGATACATTTCCCCAGCTCAGTCTTATCATCTCATCCGTGAAATCATGATAGAAGCTGTAGCTTCCAAATGCCAAAGAGAGATATGTCGGAGTTAAATTGAAGCTATAATTGAAATTGCCATATACGTCAAAAAGACGCATCGTGTTATAGCTTGATATATATAGCCTTGCATCATTCCACATATCCACTACTGGATAAAGCGATGTTGATGCCTGAATGCTATAGCGGCTTAAAAGAGTGAATTTCGCAGGCTCAAGAACAAGAGAATTAGCAATAGGCCTTGATACCATCCTGACGTTATTACCTGATATGCTGATTATCTGTAGCGGCATATCCTTGGCATTGAAAGTAAGATATACGTTGAAAGTGTTCAAATCGTAACTCGATTCAACACCTCGGCTCTCAAGGTCTTCAAGAGTTATATATTCAGACGTATCCATGAATATATGGTTGAACGCCTCATCTGTAAGTGTAGATTCAACATATGTTTTGAGTTCTGTTGTCTTCAGAGAAAGAACATCGCCATCAAGATATGTCTCAATGGAGCCATAAGGCTCACCATTGACATAAAGATTCATGTAGTAGATGCCGCTTTCATAAAGAAGATCATCCTCTCCTGCGATGTAGAAGGTAGCCCAGAAGTCCTCTTCGCTCTCATCTCCGTATATGGAAGGAATGGTAATTACCTCATCAATTCTCTGATTGACAACACTGACTGAGGGCATAGAAGGAGGAAGCACCTCATAAAGCTGAGATGTCGTGGCCTTGATTGTCGGAGTTGTCGGGATTCTGATTTCCACTTTCTCCTCTTCTTTTACAGCAATGACCTCTTCCATGCTTTCCTCTTCTTCTGGCACTTGAGGCTCTTCCTCCTCAATAACGACCGTTTCTACTTCCTCAACCCTTTCAGGTTCTTCTTCCTCTTCTATAAGAATCTGAGGGAGGATATCATCCTCTTCCACTTCAGGGGGGATGGAAAGGGTCCCATCCTCCCTCAGAGTTTCACCTTGTAAATCCACATCGGACTTTGATCCGAAATAGATGATGCCAATGAGAATAAGCAGCAAGAACATCAATAGATAAATAAGGACGATCCCCCTGCTTAATCTCTCCTTACTCTCTCCTTCGAACTTCTCCCTGAGGAAAAGAACGAGCTCTGCGTCAGCGTATGTGAGGAATGCCAGAAGCACTACGAAGGAGACTCCTTCCCCTGCTACTTCATATCCTGCGCCCAAAAGTCTTCCTGCCTCCATAGCTGTAAGAGAGGCGAAAAATACCAGCAGAATAGAAAGCAGAATCAGTAATGCCAGCTTCCTCTTATCCATATCAAAAACCCCAGATGCCCAGGCAGTAAGCCTCTTTATGCTGAATATGAGTAGTCGTACTCTGCTACGGCAGTAAATTCAGTCGCTGCGGCCAACTCCTCTGGAATATCTAAAACGATTCTGAGAACAGAGCCTGCTAGGAGGTTCTGTCCACTGATCGTACCCATTTCCTCTTCACTGAGGACATAAGAGCTTCCATCATTTCCATTAACAGTCACACTGAGGCTGTTGAGCATCTGATGGACGCTTCCCGTGTTCTCTATGCGAACCTCAAGCTTTCCCTCATCGTTAATGCCTGCTGTGGTACTAACCCTCTCAACTACTCTCGTAGGGCGTACGTAGGCACTTGTTGAATAGACGAAGAGGAAAGAAATCATCTGCCCGGACTCCTGCTGGCTTGCACCGACAGAATACGGAATCTGCTCGCTGATGATCCTATATGCCATCTCCCTTGTGACAGTCTGAGGTCCACGGTACTGGACGCGCACAAGCTGGGATGACTGAGGACGTATGATCATACGTCTCGGCTGAATCTGGAAATACGCGGAGGCATCCTCCGTGTACTCATTTCCATCAATATCGATATTTCTTGAGAATGCGTTGATCTCTATTGCTATCGGGCTGTCAGAATCATTTGTAATGGTATAAACCCTTGCAGATCCTGCCCCACTTGGATCGTATGTGGCGCTAAGCGGCGACAGCTGATAGGCAAACAGTGCTGCTGAGAAAAGCAGCATTAAAGTTATGACAAAAATACCCTTCTTCATAAATCCCCCTGACTTATTATGATTAAGAGCTCAATAAAATTAGTTTATGTTTCTATAATCATTTTCCCTGAGAAAGAGGGTGATGTAAATAAAATGTAGGGGGTTTTTGCGTCCAGTACCCCCCCCTACCAATATGCAATTTTTACTATAATTATTTAGATAACAATGAGTTATCTTAAAAATTAAGTAATTTGTATTTTTCTTTTAATTTTCTGTTAAAACAAACTAATAACAATAACTTATAACTATTAACAATTAAAAATTACGCTTATGTCATAAGTTTTTGGACTTAGAGTAAAATTTAAAACTTCTGCCGTCGCTTTGGAAGTACCAATTTCTCAAATTTTGACACTGGCTCCCAGGGCAAGCTGGAAGTCATGAGCTCTCTCCTGATATATATAAGAGAGGTTTATAAAGCCCTCAAGATTGAAGATTGAGACTCTGTATGGGTATCTAAGATCGAGCGATAGCCTTACGCTGTGGCTTAAATCTCCTGTAAGCATTTCGTCAGTCTTTATGTTTGGGGCGCTGCTGTTATTCCCATCTGTTGAGTGAGGAGAGAGCATGCCTACCTCTCCATGTATCATATAAAGAAGATTAAGGGATGCGTTTATCCCACCTGGCTTTCTGTAGCGTGTTTCAAAATAGACGGAAAGAGCATCCCCACCATAAGGAAAACCTAGGTATGTGAAAACAGGGAACTTACCATATGGTTTATTTATCGAGTAGCGGTTGAACACTATGAAATCCACCGCCTGCCTCCTATATAGATACGGTGATGTGTATGCCCCCTCTGCGTAGAAGGAAAGGAGCGCATCACTAAGGCTCATCATGTATTCAGCAGAAAGTGATATGCCGAAAGCAGCGGGCTGACTATCCCCCTCAGTCGGAGCGGTAGCCTGGTCAAGGACGAACTGAGTGTAAAACCTTAAGCCCTTTATCGGGACGTACTCAAGCTCAAGGTGTGCTATCGCATTGAGGGTGTGGGAGTTGCTCAGGTTATGGAATATGTTGGCAGGATTGAAGAAATAGAGCTCTGGGACTGTGAATGAGTACATCACATTCTCACTGATTGAGAAGAAGAGGTTATCTAAGATCCTGTATGAAAGCATATGAGCAAGCATCAGTCTGGTCTTTCCATCATAGTCAAAGTCATTCGTATTCGTATGATTGACCTCTGGAAGGTATAGCACGTAATCGAAGCTGAAGCGCTCATAGTAAAGCTTTAGATAGAGATAGTCCATCCTGCTAACATGATCGTCGAAGATGAAATTCCCGATTCTTGAGCGCCCCCATGAGAGGCGGTCACGCAGAAAGCCGAATGAGAGATTATCAAAAGAGAAAGAAAAGGATGTGCGCCGTGGCACGTCTATCTCGATTGCCGTCATCTTCGGGAAATTGAAGAGGAAGGTCGATGAATAGACCTTGGACACATCCTGTACCCTGATAGCACCTCCCTCTTCTTTTGAAACAACGGCACCAAGGCCAGGAAAATCACCACCGCTGAGTTCTTCTAAGGTTATGAACGTATCCTCATTCGTTACCATTCCATGTCCGTATGAGAGCTCGGTATACGTATAGAACGGGCCAAGGGAAGCCTCTACTGATGCCTTAAGAAAAGGCTTACGCTCATTAAAACCGTATACCCAGTGCTCAGATCTCTTAAAGACCTTCCCGTTCGGATGGTAGTAGAGCTCGGGTGCAAGCTCAAGGGAGGGCTTGAAATAGTATTCATCACTTCTTAGCGATGATGAGATCTTCTCATATAGATTCTTCGAGAACGGATCCATGCCATCATAATCAAGGCGGCGGAGCATGAGACGCACCTCACTCTCACTCCAAGGCCTGGATGAGGAGACGCCGCTTACCCCGTTTATGAGGAAAAGTGCCTCAACATCGAGGTAGGTCTCATCATCAAGAGGAATAATCCTTCCCCCTATCGCAAAAAGAGGGAGAAGGATAAAAAGAAGCAGAAGAGTACTAATTGCTCTTCTCATCAGAGGCTCCATGATACTCCAAGCATCCACTGGCAATCGAACTCAGGAGCATTGGCCTTGATGTTGCCCGGGTGTATTAGCGTCAAGAAATGTATGTTGCTGTAGATGCTGAAGCCATATGGAAGCTCAAGCCCTCCGTTAAGACCGATATCGATAAGATGTCTTACGGCATCACGCTTATTAGCATTCTCATCCTTATTATTTGCTGTCTGATGTTCATCCGTTGGAGTTGTCACATTGTGATAATCTCCATTCACCCTGGTCCACACCGTCCACTGGTCATGGGTTCCATGCGCCATGTAGAAGAAGGATCCTCCGAAGTAGTACTCTCCAGGCTTTCTGAAGGAAGCGGAAAACTCTGCAACGATTGCATCTCCACCATACTTATAACCAAGGAACTGCTCGTCATAGAACTGAGCGCCTCCGTTCCAAATCATCTCACGAGTTGGAACGACATAGTTTATTCCCCAGTTTCCAGGGCTCTGTACTCTTCCACTCTCTCCTGCCTGCTGATCCCCATCCCTTAAGTAAAGGTAAGGATCCGTGTATGCTCCCTCGAGATTTAAAGATAGGATTCCGTCAAAGAGAGGCATTACATATGTCGCTCCGAGCATGTAGCCCATCGCAGTAGGTTCTGCAGGGTCTGCCCCTTCTTTTCCAGGAATCGGCTCACCTGGGAGTATCATCTCATCGACTACTATCTGGGCATAGAGATTTAGGCCGTTTATAGGAGTGTAGTCGAACTCAAATGCAAGGATTGAGTTCGTAAGGCTCCTTGTATATGAGTTATGGAAGAGATGAGCAGGACTTAAAGCGATGAGATCTATCCTGTTATCCTTGCTCATGTACATTACACCCTCTGTAAGAGCGAAGCCGAACTTATTGTCAAAGAATCTCCACTCCAGGCGGTGTGCGATGAATGCGCTGATGCCGTTTAGATATGCGCTCTGACCGGCTGTACTTCCAGTCTGGTTAAGCTCTCTGCTTGTAGCAATTCCAGAATCATCATTAGGAGAAGAACCTTGGAAATAATAGTTTTGTGGATGTACGAAACTTAGAACCAGGAAGGTATATTTGAAATTATCATCAAAAGCTGTGATACGTGCCGAGTTATGGTATTTAATATGGTCTCCTAGAACGAAATTACCCGTCTGTCCAGGTCCCCATGAATAGCGCTCACGCCCGACCTGTAGACTCCAGTGCCCTCCCCCAGCGGCTACAAACGCCCTATATGGGAAGTTGAAATCGAGGTTTTCCATGATGTCTATAGGAATATTCGTCTCTGCGATACTATCGCCGAATGCACTTTCTGGATATGGAAATTTCGTCTTCGTTGTCCCTACCGAGAAATCGAAGAAACCGTAGAAAGAAGAGCCTATGTGCTGCTCTGCAACGAGGCTAAGCAAAGGCTCCGTATCCGCCCAGTCCTCGCTCCAGTTATCCCAGCTCTGGAAGTACTCACTCTTATTTGAATGCATGTAGAGCTCAGGAGAGACAGTGACATCACCGGTGAACACGGCGGATTCCGCATCACTTGTCAATATCATATCTATCCTGTCATATAGTCTTTTCCCAGCCTCTGAGAGAGCATCGTAATCGAGACGGGAGAGTGCCATCTTCATCTCACTTCCACTATATGGGCCCGTTGTTGAAGGAAGGGAATATCCGCTGAGGATGTAGAGATCCTTCATGTCACTGACAATCTCATCATCGATTGCATAGATCTTCTCATAATTCAATTCATCTGCAGAGAATGCGGAAAAAGATGCCAAAATCATAACAAAACACAGTATTAAAGCTTTTTTCATCTACTCACCTTATGAAAATGGTAAGATGATTCCTCTCATGTGGCAAGAAAAAAAGGCCCGCCCTATCTCTAGAGCAGGCAGAGAGACCATATAATGAAATTCCTATCTTATGCTAACTACTTTGTAGCCGGCTTTAGATACTGCTTTTCTAATCTCATCATCACTTACCAAGTGTGTAATCTTTATATGGGCGGTTTTGCTATTAAGATCTACTTCGGCTTTAAGCCCTTCGATGCTGTTAAGCGCATTTTCCACCCTCGCTTTGCAGTTATTACATCTCATGCCCTCGATGATGACATCCTTATCTGCAAGAACCGGGCCGTCAAGCTTCTTTTCTTTTACCTTAACGCTCGATCCTCCACAGCACGGGCCCTCCCCTTTAAAATGCTTAAGAGAGCCCTTTACTGCAAAGATGATGAGAACAATTACAATTAAAATTATAATCGCATCAACCATATTCACATCCTTTCGTCCTTATGCCGCCTCATCCTCTTTTTCACCATCTGCACGATTGAGTATATCCCTACCCCAACAAGATAGATCAGAAGGAATGAAGCGAAGGCATAGAACATGCTGGATTTAGCGTCCCCCATATCAAGTCCTCTCCTTGGCATTCCTTATCAGGCTGTCGATATATGCGCTATCGCATCCTTTACACCCTTTGCATGAATGAGAAGTGCAACCTGTGCATACCCCGCTTTTCTTGTCTCTGATGAGCTTTTTAATTACAAGAATCGAATAAGCTGCCACTAAAAAGATGATCATGATATCGGCAAACATTTCCTTCCTCCTTAAGCAGCTTCAACCGATCTTCTTGAATAGACCTTGTTCTTCTTATACGGATCCGGACGGAAGAGTAAGAAAAGCATCAATGCAAGAACTACCAGGGCAACGGCTGTTGCAAATGTGAACGTGCCAAATGCAATCAGAACTCCAATCTGGTATGTGCAGAGGCAGACTGCGTATGCAAATAGATTCTGAAAGAGTATTGCAAACCAGAACCATTTCCTGCTCTGCATCTGCTGGGCCATTGTCGCAATCGCTGCAAGGCATGGGGAGTCAAGCAGATTGAAAAGGAGGAATGAGAATGCTGCAATAGTAGATGGGAACCATGTTGCGACTCCTGCTGCTACGTTAACCGCATCCTCCACATCCCCTGCGACATTTGCCAGCACTCCCATCGTGGAGACAATAGCCTCTTTTGCGGTAAAGCCTGAGAGGGAGGCTGCAACAGGCTGCCATGAGCCAAAGCCAAGTGGGGCAAAAAGCGGTGCAAGTACTCCTCCGATTGCGGCAAGAAGGCTTTCCGAGCTGTCCTCTACAAGGCCGAAACCTTCAGATGAGAATCCGAATCCTGCGAGGAACCACATTACGACGCATGCAAGGAAGAGTATCGTTCCCGCCTTGATTATAAAGCCCTTCAAGCGTTCCCATACGTGAAGGAGAACTGTTCTCGCACTCGGTATGTGATAAGGAGGAAGCTCCATTACGAACGGTGCAGGCTTTCCAGAGAACGGTTTTGTTTTCTTAAGCATGATCGCAGAGACGAGAACGGCTACGATTCCGATGAAGTACATGAGCGGCGCTATGAATCCACCGGCCTCATAAGAGCCTGTCATATAGGATGCCATAACTCCTCCCATGAGCGCTATTACAGGAAGCTTCGCTCCACATGGGATGAATGTTGCAGTCATGATCGTAAGCTTTCTGTCGTTCTCCTGCTCGATTGTGCGGCTTGCCATGATTCCAGGGATTCCACAGCCAGAGGAGATTAAAAGAGGTATGAAGCTCTTTCCAGAAAGTCCGAAATGCCTGAACACCCTGTCCATTACGAATGCGATACGAACCATGTAACCAGAATCCTCAAGAATGGAGAGGAATAGGAATAGAATGGCCATCTGCGGAACAAAGCCGAGAACGGCTCCTACTCCTCCTATGATTCCATCCACGACCAGGCTTATTACGAGGCTTCCCGCGCCTATCGCCTCAAGGCCAGATGATACCCAGCCCTGGATAGCTCCCACGAAAGTATCATTCGTCCAGTCGGTTACCCATGTTCCGATTGTTGTGACGCTTATGTAATAGACGACGAACATCACTGCGATGAAGATAGGAATTCCTAAAATCCTGTTGGTCACGATCCTATCTATTTTATCTGAGACCGATAGCTCCTCTTTTCCCTTCTTAACGCATGTGGATACTATCTTCTGTATGTACTTATAACGTTCATCGGTTATGATTGACTCGATGTCATCATCCCTATCTTTCTCGAGTATTACCCTTGCATCCCTAGCCTTTTCAAGAGCCTCTGCTGAGAGCTTTGCATCCGAAATTGCCTTCTCATCTTTCTCAATTGCCTTTATGGCATACCATCTTGATTTATCAGCAGTGACGGTATCGAGAGCTGCTTTCACATCATCGATAAGGGTCTCAAGCTTCTGGCTGAATATCGGACCAGGAAGAGTTCTCTCCTTCTTCTTTGCACACCTTACAGCTTCGTCTATCAAGGATGTGAGTCCGGTCTTCTTAAGAGCGGATGTCTCAACAACAGGACAGCCAAGAACCATCGAAAGCCTCTTAATATCTATCTTAAGACCTTTCTTCTCTACAAGATCCGCCATGTTGAGAGCTATAACAACAGGAAGCCCTGTCTCTATGAGCTGAGTCGTAAGGTAGAGATTCCTCTCTATGTTCGTCGCATCAACAAGATCGATTATAACATCGGGATTATCCTTCAAAAGATAGTCCCGGCTAACAACTTCCTCCAAAGTATAAGGACTCAGGGAGTAGATACCGGGAAGATCGGTCAGCGTGATCTCATCCGCTCTTGATTTGTCCCTGAGCTTTCCCTCCTTCTTCTCAACCGTTACACCCGGCCAGTTTCCCACATATTGGTTCGCACCTGTCAGCGCATTGAACATCGTGGTCTTTCCGCAGTTTGGATTTCCTGCGAGCGCTATTCTTATTCTCATGTTTTCCGCCTCCTCTTCTTATCATCCGACAATGACGCACTCTGCGTCGTTCTTTCTGACGGATAACTCATATCCCCTTACCGTGATCTCAACAGGATCACCGAGCGGAGCCACTTTCCTGATATAGAGCTCCGTGCCCTTAGTGATTCCCATATCCATGATGCGTCTTTTATACGCACCATCACCCTCAATCTTCTCAACACGTACCGTTGAGCCGACTTTCGCTTCTCCAAGTGTCATATTTCCTCACTCCTATAAAAACATGCTCTGTCAAATGAATATGTGCCTGGCCATATCGGCATTAAGCGCAACTCTGGAGTCCTTGATCTTAACAATCATGGATCCTCCGAGGAGGTTGAGAACCTCCACATCACTTCCTGCGATGAAACCAAGATTTGCAAGAAACCTTCTTACATCGTCACTGCCCCCGATTCTCCTGATCTTGGCCTTTGCGCCCGGATTAATCATTGTAAGCGGCATCATCTACTCTCCTTAAAAGTTAGAATGCTCTAATCTTTTCGTGGTTAGTTTACTCTAACCGAAATTAGTAGTCAATAACTCTTCCTCTTTTTCGTTCTAAAATCGCTAAATTGTGCTAATATAGGAGACTGAGGTGTATATGGACGCTAAAGAATCTTCAGAAGACTATCTGGAAGCGATATTAATCATAGGAAAGGAAAAAAGATTCGTCAGGAACATAGATATCGCAAAACATCTTGATTTTTCCAAGCCGAGCGTGACCATCGCCCTTAAGAAGCTCAAGGACAGGATGCTCATAGACATAGATGGAGATAACCTCATAACGCTCACACCAGAGGGAAGGAAAATCGCAGAAAACACGTATAAAAGGCACAGGGGAATAACCGAGGTGCTCATCGCACTCGGCGTGGATAAGAGGACTGCGGAAAAGGATGCATGCCGTATTGAGCATGTGATAAGCGATGAAACTTTCCGTGCAATCAGCGAACATGCTCAAAAGATGTTGACTAAAGTCAAAAAAGAAGGATAATCCCCTCTTAGGATGAGAACAGAGACCAGAGTAAACGGAATTACGGAGGGAAGGATTTCCCAGCAGCTTCTGCTATTCTTCTTCCCTATTCTATTCGGAACTTTCTTCCAACAGCTTTACAATACTGTTGATGCCATCGTCGTAGGCCAGTACCTCGGAACAGAGGCTCTTGCAGCCGTCGGAGGGGGAACGGGAACCGCTATAAACCTACTAATCGGCTTTTTCACGGGACTCAGCAGCGGTGCGACCGTAATCATAAGCCAGTTCTACGGGGCAAAGGACTATAAGGATACGAATAAGGCAATACACACCGCAATGCTCATCGCAATACTCGGCGGCATCATTATCCTGGCTGTCGGCATACTCTTTACACGCCCGATTCTAGAGCTAATAGGAACTCCTGAGGATGTAATAGGCCTGGCGGAAGAGTACATGAGGATATATTTCCTCGGAAGTGTTTTCAATACCGTTTATAATATGGGTGCCGGTATTTTCAGAGCTCTCGGGGATAGCAAGAAACCACTTTATTTCCTTATTGTGAGCTGCGTTGTAAACATAATCCTGGATGTTCTCTTCGTAGGCTTTACCGACATGGGTGTCGCAGGTGCGGCATGGGCGACGATCATAAGCCAGGCAGCCTCTGCAATCCTTGTAATCATATACCTGAGAAAGCTCGATAGCGATATCAAGCTCAGCTTAAGGCATCTTAAGATAGATTCCTCAATCCTTAGAAACACGCTGAGAATCGGACTTCCTACCGGCATACAGTCGATACTCTATACGATTTCAAACCTACTGATACAGGCTAACGTGAATGCATTCGGAACCGCTACAGCGGCAGCCTGGGCGGCCTACGGAAAGCTCGATGCCGTCTACTGGATGGCGATAAACGCATTCGGTATCGCAGCTACGACTTTTGTCGGACAGAACTATGGAGCAAAGCTCTATGACAGGGTTAGAAGCGGTGTGAGGATATCGCTTGCGATGGGAGCTGTCATAACGCTTTTTCTAACCGGTGCGTTCCTTCTGTTGCAGGATAAGGGTCTCATGCTCTTCACTTCGGATAGCGAGGTTCTATCTATCGGAGTTGAAATCCTTTTGATTCTCGTTCCCACATGGATCACGTACATGCCGATTGAGATACTCTCCGGAGTCATGAGAGGGTGTGGAAAGACACTAATTCCAACAATCATCACGATAGTGGGAATCTGCGGACTAAGAGCGCTCTGGCTTGAAATTGTCCCAGCAATCAGACCTACGCTTTTATCCGTATTCCTATGCTACCCAATCTCATGGATTATCACATCTGCAGCAATCATCATCTACTACTATTGGGGAGATGTCCTTCCAAAGAGGAAGAAGGTTTAGCTTTCCTAGGCCTCTTTCATTCTTTGAAAGAAAGTATTGAGATTTGAGTGCCTTTTCAGGGAATTAAGTTCTTTCTCAATGAAATTCCAAGACTCTAAATAGTTCTTGGAGACTGAAATCTCTTCTGATTCGATGAAATGCAAAAACTCACTGTTCCTATTTTCGTAGCGAAGAGAGAAATCATCATCTTCTCGGCATCTGTACAATTCTGCTTTCCTGCCAGCACATGCTCAAGATTTGATGACATGTAATACACATGATACGGAACATCCCTTATTTTTTGCAACTGATTAATCGATATAGATTGGCTCTTTTTATATTATTTCTTCTTATTAAGGATTCTCTGTCACGTGCGTAGATTCCATCATCTTTGTACATCACCTTTTCTAAAGACTCATCAGAAAATATGAAGGAATCCGGGATGAATGCACCATCAGTATCCACGATATGCACGATTTCTGCCATGTCACTTTTTCTTAATCTATAGTTACGCATCACATCGGAGACGAGATCCCCTACCCGTATAAGGATATTATTGGGATTGGATCCTCTATGAGAAGTAATGTCCCCATGTACGACCTTAAACCGGATACGCATAAAAGTGAGAAATTCAGTCAAACAGTTTTCCAAAGCGACCTGTTCTGACACACCTTCCACTATCACTATTAATACTTTCTTGCGTGTCACAAGATTTCTCCTGCTTTTCTGAATGCCATTGCTATCTTTGCATTATCGGTATAATCATATAGCTCTTCATCCTGAGTACCGACAGAGATATCCCTATAGTAAAAATCCCTTAGATTATTATTCGCCATCACATGTTTCATTCTGACATAGCGATTTAGCGGGTTTGT
Organism: uncultured Spirochaetaceae bacterium; assembly: GCA_944390015.1. Classification (GTDB taxonomy): domain Bacteria; phylum Spirochaetota; class Spirochaetia; order Sphaerochaetales; family Sphaerochaetaceae; genus Ornithospirochaeta. The sequence goes on from CALXOL010000014.1 coordinate 25,759, forward strand.
TGTCGTAAAAACGATGAACCTTTTATCTATCGTTTCAAGCGGACGAAGATTGTGGGATGTGAAAATCAACTGCCCCCTCCCTTGCTCCGATATGATTTTTAAGATTTCTCCCAGAAGATACTCAAATACTCCAGAATCAAGTTCATCTATTGCTACCGTAATTGATTGCGTGTTGTAAGCTATGATCAGAAGATCAAGTATTGATATGATTTTCTTTATTCCATCTGATTCGTATTTCAACGGTATTATTTTTGAATTCCTTTTGGACATAAGTTCAATTCGGGTAGCCAGATGTCCATCCTTGAGAGTCTCATCCCCGTAATCTCTTACTTCAATCGTCATGCCAGGTATTATCTTTTCAAGGACAATATTCATCCCCTCTATTACCTTGCTTATTATGTTCAAACGCTCTTTTAAAACAGGTGTAGGATGATCCATATCAAGAAGGATACTTGCAGCAATTCCCTGCTCAGGAAAGTCATATTTAAACATCATGGGAAGATAATTGAGATTTACGTAACCTGAAGAGACTGAATTGAGAATGAACAGTTCCATTCTTCCATAAAAAACAATCCGTTCAATCAGACGGATGTATTTCTTCACATCTTCTTTCTTTTCTTCCACGTTATTCTCCAGCTTCTTTATAAAATCAGCAGAGAAAATAAAGGATCTCCCTTCCTGCGACGCAAGTTTCTTCAGTACAAGATAATCAGTAAACGTATTATCAGAGTCACCACAGATATCTCTGAATTTTGATTCAGGAGCAAACACTTTGTTACTATCCGTGTTAATAACATCCATCATGCGTTTTTTCTCTCCTGGCAGTGCAATCTTCAATCGCTCGTTGTACACGGATACTCTTTTTTCTTCTTCCCAGTTATTTTTTGAAGCATCAAATACCTTATTGTTATAAAGCTGCATGAAGTCAAACTCATAGGACATATCATATTGCCCGTCGTCAAATTCCACAGAAAAGAAAAACTTAAGATGTGAAGTAGAACAATCAATCGTAGTATAGTCGGCAAAATATGAAGGAACCTTCGCTCCTATAATCAAATACCTTAATAAGCTGATTGCATCGATAAGAGCTGATTTCCCAGAGCCATTCTGTCCATAAACACCTAGAATGGATGCATTATACGGTCCTTTTGAATTAAGTGATATTACACCTTTTTCGACATTTTTAAAGTTTGTCAGTTCAATACCTGTTAATCTAACCACAGAGGAATCCATCTCATTCTTTCTCCCAATTTTATCTTTAAGATAATTTCATTTTCAGTTTTTTCAATAAAAATATGAAAAATACATACAAAATGTATAGAATTTGGGATTAATAGCTCAAAAAAAATAGTAATTATTACATACTACGCTATTCAAAGAAAAAAAAGGTTAAAATTATTTAGGGAAAAAGAAAACGGGATGAGGTTTGTCATCCCGCTTCATGTTTCTTAAAAGAGGTCCTTATAATCCGCTTCTATCTGGGTATAAGAACAATCCCTGGTTATCATATCATAAAGAGTCTCAGGTACGGCTATTCTCTTCCCGATTATTGGCTCTACTATGCTGTCGAACTTCGCAGGATGCGCAGTCGATACTACAAGTGTCGGCACTCCCTGATAGAAGTTTCTCCTTACATACTCCGCACATGCGGTATGAGGACAGATTATGTATCCGCTCTCCTCATAGACCTCTTTAATCGTACTCCTGATCTTGAAGTCATCTACGCTGTGGCTTGTAACATTTGCCTTGAACTCATCATAGCTCTTGAAGAGACTGAACAGCCTCTCCATATTACTCGGAGCTCCAACATCCATGGCGTTGGCCAGCGTATGACAGCTCTTTCTCGGTCTGTACTCACCTTTTTCCAGATAATCAGGGATCGTCCTGTTTGCATTCACGGCAAGCTCGATATGCTCAATCGGAGCTCCCATGGCCTTTGCCCAGAAAGCACCCGTGGAGTTTCCCACATTTCCACTCGGCACGATTATAGTGGCCTTCTTGTGGTATCTTGCCTCATAGATGAACGATGCCCAGACATAGTAGACGACCTGAGGAAGAAGACGACCAAGGCTTATGCTGTTCGCACTGGTAAGACCGCTTAAATCCGGATCCATGAAAGCATCCTTCACCATCTTCTGACAGTCATCGAAAGTACCGTTGACCTCGAAGGATTCAACATTGCCGTCAAAGCATGTCAGCTGCCTCATCTGGCGCTCAGATACCCCACCCTTTGGAAAGAGTACCTTTACCTTAAGGTGTTCCCTCTCATGGAAGGCCGCTGCCACCGCACCGCCCGTATCACCACTCGTTGCGACAAGTACGGTCAGATCCTCCTTTGTCTTTCTAAGTCTGTTTTCCATGAAGAAAGCGAGAAAACGCGCACCAAAGTCCTTGAATGCTGATGTCGGACCGTAATAAAGCTCAAGAGTGTCCGAGCCTTCCTTACCCTGATGGATGCTCACAGGGAACGAGAACGCCTTCTGGCAGATATCATAAAGGTCGTCATAGGATTCGTCCCCTTCAAAATAAGGCTTGAGCACCTCGTATGCGGCATACGCATACCCATTCTCCATGGTAAAGCTCTCACTCAAAGATGGAATGCTCTCAGGAACGAAAAGCCCTCCGTCTGGAGCAAGCCCCTTCATTATCGCCTCAGTTGCCTTGAATTTCTTTCCATTCTCATCACGTGTTGATACGAAATACATTGCCAAAATCTCCTTTTATATCCTGCTTCCCAGATATGCACCAAGACGTAGCATATCCGCAAATACTCCGGCAGCCGTAACCTCCGGTCCCGCTCCCGGTCCTTTGATTACAAGTGGCTGCTCATAATAGCGCCTTGTAGTGAATGCGATCACGTTATCCGTTCCATTTGCCTGACTGAACGGGTGGTCATCATCATACAGCTCAAGCCCTACGGAGCATACTCCGTCGCTGTCAACCTTTCCGACATAGCGGAGATTCTTATTCTCCCCCTTCGCTTTCAGATAAAGGGAGTGCATCTCTTCATCCATCTCGCTTAGGCGGGATAGAAACTCCTCTTTCGAGGCATCCTTGAGGTAATCAGGGACAAGGGAACGGATCTTAATATCATCCACCTCAGTTCTATAACCCAATTCACGGGCCAGAATTACAGTTTTTCTCGCAACATCCATTCCAGAAAGGTCATCACGTGGATCAGGCTCGGTAAAACCCATCTCCTTGGCTTTGAGCACAAGGGCGCTAAACGGCATGCTCCCATCATATGAGCTGAAGAGCCAAGCGAGAGTTCCTGATACCATTCCCTCTACTTTGATGATCTTATCACCCGTCTCCCTTAAATCCTTAAGTGTCGTTATGATTGGAAGGCCTGCGCCGACAGTGGTCTCATAATAGTAGCGGCTCCCTGTCTTCCTAGAAGTATCTATAAGGCCTTTGTAATAATCATAGGAGGAGCTGTTCGCCTTCTTATTTGGCGTTATTATATGGAAACCGGCTTCAAGAAGACTCTTATATGTTAATGCCCTCTCCTGGCTTGAAGTGCAGTCGATAATCACCTTATGGGGATAATATGTAGCCGCAATATGCTCCATGAAGATCTGCTCGTTATATGCGACTGCATACTTACTGAAAGAATCCCTCCATGAAGAGAGGTCTATACCCTCATCTGAGAGCAGCATCTTCTTACTGCTTGCTATTCCCCTTATCCTGATATCCAGATCAAACTCCGCCCTGAGCCGCTCCGATTCGCGCGCTATCTGGTCTAGCAGGGTCCCCCCGATATTCCCTGGCCCGAAAAGTCCGACAGAGAGGGTCTGCGCGGACATGAAGAAGACCGAATGGAGGCTTCTTAAAGCTTTTGCGGAGTCTGCCATCTTTATAACGGCGGAGATGTTCCTCTCGCTGGAGCCCTGTGCGATAGCCCTGATGTTTATGTTGCTCTTCGCAAGGGATGAGAAGAACTTACCGGCAACACCGATGGCACCGGGCATCTCCTCACCTACTGCGGCAAGAATCGCACAGTCATTCTCAACCTCTATGCTGTTTATAGCCTTCTTACCGAGCTCCTCACTGAACTCCTTTCTTATCGTCTTAAGCGCTCCCTGGCTGTCGGATTTTGGAACGGCGAAACAGATTGAGTACTCACTGGATGCCTGGCTGATGAAGATGACGCTGATCTTTTCATTTCTCAGTGCGGTAAATAGCCTTGATGATACTCCAGGAACTCCCGACATGCCGCTTCCCTCGACGTTTATCAGAGAGACGTTGCGAACTACGGAAAATGCCTTTACCGCCCTGTCCTTGTCCTTAGTCACCTCACTAGATACTAGTGTGCCTTCATCATCCGCATCCCCCCAGTAGCGGAGGCTGATGGGAAGACCTTTCGCCTGAGCAGGGATGAACGAGTGTGGATGGACGATCGGAGCACCGAAGAAAGAAAGCTCTGTCGCCTCAGCGTAACTTAGGTTCTTTATTACCTTCGCACTCGGAACATCCTTGATGCTTGCAGTCCTTAAAAGAGACCTATGATTCCAGAACGTCAGAGGGGAATCAAGGTTTGATGCTATTATTGAGGAGGTGTACTCACTCTCCCCTTCCCTGCGTATGCGCCCAAGGGCATCACGACGCTCGGTATCGGGAATGAGGAGCTTTCCGTAAATAAAGGAAGCACCCTCTGGGAAAGAGGATTTCCTTACCGCCTCATCTACCGAGAACATGCTCGCCTCAAGCCCGTTTATCTCAAAAAGGGCTGAGAGAATAGAAGCGACGAAGAAGCTTGTCATGCTCTCAAGATATATCCTGCTCTGCTCACTGCTTTTTTCTAAAAGCCATACGGCCTTGAGGATATCCTCGACTTTTGCAAAAGATGCGTTTATAGCCTCGGTTACGAAGCTCGTTACATCACGCTCAAGGCTGTTCTCACTAAGCTCAAGCCAGCTGTTGCGGCTGCGTTCGATGACTGCCCAGAGACGCTCATCCTTGCTCTCCGCCTTATCAAGGAGGCCAAGCAGGCTCAGCTCATTATCATTGACAGGGGAGATTACGAATATCTGATGCTTCTCTCCACCTTTCTTATACAGATCTAAAAGCTTTAATATGCCGTTTCTAGTGGAGACCATCACTCCCTCAACGGCATGGACCCTATAATCATCTTTCATACATAGCCCCCTCAACTGAAATAATTATGCAAAAATAAGAGGAATCGCTCAAGAGAGAAAAAAAAGAACAGGGCCTCTCAGCTCTGTTCTTCCATCAAGCTTAAAAATAAAAGCTTACACAACCTTCTGGACTCTTCCGCTCCTTAGGCAGCGTGTGCATACATTGATTGTTCTTGGTGTTCCGTCGATTAAAGCCTTAACAGAAACGATATTTGGTCTGAAAACACGCTTCTTAGTGACTCCAATATGCTGTCCAACACCACCCTTCTTCTTAGCCTGACCTTTGCGAGGAACAATGGATCCTGAAATTGTTCCCTTTCCACAAATATCACATCTTCTAGCCATGTTTATATTCCACCTTACTTAAGTAAATGCTTTTTTCTTCCCCATAATATGGAGGCAACAAATTGACTATAGCAAAAAGAATAACAATTTGTAAATACCAAAGAGGAAATTAGTAGAGAGAAAAAGATGAGCTACTCTATCACCTCAAGTTCCGTTATATTGAGCTGCAGACGGCTGATACCCTTGTAGGTGTTCAACTCAGGGGTGAATATGAATTCCACGATACCATCCTTCTTAACCTCTCCACGGCTCTTATCGTAAGCCCAGAACACTGCAGGCCATATCTCATTGTTATAACGTATGTTACACCTGAGGTATGTTCCTCCGTTGCGGTTTGCAATCACATCATCGACCTTGGCTCTTCTGATATGGAACTTCAGCACCTCGTTCTCCTGCCCATACGGCTCAAATAGATCCCTTATCCTCCAGAGCTCGGAGCTCATATAACTCTCTGGAAGCTCCGCATCGACCTGCTCAGGCTCCTCTGAGGTGGATAAATCCTCATCAAGGGAGAAGACAGCATCGTCAAGCCTGCTCTTAAAAAGATCTAGGTTTTCCTTAGCCATGGAGAAGCCTGAGGCACAGCTATGACCTCCGAAATCCTGAAAAAGGGATGCAAAGTTCTCAAGAAACGCACGGGCATTGAAGTTCTTTTTCGTCCTCATGCTCGCACTGACCCTTCCATCGTCCATGGAGAGCGCAAGAACCAGGGTAGGCACCCCATACTGATTGAGTAACTTACTGGCAACGGCACCGGTAAGGCCCCGCGGAACATCACCTTGAATCAGGATGAAACGGTTCATATAGAATTTCAGGGAAGCTTCAGCCTCCTCCTTGACGCTCTCAAGAACACTCTCGGTATTGCTCTTTCTCTCCTTGTTCATCCTGATAAGCTCATCGGAAAGACGCTCTATCTCATCAACCTTCTCTGAAAGGAACAGTGATAGCGCGATGCCCGGCCGACCAAGACGGCCTGACGAATTTATAAGAGGGGCCAGATAGAATGATATGTCCCTGCTTGAAATCTTCTTTCCAAGCATGTCAAACGATGAGAGTATCCTCCTCAGATAAAGCGGCGGATTCTTCTCCAAGAGCCTCAAGCCGAGCCTCACAAAGAGCCTGTTCTCCCCTCTCATCGGCATCAAGTCCGCAACCGTACCTATCGCAGATAGGATCAACAGCTCGTCAAAGCCTGAAGAGAGGCTTTTGTTCTTATATATCATCGCAGATCTGAAGAGGGAGATCAGAGCCGAGAGCTCCATATCCTCACGCTCTGTGTACCTTACAGCCCTTGAGATATTTGAAAGTGAAAAGAGGCTTTTACCCTTTACGGAGGCTATAACAGCCTCTATATCACGCCTTACATCATTTAGAGCTATGTCAATGCTGTCGCTGAAAGCCTTATTCAGCAGCACAAGCTCCTGATCCTTGTCCATTACAATAATAGGCAACCCCTGATCGAGAAAGCGTACCATACGGCTCTCATAGGATGGGACCATATTGATGCTGAGCTCCTCACTGATCTCATCCTCGGGGATGAAATTCACCATCTTCACAGCACTCATCTTAACCGTATCCTTTCCAGGGCTAGCGTGGAAGAATATGCATTCGCTCTGATAAAGAGGAGTACGGGAGAAAAGTAATGCGTATATGAGTTTGAATGCGACCATGCACCCTGCAAGACCGTCAAACGGATAGCCAGAACCTGGAATCTTCGGATCTATTATTGCAAGCGCAGGTGGAAAGACATCCCCTGCGATGTGATGATCGAGTATGATCGTGTCAATCCCCTCATCCCTTAGTACTTTTATCTCCTCAACCGCGCTTATGCCGTTATCCACTGTAAGAAGCAGGCTTGCTCCTGAATCGATTATCTCACTTACCGTATCGGATGTAAGCCCGTACGGCTCATCGTTCTCTGGAAGTCTTACAATAAGATTATCAGCACCTAAGGCAGTAAGTCCCTTATAAAGGATAGTTGCGCCAGTTATCCCGTCAACATCCCTATCTCCGAAGATATAAATCTTCTCTTTTTCCTCTATGGCATCGTTTATACGCTCCACCGCACTATCCATATCATCAAAAAGAAAAGGTGAATGCTGATAGACCAGATCGGTCTCGAAAAGAAATTTCAGGCTCTCCTTGTCACTCATGCCGCGCCTGCTTAAAATCGTCGCAGTAAGCATGTTCAGATTATAGTCCTTAGCTATTTTCCTGACTTTTTCCGCATCAATACTGTTTATCCTGTAATCCATTTCAATCAATCCTAGATAAGGCGCCAAATGCCGGATGAGAGGGTTTTTATCTCAAAAAGAGAAGTGGCCTTTAAAAGGCGCAGGAGGAAACGGAATATTCTGTCCTCCTGGACTTCACTGATCTTGAAAGAGAAAACAGCGGTATTATCGGCCTTAATCGCCTCTCTGATGAATGCCCTTGCATTCGGAGGGAGAAGCAGGTTCCCCTCCCCTTGGGAGCAGTTCTGGCAGCATGATGCCCCGATTTGACTATTATAGCCCAGAACTTCATCATTTGAATACACCTTCTGACAGATGGGACAGCGCTCATAATCTCCGAATGCTCCCATATGGGACAAGTACTTTATTATGAATGCGATCACCACCCTCTTATATGAGATATCCAAGCATAGTGCATCGAGGTTTTTCGCAGCTATTGCATAAAGCTGCTCATCATATGCTTTCGCATTCATGCAAAGCTCAGCTATAAGGGAAGCAGATACCGTCTTATCCATATCGGTGGATATCTCATCCCTGAGGTTTATTATGTCAACATCCTTTAGTGAGATGTTGTTCCTCGTATCCTTATAAAGGGAGAACACGCCCTCTGAGAAGAGCGGGGCTTTAATGCTTTTCGCACTCTTCTGAGCCCCATACACCCTTGCTTTTATCAGGCCAAGGGACGGAGAGAGGAGAAAAAGCATCCTGTCCCTCTCCCCCTGACGGCCGGTAGAGAGTACTGTGCATAGCTCTTTTTCATCCCTTTCCATAGTGAAAAACATTGCATCAAGGGATGAAAAAAGTCAATCTAAGGTTTAAACTTTGACAGATGAAAAGATTTATAGCTCTTATCATGGTGATATTTATGCTCAGCCTCCTCTTCGCTGCATCGATAAAAAAAGAGGGGCTTGAGAACCCGTTTCCATCGCTTGAGAACCTTGATGAATTTAATTTCGAGCGACAGGGCGAGGTATACCCCGATATGAAGATAAATCTTATCACGACGGAGACAGGAGACGAGATCTACTCTTATTTCGGGCACACGAGCCTTGAAATAATCCTTCCATCCCTTCCTCCCCTCTTCTATGACTACGGTTATTTCTCATTCTCCAACGGCTTTTACATCAATTTCATATTCGGCCGCCTGCTTTATAACGTATATGCAACCGATGGTGCCATGCGCCTTGACCTTTTTGAAATGGAGGACAGAACAGTCCATAGGACCGAGCTTAAGCTATCAAACCAGATGAAGAACGCAATCTTCTCATTCCTTCGTTTCAATACGAGGGAGGAGAACAACACATATCTTTATGACTATTACCTCGACAACTGCGCAACCAGGGTGAGAGACATCTACAATGAGGCAACGGGCGGAGATTTCAAAAGATGGGCAGAGGAGATTTATAACGGCACGAGCCTGAGAAGATGCGCCAATCTCTATCTTGATAAGAACCCCATCGTCTCTTTTACGCTGAACTACCTTGAAGGGCCTTCAATAGATAAGCCAATATCATTATATGAGGAGTGCTTTCTGCCCCTTCATCTGATGAAGGCGATTGAAGAGTATGAGATGATAGAGAGTGACGTTATCATCACATCAGAGGGCAGAAACCAGTACAGAACGCTAAGTCTGAACACATGGACGCTAATCTTCTCATTATCCCTATATCTCGTCACTTTCATCCTTTACAGCTCAAAGAGGAGGTGGATCAAAAGGATTGCCGATATGCTGATGGGCATACTCTACCTCTATCTTTTCGTTTTAAGCGCAGTACTCCTTTTCATGATAAGTGCGACTAACCATACGGTCACATACTTCAATGCGAACCTTCTTTACATCAACCCCTTGATAATCATAATGGCAGCAGAGGCCATAAGGGGCAGGAAAATCAATAAGAGATACTGGTATTCAATGATATCCTTAGCACTCCTTGCTCTCGCATTCATCTTCAAGGCACTCTTTCCCGATGTGTTCATCCAGGATAACCTGAGCGTTTTAATGCTCTCAGGCTCAATCTACCTTATAAACATCACACGCTTTTTCATCGAGAGAGAAAAGCAATCCGCCTAATAATGAAATCACATCACGATCTTCGTTCCGGCATCTGAGTACAGTGCGTCATATATATGCTCGGGATCGGTTATCATTCCGATTCCACCGGTGGATTTAACGTAATCGGTCATCGCCTTTATCTTCGGAAGCATAGAGCCAGGCGCGAAATGCCCCTCTTTCATATATTCCTCAGCCTCTTTGACGCTTATTGTATCAAGTTTCTTCTCATCCGGCTTGTTATAGTTCAGGCAGACCTTCTCAACCGCAGTTGAAATCACGAAGACATCAGCGCCGATGTCTTTTGCCAAAAGAGCCGCAGCAAGATCCTTATCGACAACGGCTTCCCTTCCATAGAGAAGGCCGTCGCTCTCCCTAACCACAGGAATTCCACCACCTCCGGCTGCTATGACAATGACACCGGAATCTATGAGCTTACGGATCGTTCCAAGCTCAATGATCTCTTTGGGAAGCGGGGATGCGACTACCCTTCTCCAGCCTCGCCCCGCATCCTCGACTACGTTCCATCCGTCATTATCCCTATGGTACTCAGCCTCATCCTTCTCCATGAAGGAGCCGATTGGCTTGGTAGGATTGGAAAAAGAGGGATCTGAATCATCGACAAGCACCTGAGTGACAACCGTCGTCACATCCATATCCAGGCCGATAAGCCTTAGCTCGTTTCCAAGTGCTTTCTGCAGCTGATAACCAATCGCACCCTGGGTATCTGCCACGCAGCTGTCCAGAGGCACGTTATGGAGAATCTTACGCGCATACTCTGCTCTCAGGAGAATATAACCGACCTGAGGCCCGTTGCCATGCACGATTACCACCTTATGACCCTCTTTCAAAAGTCTTGCGATATGATGAGCTGTCTTACTTGCCGCCTTATACTGGGCGCTTACAGTGACATGCTTGCTGTCCTCAATCAAGGAATTACCACCGATAGCAATGACAATGAGTTTCTTATCCATCTTTTACTCCTAGCCTCAGCATATCATAGATGCAACAGAACGCAACAAAATTCTTGATGTTTTAGAGAATTCTTTTTTTTTGCAAGATGAGAGGCTATCAAATCTTCCACTTGCTGCTTTCCTTCTGCAAAACGACCATATGAGAAAAAATCCCATTCCGTTTCATAAGCTCTTTGGGACTTCCTTCCTCTCTAACACGACCGCCTGATAGAACGACAATCCTGTCAGCATTCTCGATTGTCCGCATTCTGTGGGCAATTACAAGAACTGTTTTATTCCTAATCAGTTTCGAGAGCGCGTTCTGAATCTCCGTCTCGTTTTCGGCGTCCAGAGAGGCCGTAGCCTCATCAAGCAGGATTATAGGAGAGTCCTTTAAAAATGCACGTGCAATTGATATGCGCTGTCTCTCTCCACCTGAAAGCTCACCTCCGTTCTCGCCGATCATCGTGTTCCATCCGTCAGGAAGTTTCTCGACAAACGGGAGGCACTGTGCCATCTTCCCGGCTTCAATCACTTCCTCATCCGTCGCATCACGCCGTCCAATCCTGATGTTCTCCATGATAGTGTTATCAAAAAGAGTCACATCCTGAAATACGATTGAATAAAGTGATAACAATGACTCCGGATCCGTCTTGGTGACATCCATGCCTCCAACTGTGATCTTGCCTGAATCAGGATCCCAGAAACGGGCTGCAAGCCTAGAGACCGTCGTCTTACCACCGCCCGATGGTCCGACAAGGGCTGTCACCTCTCCCTGCTTTGCCGTGAACGTTACATCCGATAAGACTTCTTCTCCGCTACCATAACCGAAGCGTACATTCTCAAAGGAGATATCATAGCCATTGTTCGTAAGCTCATTCTTTCCTTCCTGTAGGGAATGAAAGAGTATCTCATCCATTCTTTCGACATTCGTCCTGAGTGAAATGACTGCCGCGAGATTCTGCAGGGAGCTCTGTAGAGGATCGTAAAGGCGTGAGGCGATGAGAAGGTACATGAAGAGCGTGAGCACATCGATCTCACCGGAAGTAAGAAGGATGGATCCTGTCAGAGCAACAGTTCCGATTCCTATCTTAAGGATGAAGGAAGCGGATACGACAAATACAGCCGTACCGACTTCCGAGATGATCGCTCTCTTCTCCACCTTGTCTATCTTCCTGAAGAGGCCGCCAAGATACCGCTTCTCGGCATTGCAGCTCTTGAGATCCCTCATTGTCTCTATGCATTCCTGAATGCCATCGGCTACTTCCATCTTCGCATCCATCGAACGCTTTGAGAGTCCGTACTGCACGTTTCTTGAGAGGATGACTATCAGGATGGCGATAGGAATCGGCCAAAGGGCAGCAAGTCCCATTCTCCAGTCGAAGAACATGATTGAAAGTGCTGCAATCGTTGTCGAGATAACCGCTCCTATAAGCTCGGGAACCCAGTGCGAGAGTCCCGTCTCAAGCGTTGCGGCATCAGCCATTATAGTGCTTGTTATATCCGCAAGATCCTTCTTGCCGAAGTATGAAAGTGGTATCTTCCTAAGCTTCTCAGCAAGGCTTACCCTCCTCACTCCACTTTCGACATAGGTCGAGAAATAGGTTGCCTTGTAAACACAGCAGTATGAAATCATGATGAGGGCAACTGAAATGAGGCATAGTGCAGCGTAGAATATTCCACGTCCTCTCAGTGTGTTCATCATCATGTCGGATGCGAGAAGATAGAGAATACCGACAGGCACGAAGAGCGTCAGATTATGTACTGCGCAGGCTATAAAGCCCTTAACCAGATCCTTTGCACCCTTTTCAGATAGTGCGAATGTCCTTTCAAGTCTCTTTATCATTACATTGCCTCCTTGCCAACTTTCCACTCTACCGAGCTCTGGTAATCATTCCACATCTCTCTAAAGAGCCCGTTCTTCCTCTCAAGCTCATCAAATGTTCCATCTTCTCTGATCTCGCCGTCAGACAGAACATATATCCTGTCGGCGTCCGTGATAGATGAGAGACGATGAGCTATCATGATGACAGTCCTGCCATCAAGCATAGATGAGAATGCCTTCTGAACCTTTACCTCGTTATCGGGATCTGCGAAGGCCGTAGCCTCATCAAGTATGATGGCAGGAGAGTTCTTCAGGATTGTACGTGCAATCGCTATACGTTGAGTCTCTCCGCCTGAGAGATATATTCCCCCGCTTCCAAGTACTGTGTTTATGCCATCAGGAAGTTTTTCGATGATATCCATGCATTCTGCCTTCCTGAGAGCTTCAAGTACTTCATCATCGCTTGCATCCGGCCTAGCAAGCTTCACATTGTCCTTTATCGTTCCCTTTATAAGATGGCTGTCCTGGAAGACGAAGGATACATACTGCATGAGACGCTTTTTCGGGATATCCCTGATATCAAGACCTCCAATCCTGATTATTCCTTCCTGCGGATCAAAGAAACGGGCGATGAGGGATGCAAGCGTCGTCTTTCCTCCTCCTGATGGGCCTACGAAGGCAACGAGGGAACCGGACGGGATATCAAGCGAGACATCGTGGACGGCATTCTTTTTGCCGTCATAGCTAAACGTAACATGTTCCAGCCTCACAGAACTGTCAGAAGGAGTTAGTCCATTGCGGGCATCGCCCTGTGGCTTCTCGTTCATTATGGTATCCACTCTCATAATCGCATCATGGACTATCATCGCCTCCTCGCTTTTAAACATTATTTTTGTCAGAGTTATCGAAATGACAGGAGTTATAATCACATAGAAAAGCACATTTAGGATTATTTCCGGTGTGATTCCACCTATGGCGAGTATGAATGAGCCAGCTGTTATGAATGCGAACGAGCTGTTTATCGCTCCCGTGTATATAATCATCGGCTTCATCAGTTCCTTCGTATATTCAATCACCCATTTCTCGTAGCGGTCGATTGAATCCTTGAAAAGACGGAATGAGTAAATGCTCTGCCCGAACGTCTTTACGACAGGGATTCCCCTGACATACTCAACAGCTTGGTTGGACATATCCGCAAGCGCATCCTGGTACTGTTTCATCCTCTCCTGCATCCTCTCTCCAGTCATCCTCATCATGATGAGAAATCCCAGTACGACAGGAAGAAGGGAAAGAATGCCGAGTCTCCAGTCAAATAATAGGAGCATTGCGATGAGTCCTATCGGAGTAGCAATCGCGGCTGCCCTGTCCGGCAGCTGATGCGCAAGATATGTCTCTGTTGCCGCACTTGAGTCGTTGATGATTTTCCTCATCTTCCCGCTTCCAAAGCTCTCTTCCACACCTAAGGGTAGGCTGATTACATGAGAAAGCATATCCTTCCTCATGTTCGCAGCCACACGGAATGCAGCAATGTGCGAACACATCAGGGCTGCGATGTAGACAAGCATAGAGATGATTGCCAGGGCCACGGCATAAGCGCCATAGCGTGCTATCATATCATATTCCGATGCAAGCACATCCCGGATTATCAGCCAGATGCAGATGAACGGAAGAAGAGCCAATATTGCTGAGATTGCTGAGAGTACCCACGAAAGATACGTCAGAGCCCTATATCGTCCTGCATAGCAGAGCAGACGTTCAAGATCTTTGTTCTGTTTCATAAAACCTCCATACTAGTTAGTTATAGCTAACTATTATATTCAAAAAAAAGAGACATCACTGCCTCATGCCGAAAAGACTCTCCCATCCAGCCTTGTAAAAGGCCTGGAGGTTCTGGATATAAATCCTGGCATCCTCACGGGGGACAGAATGTCTCACCACCTCGAAGAAGGATGTGAAGTAACCAGATGTAACCATATGCTCAAGAAGCGGATCAATTTCTGGTATCTCCATTCCGTTCTTTCTCATAAGTGCTATGAATTCCTCCGTTGATTCCTCCTCCGTTTTCATCATCTCATCGACCATGTTTGCATAGCGTGTGCCATCGGAGCACATGAGAATCAGACGGAACTCATCCAGATGATCATAGATATACTCCAGACACCACTCGACACAGCATGCTGTTATATCACCCATCCCAGATACCTGAGTATCGTATGGCAAGGCGGCAAATTCCTCATGCGCCTGCTTGTATGCATCCATTACAGTCTCATATGCCTCTTTCACAAGCGAGTCGAATATATCTTCTTTTGAGGCAAAATAACCATAGAGGGCTCCTGTGGTAACGCCAGATAATGCCGCGATGCGCCTCATAGATGATCCTTGGAAACCTCTTTTCAGAAATTCATTTTTAGCCGTTTCTAGTATTCTTTTTTCCGTCTCATTCATGGATAACACTGTTATATAACATTGTTACAAAAGAGTCAATAACCAGATTTTTCTTTGTATTCCCCTGCCCTTTTCTCTAAGAGGAAAGAAAAAAGTGAAAATTTTTAAAATATAGTTAGCAATAACTAACTTATTGTGCTATGATATCCCCATGGATCTTAAAACAGAGGACTTCTGTACTTAGTCCCGACTGTTTTGAGAGTCCAAATTTTTTAAAGTAATAAGTTAGAGTAATCTAACAAAAAAGGAGAATGCAATCATTCGATTTGAAGAGCTTCTTATAATGCATGCATCCCCGACATTAGCAAATCTGAAACCAGCATCACTAATCTTTATGAGAGATTCAGAACATGAAAAAGAGTGCCTGGAAAATCTTGAAAAGCGAGGCCTGATGTTCTTTCCTCTCATAAACAATAAAGGACAGAACCTTCTTCTTGTATATAGAAATGATAAGTTGAAGCGAGCTTTATCCAATCCTCTCGCATCAAAAATCATGGAACACTTGGGATATCCTGAAGGTCTTGAAGAAAAACTTGGATTTCTGAGAAAGAGATTTCAGGCTACCTCATGCCCTCATGAGGTTGGATTCTTTCTTGGATATCCACCAGAGGATGTGAAGGGGTTCATTGAAAACAATGACAAAGATGCCATCTATTCAGGGTTATGGAAAGTCTACTCAAACAAAGAGAATGCGGAGAAAATTCTGCAGAGATGGGTAAAATGCCGTAGGAAATACATCGAGTGTTTCCTCAGCGGAACAGATATAACAAGGCTGTGCGTAACAGCCTGAGGAGGAATCAATGAAGATTGCACTTGTTTACTATTCGGGAACAGGCAACACAGAGTCAATGGCAAAGGTCATTGAAGAAGAGCTTAATGGGAAAGCTGATGTGGAAATCATCGATCCAGCAGCTTTCGGACCTGGCAACATCGAAGCATATGATGCATTTGCATTCGGTTGCCCCGCAATGGGCGCGGAAGTCCTGGAAGAAGATGTATTCGAGCCTATGTTTTCTTCAATCGAAGGTCTTATCTCAGGGAAGAAAATCATACTTTTCGGCTCCTATGGATGGGGTGACGGTGAATGGATGAGAAACTGGAAGGAACGATGCATCACAGATGGTGCCATCCTCTCATACGATCCTGTAATCGCAAATGAAGCACCAGATGATGAGGCTATTGATTCTTTGAGGAAAGCAGCTGAATCGTTAATTGCATAAAGCATTCTTCTCTTCTGATTGAGGACCGGTCCAAATACGTGTTTTTTTGAACTGGTCCTCTTTTATTCAGTCTAATCTAAGGACCTAACAGACTTATAGGAGTAACGACTACGCCATCCTCTCTTCTATATGCATAGGATCCTATTCCCGTAAGTACCATCATAAAGGACGGAGATCCCATCTTATCCTCATCGATTCTTGATGCCAGTTTTAACAAAGAGTTTGCACCTTTGTCTATGTTTTCCTGGCCTCCTAACTTTATCTCAACAAGGCCATACTTCCCATTAGCAAGATGGACAACGGCATCACACTCAAGATTGGTCTTATCCCGATAATGAAAGACTTTACCATCAATAACTTCTGCGTAAACGCGCAAATCACGAATGCACAGGTTTTCAAAGATAAACCCAAATGTTTTTAAATCATTGATCAAATCACCAGGCCCCAAGCCTAGAGAAGCAGAAGCAATCGAAGGGTCACTGAAATACCTGGTCGGAGATGTCCTTATTGCCGTTTTTAATCGTAAATTGACATTCCATGCAGGCATCTCCTCAATGGCAAAAATATTGGTTAATGTCTTATGGTATGAATATGCTGTTTTTTCAGAAAAAGAGAATGCATTATAGGAAGTCAAATCTCCAAGCATCCCTGGAATAGACTGCTGTGAACCAATAGTACGAGCATAAGAGCGAAGGAAAATCGACATTCTTTCCCTGTCATATGCCACATCCTCATCTTCAAACTCGTTGGAACAAATTGCATTAACATACGATCTAGCAACCATCAATGATGCCCTTTCACTCAACTCAGAAGCGATGCATACTTCTGGCCAACCACCTCTACAGCATAAAAATGCAAGACGACTTATATCCATGTTTTTCGAGGCCCAATTATCTTCACTCTGATTTGAAAACAGATTTCTGAGACTTACTGTTCCATTAGAGTCTCCTGATTCGAAAAGTGTGAAAGGACGCATAGTATATCGGGAAATACGTCCTGTTCCCGTATGTCGCTTCTTTTTTTCCTCTTCCTTCGTTAACGGTGTGGCAGATCCAGTAAGAATGAAATGTCCAAATCCTCCCTTTCTATCTACAATTGTACGTACAGAATCCCACAGTTTAGGTAATCTCTGCCACTCATCAATGAGTCGAGGCTCTGGACCTTCCAATAATCTAGAGGGAGCTATGCTGGCAAGCGCAAAATATTCATCTTCCTTATCAGGATCACCTAATTCTATATAGCTATTTGCAAATTGTTTAGCTGATGTTGTCTTTCCACACCATTTGGGCCCTTCAATTAAGACAGCACCGCTACTTTCCAAATGTAGTTTCAGAATTTCATCCCCGACTCTAGGGATATACTTTCTTCCTTTTTGATTCATACCTATTAAGTTATTGCATAATAATATTTTTTTCAAGTAAAACTATTGAACACTTCCATAGTTGGCTATGTTTTCACTTCCATAGTTGGCTATGTTTTCACTTCCATAGTTGGCTATGTTTTCACTTCCATAGTTGGCTATGTTTCCACTTCCATAGTTGGCCATGTTTCCACTTCCATAGTTGGACAGTTTTACACTCGAAAAAAAGAGGTGGCTTTTAAACCACCTCCGATATATGCTCAACCCTTAAGCCCGCTTGACGCGACCCCTTCAACAAAGTATTTCTGGAGCGCAAGGAATACTGCGATGACAGGTATCATGGTAACCACACTACCCGCCATGATCAGACCGTATTCAGATGAATACTGCCCGATGAAGCTCCTCAGACCCAGCTGAATCGTCTTCTTCGCATCCCTGGTAAGATAGATGTAAGGACCAAGGAAGTCGTTCCAAGTGTTTACGAACGTGAAAATCGTAAGCGTGGAGAGAGACGGCTTAGCCAGAGGAAGCATGATCTTCGCATAGATTCCATACTCCGTCATTCCATCGATTCTGGCAGCCTCACAGAGTTCGGTCGGAATTCCTTCGTAGAACTGTTTCATCATGAACACTCCGAAAGCACTGAACGCCTGAAGTATTATGATTGCAAGGTGGGTGTTATTAAGCCCCATGCTGCGAAGCATGATGAACTGAGGAACCATGTATGCCTGCCATGGTACGGCGATGGTTGCGACATAGCCTAAAAAGAGCGCATTCCTTCCCTTGAACCTTAGCTTTGCAAACGCATAAGCTGCAAAGGATGAGGTAAAGAGCTGTAAAAGCGTTACGATAACCGTAAGCTTAACTGTATTCAGGATGTATGTAAGAAGTGGAATCTGAGTCCATATCTTACTGTAGTTAGCCCATTCAGGCTCTTCTGGAATCCACTGGATAGGGAATGTGAAGACATCCCTGTCCTGCTTAAGAGAAGCTGAGATCATCCATAAGAACGGCAGAATCATGATTGCTGCCATTATGATAAGAAACACATATAACAGGACTTTCAGAATCTTCTGTCCGCTTGATTCAATCATCATAGTGCCACCCCCTCAATCCTTATCCAGCTTGAACTGGACGATAGTAACAACGAGTACGATTGCAAAGAGGACGAGAGCTTCCGCAGAAGCGACTCCGAGCCTCCAGTAGCGGAACGCACTGTTGTAGATCTCATATACGAGAACCGTCGTAGCCTCACTGAGAGCACCGGATCCGGCACCTGCGAGCATGTAGACGATATCGTATACCTTGAAGCACTGGATGGTAAGCATGATGAGAATGAAGAACGTGGTATTCTTAAGCTGTGGAAGCGTAACATACCAGAACTTCTGCCATGTGTTTACACCATCAATGGATGCAGCCTCGTAAAGCTCGGTGTTGATTCCCTGCAGTCCTGCAAGATAAATGACCATGTAATAACCCATGTACTTCCATACGGAGAAAAGTACGATCGTGAACATTGCCCAGTCATTGTCTGCGATCCAGCGTGGAGGATTCTCGACACCAAGGCGCATTAAAATCTCATTAATCGGTCCCATGGATGGATTAAAAAGCATGTTCCATACCGCCGTGATAGCTACGAGGGATCCGACATACGGGAAGAATGAAACGGTCCTGAAGAAGTTCTTACCCTTGATTTTCTGATTCAATACGATAGCAAGGAAGAGTGATACGACGAGCGTAAGAGGCACTGTTCCGATCGTATAGAGGAATGTGTTCTTCAAAGATGCAAGGAACATCTCATTCTTGAATATATATGCGAAGTTATCAAAACCCGCCCAGGTCATCTCCGTATTTCCATTCCAGTTCAGAAACGCAAGTGCGAATGCGAAAACTATAGGAATGAGTGTGAAGATGGCAAAACCTATGAAGTTAGGTGCGATGAAGGAGTAAGCAACAAGGTTGCTCTTGAGCTCAGCCTTTCGTGCCGCTTCGGATTTTACGATCTTGATACTTCTATCGATTGGAAGCCCGTTTGCTGTGAAAGCAGGAGCTTCACTAGCCTTCTTTTTCAACATAGCAAACCCTATAAAACAGATTCAGCCGCACTTCGATTAAGGCGGCTGAACCATAAATCAGATTCGATTAGTTAGCGAGTACTTCGTCAACTCTCCTACCCATCTCAGCAAGTCCGTCATCAATTGACATGTTGCCAGTCATGATCTGGTCATGGAACTCGTTGAGAACAACCTCAATCTCAGCACTCTTGTCATGCAGAGGCATCTCAAGATAAAGCTGTGCTACATTGAGAGCTTCCTTTGAATTCTCATCGGTCGGGAATCCAGGTGTGGAAGCGATGATATTGTTGATCTCATCGTTTGTAAGAGCTGGGAAGCTTCCTGTTCCTGCGAGAACCTCAGCACCCTCTGCGCCGCATACGAACTTAACGAAATCCCAAGCCTCCTCCTGCTTGTCCGTTCCTGTAGGAATAGCAAGAGCTGTGATTGTTCCGAGTGTTGTTCCCGGCTCTACGCCCTCAGCATGTGGATACTTAACGATTCCCCAGTTCTCAGCATCGCTTGTTCCGTCGTTGTTAGCTGCAATCAGTGTTGCGATGTACCATGAACCCATGTTCATCATAGCTACTGACTCATTGTAGAAAACGCCTGAGTAGTGGATGTTGCTTGTCTTGAGGGTTGCATAATCCTGTACTACGCCGTCATTCTGCTGATTGATCGCCATCTCATAATATGGCTTGAGGTAGCTGTAGTCGCCACCGTCCGTGATCTGGTGCTTGCCATCGAGGATACCGAAGAGCTGGATAGCACTTCTCCATGTGTGGTAATGAGCTCCATATACCTTTGAAGCGCCACTTCCACTTGTAAGAGCGCGTGCAAGAGCATCATACTCCTCGAATGTCATGTCGTTTGTAGGATAGTCAACACCAGCTGCGTCAAAGAGATCCTTGTTGTAGAATACTACCCAGAAATCACTTCTGAAAGGAAGCTCATAGAAGCCACCGTCAACAGTTACCTGCTCAACGATTCCACCATAAGCCGATGTGTCGATTCCATCACGCTCTGCAAGAGGTGCGAGATTGGCAAGAAGTCCTGCCTTTACGAGGTTGTTGTAACCAGGAATATCCTTAACAGCTACTACATCGAACTCTGATCCGCCACCAGAGAGCTGGATCTGAAGAGCTGTCTGATAATCAGCTGATCCAAGGTCGATTACCTCGACGTTAACGCCAGGGTGTGATGCCTCATATGCATTGATAAGAGCATCATAATATGGTGTTGTTGCGTAATCCCATACTGCCCATGTAAGCGTTGTTGTTCCATCATCTGCTCCATCTGAGTTTCCACCAGCAAAAACACCTGTCATTGCGATAAGTGCAACCAGAAGAGCTACTAATACTTTTTTCATATCTACCTCCTTCCGTGTTAGACAAATTGGTATATGTTAACCCTATCCCCGTTTTTTCAACTCCGACATGCAAAAAAAGTGGAAGAACATCGATTTTTTTCCAAATCAATGATGCTATCATGTAAAATTTTATTGCAACATGTAATATTTTCAGCATTGTATTCCACTTCAAACTACGAGATAATTCCTAATATGAAGGTGTTCCATTCCGTAAGAGCAAGAATCATACTCATCAGTACGTTGCTGCTTGTTTTCTTCCTAATCGTGTACACAGTGACCGTATGGACGATAGCCAACAGCTATGCACTGGTAAATACCAGCCAGAACAACTCCTTCTCCCTATCGCTTTTAACAAATGAGATATCGAACAATCTTGATGATGTCAGAGCACTTGCCACCAGGGTATCGATAGACAATGAGCTGAAGTATTACCTTGGTTATTCGAGTGC
Organism: uncultured Spirochaetaceae bacterium; assembly: GCA_944390015.1. GTDB lineage: Bacteria > Spirochaetota > Spirochaetia > Sphaerochaetales > Sphaerochaetaceae > Ornithospirochaeta. Next base: position 47,201 of record CALXOL010000014.1, read on the forward strand.
GAATCTTACCTCGTACTATGACAGCTTTGAGAACATGATACAGTCCAATCCCGCTTATAGCGTGATAGACAGATTCATCGTAGCCGACAGCAGTTATTCGCATTTCCTACAGACTGGAGGTACGACACTCTCCTACGGACAGCCTTTGAGAAGTGATTATTTTTTACAGGAGATAGCCCACATCGAGGAGGAATCGAGTTATAGCGGCATATTCTTTTCTGATCTGGCATACCGAAGCTACCAGGTAATCGGGTACATGATGCCAATCATAGACTTCAACAATGGCCTGACGATCGGCTATGTGTATGCCTCTGTGAACATCGATGCCCTTTTAAAGAACCTATATTCATACCAGGAATTAAACAATGCGGATCTTTTCATCCGTTTCTCAGGGACAAACTATGAAATAAAAGATGGAGCCCTTTATGCCACATCTTCACAGCCGAAACTTGAGATTGAGCCCATACTGAGAAATGAGACGAGCAAGGTCTTCAAAAGCAATACCGGCAGATATATCCTCTCAATAGAGAATGAGAAGAACAACTTCGCGGTCACACTCGTCTTCGATTCCCCAAGCCTTATAGGATCTTCAAGCACAGCCCCTCTTTTATTTCTTGCCATACTGATTGGATCGGCAATCATACTCATAACCGTAATCCTCTCCATCTATCTCGACAAAGCCATATATATTCCGGTAAAGAAGCTTTCAAAAAGAATTGAGAAGATACAGGAGAGTGATTTCTCCCTGGATGACACGATAAACACGAATGACGAGTTCGGCATTATCGGGCGGGGAATCAATAAGCTATCAAGCGAAGTAACGGATCTGATGGAGCGAAGGCTTGAGGATGAGAGGAAGAAACTCGAGCTCGAATACAGGATGCTCTCAAGCCAGATAAACCCGCACTTCCTTTATAACACTTTCAATTCCATAAAATGGATGGCCAAGATCCAGAAAGCAGATGGAATAAGTGAGATGATCACATCGCTATCGCGCATAATGAAGAACATCTCAAAACGGGATGCCACTCAGGTAACGCTGAAAGAGGAGCTTAGTTTTCTGGACGACTATTTCATAATCATGAAATACAGGTACGGCAATACGATAAGCTATTACAGCCATATAGATGAAAGCTGTGAGGGCATCATGCTTCCACGTTTCTGCCTGCAGCCGCTTGTTGAGAACGCCATATTCCACGGTATTGAACCGAAGGGCACCGGATCGGTGGCGATTATTGCAGGAGAATTTGCCAGCCATTATACTATAATGGTTGCAGATAATGGAGTTGGTTTTAATACGGCAAAAACATCTCAGTCGGGGGATGGGATGTTCAAGAACATAGGACTTGAGAATATCAGGCAGCGCCTGAGGCACACATATGGGGTTGATGCCAGTTTTGAGATATCAAGCACGGAAGGCATAGGCACCGTCTGCTTGATTCGAATAAGGAAAAACAGAGGAGGCGAAAGTGAGGCATAGGGTAATAATCGCAGATGATGAGCCTCTGGTTCTTATCGGCTTGGAGGATCTGATCGACTGGGGAAGCGAGGGCTTTGAAATCATAAGCAAGGCGAGAAACGGTAAAGAGCTGAGCGAGCAGATAGCAAAAAGCCAGCCGGATCTGGTCATCACCGATATTAAAATGCCGATTAAGAGCGGAATCGAGGTCATGGAGGATGAGCGGAAGAAAGGCTCTCCCCTTCCCCTTTTCATATTACTGACAAGTTTTGAGGAATTTGAACTCATCAAGAAAGCGATGTCTCTTGAGGCCGTTGACTATATAATCAAGCTTGAGCTGGAGAAAGAGCAGCTGATTAGCGCACTGAGAAAAGCAAAGGCGAAAATCGAGGAGATAAAAGGTAAAAGCGAGAGCCAAAACGAGGTGGATGAGCGCCAGATGCTCCAGGAGAGATATCTCATGAGATGCCTGTTCTCGTTGGATGCCCATGAGGCGGAAGCCGAGGATGTGGGCATAAATCTTGATTACCCGTATTTCGTAGTCTCGTACATCACACTGCCAGAAATCCTTAGAGAAGAGGACAAGAGTAAATCGGTAAGTCTTTTTTACAGTGCGACAAGACTTTTGAAGGAGACTGTGAACCGTTATACGGCATGTTATGTGATTCAGCTGGATCTAGGGCATATCGCAGCCATCTTCCCTTTTACGGAGAAGACAAGAAGCGGTTACAGAAGCTACATATTCTCAGCTTTCAAGACCTCAAAGGAGAGTCTTGAAGATTATTTTTCCCTCAATGCGACATTTGCCGTCGGTCCGATTGTGAACCACTTTACTCTCCTTTCAGATTCTTTCTACAAGGCAAGACTCCTTGCAGCGAGAAAAGAGGAGAGCAACGAGGAGATATTCTTCTTCGACCACAGTCAGAACCAGGAGATGCGGATGAAGGGTATAGACCTTGATGGAAAGATGCTCTCAAAAGCTTTCAGCGAAATGAATGCGGATCTCCTTTCTGAAGCGTTTGAAAGGCTTATTTCCTCCATAAGGGAAGCAGGAGTAACGAAGGTGCATGCCATAGACGCATCTGGAAGCGTGCTTTACATGGCTATGAACTCGATTAATGACTTTCAGGAGATTCTCGAACAGATATTCCCAAGCAGTGAGAACATCTTCTCATACCGTGTCATATACCAGGCAAGAAACATCGATGATGTCATTGCATGGCTTGAGAGACTCAAAAACGGACTGGAGAAGGTATTCAGGGAGCAAAAACTCGATTACAGGCTAAAGACCGTGCAAAGCGTGCAGGCCTATATAAACAACAACATAACGGGTAATCTGGACCTGGGCTCGGTCGCATCAATCTTCGGATACAGCAAGAACTACCTCTCATCGCTTTTTACGAAATATGCGAAGGTAAGCTTCATAGACTATGTGAACAATGCGAAGATAGAAAGAGCGAAGATGATGCTCTCAGATCCCAATGCGATGGTATATGAGGTAGCGACCGCACTCGGCTTTGATTCCCCTTTCTATTTCTCAAAAGTTTTCAAGAAGATAACAGGGACAAGTCCCACCGCATATCAGAATTCAATTAAAGCAGGAAGAAAGCCATGAGCGACAGCAAAATCATAGAAAAGGAAATCCTTGGGCTTAAAGAGGTGAGAAATCTCGATTTCTCCGCATTCAGCATAAACAACAGAAAGCTCTGGGATAACATCCCTGATGATATCAAATCCAGAATAATCGGCAGGGCGGAAAGCATTGAATTCAGCAAGGATGACTATATCAGCCTATCACTATTCAGGGACTTCAAAAGAAGCGGGAACAGGAAGAACTTTGAAAATGTTTATTTTGAAAAGAGGAAAAAACTCTCTGCCCTCGTAATTGCGGAATGCATAGGCAATGAAGGAAGATTCATCTCTAAAATCGAGGAAGGAATCTGGGCCCTGCTCTCAGAACCGGACTGGGTACTTCCTCCTCATAACTCATACATAAGGGACACCGAGCAGGAGGATACGCCTCTCCTATCACGCCCGGTACTCGATCTTTTTGCATGTGAGACTGCGGAGATTCTCGCCCTTGCGCGATGCACTCTGAAGCACCGGCTAAACCCCATCATCGTAAAAGATGTGGAATGGGCGCTATATAACAGAATCGTCATACCATACACCACTGACAGCTTCTGGTGGATGGGTGGACAGGGCCCTTTAAACAACTGGAGCACCTGGTGCACGCAGAACTGCCTTATAGCAGCGCTTTCGATTCCTCTTGATGAGAAGACGCGCTTTCATATAGTGAGAAAAGCAAGTGCCACGCTTGATGCCTTCATAGATGATTACGAGAGCGATGGCGCATGTCCCGAGGGGGCCGCCTATTACCATGCAGCAGCTCTGACACTCTTCTCGGCGGTCCTTCTGCTTGAGAGGGCAACAGATAGATTTTTTCAAAAATTTTTTAAGAATGAGAAGATCAGGGCGATGGCATCGTACATCGAGGATGTTCATGTGGCAAAAGACATATACCTTAACTATGCTGACTCATCCCCTAAGGCAGGACATCTCGGGGCAAGGGAGTATCTGTTTGCAAAGGCGATAGGAAACGATGCTATGATGCATCATGCCGCAACGGACTACATGCAATTCGGCTTTGAGGAGGAGGATAACGACTATAACCTCTATTACAAACTTCTGGCCCTCGCCTCCTATCAGGAAATAAAGAAGGAAGCCGAAAGCAGAAGAGAGGGCATAAAACCACACTTCAAGGCATTTCCATCAAGCGAGCTTGCAATCTATAGAGAGGGCGAGATAACTTTCGCCGTAAAAGGGGGCAATAACGGAGAGAGCCATAACCATAATGATGTAGGCTCAATAATCCTATATAGAGGCTCTGATCCCCTTTTAATAGACATAGGAGTAGAGACCTATACGAAGACCACGTTCTCAAGAGAGCGTTACACTCTAAAACCGATGCAGAGCGCATACCATAATCTTGTGAATTTCGGCAGCCTCATGCAGAAAGATGGGAAAGAGTACAGAGCGGAGAATGTATTTTTCGATGAAACGGATGCCACTCTGGATCTCAGGAAGGCATATCCTGAAAATGAAGAGCTCAAAAGCTATGTCAGAAAGATACACTTCGATAGAAAGAACCTGCTCATACATATAAATGAGATATTCGCCTCATCCCTTCCTGCATGCCTCTCTCTTATCAGCCAGGAGAGGCCAAAAGAAGATGAAGAAAGACTCTCCTACTCTTCATTCTCGATAGCATTTCCTGAAAAACTCGAATGCGTCATAGAAGAGATTCCGATTACGGATCAAAGGCTCAGAAGAGCATGGCCAGCTATGCTTTACTGCACAAAAGTAATGCTGAAAAATAGTACGGAGTGGGTAATCAGCTTCAGCTGAGAAAATTCCCAAATTCCTTTTTTCCTGTATTACAATGAATTAAGGAGATTAAGATGGCAGATGACATAATGGATGCATTCCTTCTCTATGTGGACTCTGAAGATAGTGTAAGAGAGGAGCTGGATAAGAGGATAAGGGACTATAAGGGGGAGAGGAAACTCATAACGAGGGACGTTCTCATTCCACTGGCAAAAGAACATGGATTCTCAATCACTGAAGAAGATGTCGAGTATTACATCGGCCATGAGGTAGATGGGAGCGAGGTTCCCTCTTTCCTTTTTGAAAATGATGAGTGAAACTCTTTTTTAGACTTATTGACACTTATATTGTTTTGATTTTTAGAATTGCTTGGAGAGATATATGAAAAGCAAAGTCTATTACACTGATTTAAGGACAGGGTTCAACAATTCACTGCTGGATAAGCTTACGAGACTTATGAAGAAGGCTGGAATTGAGACTATCGATTTTAAAAACCACTATGCTGCGATAAAGATGCATTTCGGAGAACCGGGGAATCTTGCGTTCCTACGTCCGAACTGGGCTAAGTGTGTCGCAGATGAGATTAAGGCGCTCGGAGGAAAACCTTTTTTAACAGATTGCAACACCCTTTATGTGGGAGGCAGAAAGAATGCTCTCGATCACCTGGAGAGTGCTAACCTGAACGGATTCAATCCACTCTCGACAGGGTGCCAGATCATAATTGCTGACGGCCTTAAGGGAACGGATGATGTGGATGTTCCAGTTAATGGAAACTACGTAAAGATGGCACACATAGGAAGGGCCATAATGGATGCGGATGTGTTCATCTCGCTCAGTCATTTCAAGGGGCATGAGGCGACAGGATTCGGAGGTGCGCTGAAGAACATCGGAATGGGTTGCGGCTCCAGGGCGGGAAAGATGGATATGCACAGCCAGGGCAAACCCATTGTAAACGAGGATAAGTGCATCTCTTGCCATCGCTGCGAGAAGATTTGCGCACATGGCGCACCTACATTCTCAGATGCAAAATGCCACATCGACCTAGATAAATGCGTCGGTTGCGGACGCTGCATCGGCGTCTGTCCTGTCGATGCGATAAGCGAAGGGGTGAGCAACAGCAATGAGATTCTAAACTGCAGAATGATGGAATATGCAAAAGCAGTCCTCAAGGACCGTCCGGCTTTCCATATCTCTATTGCAATCGATATCTCACCTAACTGCGACTGTCATGCTGAGAATGATGCGCCCATTACTCCTAATGTAGGACTCTTCGCATCCTTTGATCCGGTTGCGCTCGATCAGGCGTGTGCGGATGCTGTTAATGCGATGCCGGAGAACTCCAAGAGCATGCTAGCAGAAGCAAAAGAGCATACGGGAGACCACTTCCACGACATCCATCCAGATACATCGTGGAAACAGGGGCTTGAATATGCCCAGTCGATAGGACTGGGAACGAGGAGTTACGAGCTCATCAAGGTCAACTGAAAGGGGGCATGCTATGCATGCCTTTTCTATTTTGAGCCACAATTTTCATCCTTACTTATTGCCTAAGCTCCCCTATTATTTTAACTTATACTTAATGTTAGAAATTAATCCAGCTAAAATAAACCTACTTACGGTAAACGAACGTCCGTTATTCCCAGGAGGGGTAACGACTTTAGTGATATCAAGGGATGAGGAGATTCATCTGATTGAGCAGAGCGCCAAGAGCAACACTCCATTTGGCGTTGTCTTGACTAATGCGGAGAAGGAAGGAGGAATCAGGATTGAAGGCCTTCCTGCAATCTACAGCGTGGGAACGCTCTGCCGTGTAAACAGGTACGTACGTCTCCCAAACGGAACGCTACATGTATTTGTCAGCACCATCTCCTCTTTCTTCATCGAAAGAGTTGAAAAGAACGGAGAGATTCTCGATGCGATAATAAGGGAAAAGCATGATATCGAGATAAATCCCCGCTTCGTCGCACCATACATGAGACTGCTTAAGAAGACACTCTCAGAGCTTCTCCCGCAAAGCCCGATTTTCGCTTTCGCAACAGATGTGAATCTTGCCAACATCAGGGAGCCTGAAGCTCTCGTAAACTACGTCTCATCCGCAATAAAAGCACCTAAGGAGATGCTTGAGCGCATACTCGAGGCTGAGAGCATCAAGGAAAAGTATGAGATGCTTCTTGCATATCTTGAGAATGAGAAGAGCATCATCATAATGCAGAACCAGATACGCAATGAGCTTTATGACAACGCCAAGAAAAGAAATCAGGAGGCTGTGCTAAGACAGCAGATTGCCGCACTGCAGCAGGAGCTGGACCAGCTTACTTCCGATAAGACTGACATGGCGAGACCTGGAATGACGTATGCCAGGGGGGTATCAAAAGACAGTGACGTAAAAGAGCTCCAAGAAAGGTATGAGAAGATCAAGAACATAATACCGAAGGAGTATTATGAGACGATAGAGAAAGAGCTTAACAAGCTCATGATGAGCGAACAGACCAGCCCTGACTACATGATAGGAAGAACCTATGTCGATACGATCCTATCCCTCCCCTACCCGAAAAAGAACCATAAGCCGAAATACAATGTGGAGAGGGTCAGGGAAGTCCTAGACAGGGACCACTATGGGATGAAGGATGTGAAGGATAGGATTCTCGAGTTTCTTGCATCCAGATCTCTTGCAGGGGATACCAAGGGTGCCATCATCTGCCTGGTCGGCCCTCCTGGGGTTGGAAAGACCAGTGTCGGAAGGAGTATCGCAGAGGCTCTGGGAAGGAAGTATTACCGTTTCAGCGTCGGAGGAATGAGGGATGAGGCCGAGATAAAAGGGCACCGGAGGACGTACATCGGAGCCCTCCCGGGGAAAATCATCCACGGAATGCTTGAGACAAAAGAAGTCGATCCTCTTTTCCTCATCGATGAGATAGATAAGATAGGCTCGAACTACAAAGGCGATCCGGCAAGCGCGCTTCTCGAAGTTCTGGATCCCGAGCAGAACAGCAGGTTCACTGATCTCTATCTTGACCTGCCCTATGACCTTTCAAAGATACTCTTCATAGTCACTGCGAACACTCTGGATACGATTCCAATGCCGCTCCTAGATAGGATGGAGATCATCGAAGTACCGGGCTATACGCCTCAGGAGAAGCTTAACATTGCAAAGAAATACCTCTTTCCACGCCTTGTGAAGAAGAACGGGCTCGAAAAGTATGATATCAAGATGAGCGATGACGCGCTTTTATCCATTGCGGAGGAGTACTCCAGGGAAGCTGGTGTCAGAAACTATGAGAAAGATCTTGACAAGGTGCTTCGTAAGCTCAGTCTCAAGGTGATTGAAAAGACTGCAGATGAAGGGACATTCAACATCGAGAAGAAAGATCTTGAGAAATATCTTGGACAGCCAAGATTCGACCTAGAGAGCAAGGTGGTGGCGGATGTTCCGGGTACTGCAATTGGGCTTGCTTGGACGAGTCTCGGGGGTGATGTCCTCTTAATTGAGGCCGAAGCAGTTCCAGGGCATGAGGATTTCAAGCTCACAGGACAGCTTGGGGATGTCATGAAGGAGTCCTGCAACATCGCACTCTCAAGCGTGAAACATGAATGCTATCTCAGAGGACTGGATCCATCATGGTTTAAAAAGAACAGCATACACCTTCATATTCCAGAAGGAGCGACCCCGAAGGACGGGCCTAGCGCAGGTATAACTATGACATGCGCCCTTTGGTCCATGATAACAGGAGAGGTCATAAAAGAAGATCTTGCAATGACCGGAGAACTCACGCTTACTGGAAAGGTAATGCCCATTGGCGGACTGAGGGAGAAGATACTCGCAGCCAGAAGGAACCATGTGAAGGAGATAATAATCCCTGATAAGAACCTTAGGGATCTTGAACTGCTTGATAAGGAAGTCAAAGGAGACGTGGTCTTCCACCCCGTGAAATCCCTTGAGCAAGTACTTAAAATCGCATTCCCTTCAGATAACACGAGACGCTTAAGCCCAGAGGAGGCGGAGGCAAAGCTCAACGAATACATTGAGAAGGAAAGAAAGATGGAGGCGAGAAAAGATGCTTGAGCTGCTCAGCCCCGCAGGAAACATTGAGAAACTTAGAACTGCTATAAATTACGGTGCCGATGCCTGCTATATGGGTCTAAAGGATTTTTCCCTGAGAGCCAATGCCGGGAACTTCAGCGATAGCGAGATGGAGGAAGTAAGAAAGATCAAGAGCGAGAGTGGAAAGAAGCTCTACTGTGCGATGAACATCCTCTTTAAGGAAGACCAGATAGAAAAGCTCTATACGATGAGAAATGAGATCGCATCATGGCCATTTGATGCTTTCATCATCTCTGATATCGGGCTTGTAGACTTTTTCCAGAAATATCTTCCAGATCGCGACCTCCATCTATCGACACAGGCTTCATGCATCAACAGCAACAGTGTAAAAGCATATAAGAGCATGGGCTTTAAAAGGATAATCCTCGGCCGAGAGGCCAGTCTTGATACCATAAAGAGGATAAAGGACAAGGTTCCTGAGATTGAGCTCGAATGCTTCGTGCATGGTGCGATGTGCATGGCCTACTCTGGACGGTGCATACTATCGGCCTATCTTACGGGGCGAAGTGCTAATCAGGGAGACTGCGCACATACATGCCGTTGGAACTACAAGATGTATGCCATAGAAGAGGAGGAGAGAAAAGGCCAGTACATGCCAATCGAGGGTGGAGACGATTATACTGCCATCCTCTCATCAAAGGACCTCTGCATGATAGACCACATCAACGAGCTCAGGGATGCTGGAATCGACAGCCTTAAGATTGAAGGCAGGATGAAGAGCGTCTATTATGTCGCTGTCGTAACAAGGGCATATAGAAAGGCAATCGACTCTGATAAGGATATGGATAAATACAAGAGGGATCTCTTTGATGTCTCGCACAGGCAGTATACGACCGGTTTCTTCTTCTCTTCAAATGCGGCTGACGATAAGAATGATGTCTCACGCCCTACCGAATACGGTTATGAGAGGGCATACATGTTCCTTGGCACTGTAAAAGAGGCAAAACGAAACAACAGGTATGTGCTTGATGTTAAGAACCAGATTCGAAAAGGAGATGATCTTGAATTCATAGGACCGGATGTCCCCCTACTCTCCGACAAGGAATTTAAAATGTTCAATGAGCATGAAGAAGAGGTTGAGAAAATAGACCATGGACATTACGTTGAAATCGAAACCAAGTGTCCTTTGAAAGAGGGGTATATTCTCAGAAAAGAAAGTGATGTTAAAATAATTAATTAACAATTATGTTGTATCAATACCATTGGAGAGACAATGAAGCGTATTATAATTTACTTGATCTGCTTAATCATCCCCATTTTCCCGATACTTGCATATACCGATTCTTTTAATGTAATGAATAGTGATGAGGATTTTCTCGCACTTTTGGATGTCATAAAAAACGGCGGGGATAAAACAGAAGCAGAAGAGGCATATGCTAAATACATCAATAAGGATGTAAGCAATGTAGAAAAATCCCGTGCGGAATATCATATGGTGAGATATTATACAGATATGGGAAATAAAAGAGATGCCCAAATCCACCTCGATAGGGAAAAAGAATATTATGATGCTATACCCGATAGCGCATCAGAACTTGAAAAGAGAGTTGCTCAGGCTGATTTTGTCGGAGCTGAGTATTATCTGACGGGGAAACTCGGTCTTGGAATGGAGAACAGCAAACTCACTAAAAACCTATACAAGGATTTTCCTAATGAGTTCTATCCGGCACTGCAAGAGGCATTCCGACTCCTATACACTCCCCCAATAGCCGGAGGATCGACAAAAAAGGCCTTAAAAATAATAAATGATATGGAGTCCTCATTGTCTGGCATATCGAGACTGGACTATTATTCTTTCCTGGTTGCTAAAGCAATGGCACTATCAAAATCTGATAAATGGGATGAAAGTGATGCCTGTTTGGATGAAGCTGAGAAAATTTATTCTTTTGACATAGCCGTCGATGACATTAGAAAAGACAATAAAAGAGGGAGGTGATGAATGAATATTTATCTGCATATTCTTGTTATCATGATGGTTGTTCTTGGTATTTATTCATTAGTCACGACAATCCTGAATTTACGTCATTTCAAACGCCTAGGAACGGTTAAGGATCAAAATGACGGCCCTCTTATTTCGATTGTCGTTCCAGCCAGAAATGAGGAGGAGAATCTTGGCAGGTTACTTGGATCCTTAATCAAGCAGTCATATGAGAACATAGAGATACTTGTAATTAACGATCAAAGCACCGATAAAACAGAGGAAATCATTGAAGAATTTGCAAGAAAAGATCCGAGAATCAGGCATTATGTTACAGATCCGGAAAAAAAGCTGAATAATAACGGTAAGGTAAATGCCCTTCTTCAGGTACTACCGCACGTAAAAGGAGAGTACATTCTCGCAACAGATGCCGATACAGCCCATGCAGAAGGCTGTGTGGCACATGCATACTCCATAATGAAGAAAAACAACCTCGATATAATTTCAGGTTTTCCAACAGAAATCTGTCCTTCCTTCATGGGAACTGTGAATATTTCAGCGATGATGCTTACATCAATCTTTATTCCCCATTTCCTCGTATATAGATTTCCCGTACCATCCGCATGTTTTGCAATAGGACAATTCATAATGATGCGCAGTAATGCATATAAGGAATCAGGGGGCTATGAGAGTATAAAAGGGAATATCTGCGATGATGTCGGTATAGTAAGACAGTTTGTAAGGAAAAAGAAAAAATATGCTTTCATCTCCATATCGGATTATGTCAGCTGCTATATGTATGGCTCCGCACATGCCGCATTCAAGGGAATAGAGCGTTCCATTGCTGGTGTTCTTCCCCCAAACATAGTAACATTCTTCCCTCTTTTACTGGTCGCAATAACATTACTTCATTTATCGCTTTGCCCACTTATAGCGCTCATATTCCTTTTTACAATGGGAGGCTCATGGCAGCTGGCGCTTTTATTTTCAGGCTGGCTACTTTTCTATCTCGCATGGTATATCGGGTGTAGAGCGACAAACTGGAGGAAAAGGATATCACTTGCTTGTCCACTAACATTATTTCAAACGACGCTCATGTATCTTCATAGCTTATATATGGGACTTGCGGGAAAACAGTTTGAGTGGAAGGGAAGATTGCTCTCAAGTAAATAAAAATTTAATGTTTTTCTGCTATATAGCCCAACAGGTATAATATGAAATTTGATTTAAAAAGAATTAAGATTTGTTTTGTTTTTCTCTCTATTATTCTATTTGCATTATCAGGCGTATATGCTTCTGCATTTGGAAACAGCAGCAGCGTTATTCCCCTTGATTCTGATTTCTATCAGGATTTCGATTCTCTGATGAATGCCTTAGGTAAGCAGTCTGATAAAACAAGACCTTATACGATATATGAAGCTGAAAAATACTTAAATCAAATTGAAGAGGAAAGCTTGTCGGCAGTAGAGAAGAAGGTTTTCTTAGTTCTTAAAGATATGATTGATGATGAGGGCATAGATAGTGAAAACTATTCTTTCGATTTTGATTTAAAATTGCAGCCTCAACTTTACATCCATACTAATACGGATTTTAAAGACCGTGTCGATTTTCTTAATGATGGCTCTGAAAATGTTGAATATGGTTATGATAATTCTGATAAATTCATGACCTGGGACAGGGAGAAACCTCATTTCATCGATATGGATTTCTATCTGTCTTTTAACGAAAGGGTATCGCTCCTATTCCGTCTTCCAATTACAAACACCATTCATACTGGCAGTCCTTCCGGCTCAAGGTATTTCATGACAAATTATCCTTTTCTTGCAGATTTTACCAACATGAACAGCAAAAATGTCCAGGATTTCTGTATGAACTTCCCTTACAGAGCGAATATCAGCATAGCAGATGACTGGTACAGCCTGCTCCTGGGAAGGGAGAGATTCGAATTCGGAGCGGGAGAGAGTGGCAATTTCCTTATCGATGGAAGCCTACCCTATCATAATGCATTATCTGCATCCTTGTTCATTCAAAACTTCAAATACAATTTCTTTGTTTCATTTTTCCCTCATCCCTCGCAGTATATCAAGGCAGATGATGAGGGTATTATTTCCACGTCCTTGGATGGAAGTGAATATATCTCAGATCTGATATTCGATCAAAACGATGATGCGTTCACAGGACTTAAAATGTTCATGTCTCACCGTTTTGACGTGGTTAGCTCGAATAGGAAAACACGATTTGCGGTAACAGAGGCAATAATGTATCAGAGTGATAGGGGCGTATTGGATCTGCAGATTCTTAATCCAATGATGTTTTTCCACAACCTTTATATCGCGGGAAATTCAAATTCAATGCTCCAATTTGAATTTGACACATTCCTGGCAAGAGGTGTTAATCTTCACCTAGCACTGGCAATTGATGACTTTAATATACCTTTCGAAGGTGAAGATGGAAGCGAACAAAGACCTAATGCCGTAGCCTTGCAACTCGGGGTGAGGACATCCCATTTTGTTGGAAAAGGTATAATAGAAGCAAATGCCGAGATAACATACATGAGTCCATATTTCTATCTTAGAGATGGAAAAAGCGAGACTTCATTTCCTCTCGATTTCGTAGTGGCAATCAGAAACCAAAGATCTGGTGCAGGCATATACGATCTTTATACAATCGGATATCCGAACGGGGGAGACCAGGGTATTGCACTGATGAATATTTCCTACCGCGTACCATACGGCTATAAAGCTGAACTGGGCTTTGAATACCGTCTTTTCGGGCGGAACAACCTTATGACGGTATACATGCATGGTGATACCGTTCGTCCACTTGCCCATCAATTCAAGATATCGGCAGGAGGTGAGTATTATTTCAATGAATCCATGAAATTCGCAGTAGAAATCTATGACTCGTTTTTCCTGAATTATAATAATGAGAAGAATCGGAATGAAAACGATTTCTTCATCACATTTGCATTCAGTTACGAGATTTAAATATTTTTCTTGCAATAATTATTTTACCACCTTAAACTAAGATAAAATTACAAGGATGGTGGTGTATGACAGTTCACGAACAACTAATTCAGAATTGGGAGTCCTATTTAAAGGAAAACGCACGTTACGAGGAGAAAGGCGTTAAAGCCTCCAAGGTACGTGCAAGAAAAGCTCTGATGGAACTTTCAAAACTCGCTAAGGAGAGAAGGAAGGAACTCAGGGACGCAGATACTCCAGATGAAGAAGCATAAAGAAAGGCCACGCGAAGTGGCCTCTTCTTTTCTCAGATGCTTTTGAGCAGCTCGATATGAGCCTTGCTCTTCTCTATTATCTCCTCTGCTTCGGCTTTCTTCTTCCTCTCTTTCTCGACAGCCTCTGCTTTCGCATTATTCACGAACTGAGGATTTGAGAGTTTCTTCTCAGCAGATTCAAGAAGCTTTTCAGCCTTCTCTATCTCAAGCGCAAGTTTCTTAAGCTCCGCATCAACATCGATTGCATCCTTTACGAACAGGAAGCACTCATAACCGGCACCGGATGTAGGAACACTTCCACTTGTATTCTCAGATGCATCCTCATCAATGATGAAATCCGATGCTCCAACGATGGAGGAGACGAAAGTAATCTCGCTCTTGATGAGAGGAAGAGCATCAAAGCCTTCTTTCGCCCTAAGTACTACTTTCAGCTTCTTCTCTGGTGGAATCTGAAGATTGCTTCTCTGGCTTCTTACGCTCTTGACGATGTCTTTAAGAGCCTCTACCTGTCTAACATCAGCATCAAAGGTAAGAGCCTCGTCAAACTCAGGATAGCTCTGGACTATTACATCCCCTTCATGGTTAGGAAGCTTCTGATAAATCTCCTCGGTAATGAATGAGAGGAAAGGATGCATCAGACGCATGCTCTTCTCAAGGATATCCATAAGAATTGAGATCTGAAGATTCTTCTCGCAATCAGAACCATGCAGGAGCTTCTGCTTTGAAGCTTCTATATACCAGTCACAGAGATCATTCCAGAAGAATGAATAGATTGCTGATGCGGCATCATTGAACCTATAGCTCTCCATCGCCTTCTTTATCTCACCGGCAGCACTGTTCAGCTGACTGTAAATCCACTTGTCCATGGTAGTAAGGCTTGCAATATCGAATTCGACAAGCTCTCTTCCCTCAAGATTCATCAGAAGGAACCTGGTAGCATTCCAGATCTTATTTGCAAAACGTGAGCCCATCTTGAAGGAGTCATTATCGATGAGAACATCCTGCCCCTGGGCAGCCATATAACAGAGTGTGAACTTCATCGCATCTGCACCATACATGTCGATGATCTCAATCGGGTCTACTCCGTTTCCAAGGCTCTTACTCATCTTCCGCCCCTGCTTATCGCGTACGAGGCCGGTTATTACGATATCCTTGAATGGGGCGACCTTGAGGAACTCCTCACTGCTCATAATCATCCTGGAAATCCAGAAGAATATGATGTCATACGCACTCACAAGACAGCTTGTAGGGAAGAACTTCTTCAAATCCTCGGTATCATCAGGCCAGCCTAGAGTAGAGAACGGCCAGAGCCATGAGGAGAACCATGTGTCCAGAACATCGTTATCCTGTTTCAAGTTATGACTATGGCATTTAGGACACTCAGTCACATCCTCCCTTGAAACAATCTCGGCTCCGCAATCCTGACAGTACCAGACTGGAATCCTATGTCCCCACCAGAGCTGTCGGGAGATGCACCAATCACGAATGCTCTCAAGCCAGCGGGAATACGTGTTCTCCCATCTCCTGGGATAGAATACGATATCGCTTTTCTTAAGTGCATCCATTGCCTTATCGGCAAGGCTTCTCATCCTTACGAACCACTGATCTGAGAGATATGGCTCGACAATCGTATGACAGCGATAGCAGTGCCCTACCTCATGGTCATGCGACTCGATTTTCTCTATATAACCACCCTTCTCAAGGTCAGAGACGACAAGAGGACGAGCTTCCACGGCCTGGAGGTTTCTGTATTTTTCAGGACAATTGTCGTTAAGAGTACCATCGGGATTGAGGATGTTTATCGCCTCAAGATTGTTACGCTTTCCGCATTCGAAGTCATTAGGATCATGAGCCGGCGTAATCTTCACCATACCGGTACCGAACTCACGGGAGACGAATGCATCTGCGATTATCTTTATCTTCCTGTTAGTAAGAGGCAGATCAAGGCTCTTTCCCACGATATCCTTATAACGCTCATCCTCCGGGTGTACAGCGACTGCGGAATCTCCGAACATCGTCTCTGGGCGTGTCGTGGCAACGATGATGTATCCAGATCCATCACTATATGGATAGCGAACATGATAAAGCTTGCCCGGTTCCGCCTCATGCTCAACCTCGTCATCAGAGAGTGCCGTTCCACACTTTGGACAGTAGTTTACAAGGTACTTACCCTTATAGATGAGTCCCCTCTCGTATAATGAAACGAAGGCCTCCCTAACCGCACGGCTAAGTCCTTCATCCATCGTAAAGCGCTCATGATCCCAATCGCATGAGCAGCCCATCTTCTCAAGCTGGCTCTTAATTATGTCATGGTGCTTCTCTTTAACCTGCCAGGTACGTTCAAGGAACTTCTCCCTTCCTAAATCCTGTCTTCTGAGTCCTTCCTTCTTAAGCTGACGCTCAACCACGTTCTGCGTAGCTATTCCGGCATGATCCGTTCCAGGTACCCAGAGGGTCGGACGACCCGTCATCCTGTGATATCTTATGATTATATCCTGCAGGCTGTTGTTTAAGGCGTGCCCCATGTGAAGGATTCCGGTTACGTTTGGTGGCGGCATCACGATTGAGAAATGCTCACCCTTCCCTTCTCTCGGTTTAAACTCACCCTTTTCCTTCCATGAAGCGTATATCCGCTCTTCAAAGTCTTTCGGGTTATATGATTTTGCTAATTCAACTGCTTTCATGTTTCCTCCGTCTGACTCGAAAATAATAGCAGAGTAAAGGAAAAAAGAGAACAGCCTCAGCCTATAAGGGTGACAGTATCACCATCGCTGCCACTACCGATTGAGATGCGATCACTTGAAAGGGCTGGGATGACGAAGAGGTTTTTTATCATATCCTTATCCAGAGAAAACAGAAGTGCCAGCTCTTCAAATGTGTATGCCCTTCCCTTCTCCATCTTCATCGAGAGGAATATGACGGCATATTCGCTTAAATGTTTCATCTCAAAGAGCTGGTCAGCGGCCCTGGTTATCCCGTCAAGGACACACTCAGTGAGAAAAAGGGTCATCCTCTCATGATTCTCCTCCTCCAAAGCCGCCTCATGCTCCTCTCTTCTTATAAGCATTGCCTCCTCTATGTTTATCCCGGCAAAGCGGCTATCGAGAGAGACTAATGAGCTATAGAGATCCAGTCTGGCGATAATCGGGAGAAGAGAATATGTTGAATGGGCATTCATTATCCTCTTATATTTGTATGCGATGCGCTCATAACCACCTGTGGTGCTGTTTCTGAAAAGCACGTTGCTTTCTTTTGTCGCATTACGTACTATGCTTACGACCTCGTTCTTTACCAGTGCGGGTGCATTCGCATCGCTTTTCAGGAAATTCCTGATTGCATTGGAGGCCCTACTGTCCATCATTTCATAATCCATCTCGCTGTAAGTCTCTGTAAGACGGAGCTCCAGCGGATAGAACGCCCCATCAGAATCCTGGAACATCAAAGAAGAGATTCCGCTATCATAATTCCTTGTCTGATAGAGCCTTACCGAGCAATTTGCCTTAATGCTCTCATTAGTCATTATCAAAGATTCGTTATTATATATCTCGCCAATCCTATGATCGAGGACAGTATCTATCCTTATGATCCTGTTCAAAGTGCGGGAAAGATAATCATTATTTTCCATACAGCAAAAGATACAAAATAATAACTTAATAAGCAAGCAATAAGCTCTTAGCGGTTAACATCGAGCGCCTTTATGGAGATATCCACGTCATATCCCTTTGAATCGAGGTAGGCAAGAATCTCCTCAAGGCTGTACTGATCCAGTCCCTTGGTCCTCTGTGAGACAAACTGGACATTCGAGGAATCCGCGTGGACAGAGAAAGATGGAAGAATCTGCTCTGTCTGAGAAGCATTTGAACCGAAGAACATGAAACCGCCAACGAAGATGAAAACCACCGCGGCTGCCGCAGTAATGAGGGAAGGAAGGGACATCTCGACCTTACGACGGAAGAATGACTTCTTCTGAGATGAAGTAAAATATTTCTCTTCAAGATGGGAGAATATCCTGTCCTTGTTCCTAGTTACCTCACTCTCGTCAAGTTTAAGCGACTTCACATCATCTGAAAGCCTCTTAAAATCCTCCAGCCTCTCCCTGCATGCCTGACAGTAACTTAAATGCTCTTTTACCTGAGCGTTATATGGTTCCTTCAAATCCCCATCAAGATAAGCTGAAAGCATCTGATCATCAATACACATCCCTAGCCTCCCTGCCAAGAATCTCCTCAAGCTTCTTTCGAGCCCGATGGACACGGACCTTGACATTCGTCTCTGAAATTCCAAGTACTCTTCCAATCGCCTTATAGTCCAAACCGCTGAACTCCTTGAGCTGAAGGGCAAGGCGCAGATGCTCTGGAAGCATCTCAATTGCCTTTCGCACCCTCTCTACGCGCTCACTTCTAAGAAGCTCATCAGAACCGGATGGAGAGACTGCCTGAAAGGATGGCATGCTCTTCACCTTATCTATCATATCCGACTCCCTCTTATTACGACGCACGTAATTGAGAGCAAGATTCTTCGCCACCCTTAACAGCCAGTATCTGGCATCCACCTCACTTGGAAAACTCATATTCCTGACATAGAATCTCTCAAAAGCCTCCTGTGTAAGATCTTCTGCGACATCAAGAGAATATACGATGTGCACAACAACCTGAACAAGAAGCTCGTAGTTCTGGTCATATACGAGCTTGAAATCCTCGCGATCGGTACTTTTTATGTTCATAATGCTAACAACACCAATCCTGAAAGGTTACACGTTTTTTACAAGAATACTTCCACTTGGAGTATCCTTGACAGTATAACCCCTCTCAAGAAGAATCTTTCTTATCTCATCAGCCCTGGCATAGTCCTTATTCTTCTTTGCCTCGCTCCTCTGCTCAAGAAGTGCAAGATCCTCAGCACTGCCGACTTTCTCTTCAGCCTCGACTTTATCAAGGTTAAGTGAGAACACCTTATCCATGTAAAGAACGAGTGATAGCTTCTCTCCATCTGGAACTTCCGCATCCTTTAAAAGGGACCACATTGTGGCAAGCGCCTGCGGAGTATGAAGATCGTTATCGAGAGCCTCATCGTACTCCCTCTTATACTCCAATGCTTTTTCTCCAAGGCTGTCAGAGGCTTTTGCTCCGCTCTTTAATGCCTTGATCTTATCAATGAGGGAAAGACGTGCGCTTCTTGCATGGTCAAGCGCCTCATAGCTGAATTTCAGCTGACTGCGATAATGTGCACCAAGGCATAAGTAACGGTAATCAAGAGGATCATAACCGTGGGAAATAATAGTAGAGAGTGTCAGGAACTCACCGCTGCTCTTACTCATCTTACCTTTATCGTTGATGAGGAACTCACCGTGGCACCAGTAATGTACCCAGTTCTTCTCGCCCGTGGCGGCCTCACTCTGGGCAATCTCATTTGTATGATGAACAGGAATCGCATCTATTCCACCACAATGGATATCAAAATGCTTTCCAAGATATTTCATGCTCATCGCAGTACACTCAACATGCCATCCCGGATATCCGATGCCCCAAGGGCTAGGCCAGGTCATCGCCTGATCCTTGAATTTACTGTTGGTGAACCAGAGTACAAAATCCTTTGGATTCCTTTTTGCGCTATCGACCTCGATTCTCGCACCTTCTCTCAGCTCATCAAGATTCAACCGTGCGAGCTTGCCGTAATCATCTATTGTATCTATTGAGAAATAAACGTTGCCATCTGAGGTATAAGTATGGCCTCTCCTCTCAAGTTCCTTAATAACCTCAATCATGTCGGCAATGTGGTCGGTGGCCTTACATATTACCTTTGCAGGCTCGATGTTCAGCCTGTTGATATCATCCATGAACGCCTTTGTATAGAATGCGGCGATGTCCCAGACGCTTTTACCTTCTTTCTTCGCACTTTTAGACATCTTATCTTCCCCGTCATCTCCATCTCCGGTAAGATGTCCTACATCGGTAATGTTCATGACATGCTTTACATCATAACCATCCTTCTCAAGTACCTTTCGAAGAATATCCTCGAAAATATAGGTTCTGAGATTTCCAATGTGCGCGTAATTATAAACAGTCGGTCCGCAGCAGTACATTCCGACCTTATTGGGTTCTATGCTCTCAAAAGGCTCAACGGAGCGGCTCATCGTGTTATATATTCTCATAAGATTCTCCTAACGCAATCTATAATAAGTTAGCACTTTGACTTATGCAGAGTCTATCTAATCATGAAAATTAATTATTATGAATGAAAAAGTCCACCATCAAAGCAGTAAGAAAAGAGAATGAAGATAAATTTTTCGTCAGTATTTCATGCTTCGTGCAATCTCCTCCACTCTGGAGATAGGGAGATTGAAGGAATCTGCTATCTCAGCAATGCTCAGCTTGCCTTTTCTCAATATGGAAGTTATTGCATCCATGCGTACTTCCTCTCTTCCCTCTTCTCGTCCTTCTTCTCGTCCTTCATTCCGCCATCTGGCATAGTCACTTGAGAACTTCATCTGCCCCTCCTTCGTGTTCTTGACCCAGTCCATCGTCTCCTTGATCGGATCATCAAGCATCTTATCATACTCCTTACACCCCATATTATAAATCATTTTCCCTATCTCATCCTTACCAACATACTCCATGTTCACCTCGTACCTTATAACGCTGTTGTCGGTGACATTGCCGTCCTGATCCTTCCATTGCGACGCGTACACCGCCCGGCCCCTCTTATGCCTGTCCCTCGCCATGAACCATATAGACGTCAGACTCGGAAGCGCGGAGTACCTCTCACCCTTCTCGAGAAACGCTATGCTCACCGAGCCATCGTACACCCTCATGCGCCTTCCAAGGTCATCGTCCATCCCGTTCTGGACCTCGAAATCGTAACACTCGCCATCCGGGCCTATCGCAAGCGCGTCAAGCCTTACTGAGTGCCCGATGTTCTCGACCTCGTACTCTGTGAGCACCCTCTCAATCTCGATATCCGGGCATCCCGTCACGGTGCGTGCGATATGCTCGGCCATGGCACGGCCGTGGCTCATCCCTATCTTGAAGAGGCTGTCGCTCATGAAACTCTTCTCTCTCAGCTCCTCAAGAATCATCCTCGAATCCTTCTTCCCGTAGCCTACGCCCTCCTCTGACACAGAGAGCGGAAGCAATTGCGGCATATAAAGGTGAAAGCTTATGATCCTCTCTTCCATTTCTCTTATCCTCCGCTATATTAATGCTGAAAAGTGCTCATCATGTTAAAAATACTAAAAGAAATAAAAGCTCTACTTCATTGACAAGAGACGATACGGGCCTTAACTTGAAAGGAGATGCATGACAATCTTAGTTTTAAGAGAGAGAATATAAGATTTGAGGAGAATAAGAGCCTTAGCGGCCTTACTTTCTTTTCAAGCAGAGGAAAGGCAAAGTATTATACTGAGCCTGAGACCGTTAGGGAGCTGAGAGAGGCCATACTGATTGCAAAAGAGAAAAGCTTGAAGATAACCGTCATTGGAAGCGGTACACACACCATTCTTCCAGATTTAGCTCTCAACGGGCTTCTTCTCTCAACAAGAAAACTGAAGGGGCTGACGATTAAGGGTTCACTTATAACCGCAATGGCAGGAGAGAGCCTTGATAGCGTTATCAACACCGCCATAGAGCATAACCTCATGGGCCTTGAAGAGTTCGGAGGAATTCCCGGAACGATTGCAGCTGCGATAAAGATAAATGCGACAAGCCAGGGCAAGAGTATCGGGGAGTATCATTTTTATACCGATACCATGACGTTCGACGGGAGAATCCACAGAAAACCGGATTATCTGGATTTCTTTAACAGCAACAAGACCATCATCGATGAGGATGAGATTATTCTTTCTACGACACTTAGACTCAAAGAGGGTAAAAGAACGGCTGAGGCAAGAATCAGGAAGGAGCGTTTCATTGAGCTGACGTTCGTTCCACCTTGCAAGAACTTCATCGGCAATGTGTTCAAGGACGGGGATGATTATAAGGCTGGAGATCTGATTAAAAAGGCAGGAATGACAGGGGACAAGGGGCTTAGATGTGAGTTCTCATCTTTCCAGAGCAACTGCCTCTTCGCATACCCGGATTGTACGGAAAATGATGTGCGCACTCTCATTCATATGGCAACGGAGAGAGTCTATCAAATGTTCTCAATCCGTCTAAGGCTTAGTGTGTCGATAGCCTCAGAATGAGAAATCGAGCAAAAGAGTAAGCTTGCCGCCATCGATTCCCATCTCAACATGCTCCCCTATTCTCACCTTAAGAAACGCACCACTTTCTCCCATTCCCATCTTTACATCTCTTCTGTTTATACTCAGGAAAAGACTTCCATCACTCAAGGATAGGGATACCCCGTCATAGCTAAATGCAAACACATCCCGTCTCACTCTTTCCGCGTTCTTCGTGAAAGAAAAGAACATTGAATGACTTATCCTTATCATTCCGAGTTTTAAGGTAAGAAGATAGCGAGACTCGTATGGACGGAAGAAATCCGTATAGCCTGAGGCCTCGCCATATCTGATTGAATATTCAAAATTCAGCATAGCTGTAGATAGGCTCCCCACCACCTCGAATAGAGCGTCATATGAGGAGAGGAACGTGTTTCCATATTTGAAAGTAAGAGATAATGACCCGTATTTAACCCTGATGCGGTAAAACCCATCTATTCCCAGCGTCGGTGAGTAGCTTAAAATTGCCATTGCATCCACGTATTCGCGATAGCCGCTTCTGACAATGGCGAAAAACGTATTTCCCTCACCGCCTCTTCTGTAGTCATATATCACGGGGCGTTCTAATGCCTCATCCTTACGGTAATAGACAAAGGAGAGGTCAAAGAACCTTCCATCATAGCTTAAAGCAGTTGTAAGCACGTCTTGTGCGGAGAATGCAATTGCCAGATTAGAAAATCTAAACAGAAATCCTCTTATCCCTCTTGCACTTGAAGAGCCCACACTCAACCCGGTAATGTGGTATTTCCTATATGGGTTAAGGATGGATGAGTATGCAGAAAGGCTGTCCAAGCGTCCATAGGAGAGGTATTTCCCCTTATAAAAAAACAAAGCTCTTCCTACGTCGTAGCTGAAAGAGCGGCTCTCAAGACGTATAAAATCCTCTCCCATTTCAATATTTATTGAATGCAATGAAATACAGAAAAATAAAAAGAGAGATGCAAGTATGAATTTTCTCATACTTATTAATGCTGTAAGTCTTAACTCTGTCTATCATTTCTAATGAAATTGTGCTAAAATTCTTCTTCGTCAATTGAAACCAGATTAAGGAGTCGTACAATGGTTATTCTTACCCTGAACTGCGGATCTTCATCTGCAAAATACCAGGTTTATGATTGGGACAACAAAGATGTCCTTTGTGTTGGTGTGGTTGAGAGAATCGGACTTGAATACTCAACCATCGAGCAGAAATCCATCGGGAAAGAGACATATGAAGCCAGATTCTCATCCCCTACACACAAAGAAGCTATCGAGCTTATTCTCAAGATGCTTGTCGATGAGAAATATGGATGTATAAAGAGCCTTGAGGATATCGGGGCCGTTGGACACCGCGTACTCCACGGAGGAGAGATGTTCAAGAAATCCACCCTTGTAACAGATGAGGTCGTAGAGCAGCTGAAGACCATCATCCCACTGGGACCACTTCACATGCCAGCCAACATCATGGGAATCGAGGCAGCAAGGAAACTCATGCCGAATGTTCCTCAGGCAATCGTAATGGATACCGCATGGCATCAGACAATGCCTAAGGAGGCATTCATGTATGCCGTTCCATATCAGTGGTATGAGAAATATAACGTAAGGCGTTACGGTTTCCATGGAACAAGCCATCTCTACTGTGCAAAAAGAGCCGCTGTTCTTCTTGGAAAAGAGAATAAGGATACCAATGTCATCATACTTCACATCGGTAACGGAGCATCTGCATGTGCGGTTAAGAATGGAGTATGTATCGACACATCGATGGGTCTTACCCCGCTTGAAGGTCTTGTAATGGGAACAAGAAGCGGAGATATCGATCCTGCGATAATATCATATATCTCCACAAACACTGGAATGGATGCCCAGCAGCTTGATACAGCGCTTAACAAGAAGAGCGGACTTGTCGGACTATGCGGAATGTCAGACAGGCGTGACGTACATGAAGCTGCAAAGAAAGGAGATGAGAAGGCCCAGCTTGCCATCGACATGGAATGCTGGAGAATCAAGAAGTACATCGGCTCCTATGCCGCTCTTCTCGGCCGTGTTGACGCGATTGTATTCACAGCCGGAGTCGGAGAGATGGGAGAGCATATCAGGAAAGGTGCTTGCGAAGGACTTGAGAGCCTTGGAATCGAGATTGACGAGGATAAGAACAACCTCTCACACTGCCGCAACGCCGAGACATGCATCAGCAAAGATTCTTCCAAAGTTAAGATCTTCGTCATCCCAACCGATGAGGAGCTCGTAATGACAGAGGACGCCTTCGCACTGATGAACGGCACATACGACGTACATACAAATTTCCACTACACGTTTGAAAGCCCTGATTATGTAAATAAGGCACGTGCAAGAGGACTGAAAGAGAATCTCAAGAAGAATCCAGCCCTTGAGACGATTATCGCTGTTCCTCCTAAGAAGTGCTCATGCTCAACTTCAGGGTGCTAAAAAAAACAGGGGATCGCTCCCCTGCCTAATATCGGAGAGGGCTTAGACCCTCTCTTTTTTTCATATTATGTAATTGATGTCCTGCTTATCAGGAATAGGAATATAACTGATATCCGTTCCGCTTACACTCTTTAACGCATTATGCACGTTTACACAGTTTATACGCCTGTCAGTGTAAGGTGAGAAATAATAGTTTCCGCTCTCAGAACACATTACCGTGATACAGAGACTCTGCTCATAATGGTCGCTG
Source organism: uncultured Spirochaetaceae bacterium (assembly GCA_944390015.1). Taxonomy (GTDB): domain Bacteria; phylum Spirochaetota; class Spirochaetia; order Sphaerochaetales; family Sphaerochaetaceae; genus Ornithospirochaeta. The sequence goes on from CALXOL010000014.1 coordinate 72,194, forward strand.
TCACTGGACTCTCTTAAAAGTCCCTCAGGAATATCTACGACTGCGAAATTATGGAACATCCTCGTGACTGAATCGATCTCATCCGTGCCTTTTGGCGCGAACTGCTTTGTGAATGCGATACGTGCAAAGCGTGCAGGAGATGAATAGCCACCTGGAAGACCGAAGGAACCACCCGTTCCAACTCCGAATGCGGAGAAGGTCTCACCAAGGATTTCAACCGGCGGAGTATCGAGGTTGGACAGAGCGACATAGTTTCTCAAATTTGTCTTCTGCCACTCATATCCCGGTGCGTTAGCCATGACTCCTATGGTGTTACGGTGCACGCTTATTCCACCCTCATCAGGCTCTACGATCATCGCCTCTCCGGTACTGTCTGAGATGATATAGTGAACACTCATCTTCTCTCCGAAAATAAGCTCATCGGTTAAGTTGATGTTCTCTATCGCCTCTGCCGCCTCCTCTACTGATGCACAGTTTCCAAGAATATAGCCGAGGAAGAATGAAGGATGGATATCGAGAGCACCCTCCTTGTCATTCGTATTGTAAACGGCATAGCCTGGATAATTAAGCAGACATGCCATAACGCCCTTCTCGTTCATTCCATCAATGATTATCGGGGATGCAAGTCCCAACATTGACTGGGCGATAAACCCGTACTTGACCTCTGCCGTCTCACTACCTTCTGGATTGAGAGCATAATCATACCCAACAGGAACGATGCTTATGCGGTTGGCTTCGAGAGTCCCGAAATAATCATACGTACGTCCGAGGAAATGAAGAGATTCATCCTGATTTGTCCAAGAGAAACTTGTACAATCAGCTACTGCAGGTAATGTGAAAAGTGCTGCTGTCAAAATCATAATCGTAATAAAAAGTTTTCTCACTTTTTCCTCCTTTTATATAAATCTATTATACCATGCAATTTAGACCATGGGCTAAAATGTTTATTTTATTTTCGATTTACTTTTTTGCCATTATTCCTATTATTTATTTTACATCTCAATAAATAAATGGTATATTTTTCACATGCTGGATTTTATACAGGAAAATAGATTAACGAAAGTCCTATCCCTTCTGGCGGCAAGAGGCTTCATAGCCCCACTTTCGGGGGGAGCCGTCTCGGTCAGGAGCGGGGAGAATTTCATAATCACCTCTGACGACTTCAACCCGTATGAAATTTCTTCAAAAGATTTGCTGACAGTTGATATCAAAACGGGAGAGCCGCTCTCCCAATATGCGAAGTGCAACAGTAATAGGCAGTTGCACTCCATGATATACCAGAAAAGGGATGATGTGAATGTCATAGTCTTTGGCATTCCACACTATTCAACGCTCCTCTCAGCCTCAAACACCACACCAAAAACGGATCTGTTTGTGCAGGCATGGTCTGAGCTTGGGGAGGTCAGGAAGTGCTCCTATGCATCCGAGGGATCATCGGTTCTCTCTGCCCGCATAGTGGAAGACCTGCAGATGGGGAATGCCGTCCTTATTGAGAATTATGGTGTGATAGTAACAGGAAAGGACCTGCTATCAGCATTCTACCGTTTGGAACTTCTTGAGAAGGTCTCAAAGATGACATTCGAGTTAAACAATCCTAAAATCAAACAGCTCTCAACACGGCAGAAGATTGAGATAAGAAGTATCTTGTAAGATGATAAGAGAAATGGAGAGAAGGGACTCTGATTCTGTCCTGAGCATTTATGATGAGGCGATAAAAGAGGGGAAAAGTACTTTCAAAAAAGAAACGCCAAGCTGGCCTGACTTCTCAAACAGCCACCTTCCATACCTTCGCTTCGTATATGAAGAGAACGGCATTGTATTGGGCTGGATAGCCGTCTCAAGAATCTATGAAACCCCTGCATACGACGGATATCTAGAAGAATCAATTTACATAAGAAGAGATTCAAGAGGAAAAGGAATAGGCAAAAAGATGCTAAGCCACCTTATCCTAGAGAGCGAAAGACTTGGCATCTGGGGCCTTTACGGCTGCATATTCTCTACAAATACAGCCTCAATCAGGCTGCATGAATCACTTGGCTTCAGAATAATCGGAGAGAGGAGAAAGGTTGCAAAGGACATCTATGGAAAGTGGCAGGATACGACTCTCATGGAGAGAAGAAGTCCCCTCGTTTAGCTGTTTTCAAGCTCTGGATACATCGAGAAGTCAAAGGCATCGAAATACTCATCCTCCAACGGCATCCAGAGCGATGTGAACATCTCGAGCTTCTTCTCCCCGCTTCTTGCCCTTATCCTGTCGATTCTTGCCTCATATGGGGCTGTAAGCACATAAGCCAGGTCATAGACATCCCTGAAAGAAGGGAGAAGAGAATATACTCCTTCTACAACGATGAAAGGCTTATCAACTTCAACTATCATATCGCTTAGACACATTGTGGAACAATCAAAAGGCTTATAAGAAAAAGGCATCCTGTTTCTCAATGGGATTACCACATCACTTAGAAAGCGCTCAGAGTCCACATTTCCACCAGGAGTGCGATATCTCTGCTCAGTCCTTTTCTCTTTTGGAAGGAAGAAATCATCCATATGTACAGTACTGACTGGAGCACACGATTCAAGCAGCTTTGTAAGATGGCTTTTCCCTGTTCCGCTCTTACCGTCTATGGCGATAATCACCCTGCTCTTTTCTTTAAAGATTCTCTCCACATCCTCAAGAATCCTGTTAAACGCATCCATATGATCCTACCTCAAGTTAAAATTTTATTCGATGTTAACATCATCAGTATTACAATACAAGAAATTATAAAACGAAAGAAAGTACCAGGCACTAATTCATATTACAGCAGGGCAATGGATGGGACTATCATAAAAACTCTCTTTGAGTCAACGACCTTCAGGACGAGCCTGAAGGCTTGGACGTGAGCGTTTTCCCCAGAGGTTCCGTCTCCGGTTTACCTCTGGCACCCCATCCATACGGCTGATTGACTGCAGCCTGCCCGGA